>JBJEDE010000030.1:0-104795 GCA_051871795.1 Muribaculaceae bacterium | reverse complement strand
TCGCTGAATTTTTCAAATATAATGCTTAATTTTGCACTTGCAGGTAGAATCTGCGTTTCGAAAGGTTGCAGGGCTGTCTTGTGACGGGCATGGTGTGGTGCGCGGCGGTCTGCACCCTTGTCTTCATGGTTGTGGCGTAAGTGTTTGGTTTTGAGCGCCGGGCGGGGGATATGTCAAGCCCGGGCTCTGTGGAGGGTCCGGGCTGATGTGATGCGGTGTCGGGGGGTGTGTCAGATGTCGTTTTGTTTGGCTTCCCAGCCGAGGGCTGAGGCTCCGAGTACGGCGGCGTCGGCTTCTTTGAGCTCGCTCAGGAGCACTTGGGGTTTGCCTTTGAAGGCGAACATGAGGTTTTTGTCGAGTGCTTCTTTGAGAGGTTTGAGCAGGAGGTCGCCGCTCTTGGCGAGTCCGCCGAAGAGGATGAATGCTTTTGGTGATGAGAAGAGCATCATGTCGGCCATTGATTCGCCGAGGATTTTGCCTGTGTAGTCGAAGATTTCTTTTGCGAGTTTGTCGCCTTGCATTGCTGCGTCGTAGACGTCTTTGGATGTGATTTCGTCGATGTCGAGGTTGCGCAGGAGCGAGGGCTCGGTGCGTATTTCGAGGAATTCGCGTGCTGTGCGTGCTACGCCTGTGGCTGAGCAGTATGCTTCGAGGCATCCGGTGCGTCCGCATCCGCAGAGGCGTCCGTTGTTGCGTTTTACGATGAGGTGTCCGAGCTCGCCGGCGAATCCGTCGTGGCCGTATACGAGTTGTCCGTTGACTACGATGCCTGAGCCTACGCCTGTGCCGAGTGTGATCATGATGAAGTCTTTGAGGCCTCGTGCGGCTCCGTAGGTCATTTCGCCGATTGCGGCTGCGTTGGCGTCGTTGGTGATGGCTACGGGTATTCCGAATTTGTCCTGGAGCATTTGTGCCAGGGGTATTTTGCCGTGCCAGATGAGGTTGGCCGATTCTTCGATGATGCCTGTGAAGTAGTTGGCGTTGGGTGCGCCTACGCCGATGCCTTGTATTTTGCTTACGGCGTCGTTGGCTTCGAGCAGGCGTGTGATTTCGTTGTAGAGCTCGTCGACGTAGTCTTCTACTTTGGGATGTTTTGCTGTTTTGATTGATGAGCTTGCTATTACTGCTCCGCGGGCGTCTACTATGCCGAAGACGGTGTTGGTGCCGCCGATGTCTATGCCTAAAACGTATGGTTTCATGGTAGGAGGGGGTTGTTTTTGTTATTGGTTTATTTTTGTATACAAATTAACTGATTTATTCTGAGGCTGCCAAATATTTAGCATTTTTTTGCATTGAAGTAGCTAATTTAGCTAAGGTAGCAATATGTGCTGCGCGAGCCGCAGGGCTGGTTTCCCGTTAGGGGATAGTTGTTGGATAGCCGTGGGTTGAGGGAGCGGAGCGACCGAAACCTACGGAATGAGGCCAATCCTCTACAGCATTCCTCCCTGTGAGGGGAGGGGTTATTGTGCAAGCAATTAACTAACAACCCACCCCTGCCGGGGTGGAGCCATTGAGAATGCTGTCAACCGAGGGTTTCGCTGCGCTCAACCCCCGGCTATAAAACGACCATCCGCTGCCGCGGATGCATTGGGAGGCCGCCTCACCGGGAGGTCGTGAGCGGGGACGCGCAGGGCACTTCCCGGTGTTTTATGCTTGCGCGGATGCCACCGGGAAGTCGTGAGCGTCCCCGCTCACGACACAACATCAGGCGATGGTAATTCTCTTATGTGCCTCTCTTTTGTGCCGCCCGAGGCCGCAGGGCACTTCCCAGTCTTTTATGCCCTGCGGGCCGCAGGGCACTTCCCGGTGTTTTTGTGCCGCCCGAGGCCGTGCGGCACTTCCCGGTAATTATTTATGTGCTCGCGCGGGCCGCAGGGCACTTCCCGGTGTTTTTGTGCTCGCGCAGGGCCGCTCGGCACTTCCCGGTGTTAGCTATTGTTGGGGTATAGTATAGGGGCTGCGTCTTGGTTTTGTGGCCTGACGCAGCCCCTTGTTGGTGGTGTGGTATCTCCTGTGGGAGTCGATTACGGTTATTTGTTGTATTCTTTCACAATCACGGTTGCGTTGTGTCCTCCGAAGCCGAAGGCGTTGGAGAGCGCTGCACGCACGTGGCGGTGTTGTGCTTTGTTGAATGTGAAGTTGAGGTTGTAATCGATTTCTTCGTCTTCATCGCCTTCGGTGTGGTTGATTGTGGGCGGTACGACGCTGTTTTTGATGGCGAGGATGCTGAACATTGCTTCGAGGGCTCCGGTGGCTCCGAGGAGGTGTCCGGTCATCGATTTTGTGGATGAGATGTTGAGCTTGTAGGCGTGTTCGCCGAAGAGTTTTACGATTGCTTTTGCCTCGCCGAGGTCGCCTACGGGTGTTGATGTGCCGTGGACGTTGATGTAGTCGATGTCTTCGGGCTTCATGCCGGCGTCGTCGAGCGCTGCCTGCATTGAGAGGATTGCGCCGAGTCCTTCGGGATGGGTTTTGGTGATGTGGTAGGCGTCGGCCGACATGCCTCCTCCGGCAACTTCGGCGTAGATTTTTGCGCCGCGTGCGAGTGCGTGCTCAAGTTCTTCGAGCACGAGCACTACCGAGCCTTCGCCCATTACGAAGCCGTCGCGACTTTTTGAGAAGGGTCGGGAGGCGGTTTTGGGGTCGTCGTTGCGTGTCGAGAGGGCATGCATTGAGTTGAATCCTCCTACGCCTGCGGGGAAGATTGCTGCTTCGGCTCCGCCGGTGACGATTGCGTCGGCTTTGCCGAGCCGGATGAGGTTGAAAGCGTCGATGATTGCGTTGTTGGATGATGCGCAAGCCGAGACTACT
Source organism: Muribaculaceae bacterium (assembly GCA_051871795.1). Lineage (GTDB taxonomy): Bacteria > Bacteroidota > Bacteroidia > Bacteroidales > Muribaculaceae > CAG-873. Next base: position 101,984 of record JBJEDE010000030.1, on the reverse strand, counting down.
CCGTAGTTGGGGCCGTGGAAGCCGTAGTCCATGGAGATGTGTCCGGATGCGATGTCGGCAATCATTTTGGGGATGAAGAAGGGGCTGTAGCGCGGGCCGTCGGCTTCGTGTACAGCGTAGTATCCGGCCTCTTCCTCGAAGGTATGGAGGCCGCCGATGCCGGCTGCTACGATAACGCCGACGCGGTTTTTGTCGATTTGCTCGCTTTCAAGGTCGGCGTCTTTTACTGCCTGTTGCGCTGCCACGAGGGCGTACTGGGCGTATAGGTCGAGTGTGCGCAGCTTGCGGCGGTCGATGGTGGCTTCGGGGTGGAAGTCTTTGACCTCGCAGGCGAATTGTGTCTTGAATTGCGAGCAGTCGAAGTGTGTAATAGGGCCTGCGCCGCTCACTCCGTCTACGGCGTTGCGCCATGTGGTCTCAACGTCGTTGCCCAGTGGTGTGACTGCACCGAGTCCTGTTACTACTACTCTTTTTAGTTCCATTTCTAAGTAAGAGGTGGAGTTGGGAGATATTGTGAGCTTGTGCTCAGTTTACTTTTTTGCTGCTTCTACGAAGGCGATTGCGTCACCGACGGTAGTGATTTTTTCAGCTTCCTGGTCGCCGATTTTGATATCGAATTCTTTTTCGAATTTCATGATGATATCGACAGTGTCGAGTGAGTCAGCACCGAGGTCGGTGAATGTGGCGGTTTCTGTTACGGCGCCTTCGTCTACGCTGAGGGTTTCGACGATGATGGCTTTTACGCGATCTGCAATTTCAGACATAATGAGTGAGTTTATTTGATTAATAAATTTTCTGACGTGCAAAGTAACGATTTTTTCTCGAAATAGAGAAATTTTTACGCAATTTTCTTGCCCCTGTTAGGTTTTTTTTACCTTTTTGTCGATGTGATTGGTCGTTTTGTCGCTTTTCGGGGGGCTGTTTTGGCTCATTCTGCCACTCGCAGCACTCTCACGCCGGTCATGGAGCGGTTGTTTTTGACGAATGAGGCGAGGGGCCGGGTGGTGAGGGTGACTTTGCCGGCGCTCATGGATGCGTGTATCACGTATGGCTCGCCGTCGCGCATGATGATGATGCCCATGTGGGTGGTGTCGAGGTTGGGTATTTTGGTGGTGAATCCGATGATGTCGCCGGTGCGGAAGGCTTGTTTTGTCTCTTTGCGGTCGAGGTCGATGGTTTTGATGTAGGGGAAGCGGTGGTTGCGCAGTTTGAGCTCTGTGTCTTTGATGCGGGCGAGGGTGGCGCTGTCGGCCAGGGCTGTGTATTTGTCGGCGTTGGCGCTCATGAAGTCAATGGTCTTGACTGTGTAGTTGTGGCGCGGGAAGCGGTTGGTGACGTCGATGAGGTTGCCCCGGTGTGTGTTGTCTACCACCCAGTCGGAGTTGTAGTGGAGGCGTGAGGGGTAGCCGTCGAGCCGTCCGTTGCGGTAGCGTATGCGTTCGAGGTTGTAGATGAAGTCGCGCCACGACTGGCGGTTTTCTCTTTCGGTGAGGGTGAGGGCGAGCACGGTTTCGACGTAGGTGGTGCAGTCGAGGCGGTCGATGTCGACGGTGAGCATTTCGGGGTCGCCTTCGAGGGTGTGTGCCACGTAGGGCTTGTCGAGAAATTGCATGGCGAACCATTCGACGGCCGCTCCGGCGTCGGCGAAGTGCCGGTTGTGCGCTTCGATGAGCAGGTTGGTAAGGCGTGTGGTGTCGTTGGCTTCGTCGTGGTATCTTACCTGGGCCGGATTGATGGCCGGGGCTGTGGCCGCGCACGCTATATATAATAATGTGTGGAGGATGATGCGTTTCATGGGCGTAGGCTTGTTGTTGACGGGTGCAAAGTTATATATTTTTTCGCAAACTTTAAAATCATGCGGCAGGCGAGTTTGTGGCCGAAATGTTACGACGCACATCCGATTGTAACAGATTTGATAATTTTGCCAAACTTTTACAATTCTGTAACAATGTATACGTACGGTTAAGTGGCAATAAATCAACGGTATACAGTTTCTGTTCAATTAAATTTCAACGATTAACACATATTAACAGCGCCTGTTTTGATTGCGGATTGCGATGTCGTAACTTCACATCGTAAAGAAAAATCAACCACGATTGATTCAACTCAGATACCTATAAAACACTAAATCTTCCGGCTATGACTGCTTCTGCTTTTCAAGATTCGCTGATGCGCCTTCAGGGCAATATGCTGAATTTCGCATTCATGCTCACTTCCAACCGCGACGATGCCTACGATTTGTTGCAGGACACAACGATCAAGGCTCTTGACAATCGCGACAAGTTTGCCGACGACACCAATTTCAAGGGCTGGGTGTTCACAATCATGCGCAACCTCTTTATCAACAATTACCGCCGCGGAGCGCGTCAGGCCACGCTTATCGATACCACCGACAACCTTTATTTCCTCAATATTTCTCAGGATTCGGGGCTTGCATCGCCCGAGAGCACATGCACCGAACGTGAAATCACGGCTGCCATCGCCGAGCTTGACGACGATTATCGCATCCCGTTCTCGATGATGGTCGCCGGCTATAAATACAATGAGATAGCCGAGAAGCTGAATCTGCCGCTGGGCACGGTGAAGAGCCGTATCTTCTACGCCCGCAAGTGCCTGAAAGAGCGCTTCGCCGACTATCGTTGAGCCGCGCCGGCCTCAGGGGTTCTGCTGCGGTACGAGGGGTGGCGGAACACGACGATTTTCATCATCTCGCGGAAGCGGTCGACCACTCTCTCGCCGTAGTGTTCTGAGAGTTGGGGCGATGTGGCGGTGTTGATGAGGTTGGTGCTTACGATGGTGAATTTCTGACGGCTGTACCGCTCGGCGAGCAGGTCCTTGACGGGTGTGTGGGTCATGCCGAAGCGTACGATTTCGGCCGGTTCCTCGCCCAGATCGTCGATGGCCAGGAGGTCTTCCGTGACGAGCTGCATATACCGCTCGCGCTGAGAGTCGTCGGCTCCGATGCGTGCTATGTCCTTGGCTTTGATGAACTTGATTTGCACCCTCTCGGTCGACAGCGCCGAGTCGTAGAGCAGATTGATGATGTCGCAGATGGCATGCAGCATTGTGGTTTTGCCGTTGCCGTAGCGTCCTTGCAGCATGAGGCCCGTTTTGCCGTGAGGGTCGGCGAGCCATTCGGCGCAGTCGAGCATCACCGTGCGCGTGTCGTCGTCGAGCTCCATGGTGCGGCCCCGGCGCCGCACTTCGGATGTGTAGGCGGCGTAGAGCGCGTTGGCAATCTCGGTTGCGGGCATATCGATGCTAAATCGTGCCTGTGTAATCTTCCGCGCCGACAGCAGCCGTATCAACCCCCCTATGTCGTGCGTGTCGATCATTTTGTTTGGTTTCATGTCTTGTGTGGTTTGTGTCGTAAGTCTTTTGTCTTATTTCCCAGCTGCAGGCCGCTGATGTCCAGTCGCGTATGCGGTTGCTGCCCATGCGCCAGCCCGTGGCGCTGTAATAAGCGTGAAACGCACGCGGGTCGGACTCGAAATGTTTTGTTTTGAAGTATTCGATAACTTTCTCCTTCGAGGGCGGCTTCGGCAGCTCATCGTCAGCGGTCGAGCAGGCGTAGTCGGCCACGCAGGTGTCATCGCTCTTGCAGGTGTCGGCGCTCTTGCAGGTGTCATCGCTCTCGCGGGTGTCGGCGGTGGCCGCCGGAGATTCTTTATCGTCGTCAGAGGATGCGCTTTCGGGTTTCGCAGCCTTGGCGTATCTCGATTTTGCGGCCTCGGAGCGTTTTTTCTTCGTTTCGTTCCATTTTTCTCTGTCGTGGTCGATGGCAATGCGCACGAGCGCCGTAATAGCACGGATTATGGGGTCGTCGGGCATCTTGCCGGTGAATGCGTAGGCTATTATCGCCTCGGTTACGGGCCCGCGCAGCTCGGCGGGCAACTCTTCTATCATTTCGTACCAAGAGGCATGGAATACGAACGTCTGTCGGTCTGTTTCGGTCATTGTCGTTGGTTTTAAAAGCTGAAAAATGAATAAGTTACGCCCACGCTGACGCCCGGTGCGATACCATGGGCCGTTGCGGTGACTCCGGCAGTGACACCTATGTGCCAGCGACGCGGAGTGGCGGTCTGAGTGCGCGTCACGGTCACGGTGGAGGGGTAAAAGCGCATGCTGTCGAGCCTTGCGTGCCAGCCGCTCACCCATGCCTCGCCGCAGGGGTCGGTGTAGTGCGATTGAGCCACGGGGAGCGCCACGTCGATGCTGTCGCTCACGCCGGAGCAGGCAATGCGTATGGTGTCGTGACGCACCACCGTGCGTGTCACCGCCTGAGGAACCCTGACGAGCACCGTGTCGACGCGCAGCACCGTGTCGGAGCTCGAAATCACGGTGGAAACCGAGGCGGAAGGAGCGAAAAAGTTGGCAAACAACCAACCTGTGACCGCTCCGGCAAGAAAAGATAACAAGCACTTCATCATTTGCCCGAATAGATGGTCTGACGGCGGTTGGGACGCGCGGTGGTGAAGCTGATGTGCAGCCACTCGCCGCATTTCTCGACTATGAGCTGGTCGTAGGGGATGTCGGAGCCGGCAATCATCACGGCCAGACGCACGTTGGCCTCGCGGTCGCCCGTAGTGATGTCGGCCGCCTCGCCTTTGGTGTGCTGCGAACGCGGCACGCCGCCCACAGCGCGGTTCAGCATCACCGAGCGGTAGCCCGAATTGACGTATATCGGAGCGCCGGCGAGCTCGCGCACCGGGTCGAGCGTGTTTTCGACCAGAGCAATGAGATTGTCGAGCGACTGACGGTTCGGAATGTTGGAGATGCCGTTGTGAGCGGCAGTGTAGGAGCGTGTCAGCTCCTCGACGGTGAAGTGTTTCATAGTGATGAATGAGATTAAGAAATTTGTGCTTAAACAATTTCGAGCGCGGCCTGCCTATGTCAATTGTAATTTCATGACGCAAAGATACAACAAAAATATGTAAAATGCAAACTCAAACACAGATATTTTACGATATTTAACTTTTAAGACAAAAAATGAGTGAGAAAACGCTTCGCGCGCGCGCTCTCACTCACACAGTACACAGTACACTGTACATAGTACATTGTACATTGTACATAGTACATAGAACATAGTACATAGTACATGATGCAAAATCATGCAAAACCTGCAAATGCATGCATTTGCATGCAAAAGCTATCATAGCTAAGGTAGCTAAAATAGCTGAGGTAGCTGTCACTGGGAAGTGCCGACCGGCCCGGTCGGCACATAACGGCAGCCGACGGTGTTTTTTTATGCTCGCGCGGATGCCTACTGGGAAGTGCCGACCGGCCCGGTCGGCACATAACGGCAGCCGACGGTTGTTTTTTGTGCCGCCCGAGGCCGTGCGGCACCTCCCAGTCAATTGTGCCCTGCGAGGCCGCAGGGCACTTCCCGGTCTTTTATGCCCGCGCGGATGCACCGGGAGGTCGTGAGCGGCCTACTGGGAAGTGCCGACCGGCCCGGTCGGCACATAACGACAGGCGACGGTTGTTTTTTGTGCCGCCCGAGGCCGCAGGGCGCCTCCCAGTGAGGCCGCGCTTCGCTTCCCGGTCGGGAAGTTATCGTACTGCTACTTTGCGGGGCGCGGTCGTGCGGTCGGTGGTGACGAAGTAGATGCCCAACGGCATGTCGATGTCGGTGTTGTCTTCTACGATGTCGATACAGCGCACGAGCCGGCCGGTGACGTCGTAGATGCGGCAGCCTGTCTGCGGCTCGGGACATTTGATGCGGATGGCGCCTTCAAGACCGATGACGACGATGGGCTCGTCTGTCTCAACGCCTGAGATGCCGGAATGGCGCACGGTCACAGTGTTGGACATGGGGCTGCGGTAGCCTAAGCGCACGCTCTGCACGGCGTATGTTTCATATTCGGAGGCGGCGAAGTCGGTGATTTCGAGCGATGTGTCTTCGGCGAGGAGTTCTTCGGTCTGTGTCGAGGCGTTGTTGAAGTATCGGGTGCGTGTGACTATCCAATAGTCGACGGTTTCGCCGGCGGGCACGGTCCAGTTGGCTGTGTATGAGTCGGATGTGATGTCGGAGGGGTCGGTGGCGGTGCAGGCGGTGAGCACGGGAGCTTCGAGACATTCGGCTTTGAGGTTTACGAGAATTGAGCCGGTGATGCCTCCGTCGAAGACGGCGAGCTGAGCCTCGTGAGTGCCGATGGCGTCGGGGGTGTAGGTGATGTCGAGATAGTAGCCGTTGTCGCGGTTGGCCCATGCTGCGGGAACCGATGTCACGGCCGGGGTGAAGAGTTTGGCCTGCTCGGGATTGGTGCGGTTGGTTACGAGTATGGAGATGTTGCCGGTGAGGTTTTTGCCACGGATGAGGAGTTTGCCGGTGATGGAGCTGCCGATGGCCACTTGTCCGAGGTCGAGCGATTCTTGCGACACGGGGGCGTAGAGCACGGCCTCGCCTGTGGGGTGTGACGAGCCTACGGTGTAGGGGAGGTTCTTTTTGTCGCCCCAGATATGGTCGGCGAGGTCGGGGAGGTCGATAAAGGGGTTGCGGTTGTTCTGTGCTTTGTATACGGCCTCGTTGCGGAGTATTTCCTTCTGGCTCACGGGGTCTTCTTTTGCCCAGCGGAGCAGGAGGCTAACAGCCCAGTCGTTGAGGGTGGGATAGGTGCCGGTGGGCACGAGCATGTAGCAGTATTGCCGGGCCCAGGTGAGGTTCTGATATACGGTGGCCATATAGAAATAGGTGCGGGCGAAGTCGCCTTTGTATTCGTCGTCGGGCTCAAAGACGTATTTTGCGTTGCCGCCCTGACCGCTCACGGGATAACCGATTTTTGAGATACCGTTGTTGAAGTATGGAGAGGTGGACATGTCGACTTCTCCCAAGGGATAATTGCTTTTGGCCATGTTTGCTTTGGCTTCGGCGGGGTAGAGGTGGTTTAGGTCGACGTAAGCGTTGATGTCGGTGAGTCCGCCCCACCAGCTTTTGGGGAAAGAGTGTTCGCGGTTGAGGCCGGAGAAGCCGGGCGCGTAGAGGGGGATGTCGGAGTACATGTCGTACCAGCGCTGAGAGCCGGGGTATAGGTCGGTTTGCTGGAACGTGTATTTGAGATTATTGTAAACCGTTGAGTACGAGCCGTCCAGCTTGAAACTGCGCACGATGTTTCCGGCAGCGGTTTTGAGTTCGGCGCCTTTTTTGCCGTTGAGTGTCGAGTAGTAGCCTGCCGGCGCCTCGGCGTAGGCGGCGGTAAATGAGGCGAGGGCGAGGAAGAGAGATGTAAAGAATCGTAGACTTGCGTTCATATAGGTATTGTTTAGAGAGGGGACAGGAGACAGGGTATAGAAATTAGGAATTAGGAATTAGGAATTAGGAATTAGGGTGGAGGGTGAAGGTACTTAAAGCTGTTTCTTGTAGCAGCGGCGGCGGCGGTGGAGTCGGCGCTCGAAGTATTCCCATTGTTTCTGCACGTTTTCGTTGCCTTCGAGCTCGAGGTTGCTTTCGGCCTCGCGGAATCCGTCTTTGTTGAATTGAGTGATTAAATCTCTGAATAGCAGCGCGTTCACGCCCTTGTTCTGATATTCGGGCTTTACGGCCACAAGCAGAAGGTCCACCACGTCGGAGTTGCCGCGTATGGCGCGGAAGAGATGCCACCAGCCCAGGGGAAGGAGCTTGCCTCCGGCGCGGCGCAGGGCCTTGGAGAGCGAGGGCATGGCGATGCCCACGCACACCAGACGGTCGTCGGAGTCGGTGATGAGGCACACCTCCTCGAGGCGCACGATGCCCAGATACATATTTATATAGTAGTCGATTTGCCTGGGGGTAAGGGGCGAATAGCCGTAGAGGTCGGCGTAGGCTTCGTTGATGAGGTCGAAGATGGCGCGGCCGTATTCCTCTTTAATCTTCTTGCGCGAGGTGTATTTTTTGACTTTCAGGCCGAAGCGGCGCTCCACGATGTCGGCTATGCGGCGGTGCTTTTCGGGGATTTCGGCGGGGATTTTGATGCGGTATTCCACCCAGTCGACTTCTTTTTCGTAGCCCATGCGCTCCATGTGCCCGGGGTAGTAGGGATAGTTGTAGATAGTGGCCATGGTGCCCATTTCGTTGAAACCGTCGATGAGCATACCCTCGTGGTCCATGTCGGTGAATCCCATCGGACCCACAATGCTGTTCATGCCGTGGTTGCGACCCCACTCTTCGGCAGTGGCGAAGAGCGCGTCTACCACCTCGGCGTCGTCGATGAAATCGACAAAGCCGAACCGCATCGTTTTCTCCCCTTTAAGCTCGTTGACGGCCCGGTTGATGATGGCGGTGATGCGCCCTGCGGGCTTGCCGTCGCGGTAGGCCATCCACGACTGCGCCTCGCAGAAGTCGAAGGCCGGATTGACTTTGGGGTTGAGCGTATTCACGTCGTCGAGCACCAGCGGCGGCACGAAATAGTCGTTGTTTTTATATAAATCGATGCCGAACTGCACGTAGCGCGTGAGTTCGCTCTTGGATGGTGCTACGGTTTTGACTGTAATCATTGCGTGGGATGTTGTTTAGCCTATTTTGCTTATTTGCAGGGCAATGAGCGCTGCAATCATGATTGCCATGAAAGAGATGACGAAGATGTAGATACGCGAATTGTTGGTGTTTTCGAGCGCCAGGTGGAGGTCGGTGACCGAATGGAAGCGTCGTGCCGGGTTGGGGTCGAGACACCTGTCGGCCACGGCGCAGAGGTGCGCGTCGCTGATATGCCCCTTTTCGATAACCTCTCTGAGGATGAGGCCGTAGTTGCGGATGTCGTCGTCGACAGTCATCGTGCTCAGGCTGCGCTTCTGGTCGTAGCCCACGTCGATGAGCTTCAGATTTTCAATCTTATCGGTGAAGATAATTGTCTCGGGGCGGATGGGATGGTGCACGATGTGATTGGAGAGGATATACTCCATCGCGCTCACGAGCTGATGGCGCAACTGGCTCACGTGCCGGTCGGTGATTTTGCCCTCGTCGATGATTTGACGCAGCGAACGGCCATAGACATCGTCGGTGATGATGCACATGCCCAGGCCCGGCACCTCCTCGTAATCGTTAATCATCACGATATGCGGATGGGCGAGATTATACCTCACCTCAAACTCCTTTTCAATCATCTCGCGGAACTCCGGGATATCGCGGTACTGAGGCTTTAAAGTTTTAAGCATCACCCATTTGCCAAATTTTTTTGCAGTGTAGACGTGGTAAAACTCCTCGTCCCATTGGGGGAGATGTTCGATTTCAGACCATTTGTCGGCAGTATGAGTCATTTGATGCGGGATTAAAAGAAAAGAAAATACCGATTTAGCCTGCAAATTTAAGACAAATTTAGCAAAAAGCCAAAATTAGGGATAAAAAACACGCTAAAATAGCTAAGATAGCTAAAATAGCTAATGTAGCTGTGTGCCGCCCGAGGCCGCCCCACCGGGAAGTGCCGACCGGTCCGGTCGGCACATGACGTCAGGCGACGGTAATCTATGTGCCCTGCGAGGCCGCAGGGCACCTCCCAGTCTTTTGTGCCGCCCGAGGCCGCCCCACCGGGAAGTGCCGACCGGGCCGGTCGGCACATGACGGCAAGCGATGGTAATCTCTGTGCCCTGCGAGGCCGCAGGGCACTTCCCAGTCTTTTGTGCCGACCGGGCCGGTCGGCACTTCCCGGTGGGGCCGGTCGGCATTTCCCGGTGGAGATGACGGCTATTTTAGCTACGGTAGATATAATAGCTAATCTGATACAGGCAAAAAAAATCCGGGCAGGGTCCGTCACGGATGCTGCCCGGGGCATTATATTTATAATTTATGATGTTTGTTATTTCAATTTTAACCTTTGTCCTATGCGAAGTTTGGCGCTGGCTTTGATGCCGTTGATGCGGCAGAGTTTGGCTACGGTGAGTCCGTGGCTTGATGCTATGCGGCTGAGTGTGTCGCCTTTGCGCACACGGTAGGTGCGTGTGGCCTTAGAGGATGTTTTGGAGTTGGAGACCGATGCCGTGACTGGATGTGTCTTGCGGTATTGTGTGGCGTATTCGGCATTGGCTGAGGGCGAGAAGTTGCGCGCGTTCTGGTATGTGCGTTTGTCGAATGTGTATGTGTCGGTGTGTGTGGTCTGGTTTGCGAAGTCGAAGATGGCCGAGGGATTGATGGCGTAGCCCATGTAGCGGGTCTCGAAGTGGAGGTGGGGTCCGGTTGAGCGGCCGGTGTTGCCGCCGAGGGCGATGGGGTCGCCGGCTTTGACGTAAGTTCCGGGCTCTACGAGGAATCGGGAGAGGTGGCCGTAGACGGTTTCGAGGTCGTTGGTGTGGCGTACCACAACGTAGTATCCGTAGCCTCTGCGCTCGAATTTGGTGATGCGGACGCGTCCGTCGAATGCGGCGCGGATGGTGTCGCCGATGTTGACTTTGAGGTCAACGCCTTTGTGCATGCGGCGGTAGCGGCGGCGGTATCCGTAGGGCGAGGTGATGTAGCCGGGGTGCGGCATACGGAAGTTGGTGACGTCGATTACGGCTCTTTGGGGCACTTCGACATTCTGGTAGCAGTTGACCATATTGCTGTCCCAGCCTTCGGTGTAGATGTCGAATTCGGGCTCTTCTTCTTCGTCAAAGTTGATGTAGTTGTCGACGGAGAGGTTGAACTGGTTGTCGAGTCTCTCTTGATTTGCAAGAAGGTTGGACTGTTGCTCGGAGTGCTGCCCGGGGAGGTGATAAGTGGTTTGTGCTGAGGCTGCAAAAGCGCCGAGGGCGAATGTGAAGGATATCAGTATTTTGCTTATCTGCATTTGTGATTAGAGGTTTGAGGGTCGGGAGATAATGAGTAGTCAGTCTCTTTCGTCGGGAGCGAGAATGGCGGGAAGAGTGACGGGCTGATAATCGAAGATTTCCTGTGGAGCGAAGAATCGTGCGAGCTCGATGCGGGCGTTGTCGACCGAGTCGGATGCGTGCACGATGTTTTCCTGAGAGCTGAGGCCGTAGTCTCCGCGTATGGTGCCGGGTGCGGCTTTGCGTGAGTTGGTCGCGCCGGTCATGGCTCTCACCACTTCTACTGCGTCTTTGCCTTGGAGCGCCATCACAATCACGGGAGTTGCCATCATCGATTTCACCAGCGTGGGGAAGAACGGACGGTCGACGAGGTGGGCGTAGTGCTCGCGCAGTATTTTCTCATCGAGCTGCATCATCTTTATACCTGCGATAGTGAGGCCTTTGTCCTGAAAGCGTGAGATAACTTTGCCGACAAGAGCACGCTGAATGGCGGATGGCTTAAGTATAACGAGGGTTTTTTCCATGTTATTGATGCTGTGATGTCGGGGGCGAAATGCCCCGCAAGAAGATGTAGAAAGGATTTAGCCTTCTTTTTATCGTCTCCAAATTTACGCATTTTATTCGGATATAAAAAGCTTATGAGTGCTTTTTTTGCGAAAAAGTTTCGTCAGAGCTGTTTAACCGCCTGTGATTTAGTGAATTGTAAAATACATAAAATTTGCTAAAATTTATATTGAATATAAAAACGCACCGTCCGGGAGAGGGCGATGCGTGTATGGCGATATGGGTGATGAGGGTTATTTCTCGGCTGCCGACATCACGGCGCGGTAGCAGGCCACGGCGATGGCAGCGCCGGCGAGCGGACCTACGAGCATAATCCAGAAATCGCCCCAAGCCTCGGGCGAGAAGACTGCCGGACCGAACGAGCGGGCGGGGTTGACCGAGCAGTTGTCGACGGGGATGCCTACGATGTTGACCAGACCGAGGGCGATACCGATAGCGAGTCCGGCAAAGTTGCCGAAGCCTTTCTTAGAGTCGGTGGCGCAGAGGATGACGAATACGAAGAAGAATGTGAGCAGACCTTCCGCCAGGAGAGCCATGCCCGATGTGGCTCCGGGCTGGAGCACGTTGGCTGCCAGATTGTTGTAGAGGCCGTTGTTCTCGGTGATGCCGCCGAAATTGAAGTCGGGAGCGAGCGAAACGAAAGCGTAGAGCACTCCGGCGCCGATTGTGGCTCCGACGAGCTGTGAAACGACGTAGCCGCAGAATTTGCCGAAGGGCATTTTACCGCTCAGAAGCATTGCGAACGATACGGCGGGGTTGACGTGGCAACCCGAGACGTTGCCGATGGCATAGCAGAGGCAAATAAGAACGAGTCCGAAACATAGTCCGATGCCTAAAACACCGATTGACGGGCCTGCAAGCACTGCGCTGCCGCAAGCCAGGAGTACGAGCAGCATGGTGCCCACACCTTCAGCGATGTATTCTTTCATGAATTCACAAAATTAGGTGGTTATAGATAAAAAATAGTCGTATATGCGCGAAGGGAGCTTTGTGCTTTTCTATTTAACGAATTTTATGACATTTTTGTTGCAGGAACAGGAGAAAATATCATCAGTTATTGACCTTAGCTAAGATAGCTAAAGTAGCTAAGGTAGCTAAAGTAGCTATCTGTGCTGCCGTGCGGCACTTCCCGGTGAGGTCGTGCGGTTTCCCCGTGAGGGGATTGTTGTTGGGTAGCCGTGGGTTAAGGGAGCGCAGCGACCGAAACCTACGGAATGAGGCCAAACCTCCACACCATTTCTCCCCGAGAGGGGAGGGGTTATTGAGCAAGCAATTAACTAACAACCCACCACTATCGGGGTGGATTTTTTACAGGTATTATTTTCCGGAGGTTTCGCTGCGCTCAACCCCCGGCTATCAAACGGCCATCCGCTCGCGCGGATGCCACTGGGAGGTCGTGAGCGGCCCTGCTCACGACAAAGCAGCTTACAGTAATTTGTGCCGACCGGCCCGGTCGGCACATGACGTCAGGCGACGGTTATTTTTATGCCGCCCGAGGCCGTGCGGCACCTCCCGGTGAGGCCGGCACTTCCCGGTGAGGCCGGCGCCTCCCGGTAAACTTATGTGCGCGGGGCGGTGTTGTATAGTTATATTAATTTTTGTATTTTTATGAAAATCACAACGGGTAAGACTCCTGTTTCGCTTAGGACGCTTGTGGCTATTTTGTCGCTGTCGCTGGTGGTGAATCTGCCGGGACTGGCTATTTCGCCTATGCTCGGGTCACTTTCGAGGATTTTTCCGGGTACGGGAGTTTTTGAGGAGCAGTTGCTCACGGTGTTGCCGAATCTGCTCATTATACCGTGTCTGGTGCTGTCGGGGCGTTTGGCTCAGAGCAGGCATAAAATCGCTTTTGTCGTGGGGGCGCTTGTGTTGTATTCGCTTTGCGGCATCGCGTGCATGCTGGCCACGACGATGACCGAACTGATAGTGATAAGTTGTCTTTTGGGAATAGCTGCCGGAGTGCTTGTTCCGTTTTCTACGGGATTGCTGGCCGACACGTTCACGGGGGCGTATCGTATGCGTCAGATGGGTTTGCAGTCGGGCATATCTAATATGTCGGTAGTGGCTGCGACGTTCGCGGTGGGTTTGCTTGCTCACGGCGACTGGCATCTGCCGTTTGCGGTGTATCTGATGCCGCTCATACCGCTGGCATTGTCGCCGCTGCTGCGGGGCATACCTCAGGCCGACATGGCTGAGGCTGCGGCTACGGCCTCGTCCGGTGCCCCTGCCGTCAGGGGCGGAATAATATGGCGGCGGATGCTGCCTCTGTCGGCGGCATACTTTTTCACGACCTATGCCACGGTGATAATAACCTATTTCTGCCCTTATCTGATTGAGAAGGAGCATTGGTCGACAGAAATCACGGGTACGGTGACGGCGGTGTATTTTCTGTTTATATTTCTGCCCGGATTTGTGTTGCCGCAGATTCTGAGGGTGTTTCGGGGTATGACCATACCGATGGCGGCGATGATGATTGTCGGCGGTCTGGCGCTGTTCGCGTTCGTGCGCACCGAGTGGGCTATGATAGCCGGGTCGGCTCTGATGGGCGCGGGCTACGGCATACATCAGCCGATAGTGTATAACAAGGCTCCTGATGCGGTGAGCGACCCGTCGCTCAACACTATGAGTCTGTCGATAGTGCTTGTGGCCAATTACGCTGCGGTGTCGGCCGCGCCTGTGATTGTGGACTCGTTGCGCGGGCTGCTGCACGCCGGCAGTGTCACCGGATTTGCGTTTTTGCTCAATTTTGTGCTTGCGATAGTCTTTCTGGTAATCTCGATAGCGGCCCGCAATCGCTTTTCCTTTAAGTGCTGAAACAGTAGCTGAGGTAGCTAAGATAGCTAAGATAGCTAAGATAGCTAAATTAGCTGCCCGACCCGGAGGATTGTCAGCGTTTGCGCGAGCGGCGCACCGAGCGTGTGGCCGAAGATGAGGAGGAGGATTTGATTTGTTTGGGTTTCTTCTCTTTGACTTCTTTTGGTTTGCCTTCGGAGCGTTTGGTGGAGCGCTTTGTGGAGCGTGCCTTGGGCTTGTCGGCGGCGGCAGCGGCGTTGTTTACGGCTGTCGAGTCGCCTGAGGCAGCGGCGAGCCTGGCCTCATGTTCGGCGATGATGACTTCGCGGTCAGGCACCCAGAGTTTGTCTTCGAAGCGGTCGAGGCGGTTCTGTATGCTGTCCTGAGCGCGGCGGAGGTCGTCGGGGTCGGGGTAAAGCTGCATCATCGAGCGGTTGCGCAGGTTGCGCGTCTTGTAGATGTCGCCTTTGTAGAGGGCGAGGTTGAAGAAGTCGTCGTAGGTGCAGGTGGGGAGGTTGTTGTCGTCGGATGTGAATATCTGCTGCTGAGCGAGATAGGGACGGATGTCGGCGAGCTTTATCCAGAACATGGGGTATTTGACAGCGTCGCCGCCGAAGTCGCCCGAGCGGTGGAGCACGGGGCAGATGGCTTCAACTGATGTGCGCATGCGGTTGCCGCGGGTGTCGTATTCCCAGCGTTCGATGATGTAGTAGGAGAGGACTTCCGAAGTGGGGACGTCGGAGGGGTCGATGGTGAAGCGGGGATTTTTCTCTGTCGAGCCTTTGGCCTGGCTGTAAGGGATGTAGAAACGGTCGAGCACGTCGCGCACTTTCACTTTGTAGTTGTCGGTGAAGAGTTCGCGTCCGTCGAGGTATTCGTAAGCGTTGATTTTGCCGTCGGCGAGGAGTCGCATGATGATGCGAAAGAGGTTTTCCTGACCGTCGACGGGGTCCTGGGGGAAATAGAGGGGAGTATTGGGGTCGGTGTCGTAGTCGAGCTGCCGGTATATTACGCGCATCCAGGCTCGTTCGGCGTCGATGTTGCGTGTGTCGTCGTCGGTGCTGAAGTGCGACTGCATACGGTCGGTGACGCCGGGCGTGGTGTTTTCGGTGCGTGAGTTGCGTGCCTGGCGGCGCTGCACGCCGGTGTTGGTGCTTTCCTGTGCGGCCGATGAGCAGGCTGCGGCGAGTGCGAGAGCTAATATTGCAGTGCGGATTATATTCATTGCGGGAGTTGGTTTAATATTCTGCCTGAGTGGTGTGAGGGGGGAATCAGTTTACGATAATTTCCATTGGTGAGAGGTCGCGTGTGATGCCGTCGGGGCCTGTGGCCTTGATGCGTGAGATGAAGAATCGTTTGCCTCGGCTGAGACGCTGGAATGCCTGTTTCTGACGCTGTGAGAAGCGGTCGCCGTTGCTGATTTCGGGCATTGCGTTGCCCATTGAGTCGAAAATGATGGTTTCGAAGCTGAGCACTTTGAAGGGGGTGTCGAGCAGACCGTCGTCGATGGCTGCCGCGAGGCCGTCGGCTTTGAGCAGGAGGGCTTTTGCCAGCGGCCGGCCTCCTTTGTAGTGCTCGGGGTTGCCTTTGGCGTCGGTATAGGGGATGTAGGCCGTGGGGTCGGGCAGTTTGCGCACGCGGAACTCGGTGTTGGCTACGTTGGCCTGCCGTCCGTCGATGGTGGCGGTGACGGTAATCTGTGCGTTCCGGCCTACTTTTGAGGGCCGTGCCACCCAGTGGTCGCCGCTGCGGCTGAGGGTGCCGTTGGTCATGGTTGCCGAAATCTGGTTCATGGGCACACCGGGCACGGAGATGCTCACGGGGTTGTCGATGCCTGCGTAGAGGACGTTCATCATAGTGGCCGAGACGGTGGCCATGGGCTCGATGACGGTGTATTGCGACGAGAAGTCGTGACGAGTGGTTGTGCCGTCGCCGTGGAGCACGCTGAGGTAGCCGGTGTAGTCGAAGGTGCCGGTAGAGTTGGCCGGCACGGAGTAAACGCCGTCCTGCGACGAGAGTCTGGAGCCGTTGATGTAGATTTCGGGGCGCTGGGTGGTGTCGACGGCAGCGAGAACGATGTTGGCCTGATAGTTGCCTCCGCGCATGATGATGCGCGATGAGGGGATGACGAAGGCGTTGAGCTCGTTGACGCGCACATCGCCGGCGTCGACGCCTTCGAGGAGGCTGTTGAGGACTTCGCCTTCGGCAAAGCGTATGTCGTTCTGGAGTTTTGTGAGGAGTGTTACGGCGGCTACGACGGGTTTTTGGTCGAATTGCGATTCTTCCCATGTCTGAGCCGCGAGGGTGCCTTTCTGCAGCACGGGGTCGGTGGAGAGCGCGCGGAGGATGCCGTTGCGTTTTACGGTGTCGGTCATCAGGGCGCTGACGTAGCTGCGGTAGCTGTCGATGCGCAGGCGCAGACGCTCGCCGACGCGGTTGCCGGGGGCGAGCATGACTACGGATGCGGCTTCGAGGTCGTCGCGCGAAAGGATGTTGTCGACGTCGCCGTCCGGGCCGTCGGCTTTGCGCACGATGAGGAGTTTGATAGAGTCGACGTACTGATATAGCGAGTCGGTGGCGCGGCGCACCTCGGATGCGCGGTCGAGCCAGGGGCGTCCTTTGTCGGGATTGAGTGCGGCGAAGTCTTCGAGCTGCCGGTAGATGGCGTCGTTGCGCTGACCGACGTTGTCGTTGGAGCGGTTGAGGCCTTCGTGCACTTGTGTGAAGCCGTCGAGGACGTCGGACGACACGTTCAGGGCGAGCATGGCGGTCAGAACGATGTACATGAGGTTGATCATCTTCTGGCGCGGCGACAGTCGTGTATTGTTAGCTCCCATTTATAGAGTGAGAAGGGGTGATAGCGGGTTGTGATAAGATGTTGGTGGCGGTTAAAGCTGCGTGTCGGCCGACGGAGCGGGGGCTGCCGGAGCCTGAGGGGCTGCCTGTGCGGCTGCTGCGGCGCTCATGGGGTTGGCGTACATGTTGATGGTCATGGCGTGGAGCATGCGCTCGTACACTTGGTTGAGCTGCTGCATGTAGGCTGCCATTTTCTCCACTTCTTCGCAATAGCGCGTGCTCTGCGAGGCCGAGCGCTCGTACATGTCGCGTATCTGCTTTATGCCGTTGTTGACGCGGTCGATAGCGTCGATTTGCGACGATACGCTGCGGAGCTGTATCTCGTAGATGGTGTTGAGACCTTGTATGTTTTGGTTGAGGGCCTGCATCTGCTCGGCGTAGCCGGTCGAGGCGGCCGATATCTGGTCGCTGTTGCCGGTTATGGCCTGATACGACTGCAGGAGTGTCTGCGAGACGCTGTTGAGCGCGGCGGTCTGCTGCTGCATTGCACGCATCTGCTCGGTGAGAGCCTGAAGCTGAGCGATGTACTCGGCATTGACGTCGCCGGCGACGGGTGCCACGGCCGGGCCCTGCTGACAAGCCTGCGCGGCGGGATAAGAAGCAGCCGCTGCCACGCCGGGGGCGGCCGAGATTGCGCCGTGCGAGCCGGTTTCGGGCGCGTCGTCGGGGTCGTGCGTGTCGAGCACGGGGAAGACTTCTTCCCATTTGTATTCGCGCGGCGGACGGTCGAAGGCGGTGAGGACGAACATCAGCACCTCGGTGCCCATACCGATGGAGAGGAGCATGTTGCCGCCGGGGAGGTGGAGTATCTTGAACAGAGCGCCCCAGATTACGATTGCGGCGCCGATACTGTAAGCGAAGTTGAAGAATCGCTGGCCTTTCTCGCTGGAGATGAACTGCGATATGGCGTTTTTATAATATTTGTATTTACCCATTTGGCGAGTGAGGTGTTTGTTGCGTTATCGTTTTGATTTGGTGCCTTTGGCGAATCCGATCTGAGTGCGCACGTTGCGGAAACCGATGTAGGAGCGCTGTTCGTTCTGATATTCCCACATGCGGAGGTCGGAGCGGATGTTGTGGGCCACATCTTTCCACGAGCCGCCGCGCACGATTTTGCGTTTCATTTTGTAGGGGTCTTCGGGGGCCGCCGAGTAGCGGTATTCGGGGTTGAGGTCGGAGGTGAGCTTCGACACGCTTTCGGTGTAGGCTGTGGATGTCCATTCGCTTACGTTGCCGGCCATGTCGTAGAGGCCGAAGTCGTTGGGTGCGTAGGTGCCCACGCGTGAGGTGATGAGCTGTCCGTCTTTGACGTAGTTGCCTTCCTGCGGCTTGAAGTTGGCGTAGAAGCATCCTTTGTCCTCGCTGAGGGTGAGGTCACCTTCCCACGGATACTGGTTTTCGGTGATTCCGGCACGTGCGGCGTATTCCCATTCGGCTTCGGTGGGGAGACGGTAAGGCTCGATGTAGATGCCTTCTTTGCCGAGCGAGCGTTTGAGATAGTCGGTGCGCCATGCCGAGAAGGCGTTGGCCTGTTCCCAGCTCACGCCCACCACGGGGTAGTCGCTGTAGCCGCCGTGCGAGAAGTACATGCGCACGTAGGGCTCGTTGTATGCGTTCTCGAAGTCGTTGACCCATACCGTGGTGTCGGGGTAGACGTTCACGATGTATGTGTTGAGGAAGTCGTAGTCGCCGGTGAGGGCGCGTGTGATGTTGCGCCGCACAATCTGTCCGTCGTCGTTGATGTAGGCGGTGTCCTTTGATATCATCGGCGTGACGGTGGGCACGGGGAGGTCGGTGTTGTACCGGCGCGTGGCGGGGTCGAGGCGGTTTTTGCGTTTGGCGGCCTCGGTGTGGTTGTAGATTTCGTAGCGGTAGTTCATCTGCGTGTGGTCGAGCTCGCGTGCTCCGGTGATGGGGTTGGTGCGGTACACGCTTTCGATGGCTCGCTGCTCGTCTTCGTTGGGGTTGCGCCAGGGTATGGGTTTCGACCAGTTGAGATGCGGGGTCACGGGGTTGCCCTCGCGGTCCTCCACGATTTTATAGTCCTCGTTGCCTCCGTAAGCGGGGTCGGCGAGGCGCTCGCGGATGATTGAGTCGCGCACCCAGAAGACGAATTGCTTGTATTTGGCGTTGGTCACTTCGGTCTCGTCCATCCAGAAAGCGTCCACGGAGATGCCCCGCGGGTCGGCTGCGAGATTCCAGGCCGAGTCGGGCTTGCTCACGCCCACCTTCATCGAACCTCGGTCGACGAGCACCATGCCGTAGGGAGCGGGTTCGGCCCACGATGTGCCGCCCACGCCCACCACTTCGCCTCCGGAAGAGGAACTGCGGGAGCCTGATGCGCATGAAACCAGCATTGCTGTCAGGGCAACGGGAAGAAGTCTGCAGAATATTTTTTTCATATATCGGTGTTGTTTCTTGTCTGAGTAATATTATGTGCCCGGGGCTGTGTCACATGATGCGCACGCTCTTGTGCTTGTTGCGGTTCTTCTCGCCGAGGTTGAGCTTGAGCCTGTATCCGGCGAAGACTTCGTGGCTGCCCGACGACGCCTTGGCGATGGCCGAGGTGGAATAGTCGTAGGAATACCCGATGAAAAATCCTTTCAGCTCGGCGCCGAGTGTGGCGTAAACAGCATCGTCCCAGCGGTATCCGATGCCGAAAGTGAACATTTTGCGGTATCGGGCGCGGGCGGTGATGACAGCGGTCGTGAAATTGAAGTCAGTGGCCACAATCACGGAGGGCATCAATTCAAATAACGTGTTTTTTATCGGAATATTGCTTCCGGCGGTGAAATAGAGGGTGCGGTCGGCCTTGAATTCGAAATTGCGCTCCTGAGCGGTTTCCGAGCCGTCGATTTTCATCGTCACCGTCGGCGAGGTCAGGTGCAGACACGAGATGCCGGCGTAGAAGAGCCGGTGCGTGTAGCTCAGGCCGGCGCTGAGGTCGAGGGCGGTGCCGTGGATGTTCTGAGTGGGGATGGCCTCGTCGGTGCTCTGGTGGAAATCGTCGTCGTCGGGGATAAAGACCTCCGAGCCGCGGAATTTCTGGTCGTACATCCCCGCGCCGAGGCCGACGGAGAACTCGCCGCCGAACTTTTTGAACTTATACGACAGCTGTGCGCTGAAATCCAATGTGTTGTAGAGGCCGATTTTCTCTGTCATCACTTTCACGCCCACGCCGAACCTCTTGCCGAAGAGCTTGAAAGGCATATCGGCCAGTCCGGTGAATGTGGTGGGAGCGCCGTCGACGCCTACCCATTGCATACGGCTGCCGGCGCGGATGTTGAGGTAGTCGGTGGCGCCCGTCATGGCCGGATTGTAGAACGACGGCACATGATAATACTGCGAAAACAGGACATCGGTCTGCGCCACAGCCTTCTCGGCGGCCATGCACAGAAGCAGAAGGATAATCGGGAGTGTGAATCGGCGCATTTATTCGAAATAGAAGGTGAGCACAAACATCTTGGTAGTGGCCTTCTTGACTGATTGAGTGAATTTTAACTTACCGGGGTCGTCCTCGAGGTCGGGGCGGTCGCGCTCTATCTGGTCGGAGAGCCCGACGCAAAACTTTATCTCCGGGCTGAACTTGAAAAACGGCAGATAGACGTCGCAGCCCATGCCGACGCTGAGAAAGAAGTCGGTGGTCTTGAGTTTGAAAAAATCGCTGCGTTTTTTGCTGACATCGAACGACGGCATGACTCCGGCCGAGACATAAGGCCGCATATTGCCGTGCCGCAGAGCGTGATACTTGACATCGAAGGGGAGCACCACGTAGGCGCTCTTGATATTCTGCCGCTCGGTGGCTCCGCCGGTGAGGTCGAGCATATGCACGTCGCGGTTGCCGAAATACATGCCCGGGGTCACGCGCAGAGAGAAGTATTTGTTGAGCCTGAGGTCAAAGAGGCCGTTGACGCAGAAACCGGGCGAATAGCCGGGCTGCTCCACGCGCCACTGCTCGCCGTCGTCGGTGATGTATCCGTTGTGAGTGAAATGCAGGTCCTGAGCGAAGGCGCCCACCGAGAAACCGAGATGCCACGACCGGTTGTCGGCGTAAGGCCGGTTAAGGAGCTTATCCTTAGGGCGTTGCGCCACAGAGCAAAAGGACGTGACAACAGCGAGGAGAAATAGTAATATGAGTTTCGGTAATCGCATCAATTAGATAACGCGCCGCCCGGCAAAATATTGTGTGGCGCCCGATAACAGACCCCGTAGCTATGGTAGCTAAGGTAGCTACCATAGCTAAAATAGCTAAGTTAGCTAAAATAGCTAAGATAGCTAAGTTAGCTATGTTAGCTAAGTTAGCTAAAATAGCTAAGTTACCTGCCAGCGGTCACCCGCCGAAGTTGTCGTAGTGGATGTTTTCGGCGTCGACACCGAGCGAGTCGAGCATTTTGTTGACGGCTGCGCTCATGGGGCCGGGGCCGCACATGTAGTATTCGATGTCTTCGGGGTCGGGATGGTTTTTGAGATAGGTGTCGTAGATGACCTGATGCACAAATCCGGGGGTGTATTTCACTCCGGCGGCGTCGGCTGCGGGGTCGGGGCGGTCGAGGGCGAGGTGGAAGTGGAAGTTGGGGTATTCTTTCTCGAGCTCGAGGAAGTCGTTGAGGTAGAAGACTTCGTTGAGGGCGCGCGCGCCGTAGAAGTAGTGCATCTCACGGTCGGTGGTGTGGAGTGTGCGCGTCATGTACATTATCTGTGAGCGCAGGGGAGCCATGCCGGCGCCGCCGCCTATCCACATCATCTCTTTTTTGGAGTCGAGCAGAAGGTGGAAGTCGCCGTAGGGGCCGCTCATTATCACTTTGTCGCCGGGGCGCAGCGAGAAGATGTAGCTTGATGCCACGCCGGTGGGCACGTCCTGAAATCCTACTTCGGGTTTGGGCTTGAAGGGCGGAGTGGCGATGCGCACGGTGAGCATTATGCGGTCGCCTTCGTCGGGGTAGTTCGCCATCGAGTAGGCGCGCACGGTAGTGGCCGTGTTGGATGCTTTGAGCGAGAACAGGCCGAATTTGACCCATGCGGGAAGGTATTCTTCGCCGATGAGGTCTTTGTCGATGTCTTTGTCGTAGTCGATGGAGTAAGGGGGTATTTTTATCTGTGCGTATGAGCCGGGGAGGAAGTCCATGTGCTCGCCGGGGGGGAGGGCTACGATGAATTCTTTGATGAATGTGGCCACGTTGCGGTTTGAGATTACTTCACATTCCCATTCGCGCACGCCGAGCACCGATTCGGGAACACCGATGCTCATGTCGCCTTTGACTTTGACCTGGCAACCCAGACGCCAGCCCTGTTGCACCTGTTTGCGCGAGAAGTGGACGGTTTCGGTGGGGAGTATCTCGCCGCCGCCTTCGAATACCTGCACTTTGCATTGTCCGCAGCTGCCTTTGCCGCCGCAGGCGCTTGGGAGGAAGACGTTGGAGTTGGCCAGAGCGGAGAGCAGCGATGTGCCTGTCTGCACTTCGATGTCGGTGTCGCCGTTGACGGTGATGTGTGCGTTGCCTGAGCTTACGAGGTAGTGTTTGGCCACGAGCAGCAGGATTACAAGCAGGAGCGTGACTGCCAGAAACACTCCCAGACTTGCGAGCAGTGTTGCGGTTGAGGCGGAGATGGCGAGGATGATATTGTGTATCATATTTTGTGTCGGTTATGATGGTTAGCTGCGGCCAGGGGGTCAGATTTTGATGCCGAGGAAGCTCATGAATGCTATGCCCATGAGTGCTGTGAGGATGAAGGTGATGCCGATGCCGCGCAGCGCGGGGGGAATTTTGGAGTATTGGGCCAGACGCTCGCGTATGGCTGCAAGGGCTGTGATGGCCAGAAGCCAACCGAGGCCCCATCCGCCGCCGGCGCAGAGTGCGGTGACTATCGACGGAAATTCGCGCTGCTGCATGAACAGCGAGCCTCCGAGTATGGCGCAGTTGACGGCGATGAGCGGCAGGAAGATGCCGAGCGAGGCGTAGAGCGCGGGGGCGAATTTCTCGACGGCCATTTCCACGATTTGTGTCATGGAAGCGATGACGGCGATGAACATTATGAGGGAGAGGAAGCTGAGGTCTACTTCGGCGAGGTCGGGGCTGAGCCACGAGAGCGCGCCGGGGCTGAGCACGTAGGTCTGCAGGAGATAGTTGACGGGCAGTGTCACGGTGAGCATGAATGTCACGGCCACACCGAGGCCGAATGCTGTCTTGACGTTTTTCGACACGGCAAGGAAGGAGCACATGCCCAGGAAGTAGGCAAAAATCATGTTGTCGACAAATATCGACCGGATGAATATGTTGAAATTTTCCATTTTGAGATGATTTCTGTGTGTGCTTTATTTTTCTTGGAGGTCTTTGTTGAGCGAGCGGTGCACCCAGATGATGCAGCCGACCACGATGAGGGCCATCGGCGGCAGTATCATCAGGCCGTTGTTCTCGTATCCGTGTTCGTAGCACCACTGTGGTATGACCTGAAAGCCGAAGAGGGTGCCGGAGCCGAGAAGCTCGCGGAAAAATGCCACGATGAGGAGGATTATGGTGTATCCGATGCCGTTGCCCGCACCGTCGAGAAACGAGGGCCAGGGGCGGTTGCCCATTGCGAAGGCTTCGAGGCGTCCCATGAGGATGCAGTTGGTGATGATGAGCCCGATGAATACGGAGAGCTGCACGCTCACGTTGTAGGCGTAGGCTTTGAGCAGCTGGTCGACGATGACCACGAGCGAGGCCACGACCACGAGCTGCACGATGATGCGTATGTTGGTGGGGATTGTGTTGCGCAGCAGGGAGATGATGACGTTGGAGAACGCCAGTACGGCAATTACCGACAGCCCCATCACCAGAGCGGGCTGGAGCTTGGCTGTGACAGCGAGCACCGAGCAGATGCCCAGCACCTGCACCACCACGGGGTTGTCTTTGGAGAGAGGATTGAAGAGTACGTCTTTTATGCTTTTGGAGTCGGCCATGGTCATTTGTCTTGGAGGGTTAGCAGTATGTTTTTGTACGGCGACACGCAGTTGTCTATCATTGCGCTCACGCCTTTGCTCGTGATGGTGCCTCCGGAGACGCCGTCGACATAGTCGGCGCCGTCGAGCGGACGCTGTCCTTTTTTCACCACTTCGACGGGGATGAACTTGCCGTCTTTAAAGAAATGGAGCGAGCTGTCGAACTGGTCCTGAAAGGCCGGTTTGGTGATTTCGGCGCCGAGGCCGGGAGTTTCGCCCTGATGGTCGAAGTAGGCGCCGTAGACGGTGCTGCCGTCGCTGTCGAGAGCGAGATAGCCCCAGATGGGACCCCAAAGGCCGGAGCCGTAGACGGGGATGATGTATTTGAGCTCACCGTCGGCGAGGCGGCACACGTAGAGAGGCAGCAGACGCTCGGCGGGGTCGGCGATTTTGCTCTGCTCGCTCACGCTGACGCCGAAAGCGTCGTCGCCCACCTTTTCGCCCCGGGAGTTGTAGACGGGCGTGTCGGTGATGTAGCGCCGGAAGTCGGAGATGATTTCATCCTGTGCCGGTGTGATTTTCACCGATGCCAGTATCTGGCGCATGCGGTCGGCGTTGACATTGTCCTGCTGGCGGTCTTTAAGCGCCATTGATGTCAGCGCCAGTGCGGCGCCCACCACTGCCACGAGCACTATGATATATATTATGGTGTAGGTGTTGCTTTGCTTGTTCATTGCTGTGAGGTTTTGGCGGTGAGACGATTGCGTCGGCGGCGTATGTTGGCCTGCACCACGCACCAGTCGATCAGAGGCGCGAAGATGTTCATCAGCAGCACGGCCAGCATCGCGCCC
Source organism: Muribaculaceae bacterium (assembly GCA_051871795.1). Classification (GTDB taxonomy): domain Bacteria; phylum Bacteroidota; class Bacteroidia; order Bacteroidales; family Muribaculaceae; genus CAG-873. The sequence goes on along the minus strand of JBJEDE010000030.1, from coordinate 77,288 downwards.
TCGGGGTAGCCGTTGTTATATACGCGGATGAGCACGGCTATGATGCCGATGAGGGCACCGTAGATGTATTGCCCTGTGCGCGTGCGAGCGGCCGTGACGGGGTCGGTGGCCATGAACACGGCAGCGAAGGCGAGTCCGCCGAAGAGCAGATGGTCGGGAGCCGTGAGATACGACGCGGGATAGGTCGGTGTGGCGAATGTGTGCGCCACCCAGCCCATGAGCAGAGCTCCGGCGGCCACCGACAGCATGATGCGCAGATTGCCGATGCCGCTGAACACCAATATGATGGCGCCAATCAGGATACACAAAGTGGATGTCTCGCCGAACGAGCCGGGTATCAGTCCCACAAAGGCGTCCCACCACGTGAGCAGGTGCGAGTCAACGCCCGTGAGCTGCAGCTGCTCGCCTGTCGATGTGGCTATCTGACCCAGAGGAGTGGCGCCCGAGATGGCGTCGACGGCCTGAGGCGAGGGCACCGGACCGAAGCCGAACTGCTGCCCGAGGGGCACAAACACGCTGTCGCCCGACATTTTGGACGGATAGGCGAAAAACAGAAACGCGCGGGCTACCAGAGCTACGTTCACCACGTTGTAGCCCGTGCCGCCGAACACTTCTTTGGCAAAAATCACGGCAAAGGCGACGGCAACGGCCATCATCCATGTCGGAGTCTCGACGGGGCAAATCATGGGCACGAGGATGCCCGTGACAAGAAAGCCCTCCTGTATCTCCTCCTTGCGCCACTGCGCCACGACAAACTCAATGCCCAGACCAACGATATAGCTCACCAGCACCTTGGGCAGGATGGCAAGAAAACCGTAGAACATGAGCGGAAAGAAGGGGAACGATGTCTCGCCGCAGGCCAGCCAGTGCTGATAGCCCGTGTTGTACATGCCGAAGAAGAAGCACGGCATCAGCGCCATCACCACTATTATCATGGTGCGCTTGGAGTCGATGCTGTCGTGGATGTGCACTTCGCCCGCAGCCGCCGAGGTGGTCCCGGGGGTGAACAGGAACGTGGCGAAACCATCGTACACCGAGTGCAGTGCGTGCAGCTTGCCGCCCTCGTCGAAGTAAGGCTTCACCCGTTCGAGATATTTTTTTAAGGGATTCATTTATAAATGATTTTGCTGATTTTTTTTGAGAGGACTATTATTTTTAGCTACCTTAGCTATTTTAGCTAATTTAGCTAATTTAGCTATCTTAGCTATCTTAGCTACCTTAGCTATTTTAGCTAACTTGGCTTGCTATTCAAGCTCTTTGCGTATTGTGTCCAGGCCCTGACGGATGATGCGCTGCAGCGGCAGCTTCGACGTGTCCACATACTCGGCCGCGGCCACATCCTCGGGCGCTATCTCGTAGATGCCCAGATCCTCCATCGCCTCGATGTCGCCGCCGAGGATGGCTTTTACCAGATACTCGAGCATGATGTCCATCGGCAGCGCCTTGTCGTACTGTCCCGACATAATCATTGCCCTGCGGCCGCCGTGCAGACGAGCGTCGGGGGCGAACGCACGGCCGAAGAAGTGACCCGGGAACGTGCGGCTCTCGCTCATCTTCCGTGGCGAAAGCGAAGCCCAGCCCATGAACTCATCGACATCGTCGCCCTCGGGTATCACCGTCACCTGACGGAAGGGGAAACGCAGAAAGGCGTCCGGGCCGACCTTCGTGCCCGTGAGCACGTTGCCCGAGATGATGCGCTTGTGAGAGGGAGTGTCCTTGACTCTGCCCTCGAGCAGAGCCCTGATTTCTATGCCCTCGGCGCATGAGGCCAGGTAGGGAGCGGTGAGTTCGCTGCCTGTCACGGCCACCACTGTGTGCGTGTCGACAGTGCCTCCGGTCGTCAGCACACCTATTTTATATAATGTGGCAATATCGAGAGTCCACACCGCCTCGCCCTTGCAGACAGGAGCGATGTTGGCCGCCTGCACGCCCGCGTTGCCGGCCGGATACGGTCCGGTCACCTCCACGGTCTCAGCTCCGGCGATGCCGCCGTAAGGGCTGCCCGGAGCCACGCTCACGTACACTTTGCCCTCGGTGAGCGACGACAGAGCCTTCGCGCCGGCTGCAAGCATCTCCGAGGCGTCGGAGGGCAAGGAGAAGCCCGCGGCCAGAGGCGCGTCGTCGATGGCCGTTACAAAAATATCGCGCGGCGACTCGTCGGGGCGCGGCACGATATCATAGGGGCGGCGGCGCATACGCACCAGCATGCCGGAGGCGCAAAGCAGCTCGCGCACCGGCATCGACGCGTCGAGACGCAGAGCCTCCGACGTGCCGTCGGCCTTCACCACCACACGCTCTATCTTGCGGCGCTCGCCGCGCACCACGCTCACGACCGTGCCCGCCACAGGCGACACAATCTTGATGCGCTCATCATTCTTGTCATGCAGCAACGGCGAGCCGCACAGCACCCTGTCGCCCTCCTTTACCTCCAATTTGGGCGTAAAACCCTCATAATCGTCAGGCACCACGGCGTAGAGCGAGCCCTTGACCTCAGTCACAGCCCTGTCGGCCACGCCTCCGGCCAAATCGAGAGTCAGACCCTTGGAAAGCTTTATCTTCATATATAAGAAAATTAAAATTAATCAAAAACACAACATTGCACGCTCCCTTACAAGAGGCCCTCAAGCCTCTGTGGAGCGCCAACGCCGATATCAGACTGCAAAAATACAAAAAACTTCGCAAACTTTTATACTAATTTGAGATATTTAATCAAAAACACCTGCATATCCCAAAAAATCGCTAAAAAAAGAAAAAATATGTACAAAAAGTTTTGATGTTAAAAAGAAAAAGAATAATTTTGCAAAAGAGTTGCGGAAAAGCCCCGCCGCTCACCCTTGCTAATACCCGAAACTGTCACCCTAAGCAATGATTCCGCATAATAATCCACATCATCCCGCTCACAAACAAGCAAAACTATCACAATACCTAAAATAACCCCCCGGGCACATACGTTATAACCAACAAGCCCCCGCCACTGACAATAACAACCAATCCATAAATACTAACAACTTAAAAACAGTTTACATTAAACATGGAAGCTCAAAAGCCCGTTGCTCAGTCAGCCAACAAGACTCAGCAAACCAAAAAATCCAACGTCCCCGGCATTAAGAATGCAGGATGGGTAATCCTCGTGTGCGGTATCATCGCCGTGCTCCTCTTCATCTTCTGGTTCGGCAACCCCATGCACTTCGACGAAGACGGCCATCCCCAGAACCTTTGGGGCACCATCTACAAAGGCGGCTTCATCGTGCCCGTACTCCAGACCCTCTTCCTCACCGTTATCGTTATCTCGTTCGAGCGCTGGTTCGCCCTCTCAGGCGCAAAAGGCACAGGCAACATCTCCACATTCGTTGCCAACGTTAAAAAAGCCCTCGAAGTAAAAGACATCGCCAAAGCACAGGAACTCTGCAAAAAACAGAAAGGCTCCGTAGCATCCGTTGTCAGCGCAGCGCTCGCTCGCTACGAAGAAATGGACCGCAACACCGAGCTCACCAAAGAGCAGAAAATCCTCTCAATCCAGAAAGAGCTCGAAGAAGCAACCGCTCTCGAAATGCCCGCTCTGCAGCAGAACCTCCCCATCGTGGCCACCCTCACCACTCTCGGTACTCTCGTCGGTCTTCTCGGTACTGTAATGGGTATGATCAAATCATTCCAGGCTCTTGCTCAGTCAGGCGCTCCCGACTCCACAGAGCTCTCGACCGGTATCTCCGAGGCACTTATCAACACCGCATTCGGTATCGCAACAGGTGCTTTCGCCGTTATCTCCTACAACTACTACACCAACAAGATCGACAACCTCAGCTACGCAATCGACGAAATCGGTTTCTCAATCGTACAAACATTCGCAGCTACCCACTGATCCCTGTTTACCGGTTTATAACAACTTAACATCTTAAACTCCAGTAAATATGGGAAAAGTAAAAATCAAAAAGAAAAGCACGTTCATCGACATGACCGCGATGAGTGACGTGACCGTTCTTTTGCTTACTTTCTTCATGTTGACTTCTACCTTCCTCCAGAAGGAACCAACTATCGTATACACCCCCTCGTCGGTGTCGGAAGAAAAAGTCCCCACAGCCAACCTGATTACCGTACTCGTATCGTCGGCCGACAAATCAGGCAAGCTCGAAGACCCCACCGCCACCGAAGGCAAAATCTTCATCTCCTTCGCAGGTGATGTCGACTCCACCTACAACGCGGGCGTAGTGCGTCGGCTCATGCTCGACAAAGCACTCGAAGTATACAACGAGCAGCACAAGAACAACCAGATCACGCTCACACCGGCTCAGAAGAAAGTATTCGCCGAGACCAACATGATGGGCACGCCCTTCCGCAATCTCCCCGACCTTCTCAGCCAGTCGCTCACCGAAATCGATAAACGACAAGGCGACCTCACCAACCCCACCACCGGTATCCCAATCAACGGCAACAAGGACAAAGAGAACAACCTCAACGACTTCCAGGTATGGCTCCGCGCAATATACCTCGTGGCCAAAGACATCCACGACAATAAAGCCGAAGGTCTCACCCCCGAAGAAGCCAAACAGCTCGACGACCTCTACAACGCCGTCACAAAAGACGGCCGAGGCATCGCAATCAAAGCCGACAAAGATACCCCGTTCACCATGGTAGAACTTGTGTTCGACAACCTCCAGACAATGTCGCTCAACAAATTCTCGCTCATGACTGCTCTCACATCAGAAGAAGAAACCACTAAATAAGTAAATTCCATGGCAGAAATACAGCAAAACGACGGCGGCGAAAAGAAAAAAGGCGCCCAGAAAAAGATGACCATCCGCGTGGACTTTACTCCCATGGTGGACATGAACATGCTTCTGATCACTTTCTTCATGCTCTGTACCACAATGATCAAATCGCAGACCCTGCAGATTGTGCTTCCCTCCAACGACAGCAACATCAAGAAGGAGCAGATGAACCAGGCACGCGAATCAGAGGCCATTACCCTCATCCTCGACACCGAATACAGCGACAACAACAAGCCCAAGGTTGATCCCGAGACAGGTAAGACCATCCACAACATCTACTGGTACCAGGGCATCGCCGACACCACGTTCTCCACCAACGATTTCCTCCAGAAAGAACGCTTCATCGGCGACCGCAGAGAAGCCGGTCAGAAAGTGCAGCAAGGCATCCGCAAAATCCTTCGCAGCCGCAACGAAGAGGTTATGAAAAAATACGACGAGTACAAACAGCAGTGGAAAGACCGTCTCATCTCAAAAGAGACATTCGACTCCCTGGCAACCAAAAACGCCTCCGACTCCACTCTCACCCGTCCTATCGTCATAATCAAACCCGGTCCCAACACAACCTACGAAGGACTCATCAATGCCCTCGACGAGATGTCTATCAACCAGATATCACGCTACAGCATCCAGTTGCCCAACCACACCGACACACTCCTCCTCCAGGCTCTGGAGAAAAAGTCGGGCGAGACTATCATACGTCCCTTGGTGAGAGAATCTAAATCTACTAACAATTAAACCGTAAAACAACTATGGCAAAAGATGTAGATCTTTCATCAAAAGAATGGCTTGATATAGTCTTTGATGGCAAAAACCAAGAATACGGCGCATACACCCTGCGCGCAACCTCCACAGCCCGTCACAACAAATCTGTACTCATCGTACTCATCGGCCTCGCAGTGCTCCTGGCAGTGCTCATCATGGTCATGACAGGCGTCTTCCAGCGCGCAGATGACGACGGTGCCGACGCTTCCGTAGCACAAGAGGACATCACGCTCTACAACCCCGAAGAAGAAGAAGTTCAGGAAGAAGAGCAACAGATCGAAATTCCCGAAGAGAAAATCGAAATGCCCAAAGAGGAAGTGGCTAACCAGATTCAGAACACCATCATCGACGTCGTAGAAGACGACAAAGTGGTCAATGAAGTCAAAAACCAGTCAGAGCTCAAAGAAGACAACCGTCAGATGGGCGTTCAGGACATCTCCGACGGTGTAGATGACCTCACCAAAAAAGTAGTTAAAGAAGAAGTAATCGTTGTTGAAGAAAAGCCCAAAGAAGACAACATCGTCTACACTACGGCCAACGTTCAGCAACAGCCCGAATTCCCCGGCGGTGAAGCCGCAATGTACAAATGGCTCAACGACCACGTCAACTACCCGGCTCAGGCAGCCGAAGAAGGCGTGTCGGGACGTGTAATCGTCGAATTCATCGTATCACGTACAGGCGCCATCGAAAACGCACGCGTAGTGCGCGGACGTCACCCCGCCCTCGACAAAGAAGCACTCCGAGTAGTGCGCTCGATGCCCAAATGGAATCCCGGACGTAACAACGGACAGGCAGTAAAAGTAACCTACCACCTCCCCGTAACCTTCCGCCTCAATAACTAAAACTTTTGACCTCCATAACCCTAAACCAAAGAGGATGCGCCCCACGGCGCATCCTCTTTTAATTATACCCCCCTCCGGCAAGCTCCCTGCGGGCCACTGGGAAGCGAAGCGCGGCCCACTGGGAAGTGCCCTGCGGCCTCGCAGGGCACATATACACTGGGAAGCGAAGAGCCCACTGGGAAGTGCCGCACGGCCTCGGGCGGCACAGCAAAACACCGGATGGGACTGGGAAGCGAAGCGCAGCCCACTGGGAAGTGCCGCACGGCCTCGGGCGGCACAGCAAAACACCGGATGGGACTGGGAAGCGATGCGCGGCCCGCGCGAGCACAAAAAAATTACCATCGACTCTCCTTTTGTCGTGAGCGGCCCGCTCACGACCTCCCGGTGGCATCCGTGCGAGCACAAATAATCACTGTCGCCGCCGGGTATAAAAACAAGTCCGTCGGGCGATAACCCGACGGACTACGTGCGCATGAAGGGACTCGAACCCCCACGACATAAAGTCATTAGATCCTAAGTCTAACGCGGCTGCCAATTACGCCACATGCGCGTGATTCGCAGGCAAAGTTAAGAATTTTTTCTCATCCCGCAAAATTTATGCCTAATTTTAGTGTCAAGTGACCGGAAGTGCCCTCCGACCCCGGCCGGGAAGCGAAGCGCGGCCCACTGGGAAGTGCCGACCGGGCCACTGGGAAGTGCCCTGCGGCCTCGCAGGGCACATAAACACCGGGTAGCGAAGCGCAGCCCACTGGGAAGTGCCGCACGGCCTCGGGCGGCACATAATACTCTCGCCTGTCCCATTGTCGTGAGCGAGGCCGCTCACGACCTCCCGGTGGCATCCGCGCGAGCATATAAAGCCACTGTCGCCTGCCGTCATGTGCCGACCGGCCCGGTCGGCACTTCCCAGTAGGCCGCTCACGACCTCCCGGTGAGGCGGCCTCGGGCGGCACATATAGCTACAACAGCTACCTTAGCTATCTTAGCTATTTTAGCTAACCGTGAAGCGGTAGATGATGTGGCGGCGGTAGGGGCGCCCGGGCGTGAGCTCCTGTGAGGGAAATTCGGGGCGGTTGGGCGCATCGGGAAAGCCCTGGCACTCGATGGCCACGCAATCGTAGTCGTGATATTCGTGTCCGTCGGGACCGAGAGGCGAACCGGTGAGCCAGTTGCCTGTGTATAGCTGCATACCGGGCTGGTCGGTGGTGATGGTGAGCACGCGTCCGCTCAGGGGCGAGCTCAGGATTGCGGCGCAGTGCATTCCGGGCTCGTTGTAACGGTCGATAACGTAGCAGTGGTCGTAGCCTTTGCCGTGGCGCAGAGGCTCGAAGTCGTCGTGGATGCGGCTGCGCAGTGTGCGCGGCCGGCGGAAATCCATAGGTGTGTCGTCGACGGGGGCAAGCGTGCCGAGTGGGAGCAGGGTGGGGTCGGTGGCCACGTAGTGCGACGAGAAGAGCCGGAGCACGTGGTCGAGCGCGCAGCCTGCGGTGGCGCCGTTGAGGTTGAAGTAGGTGTGATTGGTGAGGTTGATTACTGTTGGAGCGTCGCTGCGGGCTTCGTAAGTGATTGTCAAATCGCCGTCGTCGCCGAGGCGGTAGGTGACCGAAGCCTCGACGGCGCCGGGGTAGTTTTCGTGTCCGTCGGGGCTGTTGAGGCTGAATCGCACGGTGCGGTCGTCGACAATGTCAACGTCCCATATCTGATTCTGAAATCCGTCGGGACCGCCGTGCAGGTGGTGGGGGCCGCAGTTCACGGCCAGCTGATAGTCTTTCTCGCCCACGCGCAGACGTCCGTAGCCGATGCGGTTGGCGTAGCGTCCGGGTGTCTTTCCGCAGCAGGGGCCGTCGCCGAGATAAGAGGCGAGGTCGCCGTAGGTCATGGCCACGTTGTCGAGGCGGCCGTTGCGGTCGGGCACGCACACTGTGATTATGCCGGCGCCGAGCGAGGAGAGGGTAACCTGCTCCCCGTGCGGGCCGGTGATGGTGACGAGAGTGATTTCGCCGCTCGGAAGGGCTGCTTTATGTTGCTCAATCATAATATATTATGTATTGTCAGTCGCCCATTGTGCGCAGCAGCTCGTCGTTGTCGCGCGTGCGCTCCATGCGGTCTTTTATAAATTCCATGGCCTCGATGGAGTTGCGGTCGGAGAGGAAGCGGCGCAATATCCACATACGGTTGAGGGTCTCGGGGCGTAGCAGCAGATCGTCGCGGCGCGTGCTCGACTGTGTGATGTCGACAGCCGGGAAGATGCGTTTGTTGGAGAGCTTGCGGTCGAGCTGGAGCTCCATGTTGCCCGTGCCCTTGAATTCTTCGAAAATCACCTCGTCCATCTTCGAGCTGGTTTCGGTGAGGGCCGTGGCGATGATGGTGAGCGAGCCGCCGCCCTCGATGTTGCGTGCGGCGCCGAAAAACCGTTTGGGTTTCTGCAATGCGTTGGCGTCGACACCGCCGGAGAGTATTTTGCCCGATGCCGGAGCCACGGTGTTGTAGGCGCGCGCCAGGCGTGTGATAGAGTCGAGAAGGATGACCACATCGTGGCCACATTCCACCATGCGTTTGGCTTTTTCGAGCACAATCGAGGCAATCTTCACATGGCGATCGGCCGGTTCGTCGAATGTCGAGGCTATAACCTCGGCGTTGACGCTGCGTATCATGTCGGTCACCTCTTCCGGGCGCTCGTCTATGAGAAGAATCATGATGTAGGTCTCGGGATGATTCTCGGCGATGGCGTTGGCTATGTCTTTGAGCAGTATTGTCTTACCTGTTTTGGGAGGAGCCACGATGAGTCCGCGCTGGCCTTTGCCGATGGGCGAGAACATATCAACGATGCGGGTTGATATATTGCAGGTGCGGCCTGATGTGAGGTCGAATTTCTCCTCCGGGAAGAGCGGAGTGAGATGCTCGAACGTTTCGCGGTCGCGGATAAATTCGGGCGAACGGCCGTTGATGCGGAGCACCGACGACAGAGGGTAGTATTTCTCGCTTTCGCGGGCGGGGCGGATGGTACATTCCACCACGTCGCCCGAGCGAAGGGCGTATTGCTTGATTTGCTCGCGTGTCACCAGAATGTCGTCGGGCGATGACAGATAGTTGTAGTCGCTCGAACGCAGGAATCCGTGACCTTCGGGCATGATTTCGAGCACGCCGCAGCTCTCGATGAAGTCGTCGAAATTATATTGGGGCTGCAGCTCGGCCTGGCGGAACTGGCGTCCCTTGCGGTTTTTCTTGCCGGTGCCGGGAGGGTTCTGCACCTGCTGGCCGGGCTCGGCCAGAACGATGGGCATGGGCTGTGCGTTCGGCTGCTGTTGTTGCTGCCGGCGTTGCTGTTGCTGCTGATTTTGCTGATTGTTTGGCTGTGCGTTCTGCTCACGCGCGTTTTTTTCGGCAAGAGCCTGACGGCGTGCGTCTTCTTCGCGCTCCTGCTTGCTGCGTGGTGTGAATTTCCTGCCCTCGTTGCCAAAGAATGATACAAATGCTTTGTCGGGCTTGCCGAAGGCTGTGCTGCTTACGGCAGGTTGCTGTTCGGGGTCGTTTGGTGCTTTTGCGGGTTCGGTGGCTGCTTCCGGGGCTGTTTCGGAGTCGGTTTCAGCTGCTGTTTCAACAGCTACTGCCGGGTTTTTGTCGTCGGAAGCGTCGCTGCTGTCTGCATTATCCTCTGCGGAGGGCTGATTGTCGTCGGTCGCTTCGTCGGCAGTCGTGCGGCGGCGTTTACGTTTTTTGGCGGTGTTCTCCTGTCCGGCAGTGTCGTTGTCGTCGGCGGCGGGAAGCGCTTCGGCTGCCGGTTGCTCGCCGTCGGTTGCTGCAGGCGCTGCTTCTTCGGCTACAGTCGGTTCGGCAGACTGAATTTCGGAGGCTGCGACGCTTTCGCTGTCGGCGTTTTTCTTCTTTCGGCCGCGTTTCTTTGTGCGTGGTTCTTCGGCTGTCGTTGAGGCTTCGCCGGTAGCGGCTGCCTGAGCGGAAGGCTCGGCAGGGGCGCTTTCGGCTTGCTGAGCGGCTTTTTTACGTCCGCGCTGCGGCTTTCCGTCTTGAGCGGCGTCGGTCGCGTCGGCAGCGGTCTCTTTGTTTTTGGCCGTTTTGCGCTGACGCTTTTTAGACTCAACCAGGTCGGGCGACAAAGAGGTCACAGCTTGGTCGGCCTGAGCGTTGAGAATGTTGAAAATGAGGTCGTCACGCTTCGACAGGTCGGGCTTTTTTATGCCGAGCTTGTCGGCGACGGCTTTGAGCCGCAGGTCGTCCATTTCTTGGAGTTCGTGGATGTGATAGTACATTTTTAATGGGGGATATATAATCGCGATTGCAGGCCGCGGGGCGGCACATGGTGCAAGGCGCTTAAAATAAATCGGATAAGAATTTTCCTGACTGTTGAGGTCGCGGAAGGCGCTTGGAGTTGACTCCTGATATTCAGCAGGGGGAGGGAAGATTGCCGCAGGCTTATCGTGTAAAGCTTTTGGCAAAGATTGTCGGTTGAAAGACGAAATAAGGTTGGGGGGGATGGCCGTGCGAGGCCTGAATTCACTGCAAAGTTACACACATTTTTTAAATTAACAAAATCTGTGCCGAAAAAGTTTTGCAGAGCTTTCTTAGCTACTTTTTGTCGTGAGCGGGGACGCTCACGACTTCCCAGTGGGTCTACCGGTAGTGTTTCTGATAGCTGTGGAAGCGGTAGGTGACGGGGTCAAGGCGTCGGCGCACGAGTGTGATGCTGTCGAGCGTGAACGTGGCGGCGGGTCCGCTTAGCGCGGCCGAGCCCCGCAGCGCTTTGAGCGTGCGCATGGAGTCGGTGACGAATTTCGACTCATGCCAGGTGCGTGAGCTTGATGTCGTGGTGTAGGTGTCGACCGCTCCGTCGGTGTATTCGGCCACGGTGTTCCACCGCACCGTGACGTTCGGCTCGGTGTTGAGCACTTTGATGCGCCAGACGTAGCTGTCGCCCCGGTGGTTGGTGCTGTCGGGCATGATGTCGAAGCGAATTTCCTGAGCCGGCGAACGCGGTGTGATGTCGACGTGCCGCGAGCCGGTCCATATATCCACCGAGTCGCCGTCGACAGATACCGACGCCTGCGAGGTCAGGCTTTTGCCGAGTTTGTCGCGGCGGTTTTCGAGTATTTCTATCGAGTGGGTGTAGACATCGTTGTAGACGTCGATATTGTGGCCGTACCAGGCCAGCGACGAGTCCACCTCGGCCTCCGTGACTCCGTGACGGCGGTAGATTGACTGCCGGAGGCGTTCGCGGGCCGAATCGGTGCGAAAAGTCGAGCCGTTGTAGTCGACATAGCTTTCGCCCACGTGGATGTCGGCTATCAGCTCCGACATCCTCTCGGGCGGAATCACGCCCGAAGGCACGCCCGAGCATGAGCCCAGCGAGAGCGCCGCGAGGGCTGCGAGACAGAGTATCAGCAACCGTGAACTTTTCATTTTGTCTTGTCTCCGTCGCCGGGGGCGTTGAGTTTGTCGATATCGCTGTCGCTGAGCACCATGATGTAGCGGTGGTAGAAGAAGAGCAGCGCGAGGATGCCCACCGAGATGGCCGCGTCGGCTATGTTGAATACCGGGTCGAAAAATGAGAACGTGCTGCCTCCCACCCACGGCATCCACTCAGGCCACACGAACGAAAAGAGCGGGAAGTAGAGCATATCCACCACCATGCCCTCAAACACCGTGCCGTAGCCCTCGCCCCAGGGAACAAAATGAGCCGCTTGCGGAGGATAGGGATTGTTGAATATCTCGCCGTAGAACATACAGTCGAAGATGTTGCCCGCCGCGCCGGCCGTGATGAGCGCGATGCATATTACGTAGCCCGCGGGCACGCCTTTCACCTTCCGAAGCCTCAGCAGATACCATCCGAAGAGCGCCACGGCGCAGATGCGGAACATGGTGAGAAACAGCTTGCTGCCCAGCTGCCAGCCGAACGCCATGCCGGGGTTTTGCACAAACCTCAGCTCGAAGAATGGAAGCACCCGGACGCTTTCGCCCCAGTAGAAGTGAGTTTTGATGTATATTTTCAGGGCTTGGTCGGCTATAATCACCAACAGTATAATGATTAAGGCCCACATGCCTTTGGAGATTTTCATACGGGGACGGAGGTTGTCGGGGTGGGGGATACGTTATTTCTTTTCAGCGAGCTTGGCGTCGATGGTGGTGGTGGCGTGAGGCACGGCGCGCAGACGCTCCTTGGGGATGAGCTTGCCCGTGATGCGGCAGATGCCGTAGGTGCCGTTTTCGATGCGCGCGAGAGCAGCATTGAGGTTGTTGATGAATTTGAGCTGACGCTCGGCCATGTGTGCGGCGTGTTCTTTTTCCAGTGTGTTGGCGCCTTCTTCAAGGGCGTTGAAGGTGCGGGCCGTGTCGGTGGAGTCGTTGCCGTTGTTGGTCACAGTCTCGCACAAATGCTCGTATTCTTCCTGAGCCTTGGCGAGTTTTTGCAGGATGAGCGCTTTGAATTCTTGCAGCTCTTCGTCGGTGTAGCGTGTCTTCTCAGTCATAATTATTCAGGATATTGCCTCCGGGGCGGCCTTGGCGGCCGTCACGGAGGCGTAAAGGATCAGGCTTTGTTGATGATTACGGGCAGAATGAGTCCGTCGATGTCCATGGTCTCGGCTCCGTCGGTTGCGGGAGTGATGTCGTCGAGGACAATCGACTCGGCGAGCACCTGCGAGGCGATGAAGTCGCCGAAAGCGGCCACTGTGGCCTCGGTCTGCGGGCAGCGTGCCAGACGGATGTTGATGCGGTCTGTAATCTGATAGTCGCGGCCTTTGCGGATGTTCTGCACGCGGTTCACAATCTCGCGGGCGAGGCCTTCGTTGCGCAGTTCGTCGGTGAGGGTGATGTCGAGAGCCACGGTCACGGCTCCTTCGTTGGCTACAAGCCAGCCGGGGATGTCTTCGGAGATAATCTCAACGTCGGGCAGCTCTATGGTCGCCTTCACATCGCCGGCCATGAGCTCGATTGCGCCTTCTGCCTCGAGAGCGGCAATCTGCTCCTGCGACATTTCGGCCACGGCCTTTGCCACGAGCTTCATCTGCTTGCCGAATTTCGGACCGAGTTTCTTGAAGTCGGGTTTCACTCTCTTGACCAGGATGCCCGAGCCGGTGGAGTCGGAGATAGTTAGTTCCTTGACGTTGACTTCGGAGAGTATCAGGGGTGTCACGGCTGCGAGCTGCTCTTTTGCGGCCTCGTCGGAGACGGGGACGAGGATGCGGTGCAGAGGCTGGCGCACTTTGATGTTGGCTTTGCGGCGCAGCGAGAGCACGAGCGACGTCACGGTCTGGGCGAGCTGCATACGCTGCTCCAGAGCGGTGTCGATGAGCGCGGTGTCGGGGGCGGGGAAGAGGCTCAGGTGCACCGATTCGGGATTTTCTTCGGCCGAGAGGTCGCGGTAGAGCTTGTCGGCGAAGAAGGGAGCGACGGGCGCGATGAGCAGGCTCACGGTGCGCAGACAGGTGTAGAGGGTCTGATAGGCCGAAAGCTTGTCGGCTGTCATCTCGCGTCCCCAGAAACGCTTGCGGTTGAGGCGGACGTACCAGTTGGAGAGGTTGTCGCCTACGAATGTCGAGATGGCGCGGGCGGCGCGGGTGGGTTCGTAGTCGCTCAGGTCGCGGTCAACTTCGATGATGAGCGAGTTGAGCAGCGAGAGTATCCAGCGGTCTATCTCGGGGCGGTCTTTTACCGGCACTTGCTCTGCTGCGGCGTCGAATCCGTCGACGTTGGCATAGAGTGCGAAGAAGGAGTATGTATTATATAAGGTGGCGAAGAATTTGCGTGCCACCTCCTGCACGCCCTCGATGTCGAACTTGAGATTGTCCCACGGCGAGGAGTTGCTTATCATGTACCAGCGCACGGGGTCGGAGCCGTAGGTCTCGATGGTCTCGAACGGATTCACGGCGTTGCCAAGGCGTTTCGACATCTTGTTGCCGTTCTTGTCAAGCACCAGACCGTTGGAAATCACGGCCTTGTAGGCTTTTTTGTCAAACACCATGCCTGCGATGGCGTGAAGGGTGAAGAACCAGCCGCGTGTCTGGTCCACGCCTTCGGCGATGAAGTCGGCGGGATAGAGCTCGCCGCTGTCAAGGCCCTCTTTGTTCTCGAAGGGGTAGTGTATCTGGGCGTAAGGCATCGAACCCGAGTCGAACCACACGTCGATGAGGTCGGTCTCGCGCATCATCGGACGGCCCGTGGGCGAGACGAGTATGATTTGGTCGACGTACGGACGGTGCAGGTCGATTTTCTCATAATTTTCTTTTGTATACACTCCGGGCACGAATCCGGCGGCTGTGAGAGGATTCTCCTTCATCAGTCCGGCCTTCACGGCCTCGTCGATGCGGGCGCACAGCTCTTCGACCGAACCGATGCACACTTCCTCGCGGGCATCCTCGGTGCGCCAGATGGGCAGCGGTGTGCCCCAGTAGCGCGAGCGCGAGAGATTCCAATCTTGCAGGTTTTCAAGCCACTTGCCGAAGCGTCCGGTGCCGGTCGAGGCCGGTTTCCAGTTGATTTCGGAGTTTAGCTCCATCAGCCGCTCGCGGGCCGCCGTGGTGCGGATAAACCAGCTGTCGAGCGGATAGTAAAGCACAGGCTTGTCGGTGCGCCAGCAGTGGGGGTAGCTGTGCAGGTGCTTCTCGATTTTGAACACCATGTCGCGCTGCTTGAGATACATGCATATCTCCACGTCGAGCGTCTCGGTGTGCTCGTCGGCCTCGGGATTGTAGGCGTTTTTCACATATTTGCCCTCCCACGGCTTATAGGCCTCCACGTCTACCATCGTCTCCACAAAGTGCGGGTCGAGGTCGCTCAGCAGGTAGAAACGGCCGGTGAGGTCGACCATCGGACGCTGATTGCCGTCGCGGTCAATCATATGCAGAGGAGGCACGCCGTGCTGGCGCGACACACGCAAGTCGTCGGCGCCGAAAGTGCCGGCGATGTGCACGATGCCCGTACCCTCTTCGGTGCTCACATAGTCGCCCGAAATCACGCGGAACGCGCACTCGCCCGGGTTCACCCACGGCATGAGCTGCTCGTAGTGCATGCCTTCAAGCTCCGAGCCGCTGAGCTGTGCCACTGTCTCGTATGGCACGAGCTTGTCGCCGGCTTTGTACTCGTCGAGCTTCAGCCCGGCGGCCTTGGGATTGAAGACCGACTGCATCAGAGCGTCGGCCACAACCACCGTCACGGGCGTGCCGGAGTAGGGATTGTAGGTGCGCACGATGTTGTATGTGATGTTCGGGCCCACGGCCAGAGCCGTGTTCGACGGCAGTGTCCACGGAGTGGTGGTCCATGCAAGGAAATAAGCCCTGCCCCATCCCTGCATTGCCTCGGTGGGGTCGGTCACGGCAAACTGCGCGATGCACGTGGTGTCCTTCACGTCGCGGTAGCACCCCGGCTGATTGAGTTCGTGCGAGCTCAGACCCGTGCCGGCCGCCGGTGAGTAAGGCTGGATGGTGTAGCCCTTGTACAGGTAGCCCTTCGTGTAGAGCTGCGACAGGAGCCACCACACGCTCTCGATGTAGCGGTTGTCGTAGGTGATATATGGCTCGGCGAGGTCAACCCAGTAGCCCATCGTGTTGGTGAGATTTTCCCACTCGCGGGTATATTTCATCACCTCGCGGCGGCAGGCGTCGTTGTATTCCTTTACCGAGATTTTTTTGCCGATATCTTCTTTGGTGATGCCAAGGCTCTTCTCCACGCCCAGCTCCACCGGCAGGCCGTGAGTGTCCCAGCCCGCTTTGCGCTTCACGTGGAAGCCCTTCATTGTCTTGAAGCGGCAGAAGATGTCTTTGATGGTGCGGGCCATCACATGGTGGATGCCCGGCATACCGTTGGCCGACGGCGGACCCTCGTAAAATACGAATGTCGGGCAGCCCTCGCGCACGGCCATACTCTGTTCGAATAGGTGAGCCTCGTTCCACAAAGCAAGCACCTCTTTATTGATAGCTGAGAGATTGAAAGAAGAATATTCGGGAAATTTTTTCATAATCGGTAGATAATTTCGCGCGCAAATTTACAAAAAATCCGCTATATATGCAAAACAAAACACAATCTCGCCCTCGGCTCACAGCTCGGGGTCGATGTTGAGCAGCTCGGCGAAGTTGCCGGTGATGAACGTCGGATGTGCCTGTCGCAGAGCCTCTTCCGAGCCGTTTCCGTAGGTCACGGCGCAGGTCATGCATCCCGCTCTGTTGCCCATGATGATGTCGACATCGGCGTCGCCGACTACAAGTGTGGTGCGCGCGTCGGCCCCCGTACGGTGCAGGATATGGAGCACGGGCTCGGGGTCGGGCTTGCCTTTGGACACGCTCCCGGCGCCCACTATCATCTCAAACCAACCCTCGATGCCCAGGCCGCCGAGATATTCGTGCAGCGAATCCTCGCGCCGGCTCGACGCTATGGCCATCCTCTTGCCGCGGTGGTGCAGCTCGCACAAGGTGTCGATTACCCCCGGAAACGCACGCTCATGAGCATTGCTGCGGATGCGCGCATAATTGGCGCGGAACACGCGGGCAAACTCCGCGTCATCTATCCCGGCGTCCGGAAAGAGGTGATTGGCCGCCTCGTCGGTGCGGATGCCTATAATCGTGCGGCACTGCGCGTCGGTGCGTTCGGGCAGGCCCATTTCTTTCACTGTCGCTTTTATTGTGCTGAGGATTACGGCCGAGGTGTCCATCAGTGTGCCGTCAAAATCAAAAATATACATAGCTCGTTCTTAAATGCTTCGATAGCGCGGCTGCTGCCCGCGCGTTTTTATGTTCTTTTGTGCAAAGTTAATAAAATAATCCCAACAATGCATCCGTGGCCGGCAAATATGCGCTTGATTAGTCCGCCGAAAAGCAAAATTTGCCGGCGGCCTTATACCATTCTATGCATTCCTGATGCATTTTTGATACATTTTCGATGTATTTTCAAAAATATCTATCCCTTGCCGTGCATTAAGATTTAAATATTTTAAAAAAGTTTGCTATTTATAAACATAGTACGTAATTTTGCAGTTAATTATTCGCGGGCATTAATCAAAATTTAAAATTCATTGCAATTCTTTGCCTGTTTTTTTACGTTTCGCAAAACAAGTCAAGAAATATAACCATTACACGTCAATATGTTTACCAAGAGATTGATTCTCATTACATTAGCTGCAATTGCAACCGCAATTGGCTCTGAGGCGCAGCTCCGTGCCGTCACCGCCGGCGACATGCCGGAGCAGTGGGCCTACACATCCGAGTTCGTACAGCAGGACCCTGTCTACGACTCCTGGTGGCAGCTGTTCGGCGACGCGCAGCTCGACTCGCTCATCGCTCGCGGCATTGCCAACAATTTCGACCTCAAAGCTGCCGCTTCGCGCATCAAAATCGCTCAGCAGCAACTGCGTATGGCCCGCGCCGGTTATTTCCCCCAAATCGGGCTCTCCGGCGGCTGGACCAAACAGCAATCGTCAGGCAAAATCAACGAAACACCCCAAGTCACCACCGACTACTTCGACCTCGGACTGTCGATGAACTGGGAGATTGACGTCTTCGGCAAAATCTACTCGCAGTCGAAAGCCAAAAAAGCTGCCGTAGAAGTCTCGCGCGCCACACGCACCGCAGCCGAAGTAAGCATTGCAGCCAATATCGCCTCGGCCTATATGCAGCTGCGCACCCTTCAGGCACGTGAAGCCCTGATGCTGGCCAACACCGAGACGCAGAAAGAGGTGCTCCGCATCACACAGGTGCGATACGAAACCGGCCTGTCGTCGAAACTCGACGTGATGCAGGCAACCACCACCTACGCATCCACCAAAGCCGCTATCGCCGACGTGCACGCCGCCATGCAGAACACCATCTACGCCATGGCCGTCCTGCTGGCCGAATATCCCGCCAACCTCGAAGCCGAGCTCGGTCCGTTCCGCCCGATGCCCGAATATCAGAAGATAGTGGCCGTGGGAGTGCCCGCACAGCTGCTGCGCCGCCGTCCCGACGTTATCGAAGCCGAAGCGATGCTCGCGCAATACGCCGCCGAGCTCGGTGTGGCCAAAAAGGACTTCCTCCCCACAATCTCCATCCAAGGCTCTATCGGCACATCGGCCCACAAAGGAGGCGACCTCTTCACCGATAAAAGTTTCACCTACTCGATAGCGCCGCGGCTGAGCTGGACGCTCTTCGACGGTCTCTCACGGCACGCCGGAGTGGTGGCCGCACGCAAGCAGATGCAGATAGGCATCGACAACTACAACAACACAGTGCTGGGCGCCATTCAGGAGGTCAACACCGCAATGTCGTCCTACACCGGAGCCATCCGCTACATACAGGCGCTCGACGAGGCCCTCAGCGCCGCCAACGAGTCGTTTACCCTCTCGATGGACCTCTACAAACAAGGCCTCACTTCATTTATCAACGTACAGAACGCCCAGGCATCCGTGCTCCAATACTCCGACCAGGTGATTGAAGCCCGAGGCCGCGCTCTCTCGTCCCTCATCCAGATTTACCGCGCCCTCGGCGGAGGATTCTGATTCACACACCGCATAAAATAATACAACACTCAATATGAAAACCCTTAAAACTCTCATGCTGGCGGTGGAAGTGCCCATGCTCGCCGGTATTATCACGCTTGCGTCGGGATGCTCCAAATCAGGCGATGACAAAAATGCTCAGGCAGCTCCCGTAATCGACGTCGCCGAAGCCGTGACCGACTCGGTGACACTCAGCAAATCATATCCCGCAGTGCTTCAGGCCGACAACTCGGCCGACGTCGTGGCCCGCGTCAACGGATACCTTCTCTCTCAGAACTACCAAAGCGGCGACCGCGTGCGCAAAGGACAGGTGCTCTTCCGCATCGAAGACACTCAGTACCGCGACGCGGTGACTCAGGCTCAGGCTGCCCTCGAAAACGCCCGGAGCGCCTACGCCTACGCTTCCAAAAACTACGAAGCCATGCAGCGCGCCCTCCGCAGCGACGCCGTGGCCCAGATACAGGTGCTCGAAGCCAAAAACGCCCTCGAGCAGTCACAAGCTCAGATTAAAAACTGCGAGGCAGCCCTCTCCACAGCCCGCACCATGCTCGGATACTGCACCATCACCGCACCATTCGACGGCGCTGTCACTGCATCCGAATACAGCGTCGGAGCCTACATCGGCGGCGGCGCCCAGCCGGTGAAATTAGCTGAAATCTACGACGACAAAATCCTTAAAGCCGAATTCTTTATCGACGACGCTTCGTTCCAGCGCGGACTCGGTACAAAAGAAAGCCGTGCGCAGATCGACTACAACTCCGTGCCCGTGACATTCAACGAGCAGCTCCCCCACGCCTACACCGGACGCCTCAACTACATCTCGCCCGATGTCAACACCGGCACAGGTACGCTCAAGCTCCGCCTCGAGCTCGACAACACCTACCGCGAGCTGCGCGACGGTATGTACTGCATGGTCAGGCTCCCCCTCAAAAAAATAGACAAGGCAATTCTGGTCAAAGACGCGTCCATCAGCACAAGCCAGACCGACAAATTCCTCTACGTGGTCAACGATTCCAACCGCGTGGTGTTCACTCCCATCACCGTGGGCGACATGGCCAACGACTCGATGCGCATCGTCACATCCGGTATCGAGCCCGGACAACGCTATGTGACCCGCGCCCTCCTGAAAGTGCGCGCCGGAATGGAGGTCAACCCCAAACTCGAGAAATAATCCCCCTCTCATCCCGAGCAATAAGAATACATAAAGCACAGCAACAATGTTTTCTAAGTTTTTTATCAACAGGCCCATATTCTCAATCGTAATCGCCATAATGATGCTTCTGGCGGGCCTGCTCACCATAAAGACTCTGCCGGTGGCTCAGTTCCCCGACATCACGCCTCCCACGGTCAACGTCACCGCCGTTTATCCGGGCGCCGACGCCCAGACTGTGGCCACAACCGTGGGCGTGCCCATCGAGCAGCAGGTCAACGGCGTGGAGGGCATGATGTACATGAGCTCCACATCGTCGTCCAACGGCACCTACAACCTCACCATCACCTTCGAGAACGGTGTAGACCTCGACATGGCATCGGTCAAAGTACAGAACCGCGTGTCGCTCGCCGAGCCTTCGCTCCCCTCACAGGTCACGGAGCAAGGCGTGCAGGTGCAGTCGGCATCGACCAACACTATCCTCTTCGTCGCCCTTGAAGCCGACTCAACCTACAACTACGACGCCCTCTACCTCACCAACTACGCCCAGCTGAGCGTTGTCGACGAGCTCAGCCGCGTCGAGGGCGTAGGCTCGGTGCAGGCCTTCGGTTCGGGCGAATACAGCATGCGCGTGTGGCTCGACCCCGAGAAAATGCGCGTGCGCGACATCACTCCCACCGACATCCGCCAGGTCATCTCTTCGCAAAACCTTCAGGTATCGGCCGGTGAGGTCGGCGCTCCTCCCTACGACACCGGCGAGGCCTTCCAGTTCACCCTCACCGCCAAGGGACGTCTGTCATCGCCCGCCGAGTTTGCCAACATCGTCATCAAGGCATATCCCGACGGCTCGATGCTCCGCCTGGGCGACGTAGCCACCATCGACATGGGCTCCGAAACCTACTCGATGGAGGCCGCCGTCAACGGCCGCGGCGCCGCTCTTATCGGTATCAACCAGCTCCCCGGAGCCAACGCCCTGCAGGTGGCCAACAACTGTATCGACAAGCTCGACAACCTCCAGCAATACTTCCCCGAAGGCGTAAAATACCGCATCATACAGAACGCCACCGACTTCGTGACCGCATCCATCGACGAGGTGCTCGTGACATTCGTCGAGACCACGCTCATCGTCATGATTGTGATTCTGCTCTTCCTGCAGAGCTGGCGCGCCGTGCTCATCCCCATGCTCACCATCCCCGTCTCGCTCATCGCCACATTCGCCGTGATGAAGCTCATGGGATTCTCTATCAATACGCTCACCCTCTTCGGCCTCGTGCTCGCCATCGCCATTGTGGTTGACGACGCGATAGTGGTGGTGGAGGACTGTTCGAGGCTTGTCGACGAGGGCAAGCTCAATGCGCGGCAGAGCGCCGAAAAGGCCATGGAGGAGCTCCAGGGCCCGGTCATCGGCGAGGTGCTCGTGCTCCTCTCGGTGTTCATCCCCACTGCTTTCATCAGCGGCATCACCGGCGAGCTTTACAAACAGTTTGCCCTCACCATCGCAGTCTCCACCGCGTTCTCCGGACTCAGCGCCCTCACCCTCACCCCGGCCATGTGCGCACTCTTCCTCAAACCCAGTGTGCCCGAAGACCAGCGCTTCATCCTCTACCGGTGGTTCAACAAAGGTTTCGGCGTCACGCTGAAATATTACATGAAGATTGTCGGCCAGTTCCTGCGTCGCCCGATGGTGGCCATCGGCGTGTATCTCGCCGTGACCGTGCTCGCCTTCTGGGGCTTCCTCACAATGCCTACCTCCTACATCCCGCAGGAAGACATGGGCTACTGGATGGGTTCGGTACAGCTCCCCTCCGGAGCCTCGATGGAGCGCACAGACAAAGTAATGAAAGAAGTCGTGGACCGCGTGATGCAGCAGCCCGAGGTCGCCGACGTCATTTCTCTCACAGGTATGAGCTTCATGACCCAGACCAACGGCAGCAACCTCGGCTCTATCGTCGTCGTGCTCAAGCCATGGAGCGAACGCAAGGCCAAAGACCTCAGCGTCGACGCCTCAATAGCAAAATTCATGGCATCTACGGCCGGAATACAGGAAGCGGTGATTTTCGGACTCAATCCTCCGGCAATCCCCGGTCTGGGCATGACCTCCGGTCTGCAGATGCAGTTGCTCGACATCAATAACCTCGGCACCGAAGCCATGTCCGACGCCGTGCGCAAGATACGTGCCGCCGCCGACAAAAACCCCGACATCGCATCCGTCACCACCCTTTACGAGGGCGGCGTGCCGCAATACCGCCTCTGCTTCGACCGCGATAAAATCAAGACTCAGCAGCTCGAGGTCAGCGACGTCTTCTCGACCCTCTCGGCCTACATGGGAGGCTCTTACGTCAACGACTTCACCGAGTTCGGCCGTGTATATAAGGTCAACATGCAGGCCGAAGCCGCCTCGCGCGCCACAACCGACGACGTGATGCGCCTCACTGTGCGCAACTCGCTCGGCGAGATGGTGCCCTTCTCCACATTCACAACCATCGAGGAGACATCGGGCGCATCGAGCATCTCACGCTACAATATGTACACCACCGCCGCTCTCACAGCCACCGTGGCCAAGGGCGTCAGCTCATCGACAGGCATCGAAGCCATGCAGAATATCGTGGCCGAACAGCTCGGCAACCAGTACTCCTACGCATGGACCGGCGAAGCCTATCAGGAGACACAGGGAGGCACCACCATCTCGTTTGTGCTCATCCTCGCCATCGTCATCACCATCCTTGTGCTCGCCGCGCAATACGAAAGCGTGACCGATCCCATCGCCGTCGTGATTTCGATGCCTACCGCCATCCTCGGTACCGTAATCGGCTGTCTGATAATGGGACAGAGCATCGACATCTACACCCAGATAGGTATCATCCTCCTGCTCGGCCTATCGGCCAAGAACGCCATTCTTATCGTAGAATACGCCGTAGACTTCCGCAAGGAGGGAATGCCCGTCACACAGGCCGCCGCTCATGCCGGCGAGATACGATTCCGACCCATTATGATGACCGCCCTGGCCTTTGTGTTCGGCGTCATGCCCATGCTTTTCGCCCACGGCGCCGGCGCCGCATCGCGTCTGTCGTTGGGCACGGCCGTAGTCTACGGTATGTTCATCAACGCCATTGTGGGTACGCTCTTTGTGCCCAACTTCTGGGACCTGCTCGAAAAATTCCGCCAGAAATACCTCAACAACTTCTTCAATCCCGAAACCTACGAAGAAGAAGGCGAAAACAAGACTCCCGGTTCCGGAAGCAACGACTCAACCGAGGGCGGCGGCATCTGATGCGCCTCAGCCATAACCACCTGCGGGGCGGACACCTGAGTGCCCGCCCCGCGTGCGGTTTGCTAAAACAGCTAAATTAGCTAAATTAGCTAACTTAGCTAATAATAAAATCCGACAATTTCAGCTTTTCATCGCAGTCATGCACCACGGTCAACCACATTCACGGGACTTGTTTTGGAGCCTTACGGGCCTCGCTCTTGCCGTGGCCCTTACAGTCATCACGCTCAACCGCTATGTCGGCGACGCCGACGAGGCCTACCAGATACTCAACGCGCAGGACTGGCAGGCCGCGCCGTTTGCCTCGTTTTCGTCGTTTATCGGCCACATGTGGGGCAGCACATTCGGTTTCGGCTGGCTGCAGATGAGGGTGCTGTCGATGATTCTCAACCTTGCGGCAATCGCTGCGGGCGGTTACGCCTGCTTCCGCATCTTGCGCGACGCTCCGAGGGCGATATGGTTCACCGCCGCCACAGTCGCGCTCTATGCTCTGACCAACGACCATGAGCAGAAATACGACTGGGACTCGTTCACCACTTTCTCTCTTGCGTGTGTGGCGGTGATGACGATGTGCTATGCCCGGCGTCCGCGCAGGTGGCTGATAGCTGCCGTCGGAGCCGCCGCGTCGGTGGCTGTGATGATGCGCCTGCCGTCATTGCCGGTGCTCTTTGTGCCCCCGATTGTCGTTATATTTTACGACACCGTAGCTCCCGGGCGCCGCACGGCCGACCTGTGCGCTTATGCCGCTGCGGCGGCTCTTACGGCGCTTCTGCTCGTCACGGCCATGTACGGCACTCCCGGGGGATTGCTCGGCGCACTGCACGACAATGCCATAGAGAATCATTCGGCCCGGGTCATCCTGAGCGCGGTCTTTCAGTCGCTCAAAATCATGATATATTACATCGTTCTCCTTTCGGGGGCGACGTTTGTCGTTTTCATGACGCGGAACCTGAAACCTGCGGCGGCCGCAATGCGCGATGCCGTGCTGTTTGTGCTGCTGGCCGCGGGAGCATGGTGGATCAACAGCCGTTCGCTCCTGTTTGACTACCCTTACATGGGCTTCACGCTCTTCACGTTGCTCTTATGCGTGCTTTTGGGCCGCAAGCGACTTTTCGGAGGGATGTCGGGCGGAGCGATTATTATGCTGCTTTGCTCGTTCGCGGCCGTGTCGGGCAGCAATTGCGCCTTCAACCGCATGATTGTCTATGCCTTTGCCCCGGCGCTTATGGCTTATGTCGCCACCGATTGGCCACGGTGGGCGCGAAGAGCCGGCGCCGTGGGTTTCGTCGCTTTCACGGCGGCGATGCTGACGATGCCTCAGACCAATATCCGTGTCTTTCTTTCAAGCGCCGAGCCCGGAAAGTATCGCCGGGTGGACGCCCAAAAGGCATGCGGTGTGTATTTCGACGAGGATTATGCCCGGTGGATAGAGGAGATGATGCCTGTGATTGAGAAGTACAAGGGCTTGTCGCACGGTCGCGTCACAGTGATGTCGGAATATAGCGACGGATTCATTATCGAATACCTCACCGACACGCCCAATCCGGTCACGCGTCACATCTGGGGTCCGCGCGACAAGCGTATGCCGCAGCCGCAGGTCACAGACTGCGTAATCGCCCTGAGCATGGACTCCGGCGCCGGCGCTGTCATCGTGATAGCGCTCTCGCCGGCTTTCGATAACGCCTCACGCGATTTCTCCCCCTTCGACGCCGCATGCAGCCTTGTCGAAGAGGGAGAGCATTACAGGGTTTACGCCCCCGGCGATGGGAATACAGGGACGAGGGGCGAGGGAATAGGGACGAGGGAATAGGGTATAGGAGAGGGGGTCAGTATATCACTTTTCTTACATTGTCGCCCTGCACACGTATATATAATGTGCCCGGGGCGGGATTTTTGATTTCGTAGCCCTGAAGGTTGTACAGGCGCACCGGCTCCTTGGCGTCGGTGATGCCGTAGTAGGCCGCGATGGTGCCGATGTCGAGCGTGTAGGTGTCAGGCGCGACATATTTGAGCTTGTATTTCGGAGAGTTGTCGAGCCACGCCGGAGCGTGCGACCACTCGTCGCTCCCGGCTGTGATGACGCCCGTGTGGGCATATACAGGCACCGACGCGGCCAGCCCTTTCAGTCCCTGATTGCCGCGGTCGGCGTGAAAAGTTACGACTACGTTCTTGCTGTCCTGCTGCAGCGGGCGGGGCGAACAGTCGACAACATCCTGAGCCCCGGCCGGCAGAGCCCAAGCCCCCACGGCAGCCGAGAGAAGAATAAAGAATCTACGCATTGAGATATGGTGTTTAGTATCAGATTAATCAATTAACACGCCGCGGAGACCGAAAGTTGCATCATAAGCATCAAAAATCAGAAAATTATGCGTACCTTTACAGCCACGATTGCCGTCAGCCGCCGGCTCACCTCTAAGGCTTGAAAAATATGGCTACAAAAAAGAAAATATCAATACTCATTCCGGCCTACAACGAAGAAAAAATGCTTCGGGAGACCTGCCGGGCCCTTACAGCCTTCATCGACTCCGACGCCGCCTGCCCCGGCCGCTACGACTACGAAGTGCTCTTCGTCAACGACGGCAGCACCGATGCCACCGACACCATCCTCGGCGAAATGCACGAGTGCGACGACCGCTTCAATTACCTCACCCTGAGCCGCAATTTCGGAAAAGAGAACGCGCTCCTCGCCGGACTCGACTACGTGAGCGGCGACTGCTGTATCATCATGGACGCCGACCTGCAGCACCCCGTCGACGTAATTCCGGCAATGACCTCCCGGTGGGAAGAAGGCTACGACGACGTCTACGGCAAGCGTCGCACCCGCGGAAGCGAATCATGGCTGCGCCGCCGTCTCACCAAAGCCTATTACCGTCTACTGCAAGCCACCTCCGACCTCGACATCCTCCCCGACGTAGGCGATTTCCGCCTCCTCGACCGCCGTTGCATCGACGCCCTGCGCTCGCTGCGCGAAACACAGCGCTACACCAAAGGACTCTACACATGGATAGGATACCGCAAGACAGGTGTAGAATTCGACCAGCAGTCCAACACCATGCGCCCGTCCACCTTCTCCTTCCGCAAACTCTTCAACCTTGCCGTCGAAGGCATCACGTCATTCACCACTGCCCCCCTGCGCATTGCCACATTCGCAGGCCTCGCCGGCGCGCTGATGTCGTTTCTCTACCTTATATGGATATTCGTCAAAACCATCATCTGGGGCGACCCCATACAGGGATTCCCCACGCTGATGTGTACCATCCTCCTTCTGGGGTGCCTCCAGCTCATGGCATTAGGCATCATCGGCGAATACATCGGACGCATCTTCAAAGAGACCAAAAACCGTCCCGTATACATCGCCTCGGCCCTCAATGGCAAGAAGCTATGACCCCCGCCCACGATAAAATCCGGCCAAAATTAAAAAATATTTGCGCGGATGAAAAAAAAACCGTACCTTTGCCGAGCAAAAAGCAATACAAAACCATATTAATTAACAAATCAAATGGCAACAAAAATCAGATTACAACGCCGCGGCCACAAGGACTACGCGTTTTATCCTATTGTCATCGCTGATAGCAGGGCACCACGAGATGGTAGATTTATTGAAAGGATAGGTTCCTATAATCCGAACACTAATCCTGCTACAATTACTCTCAACTTCGAGCGGGCTTTGTATTGGGTTGGCGTAGGTGCAGAACCTACCGAAACAGTGCGCGCAATCCTCTCAAAAGAGGGTGTGCTCCTGATGCACCACCTCCTGGGCGGTGTGAAAAAAGGCGCTTTCGACGAAGCAGAAGCAACACGCCGCTTCGAAGCATGGAAAGCAGCCAAGCAAGCCAAAGTAGACAAACTCAAAGCTACAATGGCCGACAAGAAAGAACTTGACGCCAAAGCACGTCTCGAGGCCGAACAAGCCAAGAACAAAGCCAAGGCAGAAGAAGTAGCTAAAAAGAAAGCCGAGCTCCTCGCCGCTCAGCAGGCCGCAGCTGCCGAAGCAGCAGCAGCCGACAATGCAGCAGCAGCCGAAGAAGCTCCCGCAGCCGAATAAGCAACCGTTCTTTAATCCCCTACAAAAGGATGCACCCGCCCCGCGGGCGCATCCTTTTGACATTTAAGGCACTACCGGGAAGTGCCCTGCGGCCTCGCAGGGCACATTAGACCCTCTCCTGATGCTTTGTCGTGAGCGAGACCGCTCACGACTTCCCGGTGATAATAATTTGACGATTTTTGTGCCGCTCAGGCGGCGATTTCCCCGCCTTTATGAAGTTTTTCGCGTAAAAGACACGTAATATGGAAATTTTTCGCTAAATTTGCAAAATTAATTTTACAAAGCCAATCAAATGGAATTTTCAGCCGAAGCAATAGCAGCACTCGTGGGCGGAAAAGTTGAGGGTGACCCCTCTGTCACCGTCACCACCTTTGCAAAAATCGAAGAAGGCAAAAAAGGCGCCATTTCTTTCCTCGCCAATCCAAAATACACTCATTATATCTATACAACCGGTTCGTCTGTCGTGCTCGTAAGCAACGATTTCGTGCCCGAACAGCCCGTGCCCTGCACGCTCATCCGCGTTGCCGACCCCTACGCCACCGTGGCCAAGCTTCTGGAAATGGTGGCGGCCGCCTCACAGCATCTGCCTGTAGGCGTAGAGCAGCCCTCATTCGTGTCGGAGGGCGTTGATGTACCCGACGACGCCTACATCGGCGCTTTCGCCTACGTGGGCCGGGGCGTAAAGCTCGGACGCGGCGTGAAACTCTTCCCTCAGACCTACGTCGGCGACGGTTGCGCACTCGGCGACGGCACAATTCTTTACCCCGGAGTCAAAGTATACCACGGCTGTAAAATCGGCTCAAGGTGCATCATCCACTCAGGCGCTGTAATCGGCGCCGACGGTTTCGGATTCGCTCCCGACGCCGAGGGCAAGTACAACAAAATACCCCAGCTGGGCATCGTAGAGATTGCCGACGATGTCGAAATCGGCGCCAACACCACCGTCGACCGCGCCGTGATGGGCGCCACACGTGTGGCCCGCGGAGTGAAACTCGACAACCTGATCCAGATTGCTCACAACGTCGAGGTGGGCGAGGACACTGTCATGGCTGCTCAGGTCGGTGTGGCCGGTTCGGCCAAAATCGGCAAACACGTTATGCTCGGCGGACAGGTAGGCGTGGCCGGACACATCACAATCGGCGACGGCGCACAATGCGGCGCACAGAGCGGCATCCCCAAATCGGTGGCTCCCGGCGCCCGCGTACTGGGCTCGCCCGCGCTTACCGTAGGCGAATTTGCCCGATGCACCGCTCTCATCCGCCATCTCCCGGAGCTATTCAAACGCGTTGATAATATAGAAAAAGATTAAAATAAAATATGAAACAGACCACTCTCAGAAATAGCTTTACCCTCAGCGGCAAAGGCTTGCACACAGGCTTGCAGATAGAGGCGACATTCTGCCCCGCTCCCGAAAACCACGGTTACAAAATTCAGCGCACCGACCTCGAAGACGAGCCCGTAATCGACGCCGTGGCCGAAAACGTCGTGGCCAGCAACCGCGGTACGGTAGTGGCCAAAGGCGACGTCGTATGTTCGACCATCGAGCACGCCATGGCCGCCCTTTACGCTCTCGGCGTAGACAACTGTCTCATCAAGGTCAACGCTCCCGAATTTCCTATCCTCGACGGCAGCGCCATGCCATACGTTGAGGCCATCAACGCCGCCGGCATCGAAGAGCAGAAAGTCGACAAGGAATATTATGTGGTCAAAAGCAAAATCGAAATCTCCGACCCCGAAACAGGCTCCAAAATCATGGTGCTCCCCGACGACGAGTTCTCGGTCGAAGTCAAGATTGACTTCCAAAGCCCCGTGCTCGCCAACCAGTACGCCTCCATGGAGCACGTGAGCGAATTTGCCGAAGAGATAGCCCCCTCGCGCACATTCGTTTTTGTCCGCGAAGTGCTTCCCCTGCTTCAGAGCGGTCTCATCAAAGGCGGTGACCTCGACAACGCTATCGTAATCTACGACTCGCCCCTCACGCAAGACGAGCTCGACTCCATCGCCGATCAGATGGGCGTGCCGCGCCACCACGTCGACACCTACGGATACGTCAACGATTTCCCCCTGCACTCGACCAACGAGCCCGCACGCCACAAACTCCTCGACGTCATCGGCGACGTTGCCCTCATAGGCCGTCCGCTCAAAGGCAAAGTGATAGCCACCCGTCCCGGCCACCTCATCAACGCCAAGTTCGCCAAACAGATACGCCGCGAAATCAAGCGCCAGGAGATACAGGCGCCCGTCTACGACCCCAACAAGCCGGCAATCATGGACAATGTGCAGATACGCGAGCATCTGCCCCACCGCTATCCCTTCCTGCTCGTCGACAAAATCATCGAAATGAGCGACACCTATATCGTGGGCGTGAAAAACGTGACCACCAACGAGCCCTTCTTCCTGGGACACTTCCCCTCCGAGCCCGTGATGCCCGGCGTGCTGCAGATAGAAGCAATGGCACAGACCGGCGGTCTGCTCGTGCTCGGCGTGGTAGACGAGCCCGAACGTTGGTCGACCTACTTCATGAAGATTGACAACGTGAAATTCCGCCAGAAAGTGGTCCCCGGCGACACGCTCATCTTCCACGTCAGCTTCCTCACCGAGCTGCGCCGCGGCTGCGCCGTGATGAAAGGACGCGCTTTCGTGGGCGAAAAGCTCGTGTGCGAGTGCGAGTTCATGGCACAGATTATCAAAAACAAATAATCCCCGCCACGGTCCGCCGTCGCTCACGGTCGGTGTATCAGTATCAAATCGGTCGGGCGCCCTGCCTCCCGGCAATATATAAACCAGTCATAGAATAGAATGAAACAACCCTTAGCATACGTCCATCCGGCAGCAAAAGTGCATCCAAGCGTTATCATCGACCCCTTCGTCACAATCGACGGTAATGTCGAGATAGGCGAGGGCACGCACATCTGCAGCAACGTCACCATCATGGACGGCGCACGTATCGGTAAAAATTGCACCATATTCCCCGGTGCAGTCATCGGCGCAGTGCCTCAGGACCTTAAATTTCAAGGCGAAGACACCCTCGCCATCATCGGCGACAACACCGTGCTGCGCGAATGTGTGACCGTGCACCGCGGCACCGCCTCCAAAGGAAAGACCGTGGTCGGCAGCAACTGTCTGATTATGGCTTACTCGCACGTGGCCCACGACTGTGTCGTAGGCGACCACGTAATCATGAGCAACGCCTGCCAGGTAGCCGGCGAAGTGGTAATCGACAACTATGCTATCGTGGGCGGCGGCACACTCATCCATCAGTTCTGCCACATCGGCCCGCACGTGATGATACAGGGTGGCGCCCTCATCAATAAAGACATACCGCCCTACGTCAAGGCCGCACACGAGCCCATCTCGTATGTCGGCATCAACTCCGTGGGCCTGCGCCGCCGCAACTTCTCCAACGAGACCATCCGCGACATTCAGGATATATACCGCTACCTCTACCTCTCCGGACTCAACTTCTCCGACGCAGTCGACCGCATCGAGGCCGAGCTCCCCGCAACCAGAGAGAGAGACGAAATCATCATGTTTGTCCGCAACTCTAAGCGAGGCATCATACGCGGATATAACTGACAAATCCTATCAAGTGGCGAAGCGCGGTCCGTCGCTTGCCGACGCATGAGCGGCAAGAGGAAAGTCCGGGCAACACAGAGCAGCGCACTGTAGAAAGTACAGCTGTCGGCAACGGCAGAGCAGCGTGACAGAAAACAACCGCCCCCACCCGGGGGTAAGGGTGAAAAGGCGGGGTAAGAGCCCACCGCGTGGCACAGCGATATGCCATGGCGCACGTCTTGCGCGTTGCAAGGTCAAGTAAACCGGCGCATATGGGTGGCTCGCCCATTGCCGGCGGGTAGACCGCTCAGATAAATGACGGACAGCCGTCTGCAACTCCTCCAGGCATCGCCCGTGAGCGAAAGTACAGAGGCTACATAACCCGGCTTACAGCGCATCGCCACTTTTTTATTTTTTGCCTGTTACCTTAATTTTTAATCTATGGCAGAAGAAATCTGGTGGACTTCACCGCTCGAAGACGACAACGGCAAAACAATCATCGTGACCGGAAGAGGCGACGTGGATAAATTCCGCAAAAATCCACGTTGCAAAATACGTGTCGAAGTCACTGTTCCCTACGCCGACACACCCGACGGGCTCCCCGCCGGCGACGACGCCAGGCTCCTCGACGACATTCTCGAAAGCTTCCGGCGTGTGCTCAAAGCCGACCCCGTGGCAATCCTAACCGGCATATACACCGGTGCCGGCGAGCGCAACATGGTATTCTACACCGTCTCGACCAATATTTTCAACAAAAAACTCAACGACGCGCTCTCCGACTTTCCGCTCCTGCCCTTGCGCATCACCGCCGAGAACGACCCCGAATGGGCCGAATACGACGAGATGCGCGAAACCTCCTACATCGAGTGAGCCCTCACCGGGAAGTGCCGACCGTCCCTCACTGGGAAGTGCCGACCGTCCCGGTCGGCACATAGTAGCTATCTTAGCTACCTTAGCTATTTTAGCTATAAAAAAATCCCCCTCCTCAAAAAAATTGCCCGGTCTTGTCACAAATCGTCTCGCACGTGCGTCTTATTGACAAACGGACCTTCAAGCGGTCCTCATAATCAGCTCAAACAGTGACCGACAACGATTTTCGACAACATATCATCCCATGCTACCGGCACATGTATGCCATTGCTTTTGCAATCTTCCGGGTCAGCGACGACGCCTCCGACGCAGTGCAGGAAGCAATGTCGAAACTCTGGTCGCAGCATCTCTCGCTCACTCTGCCCGACAGCCCCGACGCCTTCTGCGCCACCGTGGTGCGCCGCACCTGTCTCGACATGATACGCCGACGACGATTCGACCCGCTTGAAGGCATTGAGGCCGCCGACACCGTATCAACCGACAGCGACGCAGCTTACCATACCGCTCTCAATTACATCAAAGCACTCCTCGTTCAATTTCCTGAAAAACAACGCAAAGTCTTAACTCTCAGTTTTATCAGTCAGCTCTCCAACGACGAAATCACAACCGTAACCGGACTCTCCGACGACAACGTAAGGCAGATAATAAGCCGGGGACGACAGAAACTCAAAACCATTCTCTCCCATGAAGCAAAATAATGTAGAATATATCCGACAGCTCCTCGACCGGTACTATCAGGGCGACTCAACGGCCGGCGAAGAGCAGACGCTCAAAGATTATTTCTCGGGCGAGGTTGACGATTCATTGGCCGGCGAAGCCGAAATGTTCCGCACCCTGACGGCCCTCGAGCCTTCCGTGCCCGAAGTGCCCGGCGATCTGGAAGCGCAATTGCTCGAAATCATCGGCGCGGCACCCGACAATACCGCCCCTGAGGGCGAAAATGGATACGACGCCGTCGCTATTGAGCCCGCGGCCGCTCCCCCACGCCGCCACGGCCTGCTGCGCGTGCTCTATCCCGCAATCGGTATCGCGGCTGCCCTTCTCATCGGCCTGCTGGTGATAAAGGGAATATCCGGCCCGACCGCAACTCCGGCAGGAACTTTTTCGCTCGATGTCGCCGGAAAAATAGCAAAGACAGAGATTCCCGACACATTCCAAGCAAAGACCATCGAGGTCGACAGTGACCTTACAGCTCAAGCCGCTCCCGCCCCTGAGGCTCGGAAAATGACCGGAACCGCCGTACCGCAACAGGTTGCAACAGTCGCCGCACAAACCGCCCCGGCCGATGCACAGCAGGCTTCCCGTGAAGTCACCGACCCCGATGAAGCCGCAAGAATTGTCGAACAGGTCGCTGCCCTCCTGTCCTCCGGACTCAGCAATGGCAATCAGGCGGTGCTCATGGCCGGTACAAGAGTCGAAAGCTCTGTCAGTCAGTACAACAGAATAGTTAATAATTAAACATATAACCAATATCAAATATTAATCAATATGAACGCTCTCAAATATATCCTCACACTCGTGATAATGTCCGTTACACTCACCTCATGCCGCGCACAGCGCGACCTTTCCGAACTCAGTGCAGTCAAAGGTGTGGAAACAGTGTATGTGGGCAAATCAATGCTCCGCCTTGCCGGTGCGGCCGCAGGAAATTCACTGAAAACTCCCGGATTCGACGGACAGAAGCTCCTCAATAAACTCTCCTCGATTGAGATTGTAACCAGCGACCAGCTCGAAGCATGCAAAAAGGTAAACAAACTGCTGAAAAACCTCGACCTGACCAAAAGACTGGAAACACTCACCGAAATCACCGACGACGAGGGCCACGTAATCATCTCAGGCGACATCGACACCATTACCAATGTGGTGAAAAAAGTAGTGCTCCATGTCAACGAGCCCGGTGAAGTCACTGTGATTGTGCTCAGCGGCAACATCCCTATGTCGATGATAGAAGAAGCCCTCTCAGGCGCCTCTAAGGACTGACTTTTTCATACCTCCGCAATATTGTAGCGCGGCCACTGAGAAGTAGCCGCGCTAATTTTGTTGTTTTAGCTAAGTTAGCTAATATAGCTATTCCGGATAATTTATTGTTGCTGCGCCGCGGCCAGAATGTCGGCCATCTTGTCGCGCAATTTCTTTGCGGCCGCTGCCGCCGCTTCGGCAAAATCGTCTTTGAGCGAAGCGTATATGATGCCGCGCGAGGAGTTGACCAGCAGTCCGCACTCGTCGATGAGTCCGGCACGGCACACATCCTCGAGACTGCCGCCCTGAGCGCCCACGCCGGGCACGAGCAGGAAGTTGCGCGGAGCTATCTTGCGCACGTTTTCGATGTATTCGGCGCGTGTGGCGCCTACGACATACATCAGGTTGACAGGCGTGCCCCAGTGTTGCGAGCGCTTGATCACGCGCTGATATATTTCATGGCCCTGTGCGTCGCGTATCATCTGGAAGTCCATGCTGCCGGGGTTGGATGTGAGCGCGAGGAGTACTGTCCACTTGCCCTGATAGTCAAGGAAAGGCTTCACGCTGTCTTCGCCCATGTAAGGCGCCACGGTGAGGGCGTCGACATCGTAATGCTCGAAGAAGGTGCGGGCGTACATCCTGGCCGTGTTGCCGATGTCGCCGCGCTTGGCGTCGGCAATGACAAACTGGTCGGGATAGCGCTCGCGCAGGTATCTCACAGTCAGCTCGAACGCTTCCAGTCCCGTCACGCCCTCGCACTCGTAGAAGGCGAGATTCGGCTTGTAAGCCACGGCATATTCGGCGGTGGCGTCGATGATGGCTTTGTTGAACGCGAAAATCGGATTAGGCTCCGACATTACACATTCCGGGAGTTTCTTCATGTCGGGGTCGAGGCCGACACAAAGAAACGAGCCTTTTTTGCGGATGTTTTCGACCAGTGTGTTACGTTGCATATCTTCAGAAATTTGAGTTAACGATATTGATGTCCTTATAGCTCGGCGGCTTTGAGTTTCTCTGCGTTTTCGGCTACGATGAGGTGGTCGATGCAGTCCTGGATGTCGCCGTCGACAAAAGCCTGGAGGTTGTAGATGGTGTAGTTGATGCGATGGTCGGTGACGCGCCCCTGCGGATAGTTGTAGGTGCGGATTTTGGCCGAACGGTCGCCGGTGCTCACGAGCGATTTGCGCCGCGAGTCTATGTCGTCTTTGTATTTTTGGTGCTCGCGGTCGTAGATGAAAGTGCGCAGACGGCTCAGCGCGCGCTCTTTGTTTTTGGGCTGGTCGCGTGTCTCGGTGCACTCGATGAGTATCTCCTCCGTCTCGCCGGTGTTTGGATTGCGCCACATATAGCGCAGACGCACGCCCGACTCCACCTTGTTCACGTTCTGGCCTCCGGCGCCTCCGGAGCGGAAAGTGTCCCATTTGATTTCGCCTTCGTTGATTTCGACGTCGAAGGGTTCGGCTTCGGGCAGCACGGCCACGGTGGCGGCCGATGTGTGCACACGTCCCTGAGTCTCGGTGGCCGGCACGCGCTGCACGCGGTGCACGCCCGACTCGTATTTCAGCGTGCCGTAGACACCCGCGCCGCTCACCGACATTATTATTTCTTTATAGCCTCCGGCCGCGCCCTCGCTCGCCGACGACACGGTCACCTGCCAGCCTCGCTGCTCGCAGTAGCGTGTGTACATCTTGCACAGATCGCCGGCAAAGATTGCAGCCTCGTCGCCGCCGGTGCCGGCTCGTATTTCGAGTATGGCGTTCTTGCCGTCGTCGGGGTCGGGCGGTATAAGGAGCAGTTTTATCTCCTCTTCGAGAGCCGGAAGCGCCTCGCGCGAGGTTTCGAGCTCCTGACGGGCCATAGTGCGCAGCTCGGCGTCCTGCTCGGTTTCGAGCATTTCACGTGCCTCGTCGATGCCTGCGATGAGCTGACGGTAGCGACGCGCGGCAGCGGTGATTTTTTCAAGCTCGCGGTATTCTTTCGACAAGCGCACGTAGCGAGGCATATCGGCTATGACGGCCGGGTCGGTGATGAGGGTGCCCACCTCTGAGAAGCGGGCGTCAAATCCGTCAAGGCGGTCTAAAAGTGACAAATCAGACATAGGCTTACAATTCACCGCGAAGTTACAAAAAATAATTCTAACCTCCAACCCTCCCGGCAGAGGTCGTTTCAACCCTTATCACACTATGAGAATGAGGGGTTTTGCAAATATGCCTTCTTGTAGTGACGTAAGTATGACCCGCAAATCAGTTAATGCATATCGCTCATAAAGCATCGAATGTATCTGCCGCTCCATCTCTCGGGCAGTCCAGTTATTATTGGCGGCCTCAAGCTCGTAGTATTCGCGTTTGTCCTTATCAGGTGTCTGAATAAGAGCACGATACTGTGTCCGGTTGAATTGTGAACGCAGTGCGTTCGCTTTTGGATATTCTATATAGAATTGTCTGGCTTGTTCAAGCTGTCTTACGCCGAAACCGCTGCCATATTCAGGTTTTAGAGCCTTTGAAAAGTTCCTGTTCCTGTTGTGTGCTTGATGACATATAGCGCTACTAAATTACTTTTCACAAAGTTACGAATATTATAGTAACGGCGCAAGGGGGGATTTGCAAAAAGGCGGTCAGTCGGCGTGGCGGAGGGTGACGAAGTCGCTCAGTGGCAGGCCTTCGTATTCTATGCTCATGCCTTCGAGCGACGTCGGGAGGGTGAGTGTCTCGAGCCACGACCATTTCACGCGGCCGAAATCGTAACTTTCGCCCCACAGGAGCATACGGTTGCCGGTGTAGTCAAATTCGTACATGCCGCCGCCGATGCACTCCTCGCCGGGTTGCAGGAGCTGCTTGTGCAGGCGCACGTCGCCGAAGCGAAACCGTCCATCGGATGTTACTATAAATTTATTCATATAAGTATGACACGTAAATTAGTTAATGTATATTTTGAGCGTATTTCCGATTGATTTGGGTGAGGACGTGAAGGAGCGATGCGGGCATCGTGACTGAGCGGCGTCGCGCAAAGCGCCGGAAAGAAGCCAAAAGATACGTTGACTAATCAATTCATTAAATAATTTCGGTGTCATACTTAAGTGAGTTGAAGAGGTTAATGTAGGCTTTTTCCATGTCACGGCGGTCAAACGCGGCGAGGGCACGGCCCCGGCACGGCCCGGTGTATTCGCTTTTGCAGCGGGCGCAGATTTCTTCAATTTGTCGGGCGGCGGCGTCAATGTCGCCTATTGGCACGACGCATCCGCAACCGTCGGCGATGATTTCCCCGCATCCGCCTGTGTCATAGGTCACTGCCGGCGTGCCGCAGGCGAGTGATTCGAGCAGTACGGTGGGAAGCGTGTCGGCACGGCTGAGCGAGACTGTCACGTGGGCCATGCGATACAGTTCGGCGAGTTTTTCTTCCGATTCGGTGCGCTCGATGCCGATGATGCCGTGGCGACCGAGTTGGCGCCGCTGAGCGGATGTTACGCCCGCAAGCATTATATTGCATGACGGTCGGAGGTGACGGCTAAGTTCGATGAAGTCGCGAAAGCCCTTTTCGTCGGTCCACTTCGAGGCCACAGCGAGAATCATGAAAGGCGAATATCTGAGACTGTCGGCCGGCTTAAAGACTTCTGTATCGACTCCGTTGTAGATGGTATTTACCTGATATCCGGACAAAGGCGAGCGTTTCAGCAGCTCCCCGAGCCGGAGCGACGGAACCACAAACTGCAGACCGGGTATATCGGCGAGCGCTATCATTTTCTCCTGATAGTGAGCCCGGCTGCGGTCGATGAGCGATTTGGGATAATTGCCGAGTGAGGGGCAGCTTCCGCATCCGTCGGCGTAGCGTGTGCAACCGACGGCCTCGGGGAAAGCACATCGTCCGGTGAGCGCCCACATATCGTGGAGTGTCCACACCACAGGCGCACCGTAAGCGCGTAGGAATGAGAACAGAAGCCCGTGGTTGAGATAGTAGCCGTGCACGTTGTGCAGGTTGATTACATCCGGGGCGAAGCGCTCAATCTCTGCGATGAGCCTGCGTGTGGCATCGTTGCTGTGCAGACCCTGTCGGTCGAGCAGATACGATGCCAGTGCGTGCAGCCTTTCGCTTGTCTCCGAGCCGGATTTGTAACCTTTCACGCCATCGGGCAACTGAGCCGAAAACCGCGATGAATGGGCCGCAAGCACCTCCCAACCGCTTCCCGCAGCCGCTTCGGCTACGGAACGGGCCACTTTTCCGGCTCCTCCTTGTCGGAGCGACGTATTGATTATCAGAAGTTTAGACATGGCTCATGAGGGATGTGACGATTGATGGCCGATGCCGGTTCAGGCCTTTCGAACGTGCATACGGCAGTTTTTGCAGTCAAAATCGAGGCTGAAACGCACGTTGCCGTTTTCAAGATACAGTTCCCGGGGCAGTTTTTTGCACTGAGAGGTGCGCAGACACGCGCCGAGTTCGCGGCGCAGGCAGTATCGGGTGGTCATCACCACCGTTCCGGGCGCGACAGCCGACGGAGAGGCACATTCGAGCGCGCGTGCCATGGTTTTGACTCCATGGTCGCGGTAGAAGGCTTCGGCGAGGCGGTTGGCCACGTTGTCGTGATAGGTGAGCGTGTCGCTGACGAACGGAAATTCCCTGTTTTCGGGTCTCCGGTAGTCGTAGCGGTAAGAAGCAACCCGCTGACTGTCAAGAGCTGCGATTGCTCTGCGCCGCAAGGCGGTGAGTGCCGATGCCGGGATAAAGATGTTGTCGCCGACGGCATCGGTGATTGATGTGAGGGCATAGGCGGTGCCGCCTGATTTTGCAAGTATGTCGCGTCGGACGGCTTTTTGCGGTGATTTGGCCGGAAAAGTGCCGATGCTGTCAGCCACTTCGGCATAATCGCCTCCCTCGGTCAGGCATCGCAGTGCGATGCGGCCGTCGGGGAGAGGGCGCAGTGTCATCTCCAGCGCGAGAGTGCGTGTGGCTGTGTCGCGTGCCATCGCCGCGTCAAATTCGGTGCTTGAGTTGCGGTAAAGCTGTGTGCCGGGAGCGATGTCGACCGGGCGCGCCGTATGCAGCCGTCCGTTTTCGGCGCGGTTGACTCTGAATCCGGTGTAAGTGCCGCCGGGGGTGAAATATCCGAGGCCGTCGCCGTTGGCTATTGTCGCCGAGGCCTTGATGTCGAGCGTTTTGCCCCGGCTGCGGGTCACGGTGGCCACGGGCAGTCCCACCCACTTGGGGGTGTCGGTCTGTGCCATCGGTTGCGTTGCCGCAAGGTCGGGATTGTAGAAATAGGAGGTGAACCGGCGGTTGAACACTCGCTTCACATCGGGGCAGAACGACACCTCCGACCTTCCTTGCGAGGCGCGGACAAAACGGTCGGGATGCAGGGCAATCACGCGGTCGATTTCTCGGCGGTAGGCGGCCACGACGGTTTTTACGTATCCTTCGTCTTTGAGCCGGCCTTCGATTTTAAAAGAAGCGACGCCGGCAAGGGCCATGCTTTCGATGTCGTCGAGACGGTTCAGGTCGCGCAGCGAGAGCAGATGCTTGCCACGGGCGAGCACGTTGCCGCCGCTGTCGGTGAGATTGTAGGCAAGACGGCACATCTGGGCGCAGGTGCCACGGTTGGCGCTTCGGCCCGAGGTGCAGAACGATGCCTGACAGTCGCCGCTGTACGACACGCACAGGGCGCCGTGCACAAATGCTTCGATGGCGACCGACAGCGGCATGGCGGCGCGTATGTCTTTGATTTCCTGCTCGCTGCACTCTCTTGCAATCACCACTTGCGAGAATCCGCATTCGGCCAGAAACCGTGCCTTCTCCGGCGTGCGTGTGTCGCATTGCGTGCTTGCATGGAGCGCTATCGGAGGCAGGTCGAGTCGCAGCAGAGCCATGTCCTGCACAATCAGGGCGTCGACGCCGGCACGGTAGAGGTCGGTTGCGATGCGTCGCACCCCGTCGAGCTCGGAGTCGAAGATGATGGTGTTGAGCGTGACGTAGACGCGGGCGCGATAGGTGTGGGCGAAAGTACACAGGCCGGCGATTTCGGCCACGGAGTTGGATGCGGCGGCCCGGGCGCCGTGGTCCGGGCCGCCGATGTATACGGCATCGGCACCGTGCAGGATAGCCTGCCGGGCTATGGCGCAGGTGCGTGCCGGTGCAAGAAGTTCAAGTGCCTGAGGCTTGTCCACTTATCAGCGTTGTGCTGTGAGATTGCCGTTGCCCAGCACCATGTTCTGATAGGCATAGAGTCCTTGCTGCGATGTTTCGAAGGTTTGCATCGAGCCGTCGGGCATAGCCATTTTCACGTGCGAGTCGTCGACCCAGGTGAAGAGATCGTATTCGCCTTGTGCGGTGGCCACGCTCCATGTCTGCTCCTCCGCGTCAAAGTTGAGGCGCACGCTCTTGCCCGAATCCATGCGGGTGATGGTGTAGCCTTTGCCGTCGCAGTCGACGAGATACTTGCCGTCCTGACCGTCAATAACGGATTTGCCTTTGGCGATGGGCGACGAACCGCTCCAGAACTCGATGCTGTTGATTACAAGAATGTCGGCCAAGCCGGAAACTTCGTATACGGGCACAATCCAGAAGCAGATGAACACCAGCTCGTTGAGAAATTTGTTGCTGATGCCCTGATTCCATGTCAGGAGCTTGTTGGTGAGCGAGAAGCTGCCGATGCAGGAGGGAAGGGTGATGCCTGCCATGAGGGCGCACACCAGAGCTACGGTGAGAAATCTTTTTTTCATAATTTAACGTCGGTTGATGTGAATGAATATTCTGTTAAAAATTTTTCTAAATATTTAACGCTCCGAGGGGGATGTTGTTCTCGCAGGAGTGCATTTTTTTTATTGCTTTATCTTTTCCTTGCACTGATTGTAAAATTCGAGCACGTCGATTACGTAGGCCGTGGTCTGTCGGCCGCGGAAGTATCCGTATTTCACTCCGGGGAGGTTGTAATATTCCGGATTGGCTTTGAGCAGCAGGGCTTCCTCTACGTTGCCCGACCATCGGGCCGGGTCGGCGCCGGTGTGTCCGGCGATGACGATGGCGTCGTAGATGTGTGCCACGCCGCTGTTGTAAGCTGCGAGCACAAATTTCTGCCGCTCCTGCGGGTCGGTGATTTTTGATGCGAGCGACCTGTCGAGCGAGGAGAGCACCTGCGCGGCCAGACGCACCGAAACCGCGGCATCGAGCAGTTCTTCCGGCTCTATGCCGTGGGCGCGTGCCGTGGCGGGCATTATCTGCATAATGCCTTTTGCGCCCGCCCACGACACCACTTCGGGGTCGAAACGGCTCTCGACATAGCATTGTGCGGCCAGAAGCCGCCAGTCCCAGCCGATTTTTTTCGCTTCGGCGCGGAAGATGTCGTCGTAGGGCGAGATGCGCCCCCGGGAAAAGTCGACGGTGTGTGTGCGCGGTGCGTTCTTGCTCAGTTCGAAGTAGCGTTTGAGCAGCGTTGCGTTTTCCTGCCGCGGAGAGGAGCCGGAGAGCCATGCGTCGATGGAGTCGGCAAGCCATTTCTTCGACGGCGACACGGCCCACGCCGATTCTTGCTCGAAGCTCAGCTGCAGGCTGATGTCGAGGTTGGGGTAATAAGTCTGATTGATGCGCGCGATGTCGCTGTCGACCACGGTAAGGGGTATTTTGCCCTCCGAAACCATGTCGATGAGGTCTTCGGTGATGAGTGTGTCGCTGTTTACGGTATGGATGTTGATGCCTCCGCCGAGCTCGTCGTTGAGATTCTGTATGCGTTGGTAATATTTCGACGGAGCCTCGACGTAGACGTCTTTGCCCACAAGTCCGGTGACATCGGTGATGAGCTGTCGGCCCCGGGGCTGCACGAGCACTTGCGACGAGCGGCTGCGCGGTCCGCACGGCACGGCGCGGTCGAGATATTGCGATGTGCGCGGCACTTCGTAGGCCACCAGGTCGACGCGCCCCGAGTCGAGCAGCGTCAGGGCCTCTTCGAGCGAGGGCGAGATGGTGAGATTGAGTGTCATGCCCTTTTCGCGGGCGAGGGCTTCGAGCAGCGAATAGTCGTAGCCCATCTTCTGGTCGCGGTAGATGAAGTAGGATGTGGGACTGTAAAGCGTGGCCACACGCAGGGTGTCGGGCAGTGGTTGTGCCTCTCCGGCATCGCCGGCAGTCTTTGAGCAGGCGCACATGGCTGCCAGTGCGACAATGAGAATATATGCGGCTGATCGCGTCAACAGTATGCGATTCGGGGTCAGTATTCAAATGTTCCGTGCTCGGAAACGATGGTGAGCCGGTTTTGAGCAGCGTCCTCCACGCGGCCAACGATGCGGGCGTCGATGCCGAATTCGCCGGCTATGTCGATGACTTTCTGCGCTTTGTCGGGCGAGAGATATATCTCCATGCGGTGACCTATGTTGAACACCTTGTACATCTCCTTCCAGTCGGTGCCCGACTCGCGCTGTATCAGTGCGAAGAGCGGCGGGGTGGGGAAGAGGTTGTCCTTGACTACGTGCTTGCCGTGCACGAAGTGCATCACCTTGGTCTGCGCGCCGCCCGTGCAATGCACCATGCCGTGGATGTCGGGGCGCATCACTTCGAGTATTTTCTTTATCACCGGAGCGTAGGTGCGGGTGGGAGAGAGCACGAGCTTGCCCGCGTCGAGAGGCGTGCCCTCCACCATGTCGGTGAGTTTGACCGAACCGCTGTAAACCAGCTCCGACGGTATCGAAGGGTCGAACGTCTCCGGATAGGTCTCGCCCACGGTTTTGGCAAACACATCGTGCCGGGCAGAGGTCAGGCCGTTGCTGCCCATGCCGCCGTTGTACGACTCCTCGTATGTGGCCCGGCCGAAAGAGGCCAAGCCCACTATCACGTCGCCGCCCGAGATGCGCGCGTTGTCAATCACTTTGTCGCGCCTCATGCGGCAGCTCACCGTAGAGTCAACGACAATGGTGCGGACGAGGTCGCCCACATCGGCCGTCTCGCCTCCCGAGCTGTAAATGCCGATACCGAACGAGCGCAGCCGCTCGAGCACCTCTTCGGTGCCGTTGATTAGCGCGGCTATGACTTCGCCGGGGATGAGACCTTTGTTGCGGCCTATTGTCGACGAAACAAGGATATTGTCGGTGGCGCCCACGCACAGCAGGTCGTCGACATTCATTATCAGCGAGTCCTGAGCGATGCCTTTCCACACGCTCATGTCGCCCGTGGCGCGCCAGTAGGCGTAGGCGAGCGATGATTTCGTGCCGGCGCCGTCGGCATGCATGATGTTGCAGTAGTCGGGGTCGCCTCCGAGTATGTCGGGAAGTATCTTGCAGAACGCTCCCGGAAATATACCCTTGTCGACATTGCGGATGGCCTTGTGCACATCCTCTTTGGCGGCCGAAACACCGCGCATCATATATCTCTCGTTGCTCATAAATGGATGATTTTGTGCAAAGGTACTCAATTTTTATCAATAAACCTCATCGAGAAGGAATTTATTCTCTTACCGGATTTTTTGCGTAACTTTGCAAAAAAATAGGCAATATAAGACTTATAAGATTTATAAGACTTATATAACTTATACGATTTATAAGACCATCATGACTCAAAACGATGAAATGTGGCGGTGGGTGGAGGCCAATGTCAAGACCGACCACGACGCGCTGAGACTGAAATTTCACGGACGCCCGGCCGGAGATTTCGATACCGAAGAGGCCGTGCGTCAGATTGAGTGCCGGCAGCGCTTCGGCAAGAAGCTGGCGATGACACTTGCCGGAAACCCGCGTTTTTTCTTTCCCACCGCGCTCTCGGGCGAGCAATGTACCTCCGACGCTCTTGCCGCTGTCCATGCCGCTATGGTGCCCGAGGGAGCAAAGATGGTCGACCTCACCGCCGGGCTCGGTATCGACGCCATGCACTGCCGCCGGCGAGC
This sequence comes from Muribaculaceae bacterium, assembly GCA_051871795.1. Lineage (GTDB taxonomy): Bacteria > Bacteroidota > Bacteroidia > Bacteroidales > Muribaculaceae > CAG-873. Next base: position 33,743 of record JBJEDE010000030.1, on the reverse strand, counting down.
GGGAGAAATCACGGCCGTGGAGCGTGACCCCTGCGTGGCGCGCGCTCTGGCTTTCAACTCCGACGATATCGACGTGGTGTGCGCCGATTGCCGCGACTTTGTCAGCGATTGGGAAGGCGAAACCTTCGACGTCGCCTTCATCGATCCGGCCCGGCGCGGCGACGGCGGCGCAAGAGTCTACGGCATAGCCGACTGCTCGCCCGATGTCACCGCCATGTTGCCCGACATCAGGCGCATTGCCCGACGGCTGATAATCAAGCTCTCGCCCATGCTCGATGTGGCCTCGGTGTGTGCCTCGCTGCCCGAAACCGCGTGTGTGACGGCGCTCGGCACCCCCACCGAGTGCAAGGAGCTTGTGGTCGATATCGTTTTCGGCGACGCACCCGGGCAGCCGCAGCTGAGAGCGCTCACGGCCGGAGTGTCGGAATTCTGCTTTACACAGGCCGAAGAGCAGGCAGCCGGGCTCGCTTTGGCTGCACCCGCGCCGGGAATGTGGCTCTACGAGCCCTATCCTGCGGTGATGAAGATGCAGCCGTTCGCTCTCCTCTCGCAGCGTTTCGGAGCGTCGGCCATCGCTGGAAATACACATATTTATATATGCAGCGACATACTTGCCGACTTTCCCGGCACCCGGCGGCGCATCGAGGCGGTAGTGCCCTTCGCTTCGAAAAACATTAAACGGCTCGCCGCGCAATATCCGCGCCTCGACGTGGCCGTGCGCAATTTTCCCTTCACGGCCGAGGCTCTTGCCCGAAAGCTGCGCGTGCGGCAAGGCGGCGACCGGCGCCTCATAGGCGTAACCGACGCCCAAGGCCAACCTCTGATGATAATCACAGCCCCCGAATAAGCTCCACACGCACCGCGACGGACTCGTAACGGATTTTTTTGTTTTTCTACTAAAAATTCTTTACCTTTGCATCATCAACGCGACTTGTGCGACTCTAAGCCTTCAGGCCCGTCAATCTCTAATAATCAACCAAAATCATATACCGATATGCCTACAAAACCGTTCAGATATCAGCCCATGTTCCCTCTCGGGCCTGATACTACTGAGTATTATCACCTCACCTCCGACTATGTGAAAGTGGAAAACTGGGGCGGACACGAATTCCTCGTCATCGACCCTCAGGCTCTCACCGTTCTGGCCCGTCAGTGCACACACGACAACGCCTTCATGCTGCGCCGCGAGCATAACGAGATGGTGGCCAAAATCCTCCATGACCCCGAAGCCAGCGAAAACGACAAGTTCGTGGCCCTGACCATGCTCCGCAACGCCGAGGTGGCTTCAAAAGGACAGCTCCCCTTCTGCCAGGACACCGGCACAGCCATTATCCACGGCGAGAAAGGACAGCGTGTGTTCACCGGTTGCGACGACGAAGAGCGCCTCTCCGAGGGCGTTTATCTCACCTACACCACCGACAACCTGCGCTACTCGCAGAACGCTCCGCTCAACATGTACGACGAGGTAAACACCGGCTGCAACCTCCCCGCACAGATCGACATTCACGCCACCGAAGGCGACGAATATCACTTCCTTTTCGTAGCCAAGGGCGGCGGCTCGGCCAATAAGACTTACCTCTATCAGGAGACAAAAGCGCTCATCAACCCCCGCACGCTGCTGCCCTTCCTGGTCGAAAAAATGAAGTCGCTCGGCACCGCAGCCTGCCCTCCCTACCACATCGCATTCGTCATCGGCGGCACTTCGGCCGAGATGAACCTCGCCACCGTAAAGAAAGCCTCGGTGAAATACTACGACAACCTTCCCACCGAAGGCAACGAACTCGGCCACGCCTTCCGCGATGTCGAGCTTGAGAAACAGCTCCTCGAGGAAGCACACAAAATCGGCCTCGGAGCGCAGTTCGGCGGCAAATATTTCGCTCACGACATACGTGTGATACGTCTGCCTCGCCACGGCGCATCTTGCCCGGTCGGACTCGGCGTAAGCTGCTCGGCCGACCGCAATATAAAGGCCAAAATCAACCGCGACGGCCTCTGGATTGAAAAACTCGACGCCAACCCCGGCGAACTCATTCCCGAAGAGCTCCGCCGTCAGGGCGAAGGCAAAGTCGTGAAAATCGACCTCAACCGTCCCATGCCCGAAATCCTCGCCGAGCTCTCGAAATACCCCGTTTCGACACGTCTATCGCTCAACGGCACCATCATCGTGGGCCGCGACATCGCACACGCCAAAATCAAAGAGCGTCTCGACCGCGGCGAGCCCATGCCCGAATATCTCAAGAATCACCCCATCTACTATGCCGGCCCGGCCAAGACACCGGCAGGCATGGCCTCCGGTTCGTTCGGTCCCACCACAGCCGGACGCATGGACCCCTACGTCGACCAGTTCCAGGCAGCCGGCGGCTCAATGGTGATGATAGCCAAAGGCAACCGCTCGAAACAGGTCACCGACGCCTGCCACAAACACGGAGGCTTCTATCTCGGCTCCATCGGCGGTCCAGCAGCCGTGCTGGCTCAAAACTCAATCAAGAACGTTGAGTTGCTCGAATACCCCGAGCTCGGTATGGAAGCCATCTGGAAAATCGACGTCGAAGACTTCCCCGCCTTCATCCTCGTCGACGACAAAGGCAACGACTTCTTCACCGAAATCGCACAGCGCTGCTCAGGCTGCAAGCTGAAATAACTCCCCGACACATACAAAACAGACCACGGGGCGCGTCGATGTTGCGACGCGCCCCGTAATTGTAGCTAAAGTAGCTAAAATAGCTAAGTTAGCTAAAATAACAAAAAAGCTGTCCCTCCCCCCAAAAAAATCAATCAAACCTCATCGTCACTGCCGGCGAAACGCGCGCGGCCATGGCCGAGGGCAGTATCAGTATCAGCCACGCCGCCGCCAAGGCTCCGACGTTGAGTCCGATCATGGCCCATGGCGAGATGGCGACAGGCACGTAGTGCAGAAAATAGCTCGAGGCGTCGAGCGGAACAATGTGCAGATGCTCCTGTACAAGCAGCAGTCCCAGACCGAGCGCGTTGCCGATAATCATGCCCGTGCCCGTGACTTTCAGAGCAAGAAAAATGAACGTGGAGCGCACCTGCGCGCGCGTGGCGCCCATGGCACGCAGGATGCCGATGGTCGGGATGCGCTCAAGAATGAGTATAAACATGCTCGAGACGAGTGTCAGGGCCGCCACGCACAGCATGAGCACGAATATCACCGCCACGTTGGTGTCGAGCAGCGAGAGCCAGTTGAGGTACACGGCTCCGGTGTGGGTGATGTTGTCCACCGGGTATAGACGGTCGGTTTTTCCGTCCCGGTAATCGTCCATAAGTCTCAGTTGCAGACTTTCGGCCGTTGCGGCGGCTTGGTCTGGCGTGATGCCGGTAAGCTCTATTCCGGTGCCCGTGAGGCTGTCGGCGCCGGCGAGGCTCTGAAGCGCCGAGAGGGAGGAGAAAGCTATGTTGGTGTCGTATTCGGCAAATCCGCTTTCGTACACACCGGCCACCTCGAACCGCCTCATGCGCACGGCGTCGTCGATAAAGAAGCATACATTTATTTTGTCGCCCGTGCCCAGACGCATACTCTGTGCCGTGGGGCGTGAAATCACAACCCTTAGGTCGTTGTCGGCCGAGGTGTAGTCCGGAAATTCGCCTTCGACGATGCATGAACGCTCAAAATCAAAGTTATGCGTCCCGTCGTGCGCCGTGAAGTATACGCCGGCAAAGTCGTTGTCGGTCTTGATGAGTCCCGGAAGCCGGAATTTGAGCGAAGCTGTTGCCCCGGGCGCTGCTTCGGCCACGGCCCGGCGCAGCGCGCTGTCGGGGGTGATGTAAGTGTCCTGCGCTTCGGTGTCGTAGCTGTAGGCCGGTTGCACGGTCACCTGCCCTTCGAATCCGGCGAGCTTGTCGGTGATGCCTTTTTTGAATCCCGACACCACACCGAGCGTAATCTCCATCACCATTATGGCAAGCGCCACGCCGGTCACGGCTATAATCACGCCTGTGGTGTTGGCCTTTTGGCCGGTGGAGGTGAGCCGCAGCCTGCGCGAGAGAAACAATGCGAAATTCATGATACTTGCGGTGAGTGCGGTACAGGGGTCAGTGTCGTTGCAGCTGTTTGTACAGCGCGTAGTAGGCATCTGCGCGGCCCAGACAAATGAATGTGTCACTGTCGCTTACCATGGCGTCGGGGGCCTGAAAGTCGAACGTGCGCGGCTCCGGGCGTTCGATGCCGAGAATGTTCTGCTTTTTCTGCATGCGTGTGACGGCGATGAGGTTAAGTCCGAAATTTTTCATGAGGTCGATGTCGGAGTATTTAAGGCCGACCAGCTGATGCGGAGCCGCGAATTTGAGCACGTAGGTGTCGGAGTCCACGGCCAGCGATTGCACCGACACTCCGAGCGCGAGCTCTTCGGAGAGGTCGCGGGCTGCCCGTTGTTCGGGCGTGACGATACGGTCGATTTCGAAACTTTGCAGTATCGATTCGTGCAGGCGGTCGATGGCCCGGGCGAAGATGTGCCTTACGCCCATCTTTTTGAGCAGAGCCACAACCTTGATGCTCGCTCCGAAGTTCTCGCCGATGGCCACAATCACCAGGTCGACATTGTTGAGCGGAAGCAGCGAGAGTTCGGCCTCGTCTGAGGCGTCGATGCAGTAGGCGGTCGAAATATAGTCTTTTATGGCGTCGACATTCTGGCGGCTGTTGTCTGCGCCTATTATCTCGTGACCCATGTCGGTGAGGTCGCGTGCGAGGTTTGAGCCGTAGATGCCGAGTCCGATTATCAGGTAGCGCATATAGTGAGTGTTGGATGGTTAAATATCAGTTGATGATTACATTGTCGACGGGATAGTGCGACGAGCGGTCGGGGCGTCCGCCGAAAAATCCGCACAGCAGCGACACGATGCCCACGCGGCCGATGAACATGGCTGTGCACAGGAGCGTCTTTGACGCCGCCGACAGTGCGCCGGTGATGCCGAGCGACGAGCCCACGGTGAACAGCGCCGAAACGCTCTCGAACACCAGGCTCTTGGCCGGCAACCCGGGCTCAAGCAGCATGAGGGCGACCGTGTAGAACAGCAGAGCTATGATGCCGAGAGTGAGCACGGCGAAGGCTCGGCGCACCGACACCTGCGATACCGTGCGCCCGAACGCCGTAGTGCCTTTGTGCCCCGAAAGCACGGAGCGGATGGTGAGAAGCACCGTGCCCAGAGTGTTGACCTTGATGCCTCCGGCCATCGACTGCGACGAGCCGCCTATCACCATCTGCACCAGCACCAGCACCAGCGTGACATCGAGAAACGCCGCCGGATTGACCGAAGCGAATCCGGCGCTGCGCGGTATCAGCGAGTTGAACACCGATTGCACGACCTTGGTGCCCGCAGGCATGCCGCGGAGCGTGTTGTTGTATTCAAGAATGAAGAATGACACCGAACTGAGCATGAGTATCGAGAGCGTGGTCACGAGCACCAGTTTTGTGTTGACATCGTAGATGTGGGCCTTGCGCATACCGGCAGCGCCTCCGCGGAGGCGCTGCCACAGGTCATGGAGCTGACGGGTTATTATATCTTTGAAATTCATCAGAATCGGGAATCCGAGGGCTCCGGCAAAGATAAGCACGGATGTGACGCCGTAGATCCATTGCGACGACTGCATCAGCGCCGGATTGGACATTCCGCCCGGCAGGAACGAAAAGCCCGCGTTGCAGAACGACGACATCGAGTGAAATGCCGAAAACATCAGTTTCGATTCGAAATCGAGTCCGAGGGCGTCGGGAATGGTGAAGAACACGGCTACGGCGCCGGCCAGCTCTACGGCAAGAGTGAAGCCAAGTATGTAGAGCAGGGTGGGGATGAGAGAGTTCATCGATTTGGAATACACCACGTCGCGCAGCAGCAGCTGATTGTAAATCGATGTGTTGCCGGTGAAGAATAGGGCGAAGAAGCTCGTGAAGCTGATGATGCCGAGACTGCCGAGCTGCACGAGTATCGAGATGACCCCGATGCCCATCGGGGTGAATGTGGTGCCGATGTCGACCGACGATAGCCCGCAGATGCACACTGCGCTGGTGGAGACGAAGAGCGAGTCTAAGTAAGAAATTTCGCCGTAGGTGCATTTGGGCAGCATAAGCGCCAGCGAGCCTATGATGATGAAGGCGATGAAGCTCGTGCCCAGTATCAGCGAGGGGTTGGTGCGGCGGTTCACGATCCGCATTGTGGTGTAGCATATTTCTATTACGGAGTAGAGCGCGAGGTACCCCCACAGCACCTTGCGCGATAAAATCACCGACAGCAGGCCCTCGTGAGGAATGTGCATCATCATCGGCAGGCACGAGAGCACCATCAGCTCGTCGAGCACGAGCCTGAACCGGTGGTTGCGCCGCATCATTTCCCTGAACCGGAAAACGAAATTGAAGACAATGTTAAGCGAAATGAGCGCACGGCACGTGTTGACAATCGCAACGATAACGTGCCGCTCGCGCGGGAGCAGGTCGTAGCCGGCGCAGACGGTGAGGGCGATGAGGCTCACCAAAGCCGCAACGGCCGAGACCGTGTCGGTGACGGCAAGCAATGCGTTTATGGGCTTGTCGAACCGTGCCGACAGACGGTTGTAATGGTATTTCAGCAGTTTGCGCGAGATAGTCATTCTATTGAGTTGCATTGCCCGTGAGCGCGGTTGGCGTGCGGACCTTAGCTGTTGACGTGGTGCAACTCTTTGTCAACAGCTTCCCATACCGAATTGTTTGACACATATTCAGGTACGATGATTTTCATCTGAGATACGATATCGTGGTAGTCGAGCTTGTCGAGACACTGATGAAGCGTGACAAGATTGTTGACGACGTCCTGATAATCATAAGTCACCACTTTGGCAATCATAATCTGCTTGTGGAGCGTGGCCATGGTGCGCTCTTTGTCGTTGAGGAGTTCCTCGTAGAGCTTTTCACCGGGGCGGAGGCCTGTTTCCACAATTTTTATATCCACGTCGGGTCTCAATCCCGACAGGGCTATCATCTTGCGCGCCATATCGTAGATTTTCACCGGCTTGCCCATGTCGAAGATGTAGATTTCGCCGCCACGGCCCATGCAGGCCGCCTCGAGCACGAGTGCGCAGGCTTCGGGGATGGTCATGAAGTAGCGTATTATGTCGCGGTGGGTCACCGTCACCGGTCCGCCCTCCTCGATCTGGCGCTTGAAAAGCGGAATCACCGAGCCGTTCGACCCGAGCACATTGCCGAAGCGAGTTGTGATAAACTGTGTGACGGCTCCGTCGGTGATGTGCCTCTGGTGGAAGTAAAGCGACTGCACGTATATCTCGGCTATGCGCTTGGTGGCGCCCATGATATTGGTCGGATTCACGGCCTTGTCGGTGGATACCATTACGAATTTCTCCACGCCGTATTTTACTGCGAGGTCGGCTATAATCTTGGTGCCGAAGACGTTGGTGTTTACCGCCTCCGACGGATTGCACTCCATCATGGGCACGTGCTTGTAGGCTGCGGCGTGGAATACGTAGCGCGGACGGAAGGCGCTGAATGCCGCCTCCATGCGGGCTGCGTTGGTGATGTCGCCTACGAAAAGGTGAATTTTCTGATTCGGGAACTGCTCCTGCATCATCAGCTGAAGCTCATGCATGGGCGTTTCGGCCTGGTCGATAAGCACAAGGTCCGAGGCTTCGAGCTTTGCCAGCTGCTTCACAATCTCCGAGCCTATCGAGCCGGCGGCGCCGGTAATCATAATGCATTGTTTGGAGAACACCTGACTGATGCGCGGATTGTCGGTACGGATGGGGTCGCGCTCAAGCAAATCTTCTATATGTATGTTTCTCACCCCGGCCGACATCGACTGGCGCCCTCCTGTCGAATCATCGTTGTCCATTTCGCTCACGAGCCTGGATATCAGCAGTTTGATACCGAGATTCATAAACGTGTCGGCGTAATGCTCGCGCACCACGTCGAGCTGCCCGGTGTTGAAGAGCACCACGCCCGAGTGCACTTCGTCAAATATCTCTTTCAGCCGGTCTTTGTCGTAGGTGTAGACAGGTATGCCGCCGATTTTTGCAGGCGCGCCGGGTGAGAGGGCCAGATAAGCCACCGGCTCGTACTGTCCGGATATTTCCTCCTCGAAAGCCGTGGCAAGATGTATCGAATTGAGGCTCGTGCCCAGTATCACCACACGAGTGCGCGTAAGTCCGCGGGCGATGAGCGAGGCGTAAAAGACCTTGATAAACAGACGCATGAGCACCATGAGCGAGAAGCTCATCACAGCCACATTGAAAATGTTCCATATTCTGAAATAGCGCATGCCCGTGGCTATTTCGCCCACAATGTCGGCAAATAGAAGTATCAGGCTCGATGTAATTATCAGTTTCACCAGACGCAGCACATCGATAAACACCGAAAGACGCACCACATAGCGGTACGAACCGAAAATCCACGACGTGAACGAATATACAGCCGCAAAAATCACGGTCTTTACAGGCAGCGAGTAGAGAAATCCCGAGTGACCGTCTACCGTCATGCCGTGCATCAGCGCAGTGATTATGGTGCCGCCGACAACGATAAACATATCGGCCAGCCATACAACCCATGCCGGCGACGGTGACTTCTGAAAGCGGCGCACCACGCGGGTGCGGGCCATCGTCGACATAAATTTTTCCTTAATATAATTTATTATCTGGTCTTTCATTCCGGAGGTTTTTGATGAAAATCAATGCCTTGCGGGGGATAAAAAGGCTAAAATAATGCTGTGTCAAAAATTTATAATATTATGCAAATATACGCTAAATATTTTGATTCTGCAAAATTCGCATCAAAATAAAATTTCCTCGCCTGGAAATGCGAGCTATTTTAGCTATCGTAGCTATCTTAGCTACCTTAGCTATTTTAGCTGCCCAGGCTATTTTTTTAGCAAAAATTCTTTGCAAATTTTGCAGAGATATGAACAAAATTCTGTAACTTTGCGAAAAATTAGAGGGTTTCCCCGTCAATCACGTGATTTTTAATTACTTTTTCCCAACTATTTAATCAAGTTTTTGTTATGTTTGCATAGCCTGAGTTTGGCCGAGAGGCTGTAAATCACGGGCAAAATATTGACAAATAGACTATTATCTATTACAATCATGGACAACGAAAACACAAATCCCGGCGAGCACAAACCGCGTAGACCGCGTATAGGCCAAAACCGTGTGCAAGGATCACACACCGGAGGATACAGTACAGCTCCATACGGCGACTCATACAGCCGTCCGGCACAGCAAGACACCGGCCGGGAGCCGGGCGAACACATGCGCCGTACCTATGGCACACGTCAGGGAGCCTACGACCGCCGTCCCGCCGGTCGTGACACATCGGACAGCTCAGGATATCAGGACGGCCGGCCACAACGCCGTCAATATAACAATCAGCCTCAAGGCGACGGATATTACGGCAACGATCGCGCGGCATCAGACGGAAACAACGACTCCTACCGTCAGCGTCAGGGCGGCTACCGTCAGCGTCAGGACGGTTATCAGCAACGTCAAGGCGGCCATCAGCAACGTCAGGGCGGTTATCAGCAAAACCGTGACGGTTACCAGCAACGTCAGGGCGGTTATCAGCAAAACCGTGACGGTTACCAGCAGCGCGACCGTCAGGGCGGACAATACAACAATAACAATCGGCCGCAGCAGGGCGGCAACCGCCGGTATAAAGGTCAGCAACACGGCGCCATGCCCTCTGCCGGCAAGACTTTCACCCCGCGTCCGCGGCAGGTGGAATACGAAATGCCCATACCGGACCCCAACGAACTGATTCGCCTCAATAAATTCATGGCCAATTCGGGCATTTGCTCGCGCCGCGAGGCCGACGAGTTCATCCGTCAAGGCCTGGTGAAAGTCAACGGTCAGGTTGTGACCGAGCTCGGCACTAAAATCACTCACAGCGACGTGGTGGAATATGACGATAAAGTTGTGGCCCTCCAGCGCAAGTGCTACGTGCTGCTCAACAAGCCCAAAGACTGCGTGACCACCAGCGACGACCCCAACGGACGCCTCACCGTGCTCGACATTGTCAAAGGCGCCTGCAAGGAGCGCATCTACCCCGTGGGACGTCTCGACCGCAACACCACAGGCGTGCTTCTGCTCACCAACGACGGCGATCTGGCTTCACAGCTCACTCATCCCAAATACATCAAGAAAAAAATATACCACGTCTGGACCGACCGCGACATCTCCGAGGAGGACATGCAGCGCATCGCCGACGGCATCGAGCTTGAAGACGGCGAAATACACGCCGACGCCATCAGCTACGCCACCGAAACCGACCGCAATCAGGCCGGCATCGAGATACACTCCGGCCGAAACCGCATCGTGCGCCGCATCTTCGAGCACCTCGGATACCGCGTGGTCAAGCTCGACCGCGTCTACTTCGCCGGACTCACCAAGAAGAACCTCCCCCGGGGCCGCTGGCGCTACCTCACTCAGGAAGAGGTCAACTACCTGAAAATGGGCTCGTTCGAATGATTTAATTATTGCCAAAACTCAAATCATTGCCTCACGCCGCAAGGCGCGGGGCTTAAAACCAATCATAAAGAAAAATGAGACACAACAAAATAGTCACGCTCCTCGACGGCAAGCACATCGGCGAAACAGTGGAAGTGAAAGGCTGGGTGCGCTCGCGTCGCGGCAACAAATACGTGCAGTTTGTAGCCCTCAACGACGGCAGCTGCATCCACAACCTGCAGATTGTCTTCGATATGGCCAAATTCACCGACGAGGAGATGAAGCAGATCACCACAGGCTCGTCGCTGCGTGTCACCGGCACGCTCGTTGAGTCGATGGGTAAAGGACAGACCTGCGAGGTGCAGGCAGCCGAATTCGAAGTCTACGGCACGGCCGACCCCGACGAGTATCCGCTGCAGAAGAAAGGCCACTCGCTCGAGTTCCTGCGCGACAAAGCGCATCTGCGCCCGCGCACCAACACGTTCTCGGCCATCTTCCGCATCCGTTCGGCCATGGCCTTCGCCATCCACAGATTCTTTCAGGAGCGCGGATTCGTATATCTCCACACTCCCCTTATCACTGCAAGCGACTGCGAAGGAGCCGGCGCGATGTTTCAGGTCACCACACTTCCGCTCAACGACCTGCCCCGCACCGAGGAGGGCAAAGTAGACTACTCGCAGGACTTCTTCGGCAAGCCCACGTCGCTCACCGTTTCCGGACAGCTCGAAGGCGAGCTCGGTGCCACCGCGCTGGGCGAAATCTACACCTTCGGCCCCACTTTCCGCGCAGAGAACAGCAATACGCCCCGTCACCTGTCGGAGTTCTGGATGGTAGAGCCCGAAATGGCCTTCTACGACATCACCGACAACATGGACCTGGCCGAGTCGTTCCTCAAATACTGCATACAGTACGCTCTTGACCACTGCCGCGACGACATCGACTTCCTTGCCGAGCACTTCGACAAAGAGCTCGTGAGCCGGCTTGAATTTGTGCTACACAACGACTTCGTGCGTCTGCCCTACACCGAGGGCGTGAAAATCCTCGAAGCCTCGGGCAAGAAATTTGAGTTCCCCGTGCACTGGGGCACAGACCTTCAGAGCGAGCACGAGCGCTATCTCGTCGAAGAGCATTTCAAGAAACCTGTCATCCTCACCGATTACCCGAAGGAAATCAAAGCCTTCTACATGAAGCTCAACGACGACGGCAAGACAGTGCGCGCCATGGACGTTCTTTTCCCTAAAATCGGCGAAATCATCGGCGGCTCGGAGCGTGAGGCCGACTACGACAAGCTTCTGGGGCGCATCGAAGAGCTCAATATCCCCATGAAGGATATGTGGTGGTATCTCGACACACGCCGCTACGGCTCGGTGCCCCACAGCGGTTTCGGTCTCGGATTCGAGCGTCTGCTTCTCTTTGTCACAGGCATGGCCAACATACGCGACGTCATCCCCTTCCCCCGCTTCCCCAAGAACGCCGAATTCTGACAACAACTATCATAAAACCGACAAGTGCCGCCCGATTCACGGACGGCACTTTCCGCATTTTGGGTAACTTTTCAACGAGTATATACGACGTAAAGTGTTCATTATCAGTGTAGGCCTGCACCCCGGTGCAGCCGGAACCGATACAAGCGGGCGCTTTCATCAGCGGCTGCACCGGGGTGCAGCCCTACAATATGCTCGTAACCAATATGTTTGTCGGCTGAATAGTTACCATTTAGGCCCCATCTTTCATGGCAGGGGGCTGTACTGTGGCCCGAGCAACGGCAAAAATAATATTTTACTCAACTTTTAATATCTTCCGGATGTTTTCTTTATAAACTTTTACATTAATCAATTATTTAGTTATGAAGAAGACATTATTATTTTTCGCTCTTGTGCTCGGATGCCTGAGCCTGTCGGCTCAGAAACCTGCCAAGGCTGAAATCAAACAGCTGCAGCAATTTTTTACCCAGCCTGCCGAAAAAGACGGCACCAACGCCGATGTATTGAAAATAACCGACCTTAAAGACCCATCGACATGGGAGGGCGTGACCATTGAAAACGGCCATGTGACCGCCATCGACTGGAAAGGACGCCACCTGAGCGGAAATCTCAACCTCTCTGGATTCAAGGCTCTTGTCAAGGCCGATGTGTCGCGCAACAGCCTTACCGGCCTCACCGTCGACGGAGCCACAGCTCTCACCGACCTCAATGCCTCGCACAACCGCCTGACATCCCTCTCGCTCAACGGCGTGACCGCCCTCACCAAATGCGCCGTCAACAACAACCGCCTTACCGAAATCGACCTCACCGGCACAACGGCCCTGAAATCGCTCAACTGCGCCAACAACTACTTTGTGGCTCTCAACGTCAGCGGATCAACCACTCTCGAAACGCTCAACTGCCTGGGCAACCATCTCGAAGCGCTCACCGTCACCGGCTGTACCAACCTCAAAAACCTCTACACAGGCTACAACAAGCTCACCGAGCTCAATCTCTTCGGCACAGAGAATCTCACCAACCTCAATGTCGACGACAACCGCCTTAGCAACCTGATAATCAGCGGACAGCCCGCGCTCTCGACATTCCTCTGCTCCGACAACTCGATGCAGACTCTCGTGATGCGCGACTGCAACAATCTGCTCGACCTCGTCTGCTCCTACAACGACCTCACGTTGCTAACCGTGCAGAACTGCGCCAACCTCGAATACGTCGACTGCTCTTACAACGACCTCTCGACACTCACCCTCTCCAACCAGACATTCCTGCGCCGGCTCATCTGCAACAACAACCAGCTCAATATGCTCGATGTGTCGTTCGACCAGAACCTTACCTACATCAACTGCCGCTACAACACTATCGTAGACCTCCGCACCGAGGCTTGCCCCAACCTCTCGCAAATCTCCTGCCGCTGGAACTTCTGATATGATAAGGCTAAAAATATGACTCCGGCCGGTTGCTCCGATGGGCACCGGCCGGTATTCTGTGTTTACTTGAAATATTTCGCGTTCAAAGCCCGCCAGGCCGCAAGACGCGCCTGATCGATCAACACGCAGGCCGTGTACACTATCATCACATAAAACAGCACTGCCGGCACCCATCCCCATACCGGGAGATTATGGTAGAGATATTTGGCGGCTTGCTTGAAGTAGGGAAGCAGCAGATAATTGAAGTGGATGAGATAGACGGCAAACGCCGAACGGCCGAAAACGACAATCATCGGTCCGGCCGGAGAGTCGCTCCTGACTCTGAGCTTGATGAAGAAGCACAACAGGCACACCGACTGAGCCACCGTGAGCGGATTGTTGTATCGCACAAAGAGCTGGCATATATAAACCGAGAGCTTGACATTGGAGATATACACGCGCGAAAAGACATACATAGCCGTGTTAACCACGGCGATAGCCAAAAACAGAAACATAAAATCACGCGCTTTCCAACGTCCGAGTATGCCGCCGAGAAAGTGCTCGCCGTGCAGCCTGATATACCGGGCCAGACAGTATAGGCCAATGAAAGCGAGCACCGAATAGCCGCAGCTGAAATCCATAAAATTGAAATTCAGAAAATAATAAGCCTCGTCAGTATTCCAGTCGAATGGCATCCATCCGAAAGTGACCTGTATAATCAGAAATATGATAAGGAATGTGCGGAATTCTTTTTCGGGAGCTGACTCGATGTATCGGTTGAGTATGGGCGAGAGAAGGTAAAGACCCAGATAAGCTCCTACAAACCAGTCGGTAAAAGGATATATAGCAGCCACAAGATGTGTCTGATTATAACCGAATGTCGTGAAATCGACGGCGTAAATGACGATTTTGTAGAAGAAAATCAGAAAGAGGAGATTCAGCAGCGATTTCCACTTCGGCCGGATTGAGAAGTAGCCCGAAATGAGGATAAAACAGTTGACGCACACCAGCGCCACCGACTCGCCGTAGGTCAGGGCCACGGCTTTTGCCGGTGAGGCGACGAAATATTCTCTCATGGGCCACACCGACAGAAAACAGGCATGCACAAGGAGCACGAGCATCATCGAGACGACGCGCATCAGCTCCATGTTGAGTTGCCGTGCCGGCACATTGCCTCCGGCTTGCAAAATTTCCTTTTGTTGCATATTATGTGTTATAAGGATTTATAAGACTTATAAGACTTATAAGACTTATAAGACTTATAAATCCTTATAAGACTTATAGGAGAGACTTCCTATTTTATGACAGCGAGGCCGCCTTGGGCGGTTTCTTTGTAGAGCGAGGGTATGTCGTGGCCGGTCTGCTTCATGACCTCGACGATGCGGTCGAAATCGACCGAGTGGTTGCCGTCGGAGAACGCGGCATAGAGGTTGGCGTCGAGCGCGCGTGCCGCCGCGTAGGCGTTGCGTTCGATGCATGGTATCTGTACAAGGCCGCACACGGGGTCGCAGGTGAGTCCGAGATGGTGCTCGAGTCCCATTTCGGCCGAATATTCGATTTGGGCCGGTGTGCCTCCGAAAAGCTGCGAGGCGGCTGCTGCTGCCATTGCGCAGGCCACTCCCACTTCGCCCTGACAACCCACTTCGGCTCCGGAGACCGAAGCATTGTGCTTGACCACATTGCCGAAGAGTCCGGCTGTGGCCAGAGCGCGGAGTATGCGTTGCTCGGAAAACCCTTTGGATGTGTGCAGGTGGTAGAGCACTGCGGGCACGATGCCGCACGAGCCGCACGTGGGGGCGGTGACAATCTTTCCGCCCGAAGCGTTCTCCTCGCTCACTGCCAGAGCGTAGGCATAGACCAGTCCGCGGCTCTTGAGCGAGCTGTTGTATCCGGCTGCGTGCACATAGTAGCTGACGGCCTTGCGGCGCACGCCCAGCGGACCGGGCAACACGCCTTCGGCTTCGATACCGCGCTGCACGGCCTCCTTCATCACCTCCCACACCTGGCGCAGGTAGTCCCAGATGTCGGAGTCCTCGCACATGTCAACGTATTCCCAGTAGCTGCGTCCGGTATCGTTGCACCAGCGCAGGATGTCCTTGATTTTATGCATCTCGTAGATGCTCTTGCCCTCGCGGCGTGTCTGTCCCTCCTCTATTATGTCGCCTCCGCCGATAGAGAAGAAGGTGCGCGAGCCGGTGATGCGGCCCGAGGCATCTAAGGCGGCGAATTTCATGCCGTTGGTGTGCGTGGGCAGCACCACGTCGGGTTGCCAGATGATGTCGGTCGGGGCTACGGGCGACAGTACGTCGAGTATGGCTTTGTCGGTGAGGTGGCCGCGGCCGGTGGCTGCAAGCGAGCCGTAGAGCGTGACCTCGTAGCGAGCGGCTTCGGGATGATTTTCGGCGAAGATGCCGGCGGCTTTGCGCGGGCCCATGGTGTGTGAGCTCGACGGGCCGTAACCGATTTTGTATAGTTGCTTTATTGATTCCACGTTGAGGAAAAATAGAGAAAAAATGACCGGAGAGCGCTCGGGCCTCCTGATTCTGATTGGAGGATGTCTCTCCGGTCAATTATGGTCAGTGATGTTGTCGGATGCTGTCAGATTTCGGCCCCGGGTAGGTTTTCGGCCTCGGCCATGGCTTCGTCGGTGACTTTCTGATTGCCGTAGGTCTCCTTGACAATCCATACCGAGAGTGCGCCGAGCACAAGCAGGATGCCGGAAACATAGAGCATATTCACGGTCATGGCTGCGCCCGAAGCGGCAACGGGGAAGAGCGACAGTATGGCGCCGCCCACAAGTGCCGCAATAATCTGCGGGAAGCAGATGGTGCAGTTGAACAGACCGAGATATGTGCCGATGTTGTTGCCCGACAGCGCATTGGTGAGGATGGTGAATGGCATTGCGAGCATGGCAGCCCATGCGATGCCGGCCAATCCGTAGCTGATGCAAAGCATATACTTGTTGGTGAAGAAGAATATCGACAGGAATCCGACGGCGCCGATGAGGAGGCTGAGCGAGTAGGCCACTTTGCGACGGCGGAACATGGGGAGCACGATGGCCCAGAGCACTGCTATCACGCCCTGCACGGCCAGAAGCACGCCGTTCCAGTTGCCTGCCTCCTGATATTGCTCGGATGCGGCGTTGAGGGTGGTGCGGTACTCGACATCGAGTTGCGAAAGTCCGGTGACATTGATTTCTTCTGTCTCGGAAAGGAAGTATTCGCCTGTCGTCTGGTCTTTGCTTGCGAGTTTGGCATAGGTGAAGGAGCCTGACTCGATGACGGGAATTGAGCCGTCGGCGTTG
Source organism: Muribaculaceae bacterium (assembly GCA_051871795.1). Lineage (GTDB taxonomy): Bacteria > Bacteroidota > Bacteroidia > Bacteroidales > Muribaculaceae > CAG-873. The sequence continues at coordinate 17,120 of JBJEDE010000030.1, read as the reverse complement.
GGGGTGACGGCATCGGTGAAGCGGCCGTGATCGACAAGAAGTGTCTGACCGTCGAAGAGGTATGCCTTGCTTAGTGGATAAGTCTTGTCGCCGACTTTCACAGCGTCGACGCTCTGCACTGTGGGAGCGCCGAAAGAGTGAGCGGCGATGGCATCGGTGGAGTAGGACCACATATAGAGGAAGGCCGCCCAGCAGAAGAACTGTACCAGACCCACGGTCCAGAACACTTTCGGAGCCTTGCGCAGCAGTGTCACCAGTCCCTCCGATTTCTGCTCTCCGGCGGGTTTCTCTTCCACGCCGTTGTATTCATTATAAATATGAGGAGGCCACTCTTTGATTTTCCAGAACGAATAGAGCACGCACAGCAGCAGGATTGCAGCGCCGATATAGAAAGCCACGGTGACCGTAGCCGGCACCTCGCCCGCGGGTGCGGTGCCCGAGAGGAACATGGCAAGGCCGAAAGGCAGCAGGTAACCCACTACCGAGCCGGCGTTGCAGAGGAAGCTCTGTATCGAATAGGCCAGGCCTTTTTGTTTCTCGTTGACCATGTCGCCCACAAGCATCTTGAATGGCTGCATGGCCATGTTGATGGAGGTGTCGAGCAGCATGAGCATGACAAGGCCGAAAATGATGGCCGATGAGAATCCGAAGAACCATGTGGGAGTGAGTCCCAGACCGAGCGAACCCGAATTTGGAAGAAGAGCCATAACGATGATGGCCACGGCGGCTCCGATAATCAGGTAAGGCAGACGACGGCCGAAACGGTTCCATGTGCGGTCGCTCGCCGAGCCTACGATGGGCTGCACTATCATGCCCATCAGGGGCGGCAGTATCCAGAAAAACGACAAATCGTGCGGGTCGGCGCCGATAGTGGAGAATATTCGGCTCACTTGCGAGCTTTGCAGGGCATAGGCAATCTGCACTCCGAAAAATCCGAAGCTGAGATTCCATAGCTTCCAAAATCCTAAATCAGGCTTGGCTTTCATGATGATTGATTTATTTTAGTAAGTTTTTAATAATTAACACTTTGTGTGAAAATTTGCACCGATGCGCCCTGATTCGGGTTGATTTTTGGTGCAATCAGCTTACAAATTTACTGAAAAATAGAATAATCTTGTTGTCGCAGCTATGTATTCAAAATGTTTTTTATTATTTTTTAACAGTATGACGTCTCATTGCGCATAATCCGCTCCACATCTCACATTCCGGCCCATCCGTCAATTTTTTTTGACTGATTATCATTATTTTTTTCTCAAAAATAATTTTGAGATGAAATATTTTTATGTTAATTTTGCACTGAAATGTTAAAGCACTGCCGGCGCAGTCGGGTTTACGACAGTTGTCTGCGGCAGAATGTTAAACTTTAATTATCGCACAGCGTTAACATAATAAAGGTTAACGCATCGCCTCTGAAGAATGAAGAAATATACAATCTGGATATTGACCGTCATAATGGCCGTGGCCTTTCTGGGACTCATCGGCATGCAATTTTTCTACATGAGCAACATGGTGAAAATGCGCTACGAGCAGTTCTCGCAGGCCGCCCGTCAGAGTCTCTACGCCGTCTCGCAGCAGCTGGCGCAAGACGAGGCACGGTATTTTCTCAACGAAAACGTGAGCGACATTAAGTCCTCGTCGATTTACGCCCAGTATCTCGGCAATCCCCAGCCGCAGCTCGGCGGTGTGAACTACACCTTCACCACATCCAACGGCCTGCAGGCCGATCTCACCATCAAGGGCAACCCGCAGCAGATAACGAGATTGCAGAAATCGTCGGTCGACGCCATCAATCCCTATCAGAGCGTGCGAGAGGAGATACGCGACCGCTTCATGAACCAGAAAGGCGTGCTCGAAGACGTGATTGTCAACATCGTGGCATCGTCGTCGTACCGCCCGATACTCGAGAGGGCCGACACCGCAACCGTGCGCAAGCTCCTGCGCGACGAGCTCGACACGCTCGGCGTGAAGATACCCTTTGAATTTGCAATTGCCAACCGCGCCGGCACAAACCTCTACGCAACCGGCGGATTCGACCTCAGCGCCGGAGACCGTGAGAACCTCTTCGTGCAGACACTCTTCCCCCACGACCCTCAGGACCGCCTGTTCTACCTCAAAGTATACTTTCCCACGCGCAAGGACTATATTTACAGCTCCATTTCCTTTATTTTCCCGACTCTGGCTTTCACAGTGATACTGCTTGTGGTCTTCGTTTTCACCGTCATTACGGCCTTCCGGCAGAAGAAGCTCACCGAGATGAAGAACGACTTCATCAACAACATGACCCACGAATTCAAGACCCCGATATCGTCAATATCGCTCGCAGCGCAGATGCTCAACGACCCTGCCATACGCAAATCGCCCACAATGCTGCAACAGATTTCGACCGTAATCAACGATGAGACCAAGCGACTGCGCTTCCAGGTCGAAAAAGTGCTGCAAATGTCGATGTTCGACCGCCGGAAGGCCACATTCAAGCTCGAAGACGTCGACGCCAACCTCGCAATATACAATATTGTCAACACCTTCAAGCTCAAAGTCGAAAAATACGGCGGACGCATCACCGCCGACCTCGACGCCATGGACGGCATAATTAACGTCGACGAAATGCACTTCACCAACGTCATCTTCAACCTCCTTGACAACGCCGTGAAATACCGCGACCCCGACCGACCGCTTGACCTCCACGTGACATCAGGCAACCCCGACGACGAGCACATCAAAATCATCATCACCGACAACGGCATAGGCATCTCGCGCGACGACATCAAACGCATTTTCGACAAATTCTACCGCGTGAACACCGGCAACCGCCACGATGTCAAAGGCTTCGGGCTCGGTCTGGCCTACGTGCAGAAAATCATAAACGAATTCGACGGCACAATCGCCGTGGAAAGCGAACTCAACAAAGGAACAAAATTCATAATCATATTACCACTCTCTAAAAACTGAACATTATGGAAGACAGAATGCGCATACTGCTCTGTGAGGACGACGAGAACCTCGGTATGCTCCTCAGAGAATATCTTCAGGCCAAGGGATTCAACGCCGACCTTTTCGCCGACGGCGAAAGCGGCTACAAAGCATTCCTCAAAGGCAAATACGACATCTGCGTGCTCGACGTGATGATGCCTAAAAAAGACGGCTTCACCCTCGCTCAGGAAATACGCGCCGTCAACTCCGAAGTGCCCATCATTTTCCTCACCGCCAAATCGCTCAAAGAAGACATCCTCGAAGGCTTCAAAATCGGCGCCGACGACTATATCATCAAACCCTTCTCGATGGAAGAGCTCGTGTTTCGCATCGAAGCCATTCTGCGCCGCGTGAGAGGCAAAAAGGGCAAGGAAATCACAATGTACAAGATTGGCAAATTCACCTTCGACACTCAGAAACAGGTGCTGATGATAGGCGACAAAATCACCAAGCTCACCACCAAAGAGTCGGAGCTGCTGAGCCTCCTGTGCGCCCACATCAACGAGATACTCGAGCGCAACTTCGCCCTCAAGACCATCTGGATCGACGACAACTACTTCAACGCACGCTCGATGGACGTCTACATCACCAAGCTGCGCAAGCATCTCAAAGACGATCCCTCTATCGAAATCATCAACATCCACGGCAAAGGCTACAAGCTCATCGCACCCGACAGCGAAGCCGCCAACTGACGCACCACGGCTCGCAAGAGCGCTATATACACGGCGTGCCGACTCCCGAAAGAGTCGGCACGCCGTGCATTTTTAGCTAAAATAGCTAAAATAGCTAACTTAGCCGACTTTGCTACACCGGCAGCACGCCCGGAGCGGTGAGCAGGTGATACATGAGCTCGTGCAGCAGTTGCCATTCGTTCTTGCGCGAGCCGCGGCCCTTGCTCTGTGCGTCAAAGTCGCGGAGCGCGTTGATACATTCGATCACCTGATAGGCGTTGTAGCGGCTCATGCCGGTGCGGAATCTTTTCACCGCGAACGCGCTTTTGGCATTGAGCGCCTGCATCAGGCCTTGTTCGGTCTTGTCTTTGCTGTAATAACAGATGAGCAGGTCGGAGAAGAAGTTAAAGAGCATGCCGGTGAGCACGGGAGTGGCTATGGCTTTGGTATTCGATGAGAAATACTGTGTGATGCGCATCACTTTGGCAGCGTCGCGTGCGGCCACGGCGTCGATGAGCTCGAAGGCATTGTAGTCTTTGCTGATGCCGATGTTGCGCTCCACCGTTTCAGGGGTGATTTTGCCTCCCTGTCCGAGGATGGCTGCGAGTTTGTCAATCTCGTTGAAAAGGCGGCCGAGATTGTTGCCTATGTATTCGTGCAGCATTGCCACCGATTTCTCGTCGGCCGACATCTGCTTCTCCTTGATATAATTGCGGATGAGCGTGGGGGTAGTGTAGTCGGTGGCTTTCTTGCTCTGGAAGATTACGGCCGAAGTTTTGGCGGCGGCCATAAGTTCTTTGCCTTTGGCGTCGGCGCCGCGGAAGATAAGCACGAGCGTGGTCGACGGGGTGGGGTTCTGAAAATATTTGTAGAAGCGGTTTATCGAGTCGGCGCGGGCTGTCTGACATTCTTTCACTATCACCATCTGCCTGTCGCCTCCCATCGGGAATCGGGCGCACAGGTCCATCACCGCTCCCGGCTCGATGTCGGCTGCATAGAGCACATGTTGGTTGAACACCCGGTCCTCCTCCGGGAGGGCTTCTTCAAAATCCCTGGCCAGGACGTCGGCGTAGTAACCCTCCTCGCCGTGGATGATGTAGAGCGGAGCCAGGTCGCGCGCGCGGATTTTCCGGCGCAAATCTTCAAAAGTCACTGTCGGCATTGCTGTCAGCTTTTGGAGTCGGGTCCTGTGGTCAGCGGCGAATTGGGCGCGATGGGTATCACATAGTTGTACGGCACTGTGGAGTCGAGCACCCAGCGTGTCTGTACCGGCGATTTGTCTTTGGTGGAGATAGTCCTCGGAGCGTGACGGAAGTAGTAGTCTATGTGCATCAGCAGAGGTATCGACTGGCCGGGCGGACAAGTGACCACGTAGGTTGAAGTCTCGTCGGCGGAGCCTAACGCTACGGGAGCGCCGTAAGTCTCGGAGTAGACGTAAAGCGGTTTGTCGATGTTGTTTACAAGTTTCTTTTCAGGCACGGGCTCGCCGTCGATATTCATGCCGGGAGCGAAATAGTGCATGCGTTCATATACGATTTTGCCCTTGTCGTCGCGCGTGACCTCGAGCGATGTCACGTAATTGCGGTTGATGAGCGCTACCAGAGCGAAATATATTATTCCCATTGCCGTGACGGTGATGAAATTGAGACAACCGGGCTCCTGCACCGACGACTTGGCGGGCCACAGGCGCTTGATTACAGCCACCAGCGTCCGCCATAAAAAGATGCAGGCGGCAAGGGGAAGACCGAAAAGAAAGATTGTGAAAACTGTATTGGTCATAGACGAATATTTTGTCGGACGGGAAATTTTGTGTAAATTTACGCATTATTTCTGAATATCTGTCCTTTTGGAGCTTAATTTACCTGCATATGATGTAAAATTGTCGGTTCGTGCCGACGGAGTGCGGTGTGTATGGGACCGTCTGCGGCGCAAATTTGTGGCTCTGACCCCCGAAGAATGGGTGCGTCAGCATTTCGTCAACTTCCTCATCACCCGGCGCGCTTATCCCGAAGGACTGATGGCCAACGAAGTGAGCATGCTTCAGAACGGATGCCGCCGCCGTTGCGACACGATAGTCTACAATCATGAGGCGGCTCCGCTCGCCGTGGTCGAATACAAAGCTCCCGACGTTGCCGTCACCGAGCGCGTCTTTGACCAGATAGTAAGGTACAATATGGTGCAGGGCGTAAGGTGGCTCATGGTCTCCAACGGCCTCAGCCATTATTGCTGCTATTGTCTGCCCGACGGCAAATACCGGTTTGTAAAGGATATACCACAGTACACATCGCTATATGACCAACTCCAATCCTGAATACAAAGTCGGACTCGCGCTCAGCGGCGGAGGCGCCCGCGGATTTGCCCACGCCGGGGCGCTCAAAGCGCTCGAAGAGGCGAATATAAGGCCCGATGTCATCGCCGGAGTGAGCGCCGGATCGGTCGTGGCCGCGATGTATGCCGCCGGGCTATCGCCCGAGAAGATACTCGAAGTGTTTCTTGACAAAAAGATGAGCGATTTCGTAGAGATTAACTTCTCGCGCGGCAGCATACTCAAAATCGACAAATTCGCCCGGTTCGTCGCCGATCTCATTGCTCCGGCCAAGACATTCGCCGACCTTAAAATCCCGACTTATGTAGGCGCCACCAATATGAACGACGGTCTTCCCGAAATCTTTCACGACGGCGACCTCGTGCAGGCCGTGCAGGCCTCATGCAGCATTCCCATGCTCTTCGCTCCCGTAAAAATCGGCGACACATACTACGTCGACGGAGGTGTGCTCCGCAATCTGCCCGCATGGGCCATCCGCGACAAATGCCGATTCCTCATAGGAGTGAACGTGAGTCCGCTTTCCAAAATGACCGACGAAAATCCATCGCTTATGGAAGTGGCTCTGCGCACCTATCAGCTCATGGCCAAATCTAACCAGACAATAGATATGCAGATGTGCGACCTCGTGGTCAGCCTTCGCGAAATATCTCAATACAATGTGCTTAGCCTCAGTGATATAGAAAAAGTATTCAATTCGGGCTACTTCCACATGCGCAAGGTGCTGCGCGACTCGGCCCTTTGGCACAAACAATGACCGACCCCGTCAACAATCCCCATATAATGAAACCAATCATATACCAACTCATTCCGCGCCTCTTCACCAACTACTGCTCCAATCCCGTGCCCAACGGCACAATCATGCAGAACGGCTCAGGCAAGCTCAATGACATCAACGCTACCATACTGCGCAATATACGCCGCCTCGGAGCCACTCACGTGTGGTACACCGGCGTCATCGAACACTCACATGACAGCGACTACACCAAATACGGTATCCCGCGTCACAATCCGCACATCATAAAAGGACGCGCCGGCAGTCCCTACGCCATCACCGACTACTACGACATCGACCCCGACCTGGCCGAAAACGTGCCCGACCGCATAGCAGAGTTCGAGAAACTGATAGCGCGCACCCACCGCGCCGGACTCAAAGCGATTATGGATTTTGTGCCCAATCATGTGGCACGCCAGTATCACAGCGACGCCAAACCAACCGGCATAGAAGACCTTGGCGCGGGCGACAATACGGAAATGTTCTTCTCGCCCTCCAACAATTTCTACTACATCACCCGTCAGCAATTCAGCCCTGTCGGAGTCAGTCTCGGCACGGGCGACGATGCCTATGTCGAATTCCCGGCACGCGCCACAGGCAACGACTGCTACACAGCCTTTCCCGGCGTCAACGACTGGTACGACACCGTAAAACTCAACTATGGCGTCGACCCCTGGAACGGTTCGAAGCACTTCGACCCCATCCCACCCACTTGGCTCAAAATGCTCCACATACTGCGCTATTGGGCCGCAAAAGGAGTGGACGGCTTCCGTTGCGACATGGTGCACATGGTGCCGTTGGAATTCTGGCACTGGGCCATACGAAATGTCAAGGCGCACTATCCGCACGTCATCTTCATTGCCGAGATTTACGATGTGTCGCTCTATCGCCCTTACATCAACGAAGGCGGTTTTGACTATCTTTACGACAAAGTCACGCTCTACGACACGCTCTTCGGTATCGAGCGCTCGGGAGTATCTGCGGCCTCAATCACAGGATGCTGGCAGACCGTGGAGGGCATCAACGGCAATATGCTCGGATTTCTTGAAAACCACGACGAAGTGCGCTACGCCTCCACCGCCTACGCCTCCGACGCCATGCGCGTGCTCCCCGCTCTGGTTGTGACCGCCATGATAGGCACCGGCCCCGTAATGATTTACGCCGGACAAGAGCTCGGCGAACGCGCCGACGAGAGCGAAGGATACAGCGGACACGACGGCCGCACAACCATATTCGACTACTGGAGCATTCCCACCCTGCGCGCATGGCTCAATCACGGCGCTTGCGACGGCGCTCTCACACAGCGGCAGCAGACACTGCGCGCGCTCTACGCCAAAGTGCTCAACCTGTGCAATACCGAACCGGCTATCAGTTCCGGCAAGCTTTTCGACCTGATGTACGTCAACCTTCATAATCCCGACCTCAATCCCCACCGCCAGTACGCCTTCATGCGCAGCAACGGCGACGAGACACTCATTATTGCGGTCAACTTCGACGACCGGGAGGCTGATATCAGAATCAACATCCCGGCCCACGCCTTCCACACGCTCGGAATCGTGCAGGGACGCTACCGCCGGCACGACCTGCTCAGCGGCGCACGCTCCACCGTAGAGCTCTCCGACACCGTGCCCTTCGCCGTCACACTTGCTCCGCACGGCGCCTGCGTTTATAAAGTCACGCCCGCAGCAAAGTAGCCGCCATTTATTATTATCATTAGCTAAATTAGCTAAGTTAGCTAAAATAGCCTGACGGGAGGCATTGTCGATTGCGACAATGCCTCCCGTCGGGCTATAAGGTTAACTTGGATTGGACTAATCAGAGTTTCGAGGCCAGCTCGCGGAATTGCTCGATTGTGACTTTCTGGTCGTCGATGGTCACGGCAGCGCGGATGGCGGCGAAAATCATGTTGCTGCTTGCGTTGTCGTAGATGCGGCTGTAGAAGTCTTTGTTGGAGAGCAGGTGCTTGGCGTGCTCGGTGATGGTGTCGTCGTCGAGGTTTGTGATGCCGTATTGAGCAAACTGCTGGTAGGCAATCTGTTTGGCCTGCTGAAGGAGGAAGTCTTCCGTAACTTTCACATCGAGTTTTTTGGAGATTTCTTCCTCGGCGAGCTGCCAGATCAGAGAGTCGCGCATTTTGGCGAACTCTTCGTCGATGGTCTCCTCTTTGAGGTTCTCGTCGGTGCGCACGAGCCATTTTTTGAGGAATGTCTCGGGGAGCTCGGCGTCTTTGTATTTGTCGATGAAGTACTGGCGTGTCATTGCGCCGAAGAGCTGGTTGGAGTTTGGCTCAAGGTCGCGTGCAATCATTTCGGTGAGCGCAGCCTTGTATTCATCTTCGTTGTGCACCTTGTCGGCGCCGAAGACGTTGTCGAAGAACTCCTGGTCGTGTTCGGCCGGACGGAGCACGATGATTTCGGTGACCGTGAATTCGAAGTCGCTCTTTACGTTGGCTGCTTTATCTTTCTCAATGTTGAGCATCGAAGCAAGCTCTGATGCGTTGCCTTCGCACGATTTATAGGGATTGAATGTGATTTTGTCGCCTACTTTCTTGCCTGTGAATTTTGTGGCCTCGTCTTTGTCCTTCATGTACTTGGGAGCCACGATGCCTGCAATCACCTGAATGGCGTCCTCGCCTTCTTTTACAGTGCCGTCTTCGTTAAGCTCGAAGATTGTGCCTTTCACCAGCGAGTCTTCTTCAACCTCATCGCCGGGCACCTGCGAGCCCAGACGGTGGCGGAGCGCTTTGTCCTGGTTTTCGAGCATTTCATCGGTGACTTCGATAGTGTAGTAGGGGAGGGTGACATTTTTGTCTACCTCGACGTTCATCTCCGGAGCCAGACCCACCTCGTAGCTGAAAGTGTAGTCCTCGTCGGTGAGGTTGATTTCTTTGACCTCGGCGGGCAGCGGCTGACCCAGGATGGGGAGATTGTTCTTTATGATATAGTCCTTTACGGCATCAAAAACCATGTCGTTGATCACTTCGCTTTTGACATCTTTGCCGAAACGGCGACGGAGCTGATCCATGGGTACGTGTCCGGGGCGGAAGCCGGGTATCACGTGAGTCTCCGAAAATCTGCGAAGCTCTTTTTTTACTTTGCTTTCGTAGTCGGCGACGTCGACGGTGACGATGATTTTGCCGGCAACGTTGCCTTCTTTCTCAAAAGTTACGTTCATTGTAAACTGTATAATTTATCGTTAATTTCGTATAAGGTTACAACACCCCCGTGAGGGGTGCAGTTCATTGCGGTGCAAAATTACGCTAAAAATTAGAATTAACCAATTTAACACCGCATAAATTTATATAAATTCACAAAAAAATTGTAACTTCGCGTCAAAAATGAGCCTGTACGGCCCGTTTGACTCATTTTAGCGTACCGAGCGCTTTTTGCTGTCGGGCCATGATATCTTTCTGACAATATTAATAACAACGCCGTGCCTTCAGTATCGCAAACATTGCTCCCGAAATTGCCTCTCAATGTCAGTGCGCGTTGCTGCCGGTGCGCAGATATGGTTTTTATATGGTAGTTTTTTTCAAAAAGGGTAAACACTGTGTTTATGCCGTAGAGACACAAAAGGCTCTCACCGATGGCGCGAAAGAGCGGCTGAGCTGGCTGCTCGACGGAGCCAAACCACTCGCGGGCAGAAAGTTAAAAGGACGATACATAGGTCCGCGTCGCGAAATGGTGACACCATGGAGCACCAACGCCGTGGAAATCGCCGGCAACATGGGCCTTGATGGCATCACGCGCATCGAGCAGTTCAATCTCACCGAAGATGCCGACCCCGCTTTCGACAAGATGCTCAGCCGCCTCTACGACGGCCTCGACAGTCACATCTTCGACATCGACATCAAGCCCGCCGGCATCGTTTATATCGACGACATACACGACTACAACCTCAAGGAAGGCCTCGCACTCAGTCCCGAAGAAGAAGACTACCTCCGCGGTCTGCAACAGCGACTGGGCCGTCCGCTCACCGACAGCGAAGTCTTCGGCTTCTCTCAGGTCAATTCCGAACACTGCCGCCACAAAATCTTCAACGGCACATTCATCATCGACGGCGAGGAGAAACCGAGCTCGCTCTTCAAGCTCATCAAGCGCACCTCGCAGACCAACCCCAACACGCTCGTTTCGGCCTACAAGGACAATGTGGCTTTTGTGCGCGGACCGCATATCCGTCAGTTTGCCCCGCTGCGTCCGGATGCGCCGTCGCTTTTCGCCGAAAAAGAAATCAAAACCGTGCTGTCGCTCAAAGCCGAGACACATAACTTCCCCACTACCGTCGAGCCCTTCAACGGCGCCGCTACCGGCACGGGCGGCGAGATACGCGATCGTCTCGGCGGCGGCCGCGCTTCGCTTCCTCTGGCCGGCACAGCAGTGTACATGACATCTTATCCCCGTCTCGAGGGTGCCATCAAGCCATGGGAGCTCATGACCAATCCGCGCGTATGGCTCTATCAGACACCGGCCGACATACTCATCAAGGCCTCAAACGGCGCGAGCGATTTCGGCAACAAATTCGGTCAGCCCCTCATCTGCGGTTCGCTGCTCACTTTCGAGCACGACGAGAACGGTCAGCTCTTCGCCTACGATAAAGTAATCATGCTCGCCGGAGGCGTAGGTTTCGCATCTGCATCCGACGCCATCAAAGGCACCCCCGTCGCCGACGAGAAAGTGGTGGTGATGGGCGGCGACAACTACCGCATAGGCATGGGCGGCGGCGCGGTCTCGTCGGTTGAGACCGGACAATACGCCGGCGCCATCGAGCTCAACGCCGTGCAGCGAGCCAATCCCGAAATGCAGAAACGCGTCGCCAACGTCATACGCGCTCTGGCCGAGGCCGACCGCAACCCAATAGTCTCTATTCACGACCACGGCGCAGGCGGCCACCTCAACGCTCTCTCCGAGTTGGTGGAGGAGACCGGCGGACACATCGACCTTGACGCTCTCCCCATCGGCGACAACACTCTCTCGGCCAAGGAAATAATAGGCAACGAGAGTCAGGAACGCATGGGCATGGTGGTCAAAGACGACGATATCGAGTACATCCGCCGCATCGCGCGCCGCGAAAGGGCTCCGTTCTATGTCGTAGGCCACACCACCGACGACCGTCGTCTCACCTTCGAGCAAGCCGACGGCAAGCGGCCCATCGACCTTGAAGTCGCCGACATGATAGGCAATTCGCCCAAAACAGTAATAGAAGACTCGACCGTTGCCGCACGGCACGAGCCTCTGACCACCGATTCCGCAAAAATCGGCGAATATGTCGAGGCGGTGCTCTCGCTCGAGTCTGTGGCTTGCAAAGACTGGCTCACCAACAAAGCCGACCGCTCGGTTACAGGCAAAGTGGCGCGACAGCAATGTCAGGGGCGCATACAGCTGCCTCTGAGCGACTGCGGCGTCGTGGCTCTTGACTATCAGGGTCTCTCCGGCATCGCTACCTCAATCGGTCACGCACCCGGCGTGGCTCTTGTATCGCCCGAGGCCGGCTCGGTGATGTCGGTGGCCGAAGCGCTTACCAACATCGTCGGAGCCGAACTCAAAAAAGGTCTCGACAGCGTGTCGCTGTCGGCCAACTGGATGTGGCCGTGCAAAAATCCCGGTCAGGACGCCGCACTGTACAGCGCCGTGCAGGCGTGCAGCGACTTTGTGTGCAAGCTCGGCATCAATATCCCCACCGGCAAGGACTCTCTGTCGATGACTCAGAAATACGGCGACAAGAAAGTGCTCGCTCCCGGCACTGTCATCATCTCGGCCGCCGGCGAGGTCTCGCACGTGCGCCGCACGGTAAGCCCCGTGCTCGTCAACAAAGAAGACACCACATTATATTATATAGACTTCTCCGGCTGCGGCCTGCGTCTGGGCGGTTCGGCTCTCGCTCAGACTATGGGCAAGACTGGCGACGAGGTGCCCACCGTAACCGACGCCGCCCGGTTCCGCACGGCTTTCGACACCGTGCAGCGTCTGGTGCGCAACCGTCAGCTCCTCGCCATGCACGACGTGAGCGCCGGCGGTCTCGTCACTACACTGCTTGAAATGCTCTTCGCCAATCCCGAAGGCGGACTCAAAGTATATACCGACGGCTTCGCCATGCACGGAGAGACCGACCCCGTCAAGATACTCTTCTCCGAAAATCCGGCTGTCGTCATCCAAGTCGACAATCGCTCGAAAGAGGCCGTGGAGCGCGTGCTCGATGACTCGGGCGTGAAGTATTTCCCTATCGGACATCCCGCCGGCGAGCGCGTGCTCATGTTCACGCATCAGGAGGCTGAATACCTGTTCGGCGTCGACTATCTGCGCGACGTTTGGTACAAACCCTCCTACGAGCTCGACCGCTTGCAGAGCGGCCACGAGTGCGCGGCCATGCGTTTCGACAACTACAAACGCCAGCCCCTGCGCTACGCTTTCCGCCAGCAGTTCACCGGCCGCCTCTCCGATTACGCCGGAGCGCGTTATGCCGGAGCCGAAGATGTCAATGACCGCCCCGTAGCTGCCATCATCCGGGAAAAAGGCGTCAACAGCGACCGCGAAATGGCCTATTCGCTATACCTCGCAGGATTCGACGTGCGCGACGTGCACATGACCGACCTAACCTCCGGCGCCGAAACACTCGACGATGTAAGCATGATAGTCTTCTGCGGAGGTTTTTCCAACAGCGACGTTCTTGGTTCGGCCAAAGGCTGGGCCGGAGGTTTCGTGTGGAACGAAAAAGCATCGGCTGCTCTGCGACGCTTCTACGACCGCGACGACACGCTCAGCCTCGGTGTGTGCAACGGCTGCCAGCTCATGATTGCGCTCAACCTAATCAATCCCGAGCACTCCCGGCCGGCAAAGATGGAGCACAACATCTCGCACAAGTTCGAAAGCAACTTCGTGAGTGTAGTCATTCCCAAGAACGACACAGTGATGTTCGGTTCGCTCTCAGGCACCTCGATGGGTGTGTGGGTAGCCCACGGCGAGGGTCGCTTTGTGCTTCCCGAAGGCTTGAAAAACTACAATGTCATTGCGCGTTACGCCTATTCGGCCTTCCCCGGCAACCCCAACGGCTCGACAGGAGCCGTGGCCGGCATCGCATCGGCCGACGGCCGCCATGTGGCCATCATGCCGCATCCCGAGCGCACGATGTTCCCCTGGCAATGCGCCTGGTATCCCCGTACACGCCGCAATCAGGATGTAACGCCCTGGTTCGAAGCCCTGGTCAACGCCCGTCGCTGGGTCGACGCTCACCGCAAGAAATAATCTTGCACACATCATTCATATACACAACGACAGCCCCATCGGTTTGGGGCTGTCGTTGTGTTTCAATATGCTCAGAATGGCACTTTCTCCGACGACTGTGTGAGGAAATCGCCTGTGCCGCCGCTGAATTTTGGCGCCGAGGGAACGGCTGCGGGGGCGGCTCCGGGCTCGGGGGCGGCGGTGATGCGCGAGGCCACCTCTGTTGGCTCGCCTAAGGTCATTTCGTCCCAGTTTTCGAAACGCGCGAATTCGGCGCGGAAGCGCATCTTCACTTCTCCTACCGAGCCGCTGCGGTGCTTGGCTATGATAAACTCTGCCAGACCGCGGATATCGTTGCCCTCGGCGTCCTGTCCCGAACGGGTATAGTACTCGGGGCGGTGGATGAAGCATACGATGTCGGCGTCCTGCTCGATGGCGCCCGACTCGCGCAGGTCGCTCAGCTGCGGACGCTTGCCGTCGGTGCGGTTTTCGACCGAGCGGTTGAGCTGCGAGAGGGCGATGATCGGGATGTTGAGCTCTTTGGCCAGTTGCTTGAGCGAACGCGAAATCATCGACACCTCCTGTTCGCGCGAGCCGAATTTCATGCCCGAGGCGTTCATCAGCTGCAGGTAGTCGATGATAATGATGCCCACCTGATGCTCGCGCACGAGGCGCCGCGCCTTGGTACGGAGTTCGAATATCGACAGCGAGGGCGTGTCGTCGATATAGAGCGGCGCGCCGGTGAGATTTTTGATGCGTGCGAAGAGCTGCTGCCATTCCAGCTGCGAGAGGTCGCCGCTTTTGATTTTGGAGCCTCCGATTTCGGCCACGTTGCTTATCATACGGTTCACCAGCTGGAGATTGGACATCTCAAGCGAGAAGATGGCCAGCGGCGTGTTGTAGTTCACGGCCATATTTTTAGCCATCGATAGCACGAACGCAGTTTTACCCATTGCCGGACGTGCGGCGATGATGATGAGGTCGGAATTTTGCCATCCGGAGGTGATTTTGTCAAGCTCGTGGAAGCCCGATTCCAGACCCGAAAGACCGGAGGCGCGGTTCTGCGCCACCTGCATGGCATGGATGGCGTCGTTGATTACGGGGTCGATCTGCGTGACGTCTTTTTTGACGTTGCGCTGCGATATTTCGAAGAGCTTGCCTTCGGCCTCCTGCAGCAGGTCGTCCACATCGTTGCTCTCGTCGTAGGCTTTGCCCTCGATGTTGGATGCGAATGAGATAAGCTCGCGCGCGAGGTATTTTTGAGCTATGATGCGCGAGTGGAACTCGACGTTTGCCGCCGATGCCACGCGTGATGTCAGCTCTGAAATATAGACCGGGCCGCCCACGTCGCCCAGCGTGTCGTTGAGCCGCAGCTGCTCGGTGACGGTGAGCATGTCGATGGGCATCTGCCGTGCGCCGAGAGTCTGTATGGCTTCATATATTTTCTGATGCGAAGGCTCGTAGAAGCTCTCGGCGCGGAGTATGTCGCACACGCGCACGTAGGCGTCCTTTTCGAGCATCAGGGCGCCGAGCACTGCCTGTTCGAGCTCCAGATCGCGAGGCGCGATTCGGCCCAGCGTGTCGAGGTCGGGGCGGTGCTGCAGCTTCTGCCGGGAGGAGTATTGTTTGTTGGGTTCGGGCATGAGGTGTTTTACTTTTTTCGCAAAGTTACGAAATTTGTTTTGTTTGCAGCGTTATTTGTGCACCGAAAGTTATCATAAATCTATCGACAGTTGTCGGGCTGTATGATAGTACATCGATAATAAAGGCGCGGCGATGCAATTATCGACGCGCCTTTGTGCGGTTTTATCCGGCTTTATTGCCGTCAGGCTTCTACGTTGTAGAGAGCGAGCTGGTCTTTGTCGAATGTGCTGATAAATTCGGAGTGCTTTGTCACCTCGGCTTCGGCGAGCTTGATGTATACGCCCATAGTGCGTGCAAACGTCTCGTTGCGCTCGGTGTCTTGCAGGAGCAGGTAGCCCATGACGGTGAATCCGGCCATCTCCACAAGGCGGCGGGCCATGAAGTCGGTGTACTGCTGGTCGGCCACGGACACAACCTTGTCTACTGCAGCGTTGTAGGCTTCTGCCATCTTGTCGAGTGTGGCTTTGGCGGCTGCGAGTTCGGGTTTGTATTCAGCTGCGGCGTACTGGGCGATGAGAGCCTTGTATGTGCCGGAGAGCACGTGGCGGATGGCGGCCACAACCTGCAGCTGAGTGGTGCCTTCGTAGATGCTGGTGATGCGGGCGTCGCGGTATACGCGTTCGCAGGCGTAGTCTTTCATGAAGCCTGAGCCGCCGTGTATCTGGATGCAGTCGTAAGCGTTCTGGTTGCAATATTCGCTTGAGAGACCTTTGGCCAGAGGGGTGAGAGCGTCGGCGATTTTCTTGTATTGCTTGAGCTCTTTGCGCTCGTCGGGAGTGAGGGCGCGTTCTTTGGCGATGTCTTCGAGGGCTTTGTAGAGGTCGACGTAGCGGGCAGTCTCATAAAGGAGCGTGCGCGAAGCGTCGAGTTTGGCTTTCATCACGGCGAGTATTTCGGCCACTGCCGGAAATTCGATGATGGCTTTGCCGAACTGCTTGCGGTCTTTGGCGTATGCAAGAGCCTCGCGGTAAGCGATTTCGCTCACGCCCACGCTCTGAGCGGCGATGCCCAGACGGGCGCCGTTCATCAGAGCCATCACGTATTTGATGAGGCCCATGCGTGTGTCGCCCACGAGCTCGGCGGGAGCGTTTTTGTATACGAGCTCGCAAGTGGGCGAGCCTTTGATGCCCATTTTGTTTTCGATGCGGCGTACGTTCACACCACCGTTGCGCTTGTCGTAAATAAACATTGAGAGGCCGCGTGCGTCGGTTGTGCCTTCTTCCGAGCGTGCGAGCACGAGGTGGATGTCAGAGTCGCCGTTGGTGATGAAGCGTTTCACGCCGTTGAGCACCCACGAGCCGTCTTCTTTCTGAGTGGCTTTGAGCATCACGCTCTGAAGGTCGGAGCCGGCGTCAGGCTCGGTGAGGTCCATCGACATGGTTTCGCCCTGACATACGCGCGGGATGAAGCGCTCTCTCTGGTCCTCGTTGCCGAACTCGTAGAGAGTCTCGGCGCAGTCTTGCAAGCCCCAGAGGTTTTCGAAGCCGGTGTCGGCGCGGCTTACGATGTCGGCGGCCATG
>JBJEDE010000029.1:0-41368 GCA_051871795.1 Muribaculaceae bacterium | reverse complement strand
CGCTGAATTTTTCAAATATAATGCTTAATTTTGCACTTGCAGGTAGAATCTGCGCATAACTCGATGGCAGGTTAGTGGGCACGGAGACAGCTGCCGCCAATTAAAACGGACCAGCCGTCGTAGCCTCTGTGGCAATAAGTCTGCATTTTATAGAGCTGACCTCCGGGCGAATTGCAGATGTAGTAGCCCAAATAGCCTACGGTACGAGTGTAATCAGGATGAGGAACCATGTGAAAACCGCACTGTTCGAGCCCCGAAATGACGAGATTGAAATATTCGATGGCGCTCGTCTCGTTATCGAAATAAACGTTGCCTCCCCAATTAATATATTTTGTGGAGCAGATGATTTCAAAACTGCCGATTTTTTTGCCGATTATGGTCATGTCAAGTCCTTCGGGATATCGGATATAGTAGTTGCCCTGATACTCCTGGGTTCTTGCGACAGGAAAATATTGGTTGCATAGTTCGGTAATCCTTGCGTCGGAGGCACTAATGACAGAGCTGACAGGAACGCGCCCCAGAGGCATTGTCGTGAAATCCTTCAAATCGCGCAGTTCGGAGGCCGACAGACTGCAGGATTGTCCGGGAGTCTGGCTTGCGCCTAAGCTTCCGATTAAATTGGCAATTTTTCTGACTTGGGCTCTGAATTCAACGGGATTTTTAGGCTCTGTCCATTGAAAGATATTTTTGTCGACAATTAGACTCATCGCCAGCTTACCTGAAGTAATATTCAGTATGTTATCACCGTCAGTAATCGTGATGTCAGTTCCGTTTAGATTCACTTTCGGAGTTCCCTTGAGGTCGCAGAGCTTGTAGTTGCCTGTGCCTATGAAAAAACGGCGTCCGCCTTCGAGAACATAGAGGTCGAGAATGTCGGAAAAATTCTCATTATTGCTCATGAGTTTATCGGAAGTGATAACTGTAAATTTTGACATCGCGATAGAGAGTTTCATCTCGTTCGGAGTGGAGGCATTAGAAGTCAGGGCGATAAGCGACATAATAAGTGCTGCGATTGGCTTGAGAGCTTTCATTATATGTTATGTTTATAGTTCTCTATAATATGCAATAGGCAAATATACGCAAAATTTTGTGAACTCGCCGCAAAATCCGCTGGCAAATAACTAACTGTGCATCGGCCTTTGGACGAAAATGTCCGCAACTTATCATTAGGCAACAAGAAGGCCGCCCGATGTTGTAGGCGGCCTTTCGCGATATAAGTTTGGAAAGTATATATCAGTTATTTCTCGGCAGGAGCTTTGCCGGCTGTTGATTCTTCGTCGCCGGACGGGACGTCTTTGAGCCAGCGGTCGAACCAGCGGAAGAACAGTCTCTGCCACATCACGGCATTCTGCGGTTTGAGTATCCAGTGATTCTCGTCGGGGAAGATTACCATCTCGGCGGGTACTCCGCGCAGACGGGCTGCGTTGAAGGCTGCCATGCCTTGTGAGGCGAGGATGCGGTAGTCGTATTCACCGTGGCTTATCATGATGGGTGTGTCCCATTTGTCGACAAAGCGGTGAGGCGAGCCGGCGAAGGTGCGCTGTGCGGCGGCATTGTCTTTCTCCCAGTAGGCGCCGCCCATATCCCAGTTGGCGAACCACATTTCTTCGGTCTCAAGGTACTGAGCCTCGATGTTGAAGATGCCGGCATGGGCCAGCAGGCAGGCAAACCGATGGTCGTGGTTGCCGGCGAGCCAGTAGATGGAGTATCCTCCGTAGCTTGCTCCGGTGGCGCCCATCTTGTCGGGGTTGACATAGGGAAGCGCCTTGCCGTAGTCGGCGGCGGCGAGATAGTCCTTCATGTTCTGACCGGTGTAGTCTTTTGAAATCTGCTCTTCCCATTCAGTGCCGAAGCCGGGGAGTCCGCGGCGGTTGGGAGCTATGACGACATAACCGTTGGATGCCATCAGAGCGAGATTCCAGCGATAGCTCCAGAATTGGCTTACAGCGCTTTGAGGACCGCCCTGACAGTAGAGTATAGAGGGGTACTTCTTCACGCCGGTAGTGTCGGCCCCGGGAGGGAGGAGCACCCAGGTGAGCATCTCCTTGCCGTCGGTTGTCTTGACCATGTGACGCTCTACCGAGGGCATTTTCACCTGCGTGAACACTTGGTCGTTGACATCGGTAAGCGGTTTGAAACCGGCGTCGGTGACTGCATAGATTTCGTCGGGACGCAGCATGGAGTGCGCTGTGGCGATGAGATGTTTGTCTCCGGCAACGGCTATTGAGGAGAAGTCGCACATGCCTTCGGCAAATTTCGTAACCTCCTTGCTGGCCACGTTGATGTTGAATATGGGCTCAACGCCTTGATAGTAAGCAAGGAACCAGATTGAGGCGCCGTCTTTGGCCCATGCGAAATTTTCGATTGTGTAGTCCCAGTCGGCTGTGAGGTCGGTTTTCTCGCCGGTGGCCATATCCATTACAAAAAGGCGGTTTTTGTCGGCCTCGTATCCGTCGCGCTCCATCGACAGCCACGCCAGTTTGGTGCCGTCGGGCGAGAACACGGGCATGGTGTCGTAGCCCATCATGCCCTCGGTGAGATTTTTGACCGAGCGGTCGGCCAAAGTGTAGAGGAAGAGGTCGGAGTTGGTGGAAACGGCATAGTCGAGACCTTTTTTCTTGCGGCAGGTGTAGACTATCTGTTTTGAGTCGGCGGTCCATGCGAATGATTCGATGCCGCCGAAGGGGCGCATCGGCGATTCGTAGTCAGGCTCGTCGGCAAGAATGTCAACGATGTTGTCTACCTTGTCATCGGCAAAATCGGCCACGAAGGGGTGGGGGATTTCCTCAACCCACTGGTCCCAGTGCTTGTACATCAGGTCATCAATCACGCGGCCTGTGGCTTTGGGCAGGTCGGGATAGATGTCCGAGGCCTGACGGGCATATTTCACGGTCGAAATCATGAGCACTTTGCTCAGGTCGGGGCTGAAGAGGAAGCCTTCGAGGCCTTTTTCCACGTTTGTCACCTGCTTGCGCTGTGAGCCGTCGGCGTTCATCACCCAGAGCTGGGGCAAAGAGTTGTCGTCGGGATAGAGGAAAGCTATGCGCTTGCCCGAGTCAATCCACACTGCCGATGATTCGGATTTTGGAGTGTGCGTGATGCGTGTGGCGTTCTTACCGTCGATATCCATCACGTAGAGGTCGCGGTTCGACGTGTTCTGCTCAAGGCTCTCGTAAGAGACACCGTAGAGAATTTTCTGCCCGTCGGGCGAAATCTCCTGGCCGCCTACGCGTCCCAGAGCTTCGAGGGCGTCGATATCGAAAACTCCCGTCTCTGAATGGAAGTCGGGACGGTCGATGATGGCCCCGTCGCCGGTTTCACCCTGCGAGCAGGCTGTGAGCGTGAGTGCTGCCATAAGGATTGTCAGATTGGTTTTCATTGGATAAGTATGATTGAATTGTTATTTTCTATCTTTGCGCTGTTCGCGGAATCCGAAGAGCCGCCGGACAATGTCCGGACGGTGCAGCTGCATGAGCCGTCGCTTGATTTCGCCACGTTGCGATGCCTCGTACCAGAAGAAGTACATACGCTGGCGCAGTTTCTCCTCAGGTGTGGTGGCGGTAAAGATGCGTTGACCTGTGTAGGGGTGAAAGCCGGAATAGTATATTTCGGTCGACACTGTCATTGGAGTTGGCGTAAAATCCTGCACCTGCTCGAGGTGAAAATTCATGTCGCGCGTCTTCACGGCCAGTTCGGCCATGTCGATTTCAGTGCAGCCGGGATGGCTGGAGATGAAGTATGGGATGAGTTGCTGACGCAGATTGTAGCGCTCGTTGATGAGGTTGAAGATGTCGGTGAAGTCGTGGAAGAGCGCAAACGGGGGTTTGCGCATTATTTCGAGCACGCGGTCCTCGGTGTGCTCCGGAGCCACTTTAAGCCGGCCGGAGACATGATGCCGTATCAGCTCTTCGTTGTACCGGCGGTTCACGTCATCGGTGCGGGCATCGCCTGTGGGCAGCATCGACAGGTCGTAGCGCACTCCCGAGCCGATAAATGATTTTTTTACCCCCGGCAGAGCGTCCACGGCGTGGTATATGTCGAGCAGCGCCGAGTGGTCGCGGTTGAGGTTGGGGCACGGCTTGGGATGCAGACAAGACGGACGCAGACACTTGCGGCATATCTCCGTATCTCGGCCGTGCATGCCGTACATGTTGGCCGACGGACCGCCCAGATCGCTGATGTAGCCTTTGAAGTCCGGCATCCGCGTCACCTGCTCGGCCTCGCGCATTATCGATTCTTTTGATCGGGAAGCGATAAATTTGCCCTGATGAGCCGAGATGGTGCAGAACGCGCAGCCGCCGAAGCAGCCGCGGTGCAGGTTGACCGAATGTCGTATCATCTCGTAGGCAGGGATGCGTTTGCCTTTGTAGCGCGGGTGGGGAAGACGGGTGTACGGGAGGTCGAACGATGCGTCGATTTCGCCTTCTGTCATAGCCGGCAACATCGGGTTGGCTTTAATCCATACCTTGCCGCAGCGTTGCCAGAGGGTGGCGCCTCCGTCGAAGCGGTTGCTCTGCTGCTCGATGTGGCGGAAGTTGGCGCTTTGCTTTTTCTTGTCGGTGCGACATTCTTCGTAAGATGCGAGGATGATGTTGTCATCGTCGTCTGCCGGAGCCGCTCCGGCCACACGCACCACAGTCTGGGACAGGTCGGTGATGTCGGAAATTTTCTCGCCTTGCTGCAGTCTGCGGGCAAGTTCGACGATTACTCGCTCTCCCATCCCGTAGGACAGCAGGTCGGCTTTGGTGTCGAGCAATATTGAAGGACGCAGGCGGTCCTGCCAATAGTCGTAATGCGAAAAGCGTCGCAGCGACGCCTCGATGCCGCCGATTACGATGGGCACCTCCGGGAAGAGCTGTCGGAGGATGTCGCTGTAGACAATGGTCGGATAGTCGGGACGCATATCGGGGCGTCCGTCGGGAGTGTAGGCGTCCTCGCTGCGCCGGCGCCGGTTGGCCGTATAGCGGTTCACCATCGAGTCCATGGCACCGGCCGACACGCCGAAGAAGAGTCGGGGCTTGCCCAGTTTGCGGAAGTCGCGGAGGTCATCGCGCCAGTTGGGCTGCGGCACTATGGCCACGCGATAGCCGGTAGCTTGAAGTGCGCGGCCTATCACCGCCGCGCCGAACGAGGGATGGTCCACATAGGCATCTCCCGAGAAGAGAATCACGTCAAGATAGTCCCAGCCTGCGGCCTCCACCTCTTTTACAGAGGTGGGAAGCCACATACGGGGATTGAGATTGTTATAATCGACGGGTGTCGGAGTCATGAAACTTATTCAGGACATCAGCCTGAGTGATTGATTGTTATCTTCCGGCAGTTATCAGTTGTATTGTCGTTTGCTCCCGACCAGCGCGTAAAAGAGGAGGTAAAGCACTCCGAGCAGGGGTACGATAAACGATACGAGATAGCCCTGAGCATCGGCCACTGCACCCTGTATCAGAGGCAGAATGCCGCCGCCGCACACCATAACCATGAAGAAGCCGGCAGCCACCGACGTGAGGCGCTGGTCGAGACCGGCCACGGCAAGGTTGAAGATGCCGCCCCACATCACCGAGGTACACAGACCGCAAAGCACCATGCAGAGCACGTTGACGGGCATATCGACCATGTCGAACTCGAGGGTGGATGTCACACCCACAATCTGCATCTTTTGCGCCGGGTCAAGCACCATCGAGCATATCAGCAGGCACAGAGCCACAACCGACACGGCTGTAAGCATTGCTTTGGATGATACTTTTGCCGCAACAACGCCGCCCAGCAGACGGCCTACGAGCATCAGCAGCCAGTAAGCGCCGACAAGCGAGCCGGCAACGGCCGGAGCAACATGCAGCTCATTGACCATAAAGTAGTTGGCGTAGGTGGGAATGCCGACCTCGACGCCCACGTATACGAATATTGCAATCACGCCGAGCACGTAGTGACGATATTTCAGAGCTTTTGAGATGGAGGGCTGTTCTTCGGTCTTGCCCTCTGCTGCAAGCTGACGCGCGCGCTCGAGACCGGGCTCGGGAAGTTTGCTGATGGCCAGTACGAGCAGTGCGAAGACGAAAATGCCGCCGGCAATCAGTAGTGCGGGTTGTGCCGATTGCAGAGTTGCGCCTTGCATATCGTTGCCGATGAGGTATCCTACGAGTACGGGGCAGATGGTGGCTGCAAGCGAGTTGCATGAGCCGCCGAACTGCAGCAGCTGGTTGCTGCGGTTGCCGCCTCCGCCAAGGGTGTTAAGCATGGGGTTGACAACAGTGTTGAGCATACACATTGAGAATCCGGCTACGAACGCGCCGGTGAGATAGACCGCGAAAATTTCGCCCGGGGCGGTGAGCGCCGACGATGCAAGCATCAGACACACGCCAGCCAGACCCACCAGCACGGCCGAAATAGCGGTGAATTTGTATCCCTTGCGCTGGAGAATGATACCGGCCGGCAGTCCCATAAAGGCATAAGCGATAAAGTTGGCCGCATTGCCGAGCTGCGACTGCCAGTTGGACAGAGCGAGCTGCTCTTTAAGAATGGTGCCGAACGGATTTTGAAATCCGGTGACAAATGATATCATCGCAAAGAGAAAGAACATCACGATGATGGGCAGAAGATAGTTGGGATGTTTTTGTGACATAGGATTTATTTTAGGTAAGAATTTGCCTGTGTATTTATTATGAAGCGAGTGCTGAAAGCAGCGTCGACGGCGATGAGGATGTGAAAATTCAGTACAAACGCCCCCGGCGATTGTGTTTACTCCCTGTTGCCGAAAATCATAGTGCCGATACGCACCATATTGGAGCCTTCGGCAATGGCGAGCTTGTAGTCATGGCTCATGCCCATAGAAATTATGTCGAACTGCTCCGGCGCGGCTCCGGTGGCGCGGATAGCCTCATAAATGCGACGTATAGCGGCGAAGTCGGCGCGCACGCGCTCCTCGTCGTCGGTGTTGGAGGCCATGCCCATGACGCCGCGAAAGCGCACCGAGGTATAAGATGCAGCCTTCCCGGATACAAAAAATTCAATCAGTTCATCGGGCAGGAATCCGAATTTGGTTTCCTCGCGTGCCACGTGCACCTGCATCAGCACCGGCTGCACCACGCCGGCCTTGGCTGCCTCGGCGTTGATGACCGAAAGCAGCTTTTCGGTGTCGACACTCTCAATCAGAGCCACGCGTCCTACGATGGAGCGTACCTTGTTGGTCTGCAGATGACCGATGAAGTGCCAGCGCACATCGGAGGGCATCTGCGGTAGCTTCTCTATCAGCTCCTGCTGTCGGCTCTCGCCGAAGACGCGCTGTCCGGCGCGGTAGGCTTCGAGCAGCGCCTCCACCGGGTGGAACTTCGATACAGCCACAAGCTCCACATCCTCGGGCAGTGAGGCGTGAAGCTCGCGGATGATGTGTCCGATGTCGCTCATCATGATAATTTTGCAGGATAGACGTCGAGAATCGGAGTCTCGTTCACCGCCGAAATTTCATAATCGGCTGCCGAGGTTTCCATCCCTTTTTCAAACTCTTCGATTGCTCCTTGCAGAGTCGATGCCTGCACAAGGTTGAGCACGGCCACTTTCTTTTCCTGCACGGGCTTGCCGGAGGCTGCGGCTTTCTCGTCGATTGTGGTGATGAGCCATTTCACCTGATACCATTTGTCGCCCGAATCGTTGTAGAAGATTTCGGCGATTTTGGTGCGTTTCACGGCCGAGACCGAAAATTCGCCCGAAATGTAGGGCGTGCGCTCCTCGATGATGCGTGCTTCGGCTTCGGTGAACGACAGCGCGTCGATAAGAAATGTCTCAGTTACTTTTTTTACTGTTGTGCCCCCTTCCTGGAGCTTGTCGTATCTTACTTTACATTCAAACCAGTTGGCCATAGTCTGTATTCGTTTAATTTTGCACAAAGATACGCAAAAATTCGGATTTATCGCCACATCCGAGCAATAAAAAATCACGCTCCGCACGATTTTGACACAGGTGCAGAGCGTGGTATTGATGTCGTAGGATGTCTAGTTGTTCTCGTAAATCTTGGCTACGATGGCTTTGAGCTCTTCGCCCCGGGCGTCACGGCTGTAAATTGTGCCGTCGGGAGCGAAAATGATGATTGAGGGAATGCCTGAAATGCCGTAGATGTCGGTGGGAATGCGCTGAGCGTCGATGATACATTCCCAGGGCAGTCCGAGACTCTTGATTGCCTCCTCCGAGTCTTCGGGCTTGTCCCATACGGCTACTCCCAGCACTTTCAGCCCCTTGGGCGAGTATGCGTCGTAAATCTCTTTGAGCACCGGCATCTCGCGGCGGCACGGACCGCACCAGCTGGCCCAAAAGTCGACAAGTACGTACTGCCCTTTGCCTACATAGTCGCTCAGCGATTTGGACACGCCGTTGTGGGTGACGGTGAAATCGCTGAATGGCTTGCCCTCTGAGGTGGCTATGCGGTTTTGAGCCGTATTGTAGGCTTTCGACACACGTGTGTAAGACTTAAGCGAAGGGTTGGCGTTGACAAAGTCAATGATTTCTTTGCCATCCAGCGCCGGCTGCAGCTCGAGAAAGAGCAGATAGCCCACAGGGGTGTCGACGTTGCGCACCACGCTTTCGGACAACGCTTTGACCACGGCCGGAAGTTTCTGATAGTACTCCTCCTCGGTGGTGACAGAAGAAATATCTTTGAAAAGCGGTTCGAGAGCGTTGTACTCCGACACAAGGATGTCGTTGAGCATAGAGCCGGAGGCCGTACCGTTGTTGTTGAAAGTGAACGACCCGTCTTCAAGCACAAAGTTGCCGTAAGATTTGTTGCCGGCACGGATGCAGGCGGGCACGGGCTCATCGATTGTACCGCTGAATGTTACAGTCTGTTTTACTGTGTATGTGGAGTCTATTTTCTCGCCTGTGTCGCTGTTGCAGAGATATGCTTTGATGCTGTCGGGCGTGTTTGCCGGCATGGGAAATGCAAATTTGTACGGTCCGGCGGCAGCTGTCAGCGACAGCATGGCGAGCGCGGTGAAAAGTAATTTTCTCATAAGATGATGTTTAAATTGTTTACTGTTCAGTTCAGAAATGTGCGATGGTGACCAGAGCGCACTTGACCGACGACACGGCACGCGAGCGGTAAGGTTCGCCTTTGTGGGCAATCGAGAGCGACGAGAGCGTATAACCGGTTTCGGCGCCCACGGTAAAGCGGCCGGTGAGGTGCAAATCAAGGCGCACGCTCACATCGGCGTATGGCGACAGCCTGCGCACTTCGATGTGCTTCGGCGCAAAGGCGTAGCGCACGCCGGCGCTTGCCGATGCCGAAAATACGAGCGGCGTGTCGCCCAAAGGACAAGAATATCCTCCGCCGGCACCTGCGCCTATGTGGGTGAGCACACCCAGATAATATCCTTCGCATTTGAGAGGCGCAGTCTGCATGTAAAGGACGCCGCTCACGGTCCACGGGTCGTTGACTTCGGTGGAGAAAGTCAGCTCGGAGATTAGCGACGAGCCCAGATTCAGATCGCCGAACCTCTTTTCGATCGGGAACGCCGCGCCGGTCGAGAATGACAGCGACGTCGCGCTTTCTATTTTTTTAGGGAAACGGTAATCGCTCGGAGCGCGGAATATCAGACGCGAAACCTGATCGCTGAGCAGCGATGTGCCGATGCCGATGCCGGCGCCTGCAAGCACGTCGCCGGGGTAGTGGTGATGGTCAATCACACGCTGAAAACCGACAGCCGATGCGGCCACATGAGCGCCAAGCCCCCAGAAGGGGGAGTATGGCACAAGATAGTTGGACGCTGTGGTGGCTATGCCGTAGGCCCAGGCCGCGTGCCGCGAGGGCATCGAACTGTTGTCGGAGCGGTCGGGACGCATTGAGTGGATTTTGTCTTTCATCACATCCACAATCGCCCATTTGGCCAGACTGCTTATGGCCACGCTCGTGGCCACACGCGCTGCCATGGGCTTGATGTCGTGCCAGCGCAAAGAGGGGAATATGCCTTCTTTCTCACCGGCGGCGTATGCTGTGTCGCTCACGCAGATTGATGCGATGGTGTCGGGCACACACGCTTTGTCGACGGCTATTTGAGCCGTCGCATCACACATTGCGGCGCTTAAATACGCCAACAATATAATCATAGTGAATGCCCTCTTCACGAAACGGAATTAACTAATTTACCGTTATAACGAAAAAAGAGGGCATTTTGTTATAAGGGCCTGATTATTCCAACGAGCGATAAACCTCGCGGAAGGTCTTGGTGCGGGCCGATGTCTTGCCGAACGCCGGATTGTAGCGCGAGGGGTCTACGCGGTTGCAGAGAAATACGAATATCAAATCATTCTTCGGATCAATCCAGAACACCGTGCCTGTGAATCCCGTGTGACCGTAGACCGAGGGGTCGGCCTCGTCGATTGTGGGCGAATAGTCGGGGTTTACAGTGTCGGGCTTGTCAAATCCCAGGCCACGCCGGCTGTCGGGGCTTTTCGATGTGGTGAAAAGTATCGAAGTCTCGGGCGTGTAGATGATTTTGTCGCCATAGGTGCCGTCGTTGAGCCACATCTGGCATAGCTTGGCGATGTCGTTGGCCGTGGCGAAGACTCCGGCGTTGCCCTGCACGCCGCCGGAGAACGCCGCAGTCTCGTCGTGCACATAGCCGTGCACGTGCTGACCCCGCAGAAATTCGTCGTCCTCGGTGTAGGCGATATTGTCGGGTTTGTGATGCAGAGTGGGGCGGTAGCACATGCTGTAAGCTCCGAGCGGTGCCCATACGTTTTCGGTCACGAATTTGTCGTGCGGCTCACCTGTGACGAGCTGCTCGAGATTCATGAGCAGGCAGAAGTTAAGACAAGAATATACGTAAGGGCGGGCGGGGTTGATTTCGGATGTATAAATACGGTTCATGATAGTGTCGTAAGCGGCTTTTCCCACCCAAAGGCCCTTGGCGGCCTCCCATGGAAATTTGTCGCTGTGCTTGCGGCTCACTATGTCCTTGCGCAAGCGGGCGTTTTTGTTGCCGTAGAGGCTGTGCTGAAACTGTATGCGGTAGGTCTTGTCTTTCTTCGTTTTATAGAGAGGAGCCTCGTAGGTGGTGGTATCGAACATCACGTTGTACATGTTCAGCGCGGCCGGGATGCCTGTCTGATGATATAGCAGCATCCTCGGCGTGATGCTATCCTTGCCCTGCACGCGCAGCCCCGGGATGTATTTCGACGCCGGTTCGTCGAGGGTGAAGAGGCCGAGATCGTAGGCTTTCATCACACCGGGCAGTGTGCCCACGGTTTTTGATACTGATGCGCAGTCGTAGACCGTGCCGGAGGTGACCTTCGGACCGTCTTTGGTGATGGCGCCGTAGCTTCCGTCGACCACTATGTTGCCGCGATGAGCCACCACGACCTGTGCGCCGGGGAAAGCGCCGTTGGCGATTGCGTCGTTGACGATTGAGTCGATTTTGAAACTCAGTTCGGGACGCATATTCTCTACGAGCGGTGATGTGTAGCCTAAGCGCGATTTTTCGATTTCGATGCCCTGACCGAGTGTGGCTACGCCATTGAGGTTGACGGGGAGCTTGCCGTCTACGCGGATGCCTCCGAAGAGTGCCTGTGCTGCGTAGCATTGGGTGTAGAATGTGTCGTCATAGGCCAGCATCAGAGCCGATATCGCCGGGATGGATTCACGGAATTTGGCCATCTTGTAGGCGTTTATCATAAATACGCCGATGAGCTGATTGTGCAGTCCGGTGAGCTGCTGCATGGCGGCGCGGGCACTCCGGTTGTCGTTGTAGACGGCGGCAATGACCGTGTCGTATTTTTTAAGCTCTGCAAGAGTGCTGTGCGACATTTCGCCGTCGGTTGAGAATGTTTTGACCTTGGCGTAGCGCGCGCAATACTCCGAGAATGTGTTGTTCTTGTCGGCGCCGATGTTTACTACGGCAATGGTGCGGTTGGCGAGATTAGAGATCGGAAGTGTGTTGTCGCGGTTCACCAGACAGGTCATTGAAGCGGCTGCAAGGCGACGGTTTATGGCATCGGCTTCCGGACTGTTGAGGCGTGCTTCGATGCTGTCGGGATTTATCGGTTGCACCCGGCTGAGTCCGAGGACGTATTTGTAAGCGAGCATTTTCTTGCATCGTCCGTCTATTTGAGCCTGACTGATGCGGCCGTCGGATACGGCTTTGGCGATGTCGTCGACCACGTGGTCGGGGTCGGCCGGCGAGAGCAGTACGTCGGCTCCGGCCAGGAGAGCGTCTACGCCATTGTTCTCGTCCTTACCGTTGTCGGCGCCTTTCATGCCGAGTGCGTCGGTGTAGACGAGACCGCGGAATCCCATTTTCTTACGCAGCAGGTCGGTTGTCACGGCTTTAGACAACGATGCCGGAGCACCGGAGGGGTCTATCGCGGGCACGGCAATGTGTCCCACCATCACGCCCGAGAGTCCGTGGTCAATATAGTCACGGAAGGGATAGAGGTCGGTTTTGAATAGTGTCTCTTTGCTGTGGCTTACTGTCGGAAGGGCCTTGTGCGAGTCAGTTTCGGTGTCGCCGTGACCGGGGAAGTGTTTTGACACCGACTGTACGCCTCCGGCTTCGAGTCCGAGAGCGTAAGCGGTGGCGCAATCGGCCACGCGCCGCGGGTCTTCACCGAAGGAGCGGTATCCGATAACGGGGTTGCGCGGATTGGAATTTACGTCGGCATCGGGCGCAAAGTTGACCTGAATGCCCATTTCGCGACATTCGCGTGCCACCTCTTTGCCGTAATCGTAGAGCAGTCGCGTGTCGGTGATAGCGCCGAGACCCTGATTGTAAGGGAAGCGCGGAGCCTGTGGTATGCGCATTGCCAGACCCCACTCGCCGTCGAATGTCACGAGCACGGGCACGCGCGATACGCTCTGTATGTAGTTCATCGCCTCGACGTATTTCTCTATCGGTCCTCCTGAAAAGAGTACGCCGCCGAAATCCTGACGTGAAAAGTATTTGTCCCATACGTGTTTGTCGCTGCTCGGCGACAGGTGCATAATCACAATCTGCTCGATGCGTTGGCGCTCGTTAAGACCGTTAAAAACAGAGTCGACCCATGCCCTGCACTCCGGCGATTGTGTTTTTTCTATCATGTCGGAGCGCTGGGCGTTGGCGGTAAGGCTCGACATCACGAGCGTCGCCAGCAAAATCAGGTAAGAAAAGTTCATTTTTCAGGATATGGTTAGGTATTTGATTTCAAAGTTTATGGACTCGACTTGCGAGAGAGCCCGAAAGCTATTTCTCACTCATGGCGGGCACCATGCGCGGCTTGGCCGATGCGCTGATTTTCTTTTTCTTGCGCAGATATTTGACCAGGTCGTTGAATACGTAGTCGGGACTCTCGGCAATAATGGTGCAGTCGGTGAATCCGGTCATATAGTCGCCTCCTTCGCTCAGATAGTCGATGGTGCCGATTTTGTAAGTTTTTTCGGGGTCGATGGGTTTGCCGTTGAGCAGGAGCACCGGGCAATGTTTGGCTTGGCTGTCGTATTCGGCATAGATTTGGCGCGACACGGCGTTGCCGCCTTTGGCTGCTATCGTGTCGAACACTTCAATCACCTTGTCGCCTTTGAGCTCTACTACCTGAGCGCGGTTGAAGAAAGGCATAAGCGTGATTGCGTCGCCTTCGCTCACCTTGCCCTTGCCCACTGCGTGACGCAATCCGCCCTTGTTGATGATTACGAAATCAAGGTCGGGCACCATCTGCCGCGTGCGGTCTTCGATAAAGTCGGCGGCGAAGTTCTGAAGTTCGGTGCAGCGATGAGGCAGGAAGTGCGGGGCATCGGCAATGTATCGTGCGTTGTATTTGTCGACTTCGGCGCGGTAAGGCTTGATGATTTCTTCCACCGATGGGTCGACGCGCGAGTCAAGGCGCTTGTCGACGCCTATCACCTTGTAGCGCGGAGTGGCGCCGATACCGATGCTGTCGAGGTTGATTTTGATTTCACCAATCGCTTTGCCGTCTTTGCCGGTCTGTGTGATTAGCACGGGCTTGCCGGCTGCATTGTTGACTATGTAAGGATATTTGCCGTCGGCGGGGTCGATGGGCGTATGGCTGTGGCCGCCGATGATGATGTCGATATCCTTTGAATCTTCGGCCAGATTCACGTCGGTGGGATTGCTGTCGAGATATCCGATGTGCGTGAGGGCT
The DNA here is from genome assembly GCA_051871795.1 of Muribaculaceae bacterium. Lineage (GTDB taxonomy): Bacteria > Bacteroidota > Bacteroidia > Bacteroidales > Muribaculaceae > CAG-873. The sequence continues at coordinate 27,256 of JBJEDE010000029.1, read as the reverse complement.
ATTACGGCATCGACGCGTTCGATTTCTTTGAGATATTTAGCCGTGAGGTTGGCCGCCTCGATGGCGTTGTTGTAACCCATACCCTTGAAGTTGCGGCGCGAAATCATGCCCTGTGGCTTGAGATTGATGCCGATGAAGGCGATGCGCTTGCCGTCGATTTCTTTTATTGTGTAGCGGTCGAATATGCCATCAAGCGGAGTGCCTCGAAACTGGTAATTGGTGCACACCATCTCAGCGTCGGCATCTTTGAGATTCTTGGCCAGAGCCTCCATGCCGTTGTCAAACTCATGGTTGCCAAGGATGCGTATGTCGTAGCCCAGCTTGTTCATCAGCTTTTCTTCCAGCTCGCCGTAGTAGAGATTGAAGAAGAGCGTGCCCTGCACCATGTCTCCGGCGTCGACAAGCAGAGTGCGGCCGGGATGCTCGGCGCGTATGCTGTCGATGAGCACTTTGCGCCGCGCCACGCCGCCGAGCCCGTCGGTGGGGTCCGGGTCGATGAGCGAGTGAGTGTCGTTGGTGCGGATAATCACTAAATCCTCAGCCGAAGCCTGTCCGGCGGAGACAATTGCCAACACGCTTATGAGAAACAAGTTACGAAGAAAACGCATAAAAAGATATAATTGATATTTTCATACAAATTTAAGCAAAAATCCCAATTCGAACAATATATTAAAGATTATTTTTGGAATATATACATAAATTTGCTGTTTTATATTGTCCGACAGTGCAAAATCATGGGTTAAAGCAGGCGGCTATATATGGTCGCCCCATTGCTTATGCTTGTTTCTGAGATTTTAAAATTGTCGAGCAGGCTTTGATTCAAAATTTGTATGTCAGCATCAAATGAGCGCCGAATTGATTGCTGCGTACGACAGGACTGCTCATTGTATAATTATCTATCCGTACCGACATATCTGTGTACTCTGTCCTTCTCGAATAAAAATCAATGCCGCCGGTCAGAAAAAGGCGCTTCCATAATCGGTAGTTTACAGATGCTTCCAAATGGTTGAACGATGAATGTGAGGCGTCGCCCTGAACGTCTACCGGTTTTCCTTCGGGTGTCAGCGACCAGTCGTAGTTGACATCGTAACCGTTCCATGTAAATATCTTATAAAATTGGTCTGCAAGTCTTATGGATATTCTGTCCTCCGATAACGTCCAGTTCAGACCGGCCTTGACCGAGTATCCCGATCCCCAGTTGTAATTGCGGTGATAATCCCGGTAGAAGTCTGTCAGCACTCCGGCAAGTATAACACCATTGAGATGTAGATATCCGTCAACCGACATTAGCTTAGTGGGTACATACCTGAACATGGCACCGCCTCCAATAGAAGCCGGGGACCCCATTTTATAGGGCACTGAACATGGAAAATGTGCGGCGTTTCTTTCGGGTCGTATGGTGTCGGAGTCAAAAAAATCAAAATGCTGATACATACCTATATTCAGGTGAATATTCTTTTTCTCGACAATTTCTTTTGAAAGCAGTCGGCCAATGATCTCTACTCTGCTCAGAAGCGGCTGTGACTTTATGCATTGCAGTTCCATCAGGAAGGAGAAATAATCGTATGGCGCTTTTGTAGTTTCCGCAAACCGGTCGCCATACTCGATATTGATTTCTGCGACTGCACCTGCCCGGCTGCCCTCATCGTTTTCAATAAGAGACAGATATCTGGCGCCTGATGAAAGTTCCACACTGATTGGCGGTATTCCGAAACGGCGACCGGATGTGGCACGTTTCTTCCATGCCGCTCCGGTGATTATTCGGTTTATTCCCTTCATGGGGTCAACAAGAAAAGCCGCCAGCTCGCGGCCAAAACGCTCGCCTCCGCTACTGCGGTCATCGAGAATAAGGTCGGATGTGCGGTATAGCACTTCGCCAAGTGCGGCACCGCCTATCGGAGTGGCTATAATGTCGTTGGTCGATGGATATTCCTTTTCCATGAACATCTCCCACATTGCGCTGCCGCCTATTGCAAATAATTCGGATTGCCAGAAATTAAAGCCGTTGCTTCGTCCGGCATTGAAGAATATTGAGCCATTGTAAGGATGAGCAAACATATTGGTGCTCAGATGGTCATCATCCCATTCAAAGCCGTGCTTAAAATTTTCCTTGATGGTCTTCCATGAAATGTATGCGTAATCTCCTTTCTGAACATATCTGTCGAAAGCCCAAAGGCCGATGTTAAACCCTACCGTCTCAGCTCCGGCCCGCCAAAAGGCTTTATGTTCGTGGAGACGGACGTCAGCGCTGTCAGGCAGGACAGGTGTCGAAACTATATAACGATATGGATTGTTCAGAATACTATTGCCGTTAAGTTTGTCGTCTGTAATTGCAATGGATTGAGAATAAACGGCACTGACAGCCGGAATTATGAACAATATCAATGAAATGCCTCTGAAAAATCTCTGTTTTTTTGTTGTCATTTTAAATACCGGTCATTTATCCGTGATTTTGCGAAAACAAGATGTATAAAACAATTCATACCTATCTATAAATGTATCACAAGGCGGGGCTTTGCAACAGCAAAGATAATAATAATTTCTCAAAAAGGAATTATTACTATACGCTAAATTCCGCACTCATGTATTTAGCGTATATATAGTCGGTGAAGCAATACAAATCACGTGCCGGGGTAAGGGCAATTCATACCACAGGCCCCGGCCTGAATTCGTGCAAAATTATAAATCCGCCTCCACGCTGAGCGGAGGCGGATTTTTATAGAGCGGTGAGTCCGGGACTTTAAAGAGATACCCGGCTCATGATATGAGTTCGGACTTATTTTACTTTGTCGTTGAGTTCGGCGCCGGCTTTGAATTTCACAACTTTGCGGGCTGCGATTTCGATGGTTTCTTTGGTGCGGGGATTGATGCCGGTGCGGGCAGCTTTTTCGCTGACAGCGAATGTGCCGAAACCGAGAAGGGCAACTTTGTCACCCTCGGCGAGAGCGGCGGCAACTGCTTCGAGAGCAGCATCGAGAGCTTTTTTTGCATCTACTTTTGAAATCTCAGCTTTGGCTGCGATTGCATTTACAAGTTCAGTCTTGTTCATGGGGTAAGGGTTATTAATTTGGTTAATATGTAGATTTTTGGCAAATGTATGTAATAAAATTTAAATAATCAACTTTTTGCGCAAATATTTTTAAAAAAAATCAAATTTTTTTCAAAAATGTGCTATTTTGCGGCGTTGCAAGCGGCTGAAAGTGCTTCGGAGAGGGTGGGGTGACCGTGTATGAGCCTGACTGCCACATCGTCGACGGTGACGCCGGCATATATCAATGCGGCGCTTTCAGCCACAATATCGGAGGCATGGGGGCCGAGGACGTGTACGCCCAGAATTTTGCGCGTCGAGGGGTCGTAAAGTACTTTTACGAGTCCTTCGCCCTTACCCATGGCCAGAGCTTTGCCATTGGCGCCGAACATTGATTTGGCCACGGCATATTGTGTCTGAGAGGCTTTGAGTGCATCTTCGGTAGCCCCGACCATCGCGGTTTCGGGGAGCGTAAAGACCGCCGACGGCACGAGCGAGAGATCTGCTTCCTCACCCGCGGCTACACGGGCTTGTGCGGCTGCGGCGTGAGCGAGCATGCAGAGGCCGTTGACGTCGCCCGCGGCATAGACGCCGGGCACCGAAGTGCGCATGGCGCTGTCCACTTTTATGTAGCCGCGTTCGGTGAGTTCGATTCCGACATCCTCGCAGCCCGGCGGCAGTGTGGGGCGGCGTCCCACGGCCATCACCGCAACCGACGCCTCGGTGCTTTCTTCTCCTTTGCGCCCTGTGTAGGTCACGCGCAGTTTGCCCGGCTCTGCGGTGATTGCGCTGACAGCGGCCGAGGTGACGATTTTAATGCCGCGGCGCTGCAAGATGGTGTGCAGCCGCTTTGCAATGTCGCTGTCGAATGGCGGAAGTATCTCTTTGCAATATTCTATCACGGTTACATCCACACCGAATGCATTGAGAATCGACGCAAACTCCATGCCGATGACACCGCCGCCTATGATGGCCGCGCTGTCGGGCAAAGTGTCGAGAGCGAGCACCCGGTCGCTGTCGATTGCGAGCTCGGCGCCGGGGATGGGGAGGCTTGCCGGATGAGAGCCGGTGGCAATGATAATCTGCCGGGCTGTGAGCACTTTTTCGCCGGCATGTACGTTTATGGGACACTCTTCGTTGCCTCCGGCGCTCAGCCGGGCCTCAGCGTTGATTACATCCACTCCGCGCAGCAGTTGCTCAATACCGGCACGCAAACTCCCTACGACGGCATGCATTCTTTCGGTAGCACGCGAGTAGTCGATTGTGAACGTGGGAATGTCGACGCCGAACGCTTCTGCATCGCGCACGGTATGGATTGTTTCGGCCGAGGCGCAGAGGCATTTTGTGGGAATGCAGCCGCGGTTGAGACACGTGCCCCCGAGGCTGTCGCGCTCGATGAGAGCCACGCGCTGGCCACGGGCGGCCCGATCGGCAGCCAGTTCGTAGCCGCCGGGTCCGCCGCCTATTATTATAAGGTCGTAGTTCATGGCAGGATAGTTGAGTGCCTGTTATTCTTCGTCGGGGTACACGACCACCGGGTGCATGGCTGCCTCGGTTTCGTCGGGATGCGACACGGGGGTGTTGTGAGGCGCTTCTTTCACCACATCGGGCGTTTCGGCAGCCTCCTTGGCGATGAGGCGCATCACGTCGATAAATCTGTCGAGAGTCTCGAGCGACTCTGTTTCGGTGGGCTCAATCATCAGCGACTCATGGAAAAGAAGCGGGAAGTAGATGGTGGGAGCGTGGAATCCGTAATCGAGCAGACGCTTGGCTATGTTGAGCGTGGTTACGCCGGTCGACTTGTCGGCCAGCCCGTCGAATACAAATTCGTGTTTGCAAGGGCCCTCGACAGGGAGTTTGTACAGGTCGCGCAGGCGGTGCATGATGTAATTGGCGTTGAGTGTGGCCAGCGGACCGACTTTGGGCAGGTCTTCCTTGCCCAGCGAGAGGATGTAGGCCAAAGCGCGCATCTCCACGGCAAAGTTGCCGAGAAACATCGATATGCGGCCCAGAGCGTCGCCGTCGCCGACAACGTCGAAAGTACCGTCGCTCTTCTTCACCACACGCGGATTGGGGAGAAATTTCTCCAGTCCGGCGCGTACGCCCACCGGACCCGAGCCCGGACCGCCGCCTCCGTGCGGAGTGGAGAATGTCTTATGCAGGTTGATGTGCATGACATCAAATCCCATATCGCCCGGACGTGCCACGCCGAGCATGGGGTTGAGATTGGCTCCGTCGTAGTATAGCAAAGCGCCTGCTGCGTGCACGGCCTCGGCTATCTCGGGGATGTTTTTCTCGAACATTCCCACTGTGTTGGGGTTTGTCATCATCACTGCGGCCACCTCGGCGTCGAGCTTCGATTTCAGGTCGTCGACGTCGACGGTGCCGTCGGGAAGCGACTTCACTTCCACTATTTGGTAACCGCACACGGCGGCGCTTGCCGGATTGGTGCCGTGGGCCGAGTCGGGCACAATCACCTTGCGGCGGGTGATGTCGCCCCGGGAGTCGTGGTAGGCGTGTATCACCATCAGACCGGTGAGCTCACCGTGAGCGCCGGCAAAGGGATTGAGCGTGAATTCGGCCATGCCTCCTATCTCGCTGAGCGCTCGCTGCAGGTCATAATAGATGTGCAGGGCGCCCTGTGTGGTGCTTACCGGCTGCAGAGGGTGCAGACGCGCAATCACCGGGTCGGATGCTATCTCTTCGTTGATTTTGGGATTATACTTCATCGTGCACGAGCCCAGGGGGTAAAAGCCGGTGTCGACGCCGAAGTTGTTGGTGCTCATGTTGGTATAGTGGCGCACTACGGTGAGTTCGTCGGCCTCGGGCAGGTGCAGAGGTTTTTCGCGGCGCAGATGCTGCGGCAGGCACGGTGCTTCGGGATACTCGTTTTTGGGGAGGCTGAAGCCGGTGCGTCCGGGCTTGGAGTGCTCGAAAATGAGAGAGCTGTACAATTCGCGGTTCATAGCTTTCAGATATTTTTAACGAGTGATACGTAACGGTCGCAGTCGGCCTTTGACTGTCGTTCGGTGACGGCAATCAGCAGCAGATCGTCGGCAAGTTTCACGCCGCCGAATATGCCCTCTTTGAGAGCCGCAGCGAGGATGGCATCGACGTTGCCGGCCGGCACCTTCATCAACATTTCGTTGAAGAAAGGCTTGTCGGGGTGCAGCAGGTGCATTTTGCCTGTGGCGGTGAGCTGCCGGCAGAGATAATGCGCTCCGTCGCGGCTAAGTCGGCACACCTGTCTGAGTCCTTCTGTGCCCATGAGCGAGAGATAGACAGCAGTGTGCAGGGCCATCAGACCCTGATTGGAGCAAATGTTGGATGTGGCCTTCTCGCGGCGTATGTGCTGCTCGCGCGCCTGAAGAGTGAGCACGAACACGCGTTGTCCGTTGCGGTCTTTGGTGGCTCCCACGATGCGGCCGGGCATCTTGCGCATCAGTGCCTTGGTTGTGCAGAGATATCCCAGATACGGACCGCCGTAGTTGAGAGGCATGCCCAGACTCTGAGCGTCGCCGGCAGCGATATCTGCTCCCCATTCGCCGGGAGTGCGTATTTCGGCCAGAGCCGACGGTATGGCGTTGATGACCAGAAGAGCCTTGTTGTCGTGGCATATGTCGGCCCATCCGGTGTAGTCTTCGACTATGCCGTAGAAGTTGGGCGAGGCCACAATTACACCGGCCACATCGCCGGCTTGCATCATCAGTTTGAAATCCTCTCGAGATGTCACGCCGTCGTGCTGCGGTATCACCTCCACGGTCACGCCGTGGTAGCGGGCATAGGTGGCAACTACGGCCTGTACGGCCGGATTTACGGTTTCGGATATGAGCACGCGGTTTTTCTTTCGGGCGGCGGCCACGCACATGAGCATTGCTTCGGCCGTGGCGGTGGCGCCGTCGTACATCGATGCGTTCGACACCTCCATGCCGGTGAGGCGCGTCATCATTGTCTGATACTCAAAGATGTACTGCAGTGTGCCTTGAGAGATTTCGGGCTGGTAGGGTGTATAGGCTGTGAGAAATTCGCTGCGCGAAGTGATGGAGGCAATTACCGACGGGGTGTAGTGATCGTAGAATCCGGCTCCGCCGAAGCAGCACAAGGGCGTACATTCGGCTGCCATCGAAGCGAAGTAGCGGCGCACCTCGTCTTCGCTCATCTGCGACGGCAGGTCATAGTCGCGTCTGAGTCTGAGTTGCTCAGGCACATCGCTGTACAGATCGTCGAGAGTATTGGCTCTGCAGCTCTCGAGCATCACGGCGATGTCGGCCGGCGTGTGGGGGAAAAAACGTGACATTTCGGTGTCTTAGAGCGATTCCACGTATTTCTTATATTCTTCTTCGCTCATGAGTGTGTCGAGTTCCGACGGGTCGGTGAGCTGAACCTTGATAATCCATGCGTTCATCGGGTCTTTGTTGACCAATGCGGGGTTGTCGATGAGGCTTTGGTTCGACTCGATGACTGCGCCGGTCACAGGTGAGAACAGGTCGGAGGCGGCCTTTACCGACTCGATGGCGCCGAACTCCTCGTGAGCCGTCACATCGTCGCCCTCTTCGGGCATATCGACGTAGACAACGTCGCCGAGTTGTTTTGCAGCGTATTCGGAGATACCGATGAAGGCAACGTCGCCGTTGACATTCACATATTCATGGGTGTTGAGATATTTAATCATGACTGTATGGATTTTATGGGGTTTATTTTTTGTAATTTGGTGTGTAGAATCTCTTTTTTACCACAACGGCCGGAAACACCTTGCGGCGCACTTTAACTTTAAGTTCGGTGCCGAGGGCTGCGTAGCGCGAGTCGATGAGCGCCATGGCCAGATTCTTGTCGAGGGTGATGGAGTGGTAGCCTGTTGTGACGATGCCGATGGTCTCGCCGTCGGCATTGAGCACTTCGTAGCCGTGACGGGGGATGGCCTGACCCTCTACTTCGAGGCCTACGAGCTTGCGCGGGGCGCCTTCGGCTTTCTGGCGGGCACATACATCTTTGCCGATAAATTCGGGCTTGTCAAGCTTGACAAACATACTCAGAGCGGCTTCTACGGGGGTGATGGTGTCAGACAGCTCGTCGCCGTAGAGCGGCAGTCCGGCTTCGAAGCGCAGAGTGTCGCGGCACCCGAGTCCGCAAGGCTGCACTCCGGCGTCAATGAGTTTGTCCCATAGAGCTACGGTGACTGCGGGCGATGAGTATATTTCAAAGCCGTCCTCGCCGGTGTAGCCGGTGCGGCTCACAATGGATGGAACTCCGTCGATGACGATGTCTTTGAATGTGTAGAAGGTGAGGTCGGCGCAGTCTATGCCGAGCACATCGCGCAATATTTTTTCCGCCTCGGGGCCCTGAACGGCCAGTTCGCCGTACGAGTCGCTGAGGTGGTCGATTTTCACATCGTAATCTTTGGCCTGAGCCGTAATCCACTCCACGTCTTTGTCGATGTTGGAGGCATTGATGACAATAAAGAATTCGGATGCGCTGCGGCGGTACACGAGCAGGTCGTCGACCACACCGCCGTCGTGATTGAGCATCATGCCATAGAGAATCTTGCCGTCGGAGCAGGCGCTGATGTCGTTGCTGAAGATGTGGTTTACAAAGAGCTCGGCCTGCGGTCCGCTCACGAGCACTTCGCCCATGTGCGATACGTCAAAAACGCCGGCAGCCGTGCGCACGGCGTTGTGCTCGTCGACGATGCCCTTGTATTGTATGGGCATGTCGAAGCCGCCGAACGGGCTCATCAATGCGCCCATGCTCACATGGCGCGGGTGCAGGCAAGTGGTTTTAAGTGTTTCCATGGTGGTGATATTGTGTAATTACTGATTTATGATTTCTGTAAGTCGGGCGGCTGAGAGTCCCGTGATTATGCCGGGCACGTCGATGTTGTCGAGACAGATTCTGCCGGGGCGTTGGCCGAGGATTACGTTTTCTAATACGCTCACGTCGGTTTGGCCGGTTAGGAAGTCGCCGCGGATGGCGGCCTGAGTGATTATTCCGTTCTCGACGCTGAGGTTTACGTCCACCCGGCCCACGCCGTCGATGCGTTGCGATTTGTGCAGTGCCGGGCCTGCGAGTCTGCGGCCTTGCAGATGCTCGGTAGTGTGGTAGCGGGCCTCGATTTGTCTGATTTCGGCCTCTTCGGCCGGTGTGATGATGTGCTCGCCGGATGTAAGATGCCTGATTTCGCTGCGAAAACGCGGAATAGTGATGTCGGGATTGTGCTCCGAGATGGTTGTGATGCGCGAGGCCACCGATTTTACGCCGCGAAGGGCCAGTTTCGACCGTTCGGGGGTGATGGCCAGCGACATGGCCGCCGGATTGCAGCCGAAGAGCATGGTTGAGTGTACGATTGCGTGGTCGCCGGTGTGATAGTAGGCGCACCCCGACACTTTCTTCCCGTCGATGAGGATGTCGTTGCGCCCCGATACTTCGGCGTTAAGCCCAAGGTCACGCAGCGTGTCGGCGACGTTGCGGGCAAATATGGCAAAGACTTCCGACACAGGCCGGTGAGTGGGACATACGTAGCTTATCATAAGATTGTCGGGGTCGGCATAGACACAACCGCCGCCGCTGAGCCTCCGCACTATGTCGATGTCGTGAGAGCGGCAATATTCTACGTCGACTTCGGTCTCGAGACACTGATGTCGGCCGATGATGACCGTCGGACGCACCACCCAGGTGAAAAGCGCCTCCTCGCCGGGTATTTTCTGCGCAATCCATTGCTCCATTGCCAGATAAAAAGGCAAAGGGCGCAAATCATGGCTGTCGGCAAGGCTCAGAAGTATCATGCCACAAAGGTAACAAAAAAATCCGAGCAAAAAAGCAATTATGTCTATTTTTTTATTACGCTCACGCGCTTGCCGGTTTTCGTTGCGCGCGCAGGAGGTGTCAGCTGCCTGAGTTTACGGCTTTGCGCTGCGGACAGTCGACATTTCGGGCACTTTCAGCGGGCATCCTCTGGTGCAGTTTCCGCATTTGATGCAATCGGGGTTGAGCAGCCCGTCCTCATCGCCTTTGCTCTCGTACGGTTTCAGTTGCATTGGGCAAACTGCCGAGCAGAGTTTGCATTTGGTCGTGCAATTTTCTCCGACGACAATGCGGCGGTAACCCTCGGGCAGATTGCCCTTGCTCGGAGTCACCCATGACGATAATGTTCCCATCGGACAGAACGAGCACCACGTGCGCGGAGCGAAAATAAACGAAAGAGCCACGCCTACAATCGTAGTGATTAGTATTATTGTCCAGAACACACGCCCCATGGCATCCCAATCGCCCCATGCGCGGTACATTTGCGTGCCGAACATGGTGAAAATGAACAGCACCATGAATATACGGAATCCGCGGGTGCGTACAAACGCCGGTATCGGCTTGTGCGGAGAGTATTTGGTAAGTATCATGTCGTATAGACTGCCGCGCGGACAAGCATTGCCGCACCACCAGCGGCCTTTGCGAACGGCGAAGGCTACCGGCGCTATCATGCAGATTATGGCTATAAACCGATTGCAGGCCAAAAATATCCTGCGACGAGATATATCAGCAGTATCGTGTATAAAGGAAATCCTTTACGGGGCAAAGCGCGGAAAAATTGTTTGGAAGCCATGGCTTATAAGTCGTGTTTCTGAATTTTTGCAGCCACAAAGTTAAGCAATATATTTCAATCACGCAAATTGTTACTTGCGCCTCAATTCTTCCTGATATTCGAATCATCGATTTTGCCGAGTCGAAAAATATGATTAACTTTACAGCCAAAATCTCCATTATGATAAAGGTAAATAAAAACATCTGTCCTCACGACCATGTGTGTCCGCTTATCAAAGCGTGTCCGGTCGGCGCTATTTCGCAGGATGCAGAGGGCTTTCCGGTGATTGATTACACCCTGTGCATCGAGTGCGGCAAATGCGTGCGAAAATGCCCCATGAAAGCAATGGAACAAACCGGAATCAAACAATAATATTTTAGGTAATTTATGTCGCAAGCGTTGGCTTGGCTCAGGCAGCGCCTCGGCGCGTTGTCGTTCCGTACGGGCGTTATTGTTGCGGCGCTTTGTGCAGTCTGTTATATAGTATCGTTTGCGCAGATGCTGCTTCCCCTGTCGGCGACAGCCAAAGGCGTGTTGTGGGCTGTTTTTTTCGGACTTGCAAAAACGTTGCAATACACCGCGCTCCTCATTCTCGGAACGACCGGCGTCAAACGCATCAAGGCAGCGTTCAAAACTCAAAAATAAACCGATATTCCATAGCAACACCCGCGCAGAAGCCGGAAATCACGACTGCGGATTGGAGTAAAGCGCAATGTTGCGGCCGTCTACGGTTTTCATCTTGGTCAGGCGAGCGCGGGCTGGGATAGAGGGAGCGCGTACCGAACCTCCGGCTCCGAGTCTTATCGGCGAAGTCTCAATGCGCAGGTCGTCCCACAGTCCGGCGCTGATAAACGATTGCAAAAGTCCGGCTCCGCCCTCGACAAGCAGCGACGCGATGCCGCTGTCGTAAAGTGCGGCGAGTGCCACTGAAAGGTCCTCAGCCGTGCGTGCTCCGTCGATGAATAAAGGTTGTCGGTCGCACAGCGGCAACCCTTCGGCACACCTTTCGTTGCCGAAGATTACAGGGCGCGGCACAGGGCCGGGCCAAAATCTGGTGTCGAGCTGCGGACGGTCGCACCGTGCCGTATTCGCTCCTACGGCGATGGCGTCGAACCGGGTGCGCAATTGGTGTGTCAGTGTCCGGGAGAGCGAAGATGAAAAAGCGTAAGGTCCGGGATGTGTCACGGTACGCCGGGCGTCGATGTAGCCGTCGGCGCTTTGTGCCCATTTGAGCATTATATACGGACGGCGGTGAGTGTGCGCGATGAAGAAACGGCGGTTGAGCGCACGGCACTCTTTTTCCATCACTCCCGTTATTACTTCCGCACCAGAGTTGCGAAGTATGGCCGCGCCGCGGCCGTTGACCCTGGCGAATGGGTCGAGCGTGCCGATGACAACCCGTCCGAAGCCCCTCCGGGCGAGCATTTCAGCGCATGGCGGGGTGCGTCCGTAATGTGCGCAAGGTTCGAGGCTTACATATATTGTGAGGTTGCCGGTGTCGATGCCGGGATACTTGCTGTCGAGCATCCTCACAGCGTTGACTTCGGCGTGAGCCTCGCCGCACCGGCGGTGGTAACCTTCGGCCAGAATCTCTCCCGAGGCGTTGACAATCACAGCCCCCACCAGCGGGTTGGGGTGAGCGTAAGGTTCGCCGCATCGGGCAAGCTCAATGGCACGGGCCATGTAATGTGCATGAGGTTTCATGACAGGTTCAGGGTGCAAAGGTGAGTACCGACCGGCAGGCTGCCGACTCGGCCGCGCTGCGGAGCATTTCAGGCGTTACGGCCTCAATCTCTTCGACGAGTCGTTTCGTGTCGCTCAATCTGTTGTAGATGAGCGCAGCGCGTGCGGCCGATATTATGGTGCTCTCGCGATTGTCCGATGCTACGGTTAGCTGGCCGATATATTGTTTTTTTGCTGCCGATACATACCTTTCGGTCAGCGGTGATGCGGCGAGGTCAGCGATACGGTCCTCGATAAGTTTGCGGCAGCGTGCGGCGTCGCCGGGGTCGCAGCCGAAATAAATGAGCATCAGTCCGGTGTCGGAGAGCAGTCCGAGATTAGACTCTACGGTGTAGACAAGTCCGCGGTGCTCGCGCAGGTCAAGGTTGAGCAGCGAGTTCATGCCCGGGCCGCCGAGGATGTTGTTAAGTAAAAAATAGGTAAAACGCTCAGGACTGCGCATCGACGGCACTGTGGCGCCCATGGCCACGTGAGCCTGATGCAGGTCGAGACGCCGAGTATGGTCAAATTTTACGTTCGGCAGCGTCAGCCTTTCCTGCACTTGGGGCGCTCCCTGTGGCAGAGCCGAGAAATATTTCTCGACAGCCGACGCAATGCGTTCGGCTGATGCAGCTCCGCAATAGAATACGATAATATTGGAGCGCGTGTACCATTTGTGCAGATAATCGCGGCAACTCTCAGACGTGAATCGCGACAGTGCCTCCTCTGTGCCTAAGATATTGTGTCCCAGAGGCGTGCCGGCAAAAATCAAATCCTCAAAATCGTCAATAATCGCATCTGCCGGCGAGTCGAGGTAAGAATTGATTTCATCGGCCACCACGTCGCGTTCTTTGCATATTTCGCGCTCCGGGAATTGCGAATTTATCACCAGGTCGGCTATCAGCTCTATGGCGCGGAGGTGATGCGAAGCCGGTGCCGCGCAATAGACAACGGTCTCCTCCTTGGTGGTGTAGGCGTTGAGCTCGCCTCCTATGCGCTCCATGCGGTTGAGGATATGCCATGCCGAGCGTCGGAGTGTGCCTTTAAATATGGTGTGCTCCACGAAATGGGCCATGCCCGGTGAGTCCGGGTCGTCGTTGCGCGACCCTACGGCTGCCATAACGCCGCAATAATCGACGCGTGCGCCACGGTCATGGCGGTGCACGATGCGCAACCCCGAAGGGAGAACGATAAGCTTAGGCTGTACGGAATTTCTCATAACCGGTAATAATTGTATCTCAGTCTCTGAATCGCAGCGTTAGGTCGCCGTAGAAGTCGATGCGGCGGTCGCGAAGGAAGGGCCACCAACGGCGCACGTGCTCGCTGCGCTTGAGGTCAATGTCTACAACGGTCACAGCTTCCTTATCCGAGGGCAGCATTTCCAAAATTTCGCCTTGCGGACCGGCTACGAACGACGATCCCCAGAAGTCCACTCCGCCTGTGGCGCCCGAAAGGTCAGCTTCATGACCCACTCGGTTCACGGCCACCAGAGGCAGGCCGTTGGCCACGGCATGACCGCGCTGCACGGTGATCCACGCCTCGCGTTGTCGCGTCTTCTCGTCCTGCGGGTCGGTGCTTTCCCATCCGATGGCCGTAGGATAAATCAAAATTTCGGCGCCGGCAAGGGCCATCAGCCTCGCGGCCTCGGGATACCATTGGTCCCAGCACACAAGCACACCGAGGCAGCCGACCGAAGTCTTTATGGGGTGAAAACCAAGGTCGCCCGGAGTGAAATAGAATTTCTCATAATAAGCCGGATCGTCGGGAATGTGCATCTTGCGGTATTTCCCGGCCACCGAGCCGTCGCTGTCAAAAACAACGGCCGTGTTGTGATAAAGACCCGGAGCTCTGCGCTCGAAAATCGAAGTCACCAGTACCACGCCGGCCTCACGAGCTGCCCGGCTGTAAAGTTCCATATTCTCGCCTTTGGGGTCGATGGCAAGATTACAAAGCTCAACATTCTCGCTCTGACAGAAATAAAGCGAGTCGTGAAGTTCCTGAAGCACTACCAGCCGGGCGCCCCGTCCGGCAGCCTGACGTATTTTCTCATTGAGCCGGGCACGATTGTCGGCAATATTGTCGGTATTATGCTGCTGGATGAGAGCGCAGCGCAAAAAATCAGTCATATCGCAAAGTGTAAAATATTATAACGAACATAAATGCACACAAAGTTACAAAAAAACCGCGTGAGAGAAAAAATATCAAAAAAAAGAAGCAAAAATTTTGGTCAGGAAGAAAAAAATTCGTTACTTTGCACACTGTTTTGTGGCTCATCCTGTAAAGCGCCAAAAAGATGCAATTGGCTGCGATATGAGCTGAGATGCCGGCCTCAAAACGTAAAACAAAATAGATACGTCAACGATAAACTACAACAGCCATGTCAAAGATTTGTCAAATCACCGGCAAAAAAGCACTTACAGGCAACAACGTTTCGCACTCAAAGCGTCGCACCAAACGTAAATTCAACGTTAACCTGTTCAATAAAAAATTCTACTGGGTAGAACAGGGCATCTGGATTTCACTCACTATCTCAGCCGCCGGTCTGCGCACCATCAATAAGCTCGGCCTCGACGCTGCTATGAAACAGGCCAGCGCCAAAGGTTATTTAAACGACGATATTAAAGTAATAGGCTTCTAATACACACTATATTATGGCAAAGAAAGCTAAAGGCAACCGAGTACAGGTAATCCTCGAATGCACCGAACATAAAGCAAGTGGTATGCCCGGCACATCACGCTACATCACCACTAAAAACCGCAAAAACACCCCCGAGCGTCTCGAGCTTAAGAAATACAACCCCATCCTTAAGCGAATGACCATCCACAAAGAAATCAAATAAGCAATAACACTTACAAGATATGGCAAAGAAAACTGTGGCCTCCGTGCAGAAAGGCGAAGGTCGTACATTCAGCAAAGTTATCAAAATGGTGAAATCGCCCAAAACCGGCGCCTACGTCTTCAAAGAGGAGATGGTACCCAACGACGCCGTTAAGGACGCCCTCAAATAAATCCAAATTCCCCTTTGCCGGCCGTCCGGTCGGTAAAGGAGCATAAATTATAAGCGCCCCTGTTGCCATGGCAACAGGGGTAACTTTTTTTACTTGTCGCTCCGGGACTTTCGGTACTTCTCGGTGACAGTCGCATGACATTCCCGCCGGGATGTTGTGGCTCAAGCCGATTTTTCCGGTGCATTTGTTAAAGCCGAGAGGATGTAGTGTTAAAATTTCAGGCCTATAGCTTGACGAGGCGGAAGATGAAGAAATCACGGTCTCGTACTCCATGCATTTGTTCTTGCGCATGTGCAGATATACCGTCATGCTTAGCCAGTGGGTCTGAAAGGTGACTACCATCCTCTTGCAAAATTACTGCTCAGTGGCCGCCTGTTATGATGCGTTCTCATAAGCGGCGATTGCTAAAATGAATATTCCCGAGCATCCGCCGGCTCGAATCCTGATGCCGCTATGAGTCGGCTTCGGGCAGGGCGCGACGGGTGTAGAAGTAGCGCGTGGCAAGGATAAAGAGAAGCGCTCCGGCGCCTTGCATGGCAGCTACGGTCCAGAACGCAGCTGAGAAGCTTACATATTCGGCAATCACGCCGCCCAAAAGTATGCCAAAACCCATGCCGAGATCCCAGGAAATGAGTATAGATGAATTGGCCGTGCCGCGTTGGTCGTGACGTGCCACGCGGACAAACATATTGAGAAAAGCCGGGTACATACGGCCGTTGCCCAGACCTATGAGCAGCGCCGAAGCGTAGTAGGTGTATTGATTAATTGCAAGTGCAAACAGTGTGTACCCGGCCAGCGAAAGCAGCACTCCCTGTGTGCAGTTGAGCGTGAGTTTACCTTCGCGCAGTGCCTTGTGTCCGGTAAGGCGAGAAAGCACAAGTCCGCCCGAAAGTATGGCGAAGAAGATGCCTGTGCCGTCGGTGATGCCGAGCTCTTGTTGGCCGTAGAGGGCCACATAGTTCTGCATCACGCCCCAGCAGAGTCCGAAAAGACATATATTGATGGCCATGAGCCAGGCGCGTGTCAGGAAGAAGTGGTCGAGATCGATACGCGGGCGGCCTTCCTTTATTGCTCTTCCGGGTAATTTCACGGTAGTCGATGTGACAAACCCCACGAAGGCAATAACCAGTGATATCCAGAATAGTATTTCAAAACTTCCGGTGTATTTATACAGATATATGCCGGCCGACGGGGCGATGGCCATGGCAAGGTTGTTGCTCAGTCCGTAATATCCGATGCCATCGGCACGGCGCGATGAGGGAAGCACGTCGATGGCCACGGTGGAGTTGGCCACGGTGGCGGCTCCGAAGGGGATGCCGTGCATGGTGCGCACTATGGCGAACATCAGTATTGTCGTGGCGCCGAGATAGCCGGCAAAGCAAATGACGAAGCCGAAAAGGCAAACCATCAGTACCTTCTTGCGGTTGAAACTGTCGACAATGTAGCCGCTGAAAGGACGTATTAGAAAAGTAGCCACCACGTAGCCCGAAAGGATAACGCCGATAGTGTCCTTGTCTGCGGCAAACTCGGCGTCAAGATAGAGAGGCAACAGGGGAGTGAGAAGATAGAACGCAAAGAAGAGCATGAAGTTGCAGATCATCACTTTCCAATATTGCCCGTTCCACAATCGTTCGGTATAATCAGACTTCTCGACCATGATTAGAAACTGTTTTTAGACCTTTGTACGAAAAACCATGCAAAGTTACAAAAATTCCCTGAACCGACGGCTGGTGAAGTGAAAATGCCGTTTCAAATCACTATGTTTGCCATTTTCCCCGTATACATAAATAGTCAGAGGGTGCGGTCGGATGGCCGCACCCTCTGTATGGAGTAAAGGGGATTGTTGCGATAGGAGTTAGCCTACAAGCGAAACGACGCATTCTTTGGCGTCTTCGGGATCGGTGGCGATCACGAGCTTGTTCTCGCGAGCGAGCCATCCGAGGGCTGCGTACACCTCTTTGTCTTTGAGCTTGGTGATTTTTTTGATTTGTTTCACACCGAGAGCGTCAGCTTCATTGAGGGCTTGCCAGACCTGGCCGGCATAGGTGCCGATTTCTTCTGTTGTCATGTGTGTAAGTGATTAAATGTTATACGAAATTGTTTACCTGTGTGTATTGGATCTCTTATATGTTTCTTAATTTTGCCACAAATTTAAGTAAAATTTCTTATAAATACAAATTCTTTTTACTAAATTTTATGTAAATTTTAAGCAATAAGAGTGTAAATATTTGATATATCGACAGTTATGTGATGTGCAGTTTGCAACACATATTTTTGATTTTTGTGTATATAACAATCGGCAGTGCAGATTGGTTCGGCTGTCGGAATGCTTTTACTGCTGTTTTTCACCGTTATAAGTTCAGTTCTTTCAGGTGTGCCGGCGAGCCGGCCACGTGGATAATGTCGCCGTTGGCAAAAGTCACGTCGGGCGATGCGTCGATGTATTCGTCGCCTCTTTGCACCGACACAAGCAATACGCCGCGTGCCGAAAGCCGGGCGGTGACCGGAGTCATGCCCACGAGATTTGACCCGGCGGTGAGCAGGATATGGTCAAGGCGGAATTCTGTATAATCGCTTTCGTTCTCCGGCTCGGGGAGTTTGGCCTCGACTACGGGCAGAAGTGTGGAAATCTGTTCGTCGCTGCCTATCACACACAACACGTCGCCGGGATAGATGCGTGTCTGAGGCGAGGGCACCGGCATCACGGTGCCGCCGCGGTTGATGCCGGCCACGCTCACACCGTAGCGCGTGCGCAACTCCGACTCGGCGAGTGGCATACCCGCGAAGCAACAGCCGTCGCCAACGGTGATATAGGCCATATGCAGATCGCCCACAATGTTGTTGTTTTTGCCCGAGCGGCGCAGGTCGCGCTCGTTGAGATTATACAAAAACTTATCCTCGATACGCGACATACGAGCCTTGACTTTGCGCGAAAACAACAGAATAATGCCCACGGCAATGCAAGCGCCCACAGTGGCGCCCACGCCCGGGGAAAAGAATCTCGCCATCACGTATATAACAAATCCCAGAGCTACGACGAAGCGGAATATCGAAAGCACAATCCTCGGCACGGCAGGCACCGAGCGTGAGGTGTCGTCATCCCGGCCGGCGGAAATGGGAGTGAGAAGCGCCATCAGAAATGGCGACATGGCAGCAAGCGTAGCTACGGTGGATATGAGGCGACCCCACGACGGTGCCATGCCGTCGAGCCACGGCATCAGAAACTTGTCGCCGGCTATGATGACGGCCACAAGTATCATTGAATAGAGGAGAGTGGACGAGATGTAGCGTCGCAGGGCAAAAAACCATCCGTGCTGACGGGCGTTGGAACGTGCAGCCTGACGCTGATAACGCTCCAGAATCACTCTCATGCGAGCCGGTAAGTGGCGCTCGAGAAAGTCAGCGGCGTGCGGCGACATCTTTATAAAATACGGAGTAAGGAATGTAGTGAGCACAGACACTGCCACCACGATAGGATAGATTGAAGGGTCGAGCACGCCCAGACTCATGCCAAGCGTGGCGATGATGAAAGCGAATTCGCCGATCTGAGTCAGAGAAAATCCAGACTCGATGGCTACTCTCAGCGTTTGGCCCGTGACAAGCATGCCGAACGTGCCGAATATTATCATACCGGTTATCACCGCTGCCGAAAGGAGAAGTATGGAGCCACCATACTCGGCTATGACAGCCGGTTGCACCATCATGCCCACAGAGATGAAAAACACCGACCCGAAAAGATCTTTGACAGGAGTCACCACATGCTCGATGCGCTCGGCGTAGCTCGTGCCGGCCAAAACCGAACCCATGACGAACGCTCCAAGAGCAAGCGAAAAACCGCAATACACCGAGAATACGGCCATGCCCAGACATAAGCCCATCGACACCACAAGCAGTGTCTCACCGTTGAGATAGCGACGGCATGCATTGAGCGCCGTGGGCAGCACGAACACTCCCACAACAAACCAGATGACCAGAAAAAACACAAGCTTGGCTATCGAGAATACCAAAGCGCCACCCTCAACAGTTTTGTTAATAGCTATCGAAGACAGCAACACCATCATGACCACTGCAAACAAATCCTCGACAATCAGCACGGCCAGAACCAGAGATGTGAATTTGCGCTGCCGCAATCCCAAATCATCGAACGCCTTAATGATAATCGTTGTCGACGACATCGACAGCATACCGCCCAGAAACAGGCAGTTGATGGTCGTCAGGCCCATGGCGTGACCGATGCCTATGCCCGTGCACATCATGCCTGATATGATGATGAAGGCAGTTACGGCGGCGGAGCCGCCGCTGTTCATCAGTTTCTTGAAACTAAACTCCAGACCAAGCGAAAACAAGAGCACCACAATGCCGATTTGCGCCCAGAAATCGATATTCTCCTCAGTTGTCACCGACGGCAGATATTCGAAATGCGGACTTGCCAAAAAACCGGCAACGATATAGCCCAGCACCACCGGTTGCTTTATCCATTTAAACAAAACAGTGACTACGGCTCCCAGAAGCAGGATAAACGCCAAATCCGAAATCAGGCTCTCAATATGCATACGTTAAATCTATAATATAAATGATGCAGGAATAGATGTCTGTTACGCCGTTATAAACGCTCAATCAGGCTCACAAGTTTGCCAAATACAGCGCGCGGAGCCTCGGACCAGAAATTCACATACTGAGCCTCGTTGCCGCCGTCGCCGGGAGTGTCGCTCACAATGCGCAGACACAAGAAAGGCACACTTTTGAGGAAGCACACCTGAGCGATGGCTCCGCTCTCCATGTCGATAACCGCAGCATCGGGACGCACAGCCATCACACGGCGGAAATCGTCAGGCTCGCTTACAAAAATGTCGCCGCTGGCCACAAGACCCGTACCCGCCCCGATTTCAGCGGCCAAAGTCGCTGTGTCGTGCTGCGGTACAAAAATATCCGGCAGACCCTGCACGGCGCCACGCTCCGTGCCCGGACCGCACCAGGTGTCGTGATAAGCAACACCCGAGGCCAAAATCACATCGCCAATCTTAGCCTCAGCGCCGGTGCCCCCGGCCACACCGGTATTTATTACAACATCCGGTGCGAAACAATTGATAAGGTCAAGCGCGCCCACGGCAGCGTTCACTTTGCCTATGCCGCATTTGGTGACCATGATGTCGTGGCCGAAAAGGCGACCGGTGTAAACCGTGCCTACCGTTGCTACACACTCTTTGAAATTACCCAAAGCCTCAAGCACAAGAGCGAGTTCGCTCTGCATGGCCACAATTATACCTATTTTCATAAAAGTTGAAATATTAATCGCGGCCCACCGGAAAGAGAAAAGCCCCGGCAAAATGCCGCGCAAATAAAAAACAATGCAAAATTAGCAAAAAAACTCCAATCTGCTTTGCCATCTGAAAAAAACTTCTTAAATTTGCACCGCAAAAGCACAAAGGCCACAGCTTGCGCATAATATAATAAGGAAAGGTGCCGGAGTGGTCGATCGGGGCGGTCTCGAAAACCGTTGTACCCTTGCGGGTACCCAGGGTTCGAATCCCTGCCTTTCCGCAGAGAGCCAGTCAGAAGATTTCTGATTGGCTTTTTTTCGCGCCTTACTTTTTTGAACTCATTTAGTAATACGCTAATAATCAATCTGATATAGTTCTCAATATTTTGTCAAGGGCTCTTTTTGGGAAGTCTTTCGGGAGTTTCCGAGTGTCCAAAAACAAGCCGGGGTGGGTGTCAGGTTGGTGACACTTTAAGAAACTTTAATTTTCGTGTCACCAAAAATGACTTATAGACGTGATACAGACGGGGTTACAAAGGAATTTACTACCGAACTTTGTCACCGAAAAAATGACGATGTATCACTAACAAAATCTTGAGATATGATTAGAAAATTTCGCGTGTGCTTCTACCTGAGAAGCTATAAAACTAAGGACGGCAAGTCGCCGATCCTCGTCAGGCTATACCTAAACGGCGAGCGTATGATTTTAGGCTCCGCCGGCTTCAACGTTGAGGAAAAGCAATGGGATAAAAGTAAAGGGCGTGTTAAGGGTCGCACTTCTGAAGCAAACAAGGTCAATGAAGCCCTTGAACGTATTGAACTTGACCTTATGCACCTCTATCGTCGCTATGAGTTCTCCGACACTCTCTCGCTCGACTTTATAAAAGCTCTTTACCTCGGCAAATCCTCCGACTCCGACTCTTTTTTCAAATTCTTTGATGATTTCCTTACGAAACTCAAAGAAGAAGTTGGTATCAGTCGCTCACAGGCTTCTTACACAAAATATGATGTAATCCGTCGACGTTTTGCTACATTCCTCAAAGAACGCTTTGGTCGCTCTGATCTCCGAATGGGTGAACTGAGCTATAAATACATAAGCGACTTTGAACATTATTGCCTTACCGCAATAAAGTTGAAGCAAAATACAACTATGCGCATTATGCGTAATCTCAAAACGGTAATACTCCGTGCTCAGAAAATGGGTCTTATAAAAAATGACCCCTTCCTGAATTTCAGAATCAGATTTGAGAAAACCGATAGAGGTTTCCTTTCTGATGAAGAAATCGCTAAATTGATGAATCACCGCTTTTCAGTGAAGCGTCTTGAACAAGTACGCGACATCTTTGTGTTCAGTTGTTTTACAGGTCTTGCATACATTGACCTCGTGCAACTATCAAAAGAGCACATCGTCAAAATAGATGGGCGCGAGTGGATAATGAAGAACCGTCAAAAAACTGACGTTCCTTCAAGTGTTTTGCTTCTTGATGTTGCAAAACAAATACTCAATAAATATAAGGAGCAAATGGCAGACGACCCACATGGTCGCTTACTCCCGGTATGCAGTAATCAAAAAATGAATGCGTACCTCAAGGAGATAGCTGACCTTTGCGGCATAGAGAAAAGGCTCTCGTGCCACCTCGCTCGCCACACGTTTGCAACTCTCGCTCTCAGTAAGGGCGTGTCGGTGGAGTCAGTCAGTCGTATGTTAGGACACACAAATATTCAGACGACACAAATATATGCTCGTATCGTCAATAAGAAGATTGAGTCCGATATGCTCAGCCTATCGTCCAAACTTGACTTTGTTTCAGCTGCTCTCTAAGACAATTCTATGCGCCCTTTCTGAAGTCGTCAGGAGGGGCGCACTTCTTCTTATTATCTTTGGGGCTTCTTTTCCAACTGTTTGCCGTGCTAAATTGTTATTCTTGAGATGAAAAACAATAATCAAATTTACATATCAAGATATGGCAAATTCATTTTTCCCAAAAAGTAACAAGGACTTAGCTCCTTATTCGCAGACCTACGAGTACGCGCCTGGCGAATCTCTCTTTTTGGGTTACTGATACCCCAATTCCCATAAAACAACTGGATAATGCAGAAACGCTTTTGGTCAAAATCCGCAAGTTCTTTATTGACCTTTATGTAAGGCAGGGCGTAACATATCGCACGTTCTATTCTCGCGCTCTCAAATCACTTAGCGCAGTTGAAATCAACTCAAAAATAGTTACTCAATCCGTCAACAAAGTTGTTGAGGCTTACAGCCGCGTCTACGATGTCCTAAAAGAACACCGAGAACAAGTGATTGAGGCATTTACACGCAAGAGCAGCTTCGATACTGAGGCTGCTATTATTTTGCTTGAACGTTGCGAATTACGCCGTTTTAGAGGCGACAAAGCTATAACTCCCGACTACCCCGATATTGAGGAATATGATTGCATAGCCACCTGCGCCAATGCCTTCGATGTATTCTCACAGCCCATTGCCGGACAAGATCTGATTGATTTCCGAGACGGAACTTTAACCAAACCGCTATCCGCTCGCAATATGGCAAGAGCGGTGTTTCTCCTTTCAGTTCTTGAAAAACTACGCTACCTGCCTCGAAATTGGAAATCATCGGCGGTAGCCAACCAAATGTTGGTAAGTGCAAAGAGTGGGAAAACGCCCGCTCTTAATTATCTCTATACATCTGCCGACCGAAATAATGCCGAGCAATATCTTGCCGACAATACCTCGTCAAAGTTCTTTTCACGCGAATCTTTCTACGAAAAGATTGCGCGAGCTATTCAGAGTATAGTTTTGAGACGTAAATAGATGTTAAGAAAAAGATTAGGTTGAAGCCACTTCGGGCAACCTTATCTTTTTAGGGCTTCTGACAGCCATAATTTTGCACCGTAATCGCAAAATAATATGAATATGAACGAAGCAACATCTTACCTATCCGAAGGCTCCCGACAGTACGAGAGCCTTACACAAATGCTCCGTCAAGTAATGGCGGACCAGTCCGAAATCAAGACCCAAATACAAAACCTCACCTCTATGCGTGACGCATTAGCCGGGAGCATACAAATGGACTCGCTCACCCTTGAGATTGTTCTCAACGTGTCGGACTCCACCCTTTACCGTTGGCGACAAGCACCTCCCCCCAACTGCTTGCCATACTATCACAGGGACAACGGCTCTATCTACTATCTTTTCGACGAAGTGATGAAGGCTCTCCGTAAAGGTCAGTTAAACGCTCGCGGCTTCAACCGACTGAAAGCTATTGAGAATATGGCTAAATACCGCGACGACATTCTCAATTCTAAGGACGGCAGTGCCTGGCTTTGAAATCTCCCCTGAATATGTTGAACTACACACCTAAGGGCTGGATTAAGCTACATCGAGACCTTGAACGTCAAGAAGTGTTCAAGGATAGCGACACCCTCCGTGTGTTCCTGTATCTCGTTTGTCGCGCGGTAACTGAACCGACTACATACCGAGACGTAACTATCAACCGAGGGCAGCTCGCCATAACATACCCACATTTGAATTATGCTCTGAATATCAGTCAGAAACGTTTAAGGTCAATCATCGGGGCACTCAAAACGGCAGGCTATTTGGCAGTCAAAAGGGCATACGGAAAATCACACGGATTTACCCTTATAACTATCTGTGAGTATGATAATTACCAAGCACCGTCAAGAGGCTCAAAAACAGCCTCAGGGCAGTCATTCGGGCAGTCAAATGGTCAGTCAAATGGGCGCAACCCCCCTGCTGACACATTATATAATGAAAAAGAAATATCTACTAAAGTAGATAAAGAAGAGAAAACATCACCTTCACCTGATTTTGAAAAAATTTTAATTGAAAAATTAATTGAAGATGATGTCTGGAAATCAAAAATCGCCGAGACTTTCGGACTCAATGAATCCGAATTGATAAAACGGCTCGACGAGTTTTTCATTAGCAATGAATGTCGCGGGAAATTCCACTCTGACCTCTCCGACCTGAAAAGCCACTTTGTCAACTGGCTCAAAATAATTCTGAATCCAAAAACAAATAATACAACCAACAATGAAAATCTTGAAACCCGAAGACGTGATCAACGTCGAGGAATGGACGCAGGCGTTCATTCAGCGGAAGAATTCGAGGGCCCGTTTTAGATTCCCTATGACCGGGCGCCAAGCCGCAAACATCCTCTATGCTGCTTATCGTGCAGAAGTCGCCAATCGCCAAAGGCAATTTGTCGATGATGAGGCAACGCGTGAGCATATCAAACAGCTTGCCGACTATCTCACTCAGGAAAATCCCAAGTTCGGCGTGTTGCTCTGCGGCAACTGCGGCAATGGTAAAACGACTATGCTCTACGCTTTTCGCTCCGCTCTTAATTTCTTAAACGACCGAGGCTTTTTTGAAAATCCGCGCGAGGTCGGTATACGCATTGTAGACGCTCGTGAATCGTTTGAGCTTGCGAAAAACTATGACCGCTTCAAGGAGGTGCGCGAGTATCGAATGATAGGTCTTGAAGACATCGGGCGCGAAGCTACCGAAGTGATGGATTATGGCAATCTCATCAGCCCTATCATTGAAATGATTGAGTACCGATACGACCACCAGTTGTTCACTTTCATTACAACTAACCTCACGCCTAAACAGTTACGCGAGAAGTATGGCTCTCGTATCGCCGACCGCTTCAATGAAATGCTTGAGGTTATCATATTCACCAATGAAACCTATCGCAAATGAATATGTTGAAATGGCTTCAACGTTGCCTGATGAAACTTAAAGGAGGTTGTTCCAAACGCGGTATCTCGGCTCAATTACGCTCAGAGTGTGAGTCTTTTCCTGTGGTCGTTTCCGGCGGTAACTTTGCTCAAAACGATTACAAAATGAGTGATTATTGCATTAACTTGGAACTTCCCACTTACTTGAAGCAGTGGGTTATTCACGAAAACGGCGGGTGTCAACCTGTCGCTTTCCCTCGGCTTAGCACCGAGAATAAGATTCTCGAATCGTGCCTCATCAAAACTCCGTGGTTCGCTTTGCCCGATTTACCCTCGGAAAGGACGGTGGCTATAAGTATTCCATATTTCAGAATCAAGCACCCCAAGACCTATCACTATCTGCCACGCAAAGCAAGAGAGAACCTTGCCGCTTGCATACGTAATCGTTTTATAATCCAACTGTGGCAAGAGCTTCATCAGCACGGACACATCGGTAAGCGTAAGGACAACCTTATCTATGAGTGGATGACCGAACACGGCATTGAACTCAC
The DNA here is from genome assembly GCA_051871795.1 of Muribaculaceae bacterium. Lineage (GTDB taxonomy): Bacteria > Bacteroidota > Bacteroidia > Bacteroidales > Muribaculaceae > CAG-873. The sequence goes on along the minus strand of JBJEDE010000029.1, from coordinate 1,413 downwards.
CGAAACCAACTGGAACGCTATCGCCAAAATCTACCAAAGGCAGCACCGAAATAACTTGGCGAGGAAGCGTAAAGCTAAAAAGTCGAAAAAATCATAATTTTTTTGGACTACATCGGTACCCCCAAAACGACCCACTTTTATGGAAAGAAAGACTCAACGACTCCCCGGAGTGAAATTTATCGGCTTGCTTAACGCCAATCATCTTCAGCGGTGTGTCTACCTCAATAAGATTACAGGGCAAGCAACCCCGGTCTTGACCTCAATAGAGCAGGTGTTCTTCTCTGACGAACCCGACTGTCAGTGCAAGACCGAGCCGATGAATGGCAGCTATCAGGAAACTGCCACTCTCAAATTTCTCTCCACAACTCTACTGCCAATGATACCCGGAGGAAATTATGCCTTTGTCGTTACCGACATCGAGGACAATTCCTTCCTCATTGGCTCACTGGAGCCGCCACACCTCACTTTTGAGTGTACTATGCAGTGCGGTGCACCTGACGGCGACGGCTCCGGCTTTTACTACGAGATTAAACATTGCCAGTATCGCACTATGATACCGTGCACAATATCAACAAATCGAAAATTATAAATTTACTCTATGGACGACAAACGAATTATCCGCTTCGACGAGCCTTCAGCTGACGAAGCACAAACAAAATCTCTCGGCAAGGCTCTTGCCGAAATCGTGAACAACATCATTGAAATCAATGTTAAAGTCAATCCTGACTCGCTCGATTTTGACTTCGACCACGAAGGTCTCAATATTCGTATCTACAAACTGAAATCAAAGTCAGAATAAATTCCCATCCAATCCCCATTCTCAGATTTTGAAGTTTAAGGTTGCCACTGGCTTGTGAAAGTCGGTGGTTTTTCGTTTCAAGAGCCTTCCCTTGCGGAAACCGCCCGGCGAGAGGGAGGGGTCAGACGTTGCGGAACACGTTGCGCCCGGTATTGGTAATCACATTGAACAGCCCGGCTCCGTTGCCGAAGCGCGAGACCGCCCATTCGTGACACTCTTTCGGAGATGCCGTGTACCTGACCCATACTTAGCAGTTGCCCTGCGGGTGTCGGGTTGTCTGCTCCGTAGTCGTCGCTCGCCATTGCGTTTATCTTTTCTTTCGGAGGTCGGCTTCCTCAGCCTTTGCCCTCGCAGTTCAGCGGTATGCGTGGAGTATTCGCAGTCCGAGCCGTATTTCAGTGGTGGTCTGCCTCTCGTGTATAACCTTGCAGTTTATGGTGTCGCAGTCGCCGAGGAAAGGTCTACCCATTACGACACCGCCGACATTGCACTTGCCATAATTGTAAGCCCCGACACTTCGGGCGCACCTGCATTGGCTTTTGGCAATCACATCTTCAGTCGGAAACAGCCCTGTCGGTGGTGGTGAACCACTCTGCGTGAGTTAAAACCTCCGC
>JBJEDE010000028.1:0-41395 GCA_051871795.1 Muribaculaceae bacterium | reverse complement strand
AATCCGGGTAAGGGAAAATATACGCATTATTTTATCTTAAATGAAAGAGCCGTGTTCCGGCGGCAGTTGACCGTGACGGCGCCGGGGTGGGGAGTCTGTTGCAATGTTGCAAAATTTGCGACAGTCGGCAAGAATGTTGTAATTTTGCATCACAACGAAAAACACACACGCTTGTTTGACTCTGTGGGTGCATCGGCCGCGTAAGGCTCTGATGCACCCCGGTTTTTTAGAAGAGGATATACGAAGGAGTCCCGTATGGGGCTTTCACTTTATGCCGCGGCGGTCGAGAGCGGCCTGATAGCGCCGGGCGTTGGCCATGTGTGCGGCGTAGTCGGCGGCGAAGTTGTGATAACCCGAAAAGTCTTCTTTGGCGCACATATACAGGTAGTCATGCTCAGGGGCGTTGAGCACGGCGTCGATGGCGGCCTGAGAGGCTATGCGTATGGGGCCCGGGGGGAGTCCGGCATTGATGTAGGTGTTGTAGGGCGAGAGGGTTTTGAGATGACGGCCCGTGATGCGGCGCAGCGAGAAGTCGCCGACGGCAAATTTCACCGTCGGGTCGGCCTGCAGGCGCATTTTCTTGTCGAAACGGTTGATGTAGAGGCGTGCCACGGCGGGGCGCTCGTCGGCTTTGGCCGTTTCCTCTTCGACTATCGAGGCGACGGTTGCGGCCTCGACCGGAGTGAGTCCCAGCAGGGAGGCTTGCTCACGCCGGGAGTCGGTCCAGAAGCGGTCGCGCGCCCCGACGAGCTTTTTCACCGTTTCGGCCGGCGAGGTGGTCCAGTACAGCTCGTAGGTGTCGGGCACGAAGGCCGCAGGATAAGCCTGGGGACTGTAGCCCGACGCAGGAAGCACCGAGTCGCAGGCGGCGAGGAAGTCGGAAGCGGAGAATTCGAGCTTTGTGCCGGCGCGTTCGGCAAGAGCCGACATGGTGCGTATGTTGTTGAAAGTGAACTTCAGAGGTGTCTGACGGCCGTAGAAGATGCGGCGGCTGAGTGCGGCGGCTTTCATGCCCGGCTCAACCACATAGGAGCCGTGTGCCACTTCGGGGCGCCCGCCCTGCATCTTCCATATATCGTAAACCTTGCTGCCGAAGCTATCGCCAAGACGTGTGCGCAGTGTGTCGCCCACCTGCTCCGCTGTGGCTCCCGACGGTAGGTAAATGCGCACCTCGTCGCCGTGGTATCCGCTCAGAGCCTTGTATGCGCACCATCCGGCCAAAATCATGATAATCAGCAATATGATGCCCGCGGCAATCAGCCACCGGCGCTTTGTAGAAGATGTTTTATTTTTGCCCATAGGTCTAATTTCTCACAGATATGATGCAAAGGTACAGATTTTTTCGTAACTTTGCACTCAAAATCGCACACCGACAGAATTAAATAGATTACATCCCGGCCATTATGATTACTCAGGACCAGCTTAAAGATTTGCAACAGCGCCTGGCCGCGCTCAACCGATACCTCGACATCGACGGCAAGAAAATACAAGTCGAAGAGGAGGAGCTGCGCACCCACGTGCCCGACTTCTGGGAGCATCCCGACGCAGCCCGCGCTCAGATGAAAAAAGTAAAGGACCTTCAGCAATGGCTCGACGACTACCACGATGTGGAAAACGCCGTGGGAGAGGTAGCCGTAGGTCTGGATTTCGTGCGCGAGGAGATGATTTCCGAAGACGAGCTCGACGCACTCTATGCTCGCGCGGTGGAGCAGATCGAGGCTCTTGAGCTCAAAAACATGCTCCGCAGGCAGGAAGACCACATGAGCGCCGTACTCAAAATCAACTCCGGAGCCGGCGGCACCGAAAGCCAGGACTGGGCGTCGATGCTCATGCGCATGTATCTGCGCTGGTGCGAGAAACACGGCTACAAGACATCAATCGCCAACCTCCTCGAAGGCGACGAGGCCGGCATCAAATCATGCACCATCAACGTCGAAGGCGATTTTGCCTACGGCTACCTCAAAAGCGAAAACGGTGTGCACCGCCTGGTGCGCGTCTCGCCCTACAACGCCCAGGGCAAACGCATGACATCGTTCGCTTCGGTATTCGTAACCCCGCTTGTCGACGACACAATCGAAGTCAAGGTCGAACCTGCCCTGATGTCGTGGGACACCTTCCGCTCCGGAGGCGCCGGCGGACAGAACGTCAACAAAGTAGAGTCGGGCGTGCGCCTGCGCTATCAGTTCACCGACCCCTACACAGGCGAGAAAGAAGAAATACTCATCGAGAACACCGAAACCCGCGACCAGCCCAAAAACAAAGAGAACGCCCTGCGCCACCTCCGCTCCATCCTCTACGAGAAAGAGCTTGAGCACCGCATGCAGGAGCAGGCCAAAATCGAGGCCGGAAAGATGAAGATAGAGTGGGGCTCGCAGATACGCTCCTACGTCTTCGACGACCGCCGCGTCAAAGACCACCGCACCAACTATCAGACCTCCGACGTGGGCGGAGTGATGGACGGCGATATCGACGGCTTCATCAAAGCCTACCTGATGGAGTTCGCCAAAGGCGAAGAAGAATAAAAACCACACCATACAGCATTAGCTAACTTAGCTACAATAGCCAACTTAGCTAACTTAGCTTGTGCCCGGCGTCAGCCGCCGGGAGGTCGTGAGCGGCCTACTGGGAAGTGCCGACCGGCCCGGTAGGCACATAACGGCAGGCGACGGTTATTTTTTTGTGCTCGCGCGAGGCCGCAGGGCACCTCCCAGTATTTTGTGCCGCGCGAGGCCGCACGGCACTTCCCGGTGTTATTTGCCGCGCGGAGCTACCGGGAAGTCATGAGTGGCCCTGCTTACGACTTCCAGCCTCCCACAACTGTTAAATCCTTAAAACTTAAATTTAACTATCATATTCTTTGATATGTTAGATATTATCCGTACCTTTGCAGTATGAATAACGATAAGGGCATTTCAAAGAAGAATTATAGCCTGTTTGAGCATGGTGTTCCTGCTCTTCTGACAATAATTTGGATTGTCGGTCTGTTCTTTATCGTCGCTCCTTTTTTTGAACAACCTACACTTATATACTCTCCCTATCCCGTCGACCATAATATCATTGTAGACATACGCATTGCTTTGGTCCTCTTTTTCTTTGAAGCCTGCGTCTGTACATGTGATTTCGCTTATACAAATAAAAATAAGAAATTTTCGTCCGGCATATTCTGGTGGTGTGCTGCCATTTTATTTTTTCTCGCAATATATTTTATTCTTGAATCTATATGTTTATGGTATAGACACCCCGATTGGTTGATATATCTCGCTTTGATTTGTGTGGCTCCTCCAAAGCTGCTTACATGTGAACTTTCCGGCAATCCAAAACACTTTATAAAAGAATTCGAACCTCTTGCATTTACAGAAAATATCAGTCCCGGCATTCCCGTCGATCGCTTTCAGCCAATGCCCAATCTTTCAGATAAATAATTAGTATGACGATACTTTTCTACATAATGACGTTTCTCGCTTTTGCGTGTTTTGTTTTCCTGTTCATTCTGATTCGGATTACAATCAAAGCGCGCCGTCGGGCTGCGGAAGAGTTCTATTACTCTGACTACGATGTGGCTTGCGCCGGCAGCTACGAGCGAGGCGTGCCTGCCACCACTACCGCTTTCTCGGATGTCAATAATGATTTCTACGATTATAAGGGAATGCGCATACCTGTCGACGACTTTTACCGTTTTATCGTACACGGTAATTCGATGTCGCTCTGCGGCATTTCCGACGGCGATCTGATTATGGTCGGCAAGAAATTTGAGGCGTATACTCTCAGCGACAAGATGCCGAAAATCGTTGTCGTAAAACGTCGCAACGTCGCCGAAGGCGAAGCCGGATATAAAGTGCGCCGCACTTGGCTCTCTACCACCGTCGAGGCTATGCTCAATGAAAATGTGTTCTCATCTGTCCTGTCGCTGCCCGGCTTCACCGAACTTGTCAACAGTCCGCAAAGCCCCGGTCTCAAAGCCCTGATAGAGGACTTCAACGACACGCGTCTCACAAGATATTTGCAGGACTACCCCGGCGCCGGCAGCCCCGAATCGCCTTATCATAAGGTGATACTCTCCACCACTCTCGACACTGCCACAGGGCGCATCCACTTTTCCGTGCATCCGTTGTGCAACGTTGTCGGCACCGTAGCCCACATTTTTTCCGTAACCGAAATCAACTAATTCACCCTATAATTAACCAATTTCAAATCCAAAAGGTATGAAAAAATTTTTACTCTCACTTCTCTGCCTCGCAGGTCTGAGCGTGTCGGCTTTTGCCACCGACTACGTTATCACCTACCAAAGCAATGCAAATGATGCAACCAATGACCTTAGCGCATCCAACTACTTGACTCAAGTAACTGAGGGCAGCGGAATTACCACTCTCTCTTCGGCAAGCAAAGTTTACTCCGGCAAAAACGGTCTGAAATTCAGCTCCTCTAAAGCAAACGGTACTCTTGTCCTCGACCTGACAACAGACTATCAGCTTCCCTACACCAAGGCAATCGTGAATGCTGTAGCTTATGGCTCTGATGCAGCCAAACTCGCTGTTAACGGCAGTGAAGCACAAGCCTTGACTACAACTCTCTCGGATTACACCTTCGTCTTCGACGGCACAACTACCCTTACACAGCTCAAACTTTCTGCTACAAAACGTCTGTACGTTAAGTCAATTACTTTAGTGACCGAAGCACAGGGTAAAGAGGTTGAAACTCCTGAGTTCTCTGTTGCAGCAGGTAGCGTTGAGGCCGGTACAAAGGTCGCTATTTCTTGCAAGACCGCAGGCGCTGCAATCTACTACACACTCGACGACACAGCCCCCACTAAGGAGTCTACCCCCTACACCGAAGAAATCACCATCAACGAGACCACAACAGTCAAAGCCATCGCTTATGTAGGCGATAAAGACAGCAACGTTGCTTCCGCTACCTACACCGTAGTTGTTCCTGATACATTTGAAGAAGTGCTTGCCATGGCCAACGGCGACACCTTCATGATGGGCACACCCCTTACCGTAGTTCTCCATCCTTCGGGTGACGCACGTTACATCTACGTATATGCCGATGGTAAGTACTCTCTTCTTTATGACGCCTCGAAAGTACAGACTCTCGCAGCAGGTGATGTAATCAAATCAGGCTGGAACGGAAAGATGACATATTACAACGGTCTGCCCGAACTCACCACCTCCGAAACTCTTGCCACAACAGGCGAAGCAGCCACTGTGCCCGATCCCGCAGTTGTTGAGGCAGCCAACATTACCAACGCTCTGGTCAACAACATCATCAAAGTCAAAGGCGTAGAATTCGCCGCCGATACACAATCAGTCACTAATGTCAACTTCACCGGTAAAGTCGGCGATACAGAACTGACTTTCCGCAATACCTTCGCAATCGAGGCCGTAGATGCCGGCAAATACGACGTAACTTGCGTAGTGAGCGTGTTTGAAAGCAAAGCAACTACTCTCGGCTCGACAATCCAGCTCCTTCCTGTCATGTACGAGAAAGATACAACAGGTATCGCCGATATCGAGGCCGACAACAACGTAGCCCCTGTTTACTACAACCTCCAGGGCGTGCGCGTAGCCAACCCCGAAAACGGTATGTTTATCGAAGTTCGTGGCAACAAAGCTGTGAAAGTCATCAAATAAACACCATACCATAAAATACACAAAAGCTGCACCGAGGTGCAGCTTTTTTTGTACCCGACCGTGCCGCCGGGAGGTCGTGAGCGGACACCGGGAAGTGCCAAGCGGCCCGCTTGGCACAAAAGGAGGAGGCGATGGTGATGTTTTTTTAACAGAAGTACAGTAGATTGCAGAAGTACAAGATATCGTGTGTTTAAAAGGAAGGACAAGGTAACTTATGTGTCTTATGTGCCGAGCGGGGCCGCTCGGCACTTCCCGGTGCACTTACCGGCCGGTCACTCGCCTTTGAGCAGGGCGAGGGCGCGGGGCAGGTCTTCCTCGCGCACCATCAGGCGGATGCTGTCGCCGGGGGTGAGCTGTATGCCCATCACTGTCGAGATGGTCTCGCCGTCGAGGATGCAGGGTATATCATGATTGCGCAGCATGCCCAATGCTATGTTGGCGCTAACTGCTGACGAGAAGGTGTCGGCCGGTACTAATTTCATGGTTTTATGGTTTTTGAGAGGGGATTTGCAGTTACAACGTCGGTTGCGGAGAAATGGTTTTCAGATGCGCATCTCGGACAACAAATTTCCGGCTGCCAAGCCGACAATCACCGAACCTGTGCCGAGTATGAAGCTCAGCAGCCAGTAGCGCACCATTTTCCATTTGGCGCCCTTGCTGAAAAAATCCATGAGGTCGCGGGCGAATGATGAAAATGTGGTGAACGAGGCACAAAAACCGGTGGTGAGAAGCGCGTATTCGAATTCGTCCTTGATGTTGGCGATATCGCCCATGAAGGTTCCTAAAGCGAACGTACCCAGACAGTTGATGATGATAAGTGCCGTGGTGGGCGATATCCGGCGCCGGTAGCACAGCAGGCGTATCATCAAGTACCGGCACATGGCGCCGAAAAATCCGCCTGCAGCGGCGGCAAATGTCAACATAGCTGTGACGTTCATCCTATTTTTACAGTTTTAGTGGCCAATGATGCGCCCAACCAAAGAGCAAACATGCCCACGACCGACATAACGATAAAATTCACGACAAACGCGGTCACATCGCCGTCAAAATTCGCAATCACAGTCGAAAAGGTGGTGAGACCGCCGCAAAAACCGGTGAGAAGGGCGTCGGACCAGCGCACGCTGAGCGTGTAGCGTCTTTGCAGGGCTCGCATGAAGAATCCGAAAGCGAAACAGCCGAGGATGTTGATGCAGAAGAGCTGCACATAAATCGAGACGTCGAAAAATATCAACATCAAGGCTCTGAGCGAAGCTCCTGCCGCACCGCCGCCTCCGGCGGCGAGCGCTCCGTAAATTATGCTGCGGTTACCTTTCACGCTGCAAAGTTAGCAAAAAATCCCAACACTTTCATACCATTTACTCCCCGAAAGCTGAATCAATTTTCCTTCTTTTCAGGCAAATGTGAAAATTGGTAAAAATATGAAACAACATGACCTGCCGATTGAAATTTTTGTTATCTTTGCATTGCCTTTCGGAGGCAAAAAATCAACGACTTATACAATTTAATTAAAATTCTGCCTGATATGACACTCGAACAAATGCGCGCAAGCGCGCTCTCCGACACACTGCGCGACATGTTTGTGAACCAGCTCGCTCACGAACTCAAAAACTACACCCTCTACAACTCGTTCGCCATCTATTACAACCGTCACGGCCTGAGCAAAATCAGCGCCTACTTCAAGAGCCGCGCCGAAGAGGAGCGTCTCCACCATCAGTGGGTGCTCGACTATCTCGAAGAGAGCGGCGCCTCGTTCGAATATCCGGCCATCGGCACCAACGATGTGCATGATTTCAAGGATTTCGTGACTCCGTTCGAACTCACACTCGACCGCGAAATCGAAACCACACTGATGATTAACGCTATCGCCGACGAAGCTCTCAAAGAGCATGACTGGAAGACTCTGAGCTTCCTGCTGGGCACGTTCAACACGGCCCGTCTCATCCCCGAGCAGATAGAGGAAGAAGCCACCTCGCGCACAGCATTGGAAATCATGCGCGGCGACGACAACATCATGTTTAAGGAAGCCCGCATCGCCGAGCTCCTTTCGGCCGGTGAATAAGCTAAGATAGCTACCCTGCTACGGTTGTGCCGCGCGAGGCCGCGCTTCGCTTCCCAGTCTTATGTGCCGAGCAGGGCCGCTCGGCACTTCCCAGTAAAGGGTCGTTCGGCACTTCCCAGTGTTTTTTGTGCTCGCGCGAGGCCGCGCTTCGCTTCCCAGTATATTTTGTGCCGCCCGAGGCCATGCGGCACTTCCCGGTAAAGGGCGGCGTTTCCCGGTGAGACGGGGTGCAAATGAAAGCAAGCTGCGTGGGTGCGCAGCTTGCTTTGCAGTATGTGGATGATGGTGGTTATTTTACAATTTTGCGGGCTTTGCCGGCGCGGACTTCGATGTAGATGCCGCTGCCGGGGTTGGCTACACGCACTCCCTGGAGGTTGTAGTATACGGGCTGTTCGTCGTCGGTGGTGATGTCGGTAATCGATGTGGTGTTCTTTACATATTTGACATCGATACCGTACAATGCTGTATAGCTTTTGGTGTGGGTTGTGTTGAAGTCGATGCTCGGCGCTTTGGAGGTGTAGGATGTGCGGTCCCAGTCGCTTGCCTTGCCCACGTTGAGGGTAACGGAAGTAATGGTAACGTTGGTGTCGGCAGCGCTCACGGAGAGTGACGAGCCGGTATAGAAGCGCAGGTGGTTGCCGGAAGCTGAGTTGTTCCACCAGCGAATGTTGCCGTTGAGTGTAAGGGTGACAGAGCCTTCGACGCACGATTTGCCGGCATCGGGGTATCCTGAGTCGTTGCCGCTCATCAGTGTCATGCCGTAGGCTTCGTCGCCGGTGAAGTCAAAGGTGGCGGTTATCTCTTCACCGGGCTGAGGATCGGGGTCGGGATCGGGGTCGGGATTCGGGTCGGGATTGGGATTGTTGCCGCCTGATTTTTCGCCCGAGAGGGTGATTGACTTGACGTAGATGCGTTTTGTGGAGGTTACGGTGAGGTTAGTGAGGTTGGTGGTGCCGTCGAGGTCGAAGGTGTAGTCGGTGAGATCGGACGATGTGACTGATTGGGCTGTGAGGCCGTTGACCGAGACGGAGGCTGCGTCGCTGCCGTAGACTTTCGCTTTTACGATGATCTGCTTGTAGGGCAGCTGATAGTCGTTGGCGATGTTGAGCACGAGTTTGCCATTGTTTTTCGAGGAACCGAATTTCAGGCCTGTGATGCCTTTATAGACAGTGGTCGCGGAAGAGAATGTGGCGATGTCGGCTCCTTGTTCGACGGCGGCGGTGTAGGTTGAGCTGCTGAGAGCCTGCGAGCTGTCGGCGGATGAGTCGGCGTAGACGATGGTGTATGATTCGGTTTTCGGCGCTTCCTCGCCGATGTAGATTTTGAGAGTGGTGACGGCGCTCTTTTGGTCGCCGTCTTCGAGCCAGTATTCCATTTCGGCGCTCTGCGAGATGGTGATGGGTGCGGTGTAGATGCCTTCGTCCATGTCGCTGGCGTCGTTGTACATATAGATGTATTTAATCACGGCCGATGCCGAAGCCGAAGCGGGCTTGGTGAGGGTGATGGTTACGGGGGTGTCGCTCTCGACGGGCGAGGAGGTGTAGTTGCAGACGGGCGAGTCGAGTTTGAGTCCGCCGCAGATGTCGAAGGTGACAATGCCGGAGGCTGACTCTTTGATGTCGGTGAGCGGCACGTCGATGGCTTTGCCGGCCCATGATTTGAGAGCCGGGGTGGTGGAAGATGTGAACGAAGTCACGTTTCCGGTGCCCGGGAAGGGATACCGGCGCATGGTTGTTGCCGTTTCGTTGTCGGCTTTGCCACCTGCCTCGACAATATCGATGCACTGTTGGGTTTTGTTGTTGGGGGCGTTGTTGGTCCACGTGGTGGCGTCGTAGTCGATGTGCCAGATGAGCATGCCGTGGCCGGGGAGATATTCGTCCCAGTCGGCGAGCTGACGGTTTTCGAGGAGGAAAAATTCGTTGTTGTCGCCGGTGGGGATTGCGTATCCTTTGTTGGATGTGAGCATGTGCTGAAGTGTGCCTTGCGCGGGTATGCCTTCACTGAGCACCTCGATGTCGGCCCAGCCCATGGCGTTGCGCTCGAAGATGGAATATGTGGGCGGAGTGCGCGAGTTGTTGTTGTAAGAGCCATGGTCCATGAGGGAGTACGGGCCGGGGGTGAGTTTGACCACTGATGCTGTGTATTGAGTCTGATAGAGGTCGGGCAGACCCATCACGTGGGAGAACTCGTGGCAGAAAGTGCCGATGCCGTCGGCGAGGGTTGTTGCTGAGGTGAGGGGGAAGAGTTCGGCCGAGCAGGCGTAGGAGTCGACGTATTTTCCGTCAACTTTTGTGCCTCGGGTCTCGCTGTCGCCGTTGAGGCTCCACGAGTGAGGCCAGATGGTGTCGTCCGAGCCGCCGTTGGCTTCGCCCAGACCGCTGTAAATCACGTAGATGTTGTCGATGGTGCCGTCGCCGTCGTTGTCGAAAATCGAGAAGTCGGTGGTGGCGTCGAGAGCCTGAACGGCATCGCGTACCATGACGTGCGGACGCACATCGTCGCCGTAGGCGTCGTTGGCGCCGTAGTAGGCCATATTGTTGGGCAGTGTCACGGGGCCGAGCACAACGAAGTTGGGGGTGAACTTGCCGTTAGAAGCGGCTTCGAAGTAGTCGAGAGCCGAGCCGTGGGCTTTGTAAGCAGTCGAAGAAGTGCCTTTTACCACACCGGCGTCGTCGAATCCGCGTTTTGAAGCGAAATCGGTGAAATATTGCTTGGCATTGGGTAGCGAGAATTTCTGGTCAGGGAACTGCACGAGTATTATGACGGCGTTGGGACTGCCGGTCACGGGGTATGAGTTGTCGGGGAAGAGTCCGATGCCTGAGGGCCAGTCGGCCGATGCGGCACGGTTGACCGAAGCAGCGCGGTTGCGTCTTGGCGCCAGTTCGGCCCGGCGTGTGGCGCGGCGTGCGTTTGATGCGCTGACCATGGCGTCGGCATTGACCTTTGATAGGAAAGCGCGGGCCTCGGCCGTGCGTGTCTGCGGGTTGGACGCGAGGATTTTAGAGGCGACGGGGCAGTTGTTTTGTCCCGATTGAGCAAAATAAAAAGCGCCGTTGCTGCTTACGACAATCTGATTGTCGTCGGTGAGGAAGAAGTGGGCGAATTCGTCGCCGACAAGACGCAATGTGACAGTCGAGCCGTCGGGCTGGGTGTATTCGCGTGCCACGCTGCGTGCCGGAACGGCCGCGGCCTTGATGGAGACCATCATGATGGCGAACAGAGCGAAGAAATTGAATAGTTTTCTCATAAAGGGGTATTGAATTAGGATTTTTTATTTGTGTCAGGGCGACAAAATTACGAAAAAAATCGAAAAATCGCAAAAAAAAGTCTCGCGGATTAGCTATGTTAGCTAAGTTAGCTAAAATAGCTAAGTTAGCTACACTAATGCGGTATGCCGAGCGGGCCGCCTTACTGGGAGGTCGTGAGCGGCCTCGCTCACGACACAACGGCAAGCGTCGGTTATTTTATGTGCTCGCGCGAGGCCGCGCTTCGCTTCCCGGTGAGGCCGCAGGGCACTTCCCAGTGTTTTTTGTGCTCGCGCGAGGCCGCGCTTTGCTTCCCGGTGTGGGGTCAGGAGATGCGGGAGTAGTCGGCCGTGCGGGCGGTTTCGGCTTGCAGGGTGAGACGGAAATGTACGTTTTCGGGCGCGGTGAGCGCGGGGTCGGCGTCGATGAGCTTTTCGGCGGCGTCGCGTGCGAGCTGTATTATCTGTCCGTCGGAGGCGAGGTTGGCGATGTGCAGGGCGAAGGGAAGTCCCGACTGCATGGTGCCTTCGATGTCGCCGGGTCCGCGCATTTTCATATCTTCTTCGGCGATGCGGAATCCGTCGGTGGTGGCTGCCATGAGGCTGAGGCGCCGGCGTGATGTGTCGGCGATGTTGTTTTTGGTCATGAGCACGCAGTAGCTTTTGTCGGCTCCCCGGCCTACACGTCCGCGGAGCTGGTGAAGCTGGGAGAGTCCGAATCGTTCGGCGTTTTCGATAATCATGACGGAGGCATTGGGCACGTTCACGCCCACTTCTATCACTGTCGTGGCCACGAGTATGTCGGCGTCGTGATTTACGAACAGCTGCATCTGGCGGTCTTTTTCGTCGGGTTTCATCTTTCCGTGCACGAAAGCCACGCGGCACGAGGGAAAAGTCTCGCACACTGTGTCGTAACCTTCGCGGAGCGAGAGGAGGTCGAGTTTTTCGTTTTCTTCGATGAGGGGGTATACGATGTAGACCTGCCTGCCCTGCTTGATTTCGGAGAATATGAATTGATTGAGGCGGTGACGCTGCTCATTGTAGCGCACGAGTGTTGTCACGGGCTTGCGTCCGGGCGGAAGCTCGTCGATGACAGAGACGTCGAGGTCGCCGTAGACCGTCATGGCAAGAGTGCGCGGGATAGGAGTGGCAGTCATCACCAGCACGTGGGGCGGAGTGGTGTTTTTTGCCCACAGGCGGGCGCGCTGAGCCACGCCGAAGCGGTGCTGCTCGTCGATGACGGCGAGGCCGAGGTTGGCGAATGTTACGGTGTCTTCGATGAGGGCGTGAGTGCCGACGAGTATCTGCAACGAGCCTTCGCGGAGCTGCCGGTGGAGCGTTTCGCGGTCCTTGGCGCGGGTCGAGCCGGTGAGCAGAGCGACTTTGACCCCGATGGGCCGCAGCATTTCCGATAGTGTGGCAAAGTGCTGGGAGGCAAGTATTTCGGTGGGGGCCATGAGGCAGGCCTGAGTGCCGTTGTCGAGGGCGATGAGCATAGCCAGAAGAGCCACGAGCGTTTTGCCCGAGCCCACGTCGCCCTGCACGAGGCGGTTCATCTGCCGGCCGGTGTTCATGTCGGCCCGGATTTCTTTTACCACTCGTTTTTGAGCTCCGGTGAGTTCGAATGGCATACAGCGAGAGTAGAAAGAGTTGAAGAGGTTTCCGATTTTTGTGAATCTGAATCCGGCGGTGGCCGAGCGGCGCCTGCGGTTGCGCATGACCATGTCGGTCTGGATGTAGAAAAGTTCCTCGAATTTCAGTCTCAGCCGCGCCCGGTCGAGCAGCTCTTTGGAGTGCGGATTGTGTATCTCGCGCAGGGCGGTGTCGAGCGGCATCAGGTGCATATCGCGCATCACCGACGGCGGGAGAGTTTCGGCCACGGTGCGGCCCGGAGCGAGTACGTTTTGCACCCACATATACATCATGCGCGAAGTGATGCCCTGATTGCGGAGCCTCTCGGTGAGGGGATAGACGCCGCGTAGGCCCTCCATGCGGAGAGCGTTCTGTTCGGTGTCGACTTCGGGGTGAGTCATGGTGTAGCGGCCGTTGAAGACGGTGATTTTGCCGAAAATCACGTATTCGGTGCCCGGGGAGTAGGCGCCGGCGATGGCTTTGATGCGCTGAAACCATACGACTTCGATAGTGCCGGTGCCGTCGGTGAAGAGGGCGGTGAGGCGGCGTTTTGCGCCCTCGCCATGGGTTGTGAAGTTGAAGAACCGGCCTCGGAGCATGATGGCTGCGGCAGTTTCGCCCGAGATGTCGGCGATGCGTCGCACCGTCGAGCGGTCGGCGTAGGAGCCGGGGTAATGGCGCACGAGGTCGCAGGCAGTGCGTATACCCAATTCCTTTTCGAGGAGCTTGGCGCGCTGCGGGCCTATGCCTTTGACGTATTGAATACCGATGCTGCGGAGACGGTGCATCTGTTCAGAGGTTGAGATAAAGCCGTGCGATGTCGATGTCGCGCGGATGGGTGATTTTGATATTGAGAGGCGAGCCCTCGACGAGCGTCGGCGCCTTGCCTGTGTGAGCCTGATAGACGGAGGCGTCGTCGGTGAGGGCGGATGAGAAAGAGCTGCGGTAGGCTTCCGCTATGACCTGAGCGTCGAAGGCCTGCGGAGTCTGCACGGCAAGCAGGAGCGAGCGGTCGGTCACTTGCGAGTGACCTGAGTAGGGCAACGAGGGTCTCCGGGGCACGATGCGCAGCGAGTCGGTGACGGGGATGGCCGGGATTACGGCTTCGCACCCTCCGTAGAGGGCGTCGGAGATGCGCCGGAGCATATCGTGGGGCGCCACGGGGCGTGCGCCGTCGTGTATAATCACTTTGTCGCCGTCGTTGAAGCGTATGGCCGACAGGGCGTTGCGCACCGATTGGGCACGTGTGTCGCCTCCGATGACAATCTGAGGCAGAGCCATGCCGAATTGCGAGCAAGCCGAAGTGAAAAAGTCGACGTAGTCCGAGGAGAGGACTACGGTGCAGTGCGCCTCGGGAAAGGCCTTGCGGAGCGCAGAGAGAGTGTGCAGAAGCACGGGACGGTCGCCGAGCGTCACGAATTGCTTGGGGATTTCGCTGCCGAAACGTGAGCCGCTGCCGGCGGCGACTATGATGATGCGTAGCATTTGAACTGGGGGTAGGAAACAGGGGGTAGGAAACAGGAATTATGAATTACAGGGGGAGGAGGGAGTAGCGGTTGAGCGAGGCTAAGGCGCAGTGGTAGAGGTACGTGCAGTTGAGATATAATTTGGTGGTCTCGTGGAAGTAATTCACCTCCGAGAGGTAGTCGATGACGTTGATTTCGCCTCCGAGGTAGGCCATGAGCAGGAGGGACAGATATGAGTCGTCGCCGAAAACGCGCCGGTAGTCTTCGATTTGCTTGCGGTGCACGCGCATCTGTGTCATGGTGGCGCGCAGGTCGGTGACTCGGGCGGCTTCGGCGGCGATGTTGGAGAGCTCGGCGTTTTCGGCCTTGACAAGAGCCACGGCCCGTGCCTTGCGGTTTTGGAAGAAGGGGAGCGACATGCTCACAGAGAAGCCGTTGAACATATCACCTATCTCCTTCTGGTAAATGTAACCGACGGAGAAACCGGGCAGACGCGACATCCGCGCCGCTTTTGCGTTGAGGTTTTCCTGACGTACCGACAGCTTGCCGGCGGCGATAACGGGGTCGAGCTCTGCGATTTGTGCCACGTATTCATCCTCGCTGAGCAGAGGCTCGACGGGATAGGCAGTGACGCCTTCGAGATTGAGCGTGAATCCGGGACATAGATTGCGTATGTCGGCTTTGAGCCGTGCGGCCGTCTCGGTGAGTTCGGCGATGTCGGTATTGACTTTGTACTGCTCGATTTGCATTTTTTTAGCGTCGAGGACGGTGAGTTCGCCCTGTCGGTAAGCCTCGTCGACGCGGGCTTTCACCGAGTCGGTGTTTTCCTTGATTTTGCCGAGCAGAGCCAGCTGCTGATTGAGGTATACGAGTTCGATGAGCTTGAGTTTGGCTTGCAGGGCAATGTCGAGGCAAGCGCTGCGGTAGAGCATACGTGCGGCCTCGGTTCCGGCGTTCGCAGCCTGCGAACGGGCGCGGTAGACGCCGGGCCAGTCGAAGCTCTGGCTGACCTCGATGTTGTATTTGTTGCCTATGCCGCCGGCGCCCCAAACGTGGGAGAACGATGCTTCGGGGTCGGGGAGGGCGTTTTGGTCGGCAGCTTCGAGGCGGGTGATTTCGATTTCGGCACGGCGGGTTTTTACCTCCGGACTGTTGGCCGTGATATCGGCCACGAGAGCATTGAAGTCAGCTTCCGGAGGCGACGGGGCTCCGTGCATGGAGAGGGCGAAGAGCAGGACAAAAGCGAATACTGATGTACGTATATTTTTCATTATCGGTGAGTTATGATTTGTGTTGACGGTGTGAGTTCAGACCGTAGAGCACCGGCACGACAAAGATGTTGAGCAGGGTGGAGGAAATGAGGCCTCCGATGATTACGACAGCCATCGGGCTTTGTATCTCGTTGCCCGGCGCCGAGCCGTTGACAGCCAGCGGGATGAGGGCCAGAGCGGAGGTGAGAGCAGTCATGACGATGGGCAGCAGCCGGTCGGCCGAGCCGCTGATGATGCGTTGCCGCAGTGAGACACCCTCGCCGGCGAGGCGGTTGTAGAGGGTGATGAGGAGCATGCCGTTGCGGGTGGATATGCCTAAGAGCGAGATGAATCCGATGATGGCCGGGATGTTGAGTTCGCCGCCGGTGAAGACGAGAATGAGCACACCGCCAATCATAGCCAGAGGCATATTCACGAGGATGATGAGCGACTGACTGACGCTGTGGAACTGATGATAAAGCAGCATGAACATGATGACAAGTGCTCCGAGTGTGGTCCACAGGAGTGTGCGGGAAGCCGAAGCCTGATTTTCGAACTGTCCGCCGTATGTGATGTAATAACCTTCGGGGAGGGGCACCTCCTGCGCCACGCGGCGCTGAATCTCGTCGACAGTGCTGCGCAGGTCGCGTCCGCTGACGTTGGCCGAGACCACGATGCGTCGCTTCACGTCCTCGCGGTTGATGGTGTTGGGGCCGGAAGCCGAGACGATGTCGGCGACGGTGCTCAGGGGTATCTTGCCCTGCGGCGAGTCAATTATGATGTCGGCGATATCTTCGATAGAGCCGCGTGCGGCGTCGTCGAGAATCAGAGTCACGTCGTAGGGCACGTCGTCTTTATAGACCTGCGAGACCACTTTGCCGCCGATAGCAGTTTCGACAACAGAGCGGAAATCGGCCATCGTTATGCCGTACCGTGCCAGAAGGGCGCGCCGCGGACGAATGTCGAGCTGAGGCCGCTGCATCTGTTGCTCTATGTTGGGGTCGACCACGCCGGGTACGGCAGCCACTACGTTCCTGACGCTGTTGCCGACCGAGAAGAGACGGTCGAGGTCAGGACCGAAGATTTTGATAGCTATCTGGCTCTGCGTGCCCGAGAGCATGGCGTCTATGCGGTGCGAGACGGGTTGGCCGATTTCGACGTTTACGCCCGGCAATTGGCTGAGCTTGTGTCGCAGTTCGTCGGCCACCTCCGCGCGGGAGCGGCCGGAGAGGGTGTAGGGCGCTTCGATTTCCGAAACATTTACGCCCAGCGAGTGCTCGTCGAGCTCGGCACGGCCTGTTTTTCGGGCCGTGGTGTTGATTTCGGGCACGGAGAGGATGATTTCTTCGGCGAGGCGTCCCACGCGGTCGCTCTCGTCGAGCGAGATGCCCGGCAAGGTAGAGACGTTGATGGTGAACGAGCCTTCGTTGAAGGGTGGCAGGAAACCGCGCCCGAGCGTGAAGAAGAGACCGAGAGCGACGGCAAAGAGGGCGACTGTGGCGATGAGCACGGTGCGTCCGTGGCCGAGAGTCCACGTCAGCGCGCGGCTGTAGAGGCGTTTCATGGCCACGGAGATGCGCGGCTCGCGGTCGATGCGCTCCATCTGCTTTTTTGTGCCCAGCAGGAGGCTGCACAGCACCGGGGTGAGAGTGAGAGCCACGGCCGTTGAGGCGATGAGCGCCACGATAAATGATATGCCGAGCGGAATCAACATTCTGCCTTCGATGCCGGTGAGAAAGAAAAGCGGGAGAAAACCGGCTATGATGATGAGCGAAGAGTTGAATATGGGCATACGCACCTCGGCCGAGGCGTGGAAGACCACGTCGATGATGCTTTTTCGCTCCTCGGGGGGCAGCGCGTGGTTGCGGCGCAGGCGTTTGAGCACGTTCTCGACGTCGACAATGGCGTCGTCGACGAGCGAACCGATGGCTATGGCTATGCCGCCGAGGCTCATCGTGTTGATAGTCATGCCCATGAGGCGCATCACGATTACGGTAACGATAATCGACACCGGCAGGGCAATGACGGAGATAACGGTGGTGCGCACGTCCATGAGAAAGACGAAGAGCACGATGATGACCATCAGAGCGCCCACGAGCAGCGACTCCTGAAGGTTGGAGATGGAGCTGCTGATGAAGTCGCTCTGCCGGAAGATGTCGGTTTTGAAACTGATGTCGTGCGGGAGCGACGGGGCGAGACTTTCGATGGCTTTTTCGATGCGGTCGGTGAGCTCAATGGTGCCGGCTCCGGGCTGTTTGGTGACGGTCACGAGCACGGCGGGCTTGCCATCGACCGAAGCTGTGCCCAGACGGGGCTGCTTGCCGCCTATGGTGACTTGCGCTATGTCGGCGAGGGTGACAGTACCACGTTCGTCGCTTCGCACCACGGCGCGTGCGATGTCGTCGGGGTCGGTGGTCGAGAAGTCGGTTTTGACGATGTATTCGTTGCCGTATTCGTAGATGACGCCTCCTCCGGCGTTCTCGTTGACGCGCTCGGTGGCTGCGACTGCTTCGGATAGTGTGACATCGTGGTAGCGCATCCTCTCGGGCGAGAGTATTATGCGGTATTCGGTTTCCTGACCGCCGATGACAGAGACCTGACTGACGCCTCCGAGAGCGAGCAGGCGCGGACGCAGACGCCGCTCGGCTATCGAGCGGAGCTCGTCGACCGAGGTGGAGTCGGCTTGCAGTCCGATGATGTACATTTCGCCTAAAATCGACGATTGCGGGCCCATCACGGGGGCAGATACGCCCTCGGGGAGATTCCCGGCAATGCCGGCCAGTCGTTCCTGCACGATTTGCCGGGCGCGGAAGATTTCGGTGTCCCAGTCGAAGACAACTCTCACGACCGAGAATCCGGATGTCGATGTCGACATCACGCGCTGCACGCCGGTGGCGCCGTTTACAGCCGTTTCTACGGGATAAGTTACTATTTTCTCAATTTCCTCCGGAGCGAGTCCGGGGGCTTCGGTCATGACCACAACGGTGGGGGCGTTGAGGTCGGGGAATATGTCGACTTCGGAGCGCATAAGCATAACGACGCCTGCGACGAGGATAACGGCCGTGATTACGAGCACCGTGAGGCGGCTGCGCAGCGAAGCGTGAATGATTTTGTCAAGCATGGCAGAGAGCGGTGTGTCAATGGTTGTGAGAATGACCTTCGGGAGCCACTGCCGATGTCTCGGCCAGGCGCACGGCCGTAGTGCCTGAGGTGACGACAGTCATGCCGGGGGTGAGTCCTGATGTGATTTCTACTCTCTTGCCGTCGCGCGCGCCGGTGGTGACGGCGAGCTTGCGGTAGCACTCATCGTCGACGCGCTGATAGACGTAAAGGTTGCCCTGCTGCTCCGAAACGGCTTCGACGGGAAGGGTGATTACGCCGTGGCGCGGCTCGCCGGCAAGGAAAACCTGCACGTAGGCGCCTGCGAGGGCCGAGCCGTCGTTGCGGAAGCTGAAATACAGAGGCACGTAGCCCGGTGTGGTGGCCACGGCGCCCGACGGCTCGGTGATGCGACGGCCCGAGAGGGCGTCGATGTCGAGCACGGTGTCGCTGTACGGCAATTTTATCTTTGCGGATGTGACAGAGGGGATGCGGCTGAAGTAGCGTTCGGGCACGTCGGCGCGGAGTACAAGATTTTCTTGCGATGCGACGGTGGCCACGGGGTCGCCGGCGTTGACGTATGCACCTTCGGAGGCGTTGAGAGCGGTTACGGTACCGGATGTCGTTGCAACAGCACGGCCCGATGCGGCGCCGGCGCTGTAAGAGGCGCGTGCCTGTTCGAGAGCGGCAAGGGCGGCGTTCCAGTCGCGTGTGGAGACGATGCCGGCCTGATGCAGAGGACGCAGACGGTCCACTTCTTTTTGTGCGGCGTCGAGTGCGGCTTTGGCGGCGCGGTTAGGGTCGCCTCCGGCCACTTTTGAGGGAGAGATAACGGCCACGGTTGCACCTGAGGCCACGTGGCAGCCTTGCAAGATGTTGCGTGCGAAATGCACGGTTCCGGACACCGGAGCAGAAACGAGCGAGGTACCGGCTGCCGATGTTTCGATTTTTCCCGATGTCTCGATGACTTCGTAGAAGTCGCCTGCGGCCACGGTGTCGGTTTTCACACCGAAGCGTTCGGCCATAGAGCTGTGCAGTACGATTTCGTCGGGAGCGGCTTTGGTTTCGGCTTCGGTATGATTATGTCCGGGAGCCTGGTGGTCGTGCTTGCAGGACGCAGGGACAGCGGCCGCAAGGGCGAGTATAGCGGTTTGCAGTAATATTCTGTTGAGTTTCATGAGGTTAAGATTGATTTGGAATGATACAATGCGGCAATCCTGCGCTGAGGGGACCGCGGTTTCGCAATCAATCTTCTCTCGGGGGCGCCCGCAAGGCACAGGCGAGCAATACCGGCGGCTCGGTGAGTGGGGCGGTGAGGGCCGGAGGCGGCAGCGGTCTCGCGTTTTCTGCCGCGAGGAGGAAAACCGGGGCAAAATGCGCCGCGCAGTGCACGTCGGAGCAGAAGTGATGCTTCTGACCCACATATTTATCGATATGCAGCGAGCACGAGCCGTCGGGGCTGTCGGCGCTGTGAGCGCCGTGGTGCCGTTCGTGCCCTGTCAGGCATATGCAACCGTCGCTGTCGTGGTGATGAAACTGCACCACGCCGCAACCGACAATCACTATTGACATGATTGTCGCGCAGAGTATGACGAGCTTGGCGGTTGTCTTTTTAAGCATATCGGGAAATAGGAGGCAGGAATTAATAGGAGAGGACTGATTTGCGGTCGCTGTCGATTTTCAGCAGGATGAAAATGAGGATGGTGAATCCCCACAGCGATGAGCCGCCGTAGCTGAACAGCGGCAGCGGAATGCCAATGACCGGACACAGGCCGATGACCATGCCGATGTTGATGCAGAAGTGGAAGATGAGATAGGAGGCGACGCAGTAGGCGTAGACGCGGCCGAATGTGGTGGGTTGCCGCTCGGCGATGGATACGATGCGCAGGATGAGAGCGAGGAAGAGTGCCACGACGAGCATCGAGCCCCAGAATCCTTCTTCTTCGCCGATGGTGCAGAATATGAAGTCGGTGTGCTGCTCGGGCACGTATTTGAGTTTGGTCTGGGTGCCTTCGAGGAAGCCTTTGCCCAGGAGACCGCCCGAACCGATGGCGATTTTAGACTGGTTGACGTTGTATCCTGCACCGCGCAGGTCCTGCTCGATGCCTAATACGACCTTGATGCGCAGCTGCTGATGGGGCTGCAGGTGGGAGAAGGCGGCGTTGACCGTAAACAGGAAGATGACCGAGAGGCAGGCGGTGGCCACCGGGATGAGCAGGCGGTTGATGCGAGTGCGCAGCCACTCGAAAAAGATGTAGATGCAGGCCAGGGCTATTAGCGCGATCATTATCGGCAGTCCGGGCAGACTGATGTCGGTGAAGATGCTCAGAGCGGCGAGCACTACGGCGGAGGCGAGGAAGAATAAGATTACGTTGCGGGCCACTTCGATGCGCCGGCGTCCGTAGACGGTGAGCATGGCGGCGATAACAATCATCACCATCACCAGCACGGCGAACTCGCCCGAGGGAACGCCGAGAATGGCTGTTTCGGTGAATTTCACGGCCACGACGAAAATCACGACCGACATCAGGGCGGCGAAGAGCACCAGTCCGCTCATGCCCTCGCGGTAGAGCACGAAGAAGAGAGAGAGAAAGACGAGCGCCGAGCCGGTCTCGTTCTGTGCGAGTATGAGCACGACGGGCAGGAAGATGATGCCGAGGGCTTTGGCGTAGTTGGAGGCCTTTGCGTTGAGCCGGAAGTTATAGCCGCTGAAAAGTTTGGCCAGAGCGAGAGCCGTTGCCGACTTGGCGAACTCGGCGGGCTGCAGCGACATGGGCCCGAGCACAATCCACGAGTGCGAGCCTTTGATGTCGGGCGCCACAAAGGGCGTGACGAGCAGCAGCGCCATCACCACTATATATATAAGGTAGGCGTAGGTGTCGTAGATGCGGCTGTCGATGAGCAGGAGCACGAGCCCGAGCACGAAACCCAGGCCGATCCACATGAACTGTTTGCCCGAAAACTCGCCGAACGAGAAGATGCTGGCGTTGTCGAAATCGTAGCTTGCGGCGTAGATGCTGATGGCGCCGAAGGTGACCATGATGAGGTAGATAATCACCGTGGGCCAGTCGAGATTGTGAAATATTTCGGCGGTCTTACTTCTTTGGCGGAGCATAGTAGACAGATGTTGTGAGCATGCGTTCCTCGACATACCGGCGCGAGGGCGCGATAGAGCCGTTGAGATATTTTTCCATTACGAGCGAGCCTATGGGCACGCCGAACGTGGCGCCGAAGCCGGCGTTCTCGACGTAGACGGCTACGGCGATTTTAGGGTCGTCGTATGGCGCGAATCCCATGAAAGCCGAGTGGTCCTTGCCGTGCGGGTTCTGTGCCGTACCGGTCTTTCCGGCCACGTCCACGCCCGGGAAAGCGGCGCCGCGGCATGTACCGCCGGTCACGGCCATGCGCATGCCTTCGGCAATCTCGAGGTAGTGCTTGGCGGAGATGGTGGGATAGCGCTTTTCGAGCAATTCGGCCGGAAGCACGGTGTCCTGAATCTCTTTTACCACATGGGGTGTGATGTACCAGCCGCGGTTGGCGACGGTAGAGGCGAGATTGGCTATCTGCAGGGGCGTGGCGAGCACTTCGCCCTGACCTATGGCTACGGAGATGATGGTGTTGGCGCTCCAGCGGCCTTCTTTATAGAATTTGTCGTAGAATTTGGCGTTGGGGAGGAATCCGCGGCTTTCGGAGGGCATATCGATGCCGAGGCGGTAGCCGTAGCCCATCGACACGAGGTGGTTTTTCCAGATTTCGAACGCTTTGGCCGGTGTGCCGTATTTGGAGCGTTTGTCGATCATGTTTTTGAATCCCCAGCAGAAATAGGCGTTGCAGGAAGTCTGCAAGGCGGGTTTCAGAGGCAGCGGCGAGCCGTGGGCGTGGCAGCCGACGCGTAGTCCGCCGTTGATGTACCCGTGATAGCAGGGGAAGGGGGTGGATGGCACGATGATGCCTTCTTCGAGAAAAATCAGACCTTGTGTGGGCTTGAAAGTCGAGCCGGGAGGGTAAGCGGCCTGTATGGCGCGGTCGAAAAGAGGCGAGGTGGGGTCGGCGGCGAGTTTTTTGTAGTTTTCGCCCCGTTGCCGTCCGACAAGGAGCGTGGGGTCGTAGCCGGGGGTGGAGACCATGCACAGCACTTCTCCGGTTTTGGGCTCGATGGCGACGACGGCGCCGCGTTTGCCGACCATCAGGCTTTCGGCGTATTCCTGGAGACGGATGTCGATGCTGAGTCTGAGGTCGCGGCCCGAGACCGGTGCGATGTCCTGACGTCCGCCGTCGTAACGTCCCTGGATGCGTCCGTGTGCGTCGCGGATGAGTATTTCCACTCCTTTGATGCCGCGGAGATGCTTTTCGTAGCTTTTCTCCACGCCGAGGTCGCCGCAATAGTCGCCGGGCGAGTAGTAGTCGTCGGCTTTGATGTCGGCTGCGGAGGCTTCGCGGATGTTGCCCAGCACATGAGGGGCGGCCAGATGGTTGTATTGTCGGAGGATGCGTTTCTGGATGAAGAATCCGGGGAAACGGTATAGTTTTTCTTGCAGACGGCCGTAGTCGCGCACCGAGAGGTGGCCGATGAGCCGCTGCGGAGTGTAAGAAGAGTATCCGGCGGCGGCTTTCATGTCGGCGAAGCGCTTCTCGAGCTGCTCGGGGGTGATGTTGAGCGTGTTGCAGAAGTCGATGGTGTCGAATTGGCGCACGTCGCGGGGTATGAGCATCACGTCGTAGGATGGCTGGTTGTAGACCACGAGCTCTCCGTTGCGGTCGTAGATGAGTCCGCGCGAGGGGTATACGGTTTTGCGCAGGAAGGCGTTGGTGTCGGCGCTTTGTTTGTATTTAGAGTCGGCTATTTGCAGCGAGAAGAGGCGCACGCAATATATCAAGGCTATCACGAGCAAGAATCCGCAGATGACGTATTTGCGTTTCTCAAGGTTATAGTCTTTTCTCATGGCGGTGCGAGGTGACGGTGTCGATAGCGTAGATGATAAGGAAGGTGTAGATGGTGCTGCTGACGATGCAGAGGAAGTAGCGGAGGACGGAGAACATGGCGAATGCATCGACCGTAAAGAGCAGCACGCAGTAGACGAGCACCATCGAGAGCATATATTTGAGGTATGCTGTGGTGTCCATTGTGCGCAGCGAGGGACGGAGGCCGGAGAGGTCTTCGTCGCGCTGCATGTAGAGGTGGAATATGCCTTTGCGCATGAAGGAGAGGAGCGTGCAGCACAGGGCGTTCATGCCTTGTGTGTCAGAGAAGATGTCGACGGCGAGTCCGCAGGCGAAACCGATTGTCATGGATGCGTTGACGCTCCATGTCACGGGCATGGAAATGATGATGTATATGAATACCAGAGGCACCGCCACGGAGAAGAGCACAAGGTTGTTGAAGATAACGGCCTGAGCTATCACCAGCACAATACACAGTAATATGAATTGTATGATTGATTTAGACATGTGGCGTCTCTGACTGAGGTTATATTATAAGAATTATAAGATTTATAAGACTTATGAGATTATAGTGCTGTCGGGTCGCTTTTGCGGTCGGCTTTTTCGAGCGAGTCGAGCTCGGCGCGTTGTTTGTTGAGCACGACCTGCACGTTGCTGAGTGTGGTGAAGTCGGTGGCCAGACGTACTTTGAGCGTGAAGAAGTTTTCGTTGTGGGTCTTGCCGTCGGCGATGACATATCCCACCGGGAGTCCTTCGGGGAACACGGCCGAGTAGCCTGAGGTCACGATGGTGTCGCCGGCATGATAGACGGTGTGCCTCGGCAGCTCTTCAAGCATTGCCACCGTGGGGTCGGCGCCGTCCCATACGAGCGAGCCGAAGTTGTCCGAGCCTTTGATCTTGCATGAGAGGCGGAAGTCGGGGTTGAGCAGCGAAATGAGGCGGGCCGAGTGGCGGTCTACAACGTTAACGATGCCTACGACGCCGTTTTGGTCGATGACGCCCATCTCGGGGAGTATGCCGTCGTCTGAGCCTCGGTTGATGGTGATGTAGTTGTGGGGCCGGGCTATTGAGTTTTTGATTACGTGAGCCACGACGAAATCGAAATTGCTCACGGGCTCGAACAGATGCATCGTGTCGGCCTGCAGCTGCTCGTTCATCCTCTGCAACTGAGAGCGCAAAGCGAGAATCTCGCGCTGAAGCACGGCGTTGCGGCTGTTGAGGTCCTCGTTGATTTCGCGCAGGTCGAAATACGACGACACGCCGCTCTGCACATTGTACACGCTTGAGGCCACGGCTCCGGCCGAGGTCAGAAACACGTGGTGCTGATAAGGGTTATGGCTCATCAGCAGCCAGCAGCTAAGCGTGGTGTACAGTGCCAGCAGAAACCATTTGCTGTTACGCACGAAGAATGTAAGCAGCTCTTGCATGGGCTCTATGCGGTGATTGGCGGATGCGCAGGCGAGGCGCCGGCGGTTGATTATAGCGGTAGCCCGGGACTGCCGGGAGGCGGCCCCGGGCGGTGCGCTTGCGGGAGCGCGTTACCGGATGAGGAATGAGAATTTGTCGATATTTTTCAGAGCCACGCCTGTGCCGCGCGCCACAGCGAGCAGCGGGTCTTCGGCGATGTGGAACTGGATGCCGATCTTGTCGGTGAGGCGCTTGTCGAGACCGCGCAACATGGCGCCGCCGCCGGCGAGGTATATGCCGTTGCGCACGATGTCGGCGTAGAGCTCCGGGGGAGTCTGCTCGAGGGCGGAGAGCACGGCTGCTTCGATTTTGGAGATGGATTTTTCGATGCAGTGGCTGATTTCCTGATAGCTTACGGGCACCTCCATGGGGAGTGCGGTCATCTGGTTGGGACCGTGGACCACAAAGTCCTCCGGCGGATTCTCGAGTTCGGTGAGGGCCGAACCTACGTTCATCTTGATGGCTTCGGCCGTGCGTTCGCCCACTTTCACGTTGTGAGCGCGGCGCATATGGTTCTGGATGTCGTCGGTGAGGTCGTCGCCGGCAATCTGTATGCTCTTGTTGGAGACGATGCCGCCGAGCGAGATTACGGCGATTTCGGTTGTTCCGCCGCCTATGTCGACAATCATGTTGCCTTCGGGAGCGGTGACGTCAAGGCCGATACCGAGAGCGGCGGCCATGGGCTCGTAGATCATGTACACGTCGCGTCCGCCGGCGTGTTCCGACGAGTCGCGCACGGCACGGATTTCGACTTCGGTCGAGCCGGAGGGGATGCCCACCACCATGCGCAGCGAGGGTGAGAACCAGTTGTTTTTGGAGCTTGCTTTCTTGATGAGTCCGCGTATCATGAGCTCGGCTGCGTTGAAGTCGGCGATGACGCCTTTGCGCAGGGGACGCACGGTGCGGATGCGTTCGTTTTCGCGACCCTGCATCTGCTGGGCTTCTTTGCCCACGGCGATGAGCTGGTCGGTGGATTTGTCGAGAGCGACTATCGAGGGCTCGTCGATGACGATTCTATCGTTGTGGATGATGACCGTGTTGGCCGTACCCAGGTCGATTGCGATTTCTTTTGTGAAGGAGAAAAGTCCCATTTATATTTTATTGTTATATTGTGAGGGAAATCAATGTTTGAAGTGGCGGAATCCGGTCATGACCATTGTCATGCCGTTGGCGTTGCAATAGTCGACCGACTCCTGGTCGCGTATCGAGCCGCCGGGGTGAATCACGGCGTCGATACCGGCCTGACGGGCTATTTCGACGCAGTCGGCGAATGGGAAGAACGCGTCGGAAGCCATGACGGCGCCTTTGAGGTCGAAGCCGAACGACTGAGCTTTGGCTATTGCCTGACGCAGGGCGTCGACGCGCGATGTCTGGCCCACGCCCGATGCCAGAAGCTGAGAGCCGCGTGCGAGCACTATGGAGTTGCTCTTGGAGTGCTTGACTATGCGGTTGGCGAAGAGCATGTCCTGTATCTGTGCCTCTGTGGGAGCGAGGGTGGTGACGGTGCGCAGCTCGCCGGGAGTCTCGGTGTGAAGGTCGGCGTCCTGCATGAGCACTCCGCCCAGAGCCGAGCGCACGGTGACGTCGGGACGCTCCGTGATGTTGCGGCGCAGGATGATGCGGTTCTTTTTATGCTTGAGCGTTTCGAGAGCCTCGTCGGTGAAGTCGGGAGCGATGATTACTTCGAAGAATATTTTGTCGATTTCGGCCGCGGTGTCGGCGTCGATGGTGCGGTTGGCGATGATTATGCCTCCGAAGGCCGAAACGGGGTCGCCGGCGAGGGCGTCTTTCCAGGCCTCGAGCACTGTGGGGCGCGAAGCCAGGCCGCAGGCGTTGTTGTGCTTGATTACGGCCACTGTGGTGTCGTCGAAGTCGTCGATGAGGCTGACGGCGGCGTCGATGTCGAGAAGGTTGTTGTAGGAGATTTCCTTGCCGTGGAGCTGAGTGAAGAGGCGGTCGAAGTCGCCGTAGAATTTGGCTTTCTGATGGGGATTCTCGCCGTAGCGCAGAGACTTGACGCCGTCGATGGCCATGCGCAGCACGGGCATATCGCCGGTGAGCGATGCGAAATAGCGGCTGATGGCGGTATCGTAGCCCGACGACACGGCAAAGGCGGCGGCGGCGAGGGCCGTGCGCTGCTCGAGCGTGGTGCATGCGCCCTGAGATTGCAGTATCTCGGTGAGCACGGGATATTGGGCTTTGGAGGGCACGATGACAACGTCGTCGAAGTTTTTGGCGGCGGCGCGGATGAGAGAAATGCCACCGATGTCGATTTTCTCGATGATTTCGGCTTCGGTGCCTCCCGAGGCCACGGTTTCGGCAAAGGGGTAGAGGTCGACTATCACCAGGTCGATGCCGGGAATGTCGTATTTTGCAGCCTCCTCGCGGTCGCTTTCGAGCGAACGGCGGTTGAGGATGCCTCCGAACACTTTGGGATGCAGCGTCTTGACTCTTCCTCCGAATATCGAAGGATAGCCGGTGAGGTCTTCCACGGCATCGCACTCGTAGCCGAGCGAGCGGATAAACTGCCGGGTGCCGCCGGTGGAGATGAATTTCACACCGTTGTTGTTAAGAAGCTCAAGGATTGTGTCAAGTCCGTCTTTGTGGTAGACCGAGACAAGTGCAGTAGAAATTTTTTTAGTGGGCGCCATTAGTTGTACATATTGAGACTGCAAAGGTACAAAAAAAATTCCATAAACTTTACACCCCGGATTGATGTTATTTCTTAAAAACTAAAATTAATTTTCAATAAGATGAAAAATACAGGTATATTCTACGGTTCGGCCACCGGCTACACTGCCGACGCCGCCACCCGCATAGCAAAAGCGCTCGGCGTGCCGCTCGCCGACGTGCACGATGTGGCACAGTCGTCACCGTCAATGCTGTCGGCCTACGACGTGCTCGTCTTCGGCTCCTCGACATGGGGCAGCGGCGAGGTCACCGACAGCTGGTACGACTTTCTCGACGGCATCGAATGCCTTGACCTCAGCGACAAGACAATAGCCCTCTTCGCTCTGGGCGACGAGACAATGAGCGACACATTCTGCGGCGCCGCCGGAGTGCTCTACGACCGCCTCAAAGCCACGGGAGCGAAATTTATAGGGTCATTCAACACCGACGGCTACGACTACCGCCACTCGCCGGCCGTGCGCGAGGGCAGGGCCGTAGGTCTGCTGCTCGACGACGTGAACCACGCCGACCTCACCGACAGCCGCATCGACGCATGGGCCGCGCAGCTCAAAAAAGAAATTTGAAAAGCGTCCGGGAGAGCCTGCGACCAAGACTTTAACATAATTTACATAAAAAAAACGACCGCGATGCTCCGGGCTCGCAAAAAAAACATTATCTTTGCACACAGCAAACACAAATAACCCAAAATTCTGATATAGACATGGATTTCCTGACTAATGAGAAACTGACCATCGTCGGCGCAGCCGGTATGATCGGTTCAAACATGGCGCAGACAGCAATTATGATGCGCCTCACCCCCAACATCTGTCTCTATGACCCCTACGCTCCCGGTCTGGAAGGCGTTGCAGAAGAGCTCTTCCACTGCGGTTTCAAGGATGTGAACATCACCTTCACCTCCGACATCAAAGAAGCCCTCACCGGCGCCAAATACGTGGTATCGTCGGGCGGCGCGGCACGCAAGGCCGGCATGACCCGCGAAGACCTGCTCAAAGGCAACGCAGCCATCGCCGAAGAGTTCGGTAAAAACGTCAAGGCTTACTGCCCCGACGTGAAATTCGTAGTCGTAATCTTCAACCCCGCCGACATCACCGGTCTGATCACACTTCTCTACTCGGGCCTCAAACCCTCGCAGGTGACCACCCTCGCAGCTCTCGACAGCACACGTCTGCGCAGCGAGCTGGCCAAGCACTTCCACATCGCTCCCGACCGTGTGGAAAACGCCCGCACCTACGGCGGCCACGGCGAGCAGATGGCCGTTTACGCCTCGACAGCCAAAGTTGACGGCAAGCCCCTCACCGACCTCATCGGCACCGACGCCCTCACAGCCGAGCAGTGGGCCGAAATACAGCAGAAAGTCACCAAAGGCGGCGCCAACATCATCGCACTGCGCGGCCGCTCGTCGTTCCAGAGCCCCGCTTACGTGTCAATCGAAATGATTGCAGCAGCCATGGGCGGCGAACCCTTCCGCTGGCCCGGCGGCACATACGTGCACACCGACGGCTTCGACCACATCATGATGGCTATGGAGACAACTATCGACACCACCGGTATCCACTATCAGGTAGTCGACGGCACAGCAGAAGAAAAAGCAGCCCTTGAGAAGAGCTACAAACACCTCTGCGAGATGCGCGACGAAGTCATCGAGCTCGGCGTCCTGCCCCCCGTTGACCAGTGGCACTCAATCAACCCCAACATCGACTGATAACACAACATCTCCACAAAACGAAGCCTTCCCGGAGCCGGGAAGGCTTTTTTTGTGGAGGTCAGCTAAGGTAGCTGAGATAGCTGAGGTAGCTACCTGGCAATTTTTGTGCCGCCACCGGGAATTGCCGACCGGCCCGGTCGGCACACTGGGAGGTCGTGAGCGGGACGCTCACGACACAAAGGGAGAGGCGACAGTTTTTTTGTGCCGCCCGGGCCGTGCGGCACTTTCCCAGTCAGCTACCGGGAGGTCGTGAGCGGCCTCGCTCACGACACAACGGCAGGCGACAGTAATCTTGTGTGCCGCCCGGGCCGTGCGGCACTTCCCAGTGAGGCCGTGCGGCACTTCCCAGTCGCTTCCCGGTAAAAAAAAGTGCCCGGCGCGGGCGGCGAGGCACTTTTCTGTATGGTTGTTGTGTTAGCTAAGATAGCTAAAATAGCTGAGGTAGCTAAATTAGCTATACTGCGGTGAGGGTCAGTCTTTTTGGGGGGTGGCGACTTTGTGGTCGGGCTTGATGATGCCGTCGCGGATGAGCAGGGCGTCGATGGTGGGGTCCTGGCCGCGGAAGTCGCGGTAGAGTTTGGCCGGGTCTTCGGTGCCGCCTTTCATGAGGATGTTGGTGCGGAACGAGTCGGCTGTCTTGCGGTCGAAGATGCCGTTCTGACGGAATTTCTCGAATGCGTCGGCATCGAGCACTTCGGCCCATTTGTAGCTGTAGTATCCGGCTGCGTAGCCGCCTGAGAAGATGTGGCTGAACTGAGGCGCTACGAGTGTGCCTTCGACGGGCGCGAAAATCTGTACGTTTCGGGTGGCGTCGGCTTCAAATGCTCTGACGTCGGTCACGGGCTCGGTGGCGGTGTGATAGGCCATGTCGAGGTATCCGAAGAAGAGCTGCCGCAGGCAGGCGTAGGCTGCTCCGTAGCGTGACGAGGCGACGAGGCGGTCTATCAGCTCCTGGGGGATGGAGTCGCCGGTCTGATAGTGGCGGGCGAAGCTGTCGAGAAATTCTTTCTGTGTGAGGTAGTTTTCGTTGAACTGTGAGGGAAGCTCTACGAAGTCGCGGTAGACCGAGGTGCCTGACAGCGATGAGTATCTGGTGTTGGCGAGGAGTCCGTGGAGCGAGTGTCCGAATTCGTGGAGGAATGTTTCAACCTCGTAGGGGGTGAGGAGCGAGGGCTTGCCGGCCGAGGGTTTGGTGAAGTTCATCACGATTGAGACGTGAGGACGCTCATTGGTGCCGTCGGCGGTGATTTTCTGGTCTTTGAAACCGGTCATCCATGCTCCGGGACGTTTTGAGGCGCGGGGGAAGAAGTCGGTGTAGATGAGTCCGATGTAGGCGTCGTTTTCGTCGGTGACTTTATATGCTTTGACGTCGGGGTGGTAAACGTCGACATCGCTGAGCTCGGTGAATTTAAGGCCGTAGAGGCGGGTGGCGAGGCCGAAGACGCCGTCGATTACGTTTTCGAGTTTGAAGTAGGGGCGGAGGGCTTCTTCGTCGAAGCTGTATTTTGCGGCTTTGAGTTTGTTGGAGTAGTAGCTGTAGTCCCAGGGCTGTATTTCGCCGGTGAGGTTGTCGGTCGAGTGTGCGAAATCGTTAAGTTCTTTCATTTCGGCAAGCTCGGCGGGGCGGTAGGCTTCCTGCAGGCGGTTGAGCAGGTCGTATACCGCATTGGCGTTTCCGGCCATGGTTTTTTTGAGTTTCCAGTCGGCGAAAGTTTTGTAGCCCATGAGGTTGGCGAGCTGTCGGCGCAGGTCGGCGATTTTTGTGATGATTTTGGTGTTGTCGTATTCACCGGAGAGGTTACGGCCGTTGTAGAGGCGGTAGAAACGCTCGCGGAGGTCGCGGCGGGTTGAGTTTTTCATAAAGGCCATGTAGGTGGGCTGGGCGAGAGTGAAGATGTAGGAGCCCTCTTTGCCTTTTTGTTTGGCGAGTTCGGCGGCTTCGGCCACGATGCCTTCGGGGAGGCCGTCGAGGTCGTCGGAGGTGAGTTCGAGCTCATATTTGTTCATCTCTTTGAGCACGTTCTGGCCGAAAGTGGTGGTGAGAGCCGAGAGTTCGGCGGAGAGTTTTTTGTATGTTTCGCGGTCGGCTCCCTGAAGGTTGGCGCCCGAGTTGGCGAAGGAGTCGTAGGTCGTCTGTAGCAGCATGCTGTCTTCGGGCGAGAGGTTGAGCGAGGCTCGGTTGTCGTAAACGGCCTTGACGCGCTGCCAGAGGGCTTGGTTGAGGGTGATGTCGGTGGAGTAGTCGGAGAGTTTTTGCGATGCTTCGAGCGAGAGGTTCATGAGCTCGTCGGAGGAGTCGGCTTCGAGGATGTTGAAGAAGACGTTTATGACTCGGTTGAGGTCTTGTCCGGCGTCTTCGAGCGCCACGATTGTGTTTTGGAATGTGGGCGCTGCCTGGTTGGCTGTGATGGAGTCGATTTCGGCACGTGCCAATGCTATGCCCCGGTCGATGGCGGGCATATAGTGCTCGGGTTTGATTTTAGAGAAAGGCACGGAGCCGTAGGGCGTGTCAAATGGCTGGAAGAATGGGTTTTGCGCCGACATGATCATTGCAGTTAACAGGAAAAGTGATAGTAATGCTTTCTTCATTGTTTTGAAGTATAAAATGTTTCAGAGAGCAAAGTTACGTAATTTTCTGTATTTTTCTGTGACAGAATTGCTGATAATTGAGACATTTTATATAATTTTGCAATTAATTTGGCTTTATAGCCGGGCATTTCCACTCATTATTATATTCTATGGTAAAAGGTTACGGTAAAACTTACGGTCTGATCGGGCGTGTGCTCGGACACTCGTTTTCGATGGGCTATTTTAATCAGAAATTTGAATCGGAGCATATCGACGCCACCTATCGCAATTTTGAAATACCTGAGATAGAGGATTTTCCGTCGGTCGTCGCTACCACTCCGAGTCTCTGCGGACTGAACGTGACCATTCCTTACAAGGAGGCGGTGATTCCGTATCTTGACTCACTCGACGACGATGCGGCCCGGATAGGAGCGGTGAATGTGGTGAAGGTGCTGCGCGGCGCCGACGGCAATATATCCGGTCTGCGTGGCTATAACTCTGATGTGGTGGGCTTTACGCGCTCTATTGAGCCTTTGCTGAAGCCGTGGCACAAGCGTGCGCTGGTGCTTGGCACCGGAGGCGCGTCAAAGGCTGTGGCACACGGTCTGCGCAAGCTCTCGGTTGAGCCGACGTTCGTCTCGCGCACGGCCAAAGAGGGATGTCTGACTTACGGCGACCTCACCGAAGATGTCATGCGTGAGCACCTTGTGATTGTCAACACCACACCGCTGGGGATGTATCCGCGGGTGAACGAGTGTCCGGACATCCCTTATGAAAAGCTCACTGACAGGCATCTGTGCTATGATTTGCTTTATAATCCCGACACCACGCTGTTTATGAAAAAATGTGCCTCGCATGGCGCGGCGACCAAGAACGGACTGGAAATGCTGCTGTTGCAGGCATTTGTCTCGTGGGAGATATGGAATAAGTAAAAGAAGCTGAGATAGCTAAAGTAGCTAACTTAGCTAACTTAGATAATTTGTGCCGCCACCGGGAAGTCGCCTCACTGGGAGGTCGTGAGCGGCCCGGTCACGACAAAAGGAGAGGCGATGATAATCTATGTGCCCTGCGAGGCCGCACGGCACTTCCCAGTGATTTTTGTGCTCGCGCGAGTCGACTGGGAAGTCGTGAGCGGCCTCGCTCACGACAAAAGGAGAGGCGATGATAATCTATATGCCCTGCGAGGCCGCACGGCACTTCCCAGTGAATTTTGTGCCGCGCGAGTCGACTGGGAGGTCGTGAGCGGCCCGGTCACGACAAAAGGAGAGGCGATGGTAATCTATGTGCCGCGCGGGCCGCACGGCACTTCCCAGTGGGCCGCAGGGCGCTTCCCGGAGGGTCAGAGGATTTGGTTGGAGAGGGTGATGGCGGTGGTGGGGTAGGGGTCGCGCAGCTGCCGGAAGAGGGATGCGAAGTCTGTGCCGTCGTGCACGAGTATCATGAGGCTGATTCTGGTCTCTTCGTTTTTGTAGTTGAGCGTGATGTAGTAGGTGGTGAGTATCACGCCGTTGTGCCGGAGGATGTCGCGGTAGGGTGTGATGTCGGGCACGATGGCTGATGTCTCGATGGTGATGGTGCGTGTTTCGTGTCCGAAGGTGTAGCGGTGTTCGAGCCGCTCGATGTACATGAGCACTATGAGGATGAGCGCCGTGGCTATGACGGAGATGATGTAGAGTCCGGCTCCGACGGCGAGACCGATGGCCGCCACAATCCAGATGCCGGCGGCGGTGGTGAGTCCGCGCACCGAGCCTTTCATCTGTATGATTGCACCGGCGCCGAGGAAGCCGATGCCCGATACTACCTGTGCCGCTATGCGTCCGGG
Organism: Muribaculaceae bacterium; assembly: GCA_051871795.1. Lineage (GTDB taxonomy): Bacteria > Bacteroidota > Bacteroidia > Bacteroidales > Muribaculaceae > CAG-873. Next base: position 7,821 of record JBJEDE010000028.1, on the reverse strand, counting down.
ATCGCCGTTTTTGAGCCCGAGGTATTCCTGCGGCAGGTAGATGGAGATTATCATGGCGAGGGTTGCTCCCATGGCTATGAGGGAGAATGTGCGCACGCCGGCCATCTGTCCTTTGCGTTTGCGTTCGTAGCCTACGGCGCTGCCGAGCAACATACTCAGTATCAGTTTATAGGCCGAAGATGCGAGTGTGATGTCGTCGGTGAGGATGGAGTCGAGGAGAGCCTGGAATATCATTTTCGGTGGCGGAAGGGGAGTTATTTGAGGTTGAAGGAGCGCCGGATGAGGCGGTAGTTGTCGGCGAAGAGTTCGACGGTGTATTCACCGGGGGTGAGGGGGGTGTTTACGTCCCAGTAGATGTGTATTCCGGCAATTTCTTCGCCGGCGTATTCGATGGCTTTTTTAGCGGAGCAGGGCACGGAAGCGCCTTCGAACGAGAATGTACCGGCGTCGCCGAGGAGTTGTCCGGCGGGGGAGATGAGGCGCATGTAGATGGTTTTTTCACCGACGGGGGTGGAGTTGTTCTGCGGTATGGTGAATGTGACCATCAGTTGCCGGGCTTTTTCTACTTTTTTCTCGTTTTTGCCTTTTTTGTTGAGTGCGGTGAGCTGCAGGCCGGTGACGTTGAGTTTTTCGGCGAGAGTCATGCGCTGACTGAGCTGTTCGTTGCGCCGCGAGGTTTCGGTTACCTGCGATGTGAGGCGCTGGTTCTGTTGTTTGATTTCGGTGTTTTCGGTGCGCAGCGCTTCGTTTTCTTTGTTGAGTCGTGCGATTTCTTCGACATAGTGTTTGAGCAGAGCGCGGAGGGTAGAGATTTCGTCTTTGAGTTTTTTGATTTCGGCAGCCGATTTGTTTTTCTGGTTTTTGAGCTCTTGCTGGAGTTTTTCGACTTTGAGTTTGGCGGCTTCGTATTTTTCGGTGAGGTTGCGTTTCACGGAGTCGTCCATGATTGAGATGCGCTGGTTTTCGAGGTCGGCGAATTCGCGGTTGAGCTGGTCGAAGTCGGCGTTCATGAGCGCTTGTTCGCGGTCGAGTTCGGCTTGTTCGCGTGCCACGCGTTCGGCTTCGAGGGCTTTGTTTTTGGCCGACATAGAGATGGCGAACCAGGCACCGATTGCGAGGACGACAACCAGAAGTGCGGCTATGACGTAAAGGAGCGTGCGGGAGTTTTTGTTTTGGATTTTGTATTCGGGCTGGGGCTGCTGAGGCTGCCCGGGGGTGTTGTTTTCGGGTGTAGGGTTCATGTCGGAAGGGTGGAGAGTGTCGGATTAATATTCGTTGCGGCTTTTGATGAGCGAGTCGGAGAGGGGGACGTTGCAGAAAGCCTGAATGAACGCCTGTGCGAGCCGGGCGTTGGTGATGAGGGGTATGTTGAGGTCGATTGCGGCGCGGCGGATGCGGTAGCCGTTGGTGAGCTCGTCGGTGGTGTGGTTTTTGGGGAGGTTGATGACCATGTCGATTTTGTGCTGACGCATGAGCTCGATGGCCTGAGGTCGTTTTTCGGGCTCGGAGGGGAGGAATACGCGCACAGCGGGTATGCCGTTTTCGTTGAGGTATGCGGCGGTGCCGGAGGTGGCGTATATGGTGAGTCCTTTCTTGTGGATGAGCTGTGCGCTTTCGATGAGGGAGGCCTTTTGCCGCGGAGTGCCGGAAGAGAGGAGGATGGACTGTCGCGGTATTTTGTGACCTACGGCGAGCATGGCTTTGAGCACGGCTTCGTCGGTGTCGTCGCCTATGCAGCCTACTTCGCCGGTCGATGTCATGTCGACACCGAGCACGGGGTCGGCGCCCTGCAGTCGCTGGAAGGAGAATTGCGAGGCTTTTACGCCCACGTAGTCGAGGTCGAAGGCGCTTTTGTGCGGTTTCTGTACGTCGATGCCGAGCATGGCCTGAGTGGCGAGGTCGATAAAGTTGATGTTGAGCACTTTGGAGACGAATGGGAAGCTGCGAGAGGCGCGGAGGTTGCACTCGATGACTTTGATGTCGTTGTTTTTGGCGAGGAACTGAATGTTGAACGGACCGGTGATGTTGAGCGCTTTAGCGATGCGCGAGCTCACGCGCTTGATGCGGCGCATGGTCTCGACGTAGAGTTTCTGCGGGGGGAATACGATGGTTGCGTCGCCGGAGTGCACTCCGGCAAACTCGATGTGCTCTGAGATGGCGTAAGCGATGATTTCGCCGTGATTGGCCACGGCGTCCATTTCGATTTCTTTGGCGTTCTGTATGAACTGCGAGACGACGACGGGGTATTTTTTTGACACGTCGGAGGCCATGCGCAGGAAGCGGCGGAGCTCTTCGTGGTCGTAGCATACGTTCATGGCGGCGCCTGAGAGCACGTAGCTGGGGCGCACGAGCACGGGGAATCCGACTTCGTCGACAAATGAGTCGATGTCGCTCAGAGATGTGAGTTCGCGCCAGCGGGGCTGGTCGATTCCGAGCGAGTCGAGCATGGCGGAGAATTTGTGGCGGTCTTCGGCGTTGTCGATAGATGTGGCGGGTGTGCCGAGGATATTCACGCCTGCGGCGTCGAGGCGCATGGCGAGGTTGTTGGGTATCTGTCCGCCCACGGAGACGATGGTGCCGTGAGGCTGTTCGAGGTCTTCGATGTCCATCACTCGCTCGTAGGTGAGTTCGTCGAAGTAGAGGCGGTCGCACATGTCGTAGTCGGTCGACACGGTTTCGGGGTTGTAGTTGATCATAATCGAGCGCCAGCCTTGCTGTTTGACGGTGAGCAGAGCGTTGACCGAGCACCAGTCGAACTCTACCGACGAGCCGATGCGGTAAGCTCCCGAGCCGAGAACGATGACCGAGCGGTGGTCGGGGTGTGAGTAGTCGATGTCGTGCTCGGTGCCGTTGTAGGTGAGGTAGAGGTAGTTGGTGCGGGCGGGATATTCGGCGGCGAGGGTGTCGATTTGTTTTACCACGGGTGTGATGCCGAGCTGTTTGCGCAGAGTGCGCACGCTCAGAGAGTCGGCTTCGGTCATGCGCTCTTTGAAAATGGAGCGTGCAATCTGGAAGTCGCTGAATCCTTGTTGTTTGGCGCGTCGCAGGAGGTCGACGGGGACGGCCTGAAGCGACTCGCAGGCTTCGAGCTCGCGGGCGGTGGAGGTGATGTTGAGCAGTCGGTATAGAAACCAGCGGTCGATTTTTGTGAGCTCGTGTATACGCTCTACCGTGTAGCCTTCGTTGAGCGCACGGGCAATGACGAAGATGCGTTTGTCGGTGGGGGCGCTGAGTGCGTCGTCGATGTTCTGAATCTTGATTTCTTTGTTTTCGACAAATCCGTGCATGCCCTGTCCTATCATGCGCAGGCCTTTCTGTATGGCTTCTTCGAAAGTGCGGCCGATGGACATGACTTCGCCCACCGATTTCATCGACGAGCCTATCTCGCGGCTCACGTTGTGGAATTTACCGAGGTCCCAGCGGGGAATTTTCACAACCACGTAGTCGAGGGCCGGCTCGAAGAATGCCGAAGTGTCTTTTGTGACCGAGTTGCGCAGCTGATGCAGGCCGTAGCCGAGTCCGAGCTTTGCGGCGACGAAGGCGAGGGGGTATCCGGTGGCTTTCGAGGCCAGAGCCGACGAGCGGCTGAGCCGGGCGTTGACTTCGATGACGCGGTAGTCGGTCGAGCCGGGGTCGAAGGCGTACTGCACGTTGCACTCGCCCACGATGCCGATGTGGCGCACGATTTTGATGGCGAGTGCGCGGAGCATGTGGTAGTCTTCGTTGGAGAGGGTCTGCGACGGAGCCACCACGATGCTTTCGCCGGTGTGGATGCCGAGGGGGTCGAAGTTCTCCATGTTGCACACGGTGATGCAGTTGTCGAAGCGGTCGCGCACAACTTCGTATTCGACTTCTTTCCAGCCTTTCAGCGACTTTTCGATGAGCACCTGAGGGGAGAAAGACAGCGCTTTCTCGACCAGAGCGGTGAGCTGGGCGCCGTTGTCGCAGAATCCGCTACCGAGACCGCCGAGGGCGTAGGCCGCACGCACGATAACGGGGTATCCGAGCTGTTCGGCCACTTTCAGAGCGTCGGCGATGGTCTCTACGGCGCGGCTTTTTATGGTTTTTACGTCGATTTCGTCGAGCTTGCGCACGAATAGTTCACGGTCTTCGGTTTCTTCGATGGCTCTGACGGGAGTGCCGAGCACCTGCACGTTGTATTTGTCGAGGACGCCCGAGCGCTGCAGCTCCACGCCGCAGTTGAGGGCAGTCTGTCCGCCGAAGGAGAGCAGGAGGCCGTCGGGACGCTCTTTATCGATGATTTTTTCGACAAATTCGGGAGTGACGGGGAGGAAGTAAATGCGGTCGGCGAATCCTTCGGAAGTCTGCACCGTGGCGATGTTGGGGTTGATGAGCACGGTGAAGATGCCTTCTTCTTTGAGCGCTTTTATTGCCTGCGAGCCGGAGTAGTCAAATTCGCCGGCCTCGCCGATTTTCAGGGCGCCGCTGCCGAGGATGAGCACTTTCTTTATCTGGGACTTTTCCATAATTGTCATGAGCCGTTAGAGTATGCTTATAAATTCGTCGAAAAGGAATTCGGTGTCTTTGGGCCCCGACGAAGCCTCGGGGTGGAACTGGGCGGAGAAGAAGGGGAGGGAGCGGTGGCGTATGCCTTCGTTGGTGCCGTCGTTCATGTTTACGAACAGGGGCTCCCAGTCGGGGGGGAGCGAGTCGGTGTCGACGGCGAATCCGTGGTTTTGCGATGTTATGTAGCAGGTGTCGGTGCCGACGCGCAGCACGGGCTGGTTGTGGCTGCGGTGTCCGTATTTGAGCTTGTAGGTGCGTGCGCCGGCGGCTTTTGCCAGAAGCTGGTTGCCCATGCAGATGCCGCAGATGGGTTTGCCTTTTTCGAGAGCCCGGCGCAGGTGCTCCACGGTGATTTCGGCGAAGTCGGGGTTGCCGGGGCCGTTGGAGATGAAGAGGCCGTCGTAGTCGATGGTGTTGAAATCATAGTCCCATGGCACGCGCACCACTTTCACGCCTCGCCGTGTGAGGCAGCGCACGATGTTGTGCTTCACTCCGCAGTCTACGAGCACGACAGTCTTGGGAGTGTCGCAGGGGGTGTCGGGGAGGTAAGTGGCAACCTCGGTGCATGAAGTGAGGGCAATGAGGTTCTCCTTGTTGGGGTCGTAAAAGTCAACGGGCTCGCAGCCTTCGACGGTGATGCGTCCGAGCATGCTGCCGCACTCGCGCAAGTGCTTGGTGAGGGCGCGGGTGTCGATGCCGCATATGCCGCATACTTTTTCATTTATAAGCCATTGCGAGAGGCTTTCCTGAGCCAGCCAGTGGCTGTGGTGCACCGAATAGTCCTGGGCGATGATGGCCCGGCAGTGGATGCGGTCGCCTTCGTAATAGCGGCTGAGAGTGTTGGCGGCGTCGTCTTGCGGGGGCACGCCGTAGTTGCCCAGAAGAGGGAATGTGGTGACGAGTATCTGACCCTCGTACGACGGGTCGGTGAGACTTTCGGGATAGCCGGTCATGGCGGTGTTGAACACAACTTCGCCCGAGGTGGCACCCTCGAAGCCGAATGAATAACCCCGGAAACATGTGCCGTCTTCAAGCTCGAGCACGGCACTCTTTGGCAAATGAGCACTCATTGTGAAATTTTTCACAAAGGTACGAATAATTTCCGAAAGAGAAAAACAAAAGCGCCGCGCGCCCCGGCAGGCTTATAAGATTTATCAGCAAGATTTATCTGCCGTTATATCACTTCCATGTCGGCGTTGAGGCGCTGGCGCACCACTTCGTAGAGTAGGACGCCGGCGGCTACGGATACGTTGAGGCTGCCGATGCGGCCGAACATCGGTATGGCCACGCGGCTGTCGCACAGCTCCATGATTTCGGCCGAAATGCCGGTGTCTTCGGCACCCATTACGATGGCGGTGGGTGCGGTGTAGTCGGCCAGGGTGTAGTTGCAGTCGGCTTTTTCGGTGCAGGCCACCACGCGGTAGCCGTTGTCTTTGAGGTACCGCACGGCGGCGGCGAGGTTGCGCTCGCGGCACACGGTGAGGTAGCTGAGGGCTCCGGCCGATGTTTTCATGGCGTCGGCGCCCGCGCTCACGCTTCCGCGCTCAGGGATGACAAGGGCGTTGGCTCCGGCGCACTCGGCGGTGCGTGCTATGGCGCCGAAATTGCGCACGTCGGTGAGGCCGTCGAGCACTACCACAAGGGGCAGGATGCCGTCTTCGTAGAGCCGCGGCACAAGTTCGCCCACGCGCGAGTAGGTGACGGCGGCGAGCATGGCTATCACGCCCTGATGGTTGGCGCGGGTGATGCGGTTGAGCTTTTCGGCGGGCACGCGCAGCACCAGCAGGTGACGGTGGCGCGCTTCGGAGAGGAGCAGGCTCACGAGCTCGCCCTGCAAGTCTTTTTTGATGAGTATCTTGTCGATGTCTTTGCCGGCCTGTACGGCCTCGAGCACGGCGCGGAGGCCGTAGATGTAGTCTTCTGATGTCATGATGGGGCGGGTTGGGTGTATTGATATGGCGCGGGTCAGCTCCAGGTGTAGTTTTTCTCTCGTGAGATGTGTGCCGCCACCGAGGTGAAGATGTTGCGCAGGGGGCGCGTCATGGACAGCAGAGGCAGGAGCAGGAGTGTGCGGCGTGAGCCCTCGCCGTAGAGCGAGCCGAGGGTTTTGTGCTGAGTGACGATGACGGCGGCGCACATGGCGATGATGAGCGCGGCGACGGCAATCCATCCGGTCCAGTTGCACGGACCCCAGAGGAGAGCGCCGGCGACAGAGGCGGCGATGACAATCCACATTGCCCATTCGCCGGCGGCCATGAGGCGGCGCGAGCCTTTGGGCACACGCGCGCCGGTGAAGGCGTGAGCCTCGCGCTCGCGGCGCATCTCTTTTTTATAATTGTGTATCATCCAGCGCGTGATGGCGTCGGGAGCGAGCTGCACGGCGGTGTTGTGAGGAGTGGTGATTTCGTTGATGAAGATGTCGTCGTCGCCGTAGCGCAGATTGAGCGAGCGTGAGAATCCTTTGTTGTCAAAGAAAAGCTGACGGCGGTAGGCCACGTTGCCCGAGCAGCCGCGGTAGGGAGCGCCGGCAATTGCTGCCGAGAGCCATGTCACGGTGGCTGCGGCGTAGTCGAAGGCGCGGCGCGAGTTGCCGGTCTGACGGTCGGCCCGCGCGTCGGGCATGCGGCATCCGAGCACAACCTCGCAGGCGGGGTCGGCAAAGGGAGCCATCATCAGCTCCAGCCAGCGCGACGATGTGGCGAGGGTGTGGTCGTCGGTGATGACTACCACAGGTCCGCGTGCGGCCTTTACTCCAAGCGTGATGGCCAGCTTCTTGCGGCTGAGGCTGCGGGCGCCGTCGGGAGTGAAGGTGAGATAGAGATTGGGATGCTCGAGGCGGAACTGCCCTACGAGCGTCTGCACCTCTTCGGAGGCGCCTTCGTTGACCACAATCACTTCATATCCCGGCTCGTAGACCTGCCCTAAAAGGCTGTGGAGGGTCTTGCGCAGGCTTTCGGCATCGTCCTGTGCGTAGACGATTACCGAAGCGGCGACAGGGCGGAGCGCCGTGGAGGTTTCGGCCTCGTCGATGCATCGTCGCTGCGCTCTTGCCACCGAGCGCCAGCGCCCCAGATAGATTGTGAGGATATAAATCAAGGCCGTAACCGCCACAGAAAAGCAAATGACGGCAGGCGTGGGTATGGCAAACGAAAAATACATTTTAAGTAACTCTTTTTAGTAGATGACAAAAATTAATTTTTGTCAGTTATACGATTGATTTTTAATTAGTTATTACTTGTAAAAGTCCCTGAAAATTAGTAACTTTAAAGAAAAGTTTGACCGCTTTTTCCATGA
>JBJEDE010000027.1:0-108287 GCA_051871795.1 Muribaculaceae bacterium | reverse complement strand
CTCTTTATTTGATGATTTCTAAACTAACGCGATTTTATCGCACCAGTAGTATTGCCTTATAATAAATTATTATACTTACATTTCATCCTATCATGAAAAAATTTTATCACTTCCTTTTGGCCGCTGCAGCCATGCTCTGCATGAGCGTCAGCGCCAATGCAACCGGTTGGCCCGCCAACTATCAGGGTGTGATGCTTCAGGGTTTCTACTGGGACTCTTACACCGACACCAACTGGTCTAATCTCGAATCAAAAGCCGACGAGTATTCGCAATACTTCTCGCTCATCTGGGTCCCCAACTCCGCCAAAGCGGAAGGTTCAAAATCCATGGGCTATCACCCCGTCTACTGGTTCACAAACCACAATTCATCGTTCGGCACCGAGGCTGCTCTGCGTAAAATGATTGCCACCTACAAGGCAAAAGGCGTGGGCATCATCGCCGACGTTGTCATCAACCACCGTTCGGGTGTGAGCAACTGGACCAACTTCCCCACCGAGACTTGGAACGGCAAGACATATAAAATCGGTCCCGAAGGCATCTGCCGCAACGACGAAGTTAATGGCGTCTCGGGTCAGGCTCAGCCCACCGGCGCCAACGATACCGGCGAAGGCTGGAGCGGCTCGCGCGACCTCGACCACACCAACGCCAACGTTCAGGCCAACTGCAAGGATTACGTCAAATGTCTTCTCACCGACTTCGGTTACGCAGGCGTGCGCTACGACTTCGTAAAAGGCTACAGCGCTTACTACACCAAGATGTACAATCAGGCCAACAACGTGCAATTCTCAGTCGGCGAATACTGGGACGGCTCTTACGACGCAGTCAAATATTGGATTGATGGCACCGGCAAAGAAAGCGCCGCATTCGACTTCCCCTTCAAATATCAGGTCAACAAAGCATTCGCCAACAACAATATGACCGAACTCTGCTGGAAAGCCAACGGCACCACCAATCAGCCCGCAGGCATGATTCACTGCGGATACGCCCAGCACGCCGTGACATTCATCGACAACCACGACACATACCGCGACGGCAGCAAATTCACAGGTGATGTGGTAGCTGCAAATGCTTTCATGCTTCTCTCGCCCGGCACTCCCTGCGTGTTCCTCCCTCACTACAAGGCTTACAAATCGCAGATACAGACACTCATCAACATCCGTAACGCCTGCGGTATCCACAACTGCTCGAAAGTGACCGTACTGAAATCGGCTCAAAACATCTACATGGCCGAAATCGAAGGCACAAAAGGCAAAGCCGTAGTCAAAATCGGCAGCTCGATGGAGTCGCCCTCCGGTTACACCAACAGCGATATCAAAGCCACCGGCAACAACTACTGCGTATGGAGCAAGGTAGGCGTGACACCCGGTCCCGACCCTCAGCCCAGCGAACTTAAATTCTTCGCCGACCTCAACGGCGCAGGCGCATGGACAGCTTCAGCCCTCACCGGCGGCAAATACACATTCACTGTCACAGAAGAAAGCTACTTCACATTCACTACCGACGGCGACTGGAGCGGCGCATGGCGTCCCGCATCGCCCAACGCAGGCAAAGACTATCTGATTTCGGCCAACGGCACCGTTCAGGCAATTGCGTCCGGCAGCGACGGCTGCTTCAAAATCACAGCCCCCGGCACCTACACCGTCACTCCCAACGCTTCGGCCAATTCGTTCACCATCTCCGGCTTCGGCGGCGATGATCCCACTCCCGTTCCCGGCGATGACCTCTATATCATCGGTTATGTCGACGGCAAGGACTTCTCCAACACTGACTACGGCATCAAACAATCGTCACAGACGGGTAAAGTCTACAAATGGAACAGCGTGCTTGTAGGTGACGCAGGCGCCGGACTCGGATACTTCAACATAGCCACCATCATCGGCCAGACCGGCACATCTGAAGACTGGGACAATTTCATCAACAACGGCATCCGCTACGGTGCAGCTACAAAAGACGCTCCTCTGAGTGTGACAACCCCCGCCGACGTAAAAGCTTACATCCCTGACGTCGATTGCTCTGCTTGCCAGTCATGGGCTGTTGAGCCCGGCACCTATGCCGTCACTCTTGATCTTGGCGCAATGAAAATCAGCCTCTCAGGCGCATCCGGTATCGAAGATGTTGAAATCAACGACAACGCTCCTGCCGTATACTACAACTTCCAGGGCGTGCGTGTTGACAATCCCGAAGGCGGAATGTTTATCGAAGTTCGCGGCAACAAAGCCCGCAAAGTAGTCAAATAACCCTGACTTCAAATACACTCCTCGGAGGCCGCCCCACACCGGGCGGCCTCCGCAGGTTTTATCCCCCGTCCCTTCTCTCCTTAAAGACTTTAACGACCTCAACGACCTCAACGACCTCAACGACCACAAAGACCTTAACAGTCTTTATCGAAATTTTTCGTATCTTTGCCGAAAATCACTGTACTTACAGCCATGAAACGACTGCTCCTTTGTCTATTGCCCCTGATGTTGCTTGCCTCGTGCGGCGCTCCCTCCGAAAAAGCCGTGTCCGAAGAGGCTCCACAACAGCAGATTGAGAATTTGCCCGAAACGGCAACAGATACAGCACTTGACTCTATGTCACAACTCACTGATACGATTGCCGTTACCGATACGGTTGAAGATACGGTTGCTGTTGCTGTCCGTGCCGATTCCGCCACAATCGACAAGGCGATTGTCGACCTTTTCGCCCTTGCTGGTCAATTGGCGGCTATCGCGCGGCAGCAAGCCCCTCAGAGTTCGCACACGCCCTCAGACGACTGGCGAGATTGGGAGGAATTTGATGTCGAGGGCATTTATGAAGAGATGTCTTTCGTTTACAGCGAGGAAGATGCCGGACGCGTCGCCGAAGAAGACTACGACGGCGAATACATCGAAGCATGGGGCGATTATTACGCCCGCATCGACTGTCCGTGGGGTGAATACCGCATAACCCTCGGCGACAATGAGAGTTCCACGCTCTATCGCATCGCCGGTACAGACAAATACATAAATTTCCGTTGGTCGGTGTCGGATGTTTCGACCGGCGACGAGGGTATAATTGACATTTCAGCTTTCAATATCTCGTTTTACAAGCGTCCGTGAGGGTGATTGCGTCCGTGACCTTGGCGTATTCGGCGAAAATTTCGTAACTTTGCATCCGAATCCGTAAATAACGTCCAATATGAAGTCTGTCACAGTCTATTGCGCATCGTCAGACAGTATCGACCAAAAATACAAAGATACGGCACGAAGCCTCGGCGAAGCCATAGTCCATGCCGGTTTCGCTGTCGTAGACGGCGGCGGAGCACGCGGCCTGATGGGCGCTGTCAACGACGCCGTGCTCTCTGCCGGCGGCGCTGCCGTCGGTGTGATACCTCAGTTTATGGTAGATAAAGGATTCTGCCACCCCACCCTGACACGAACCGTCGTCACCCCCGACATGCACGAGCGCAAACGCACCATGGCATCTCTTGCCTGTGCTGCCGTAGCTCTCCCCGGAGGCGTTGGTACGCTGGAGGAGCTTCTTGAAATCCTCACATGGCGCAAGCTCGGCCTGTGGTCCGGACCGGTGGTCATCCTCAACTGCGAAGGCTACTACGACCCCCTGCTCGATATGCTTGCGCGGGCTCGGGAGGAGTGCTTCAGCGCTCCCGGTGAGGAAAACAACTACTATGTGGCCGCCTCGGCCGATGAAGCAGTAAACTATATCGTTGCCCACATTCCGGCCGACGCCGACCGACCGCTGCCCGGCGCCGACACAGAATAATTTCCCCACGTCTCTCCGGATTTGAACGACTCAATCTTCACCGTACCCCCTTATGCCGGCTCAGTCAGCGATTCGGTGCTCGTAACTGACTTCGACACAGCACTCGCGGCCCGAATCGTGACACCGCTCGACACCGTTCCAGTCATCGTCGCGCCCGTGCCCCGGACAGGGCTCGAAGGAGCGCCGCGCCGACATGAAATCGGTGATAACTCCGGCATCCTTGCCATCCTCGCTTCGGTACTGATACTCATATTCCTCAGTTACGGTAAATTCCGCCGTCTCTTCACCCGTCTCACTGGCAATCTGTGGAGCCTGCGTAAGCGTGAAAACGCCTTTGACGACCACACGTCCAACGAAGCCCCCGTGCTCATACTCCTGGCCTTGCAGTGGAGTATTGCCACCGGCATACTCATCTACACGTCATTTGCCGGCGGCGAGCAGCGCAGCCCTTCGGAGGCTTTTGGCGCATGCATAGCCACAGTCGGCGTCATGGGCGCCTATTACGTGGCTCAGCTGGCCGTCTACGCCGTGCTCGGCTACACCTTCACTTCTCCTGTGAAGGCGCGGATGCTGTTGTCAGGATTTACATCCTCTCAGGACCTCTCGGGATGTCTGCTCATGCCGGCCGCTCTGGTGGCCATATTCTATACCGAGGCCGCTCCCGCTATGTGCACAGCGGGCCTCGTATGTTACATTTTGGCCCGAATTGTCTTTAACATTAAAGGATTTAGGATTTTTTACCACAATTTTTCATCGTTGCTTTATTATATTTTGTACCTTTGCACCTTGGAAATTACACCTCTCCTTTTACTCTATCGCTTCACAAGGCATATTGCCGTTTCATAACTGTATATATAACATTTCAACAGCGTGAAAATTAACAAGATACTGATTTCGCAGCCGAAACCTTCATCCGACAAGTCGCCCTACTACGATATCGCACAAAAGTACGGAGTGGAAATTGTGTTCCGCCCTTTCATCAAAGTTGAAGGTCTCTCAGCCAAAGAATTCCGCAAGCAGAAAATCTCTATACCGGCCTTCACCGCCGTCATTTTTACCGCCAAAACAGCTATCGACAGTTTCTTCCACATCTGCGAAGAAATGCGCATCACCATCCCCGAAACCATGAAATATTTCTGCACCACAGAGGCCATAGCGCTCTATCTGCAGAAATACATCGTATACCGCAAACGCAAAATCTTCTTCTCGCCTACCGGCAAGCTCGTTGACCTCGTTCCGGCGCTCACCAAACACAAGAACGAGACCTATCTTTACGCCGTTTCCGACGTTCACTCTTCGTCAAACGCCGTGCTCGACGAGTGCAAAATCAACTATACTCCGGCCGTGATGTACCGCACGGTGAGCAACGACTTCGGTCCCGACGAATCGTTTGATTATCAGATGCTCGTATTCTTTTCACCTCAGGGCATAGAGTCGCTTACTAAAAATTTTCCCGATTACCGGCAAGGCGACACAGTATTTGCTTCGCTCGGCACCGCCACTGCCAAGTCGATAAAAGACGCCGGCTTCCGCCTCGATATAGAAGCCCCGTCGCCACAGGCTCCCTCGATGGCCGCCGCTTTGGACCTCTACCTCAAAGAGAATCTGAAATAAGCACCGCCCCGGGTCATCTCGATTCGCCATCGGCGTGTCACAAAAGACATCACACGCACATCATCCCTCCACCTCTTTCCTGTCCCCTGTTTCCTAAATCCCGCCCGCCCTTGCCACGCCTGTATAAAAAGCAGAAACTTTGCAGCACGGTAGCCATTGACAAGCTCTTTGCCCCGGCCTCCGGCGCAGCACGTACGCTGGCCTATCCCTTGCGCGCCATCTGGCGCAACAATCCCGGCCGCCGCTGCGACGCGCCCCTGCAAATGCTCATTTCTGTGCCCAAGAAGCGATTGCGCCATGCCGTAGACCGTGTGCTCATGCGCCGGCGCATACGCGAGGCTTTCAGGCTTAATGTCGGGTCGTGCCGTCTTGCCGATGACGCACGCATCGACCTTGCCTTCATTTACGTCGCCAACACCCCCGAGTCTTATCCGGCCGTCGCACAAGCCATGCGTCGCATCCTGGATAAGATACAGAATGGCGGAAATGCCGCTCAGAGCGTATCTCAGACGCTTTCGGCGGGTCTGATAGGTAATTCCACCTCCGAGTGTCCCGACAAGCCATGAACACCGTTTTAAAGGCCATATCGTGGGCGCTGTGCCTCCCCATCCTCTTCTATCGCAAGTTTATCTCTCCGCTGAAACCGCCCTGTTGCCGTTTCACACCCACTTGCAGCCAATATGCTATCGAGGCTCTGCGCAAGCACGGCCCTTTCAAAGGTCTCGCGCTCGCAATATGGCGCATACTGCGATGCAATCCCTGGGGCGGCAGCGGATACGACCCTGTGCCATGAGCGGTATGCCGTCAGTCAAAGCCATAACCGATTTTGCCGATATCCACACCCACAACCGCTGTGGCGAGGATTGCATAGTTTCGCTCCCTTTCGGCGCCGAAGTGCCGGAGGGGGGGTATTACAGCGTTGGCATCCATCCGTGGGACAGCGCCGTATGCACTCAGGCCGATTTGGAACGCATTGCCCGGCAGGCGCTGTTGCCCAATGTTATTGCCATAGGCGAATGTGGCCTCGACGCCCTCAGAGGTGGCTCTGTTGATGTACAGGAACGTATATTCCGCGCTCAGGTCGACATCAGCGAGAGCGCAGGGAAGCCGCTGATTATCCACGCCGTACGCACATTAAATAGAATTATCGAACTGCGGCGCGAGCTTCGTCCCGCCCAACGGTGGATAGTCCACGGTTTCCGAGGCAAACCTCAGTTGGCCGCATCGCTACTTCACGCCGGCATCGATTTGAGCTTCGGCGAGCGTTACAACATTGAGAGTTACAATATCACGCCGCCTGAGAGGCGATTTCACGAGACAGATTAGGTTACGGCAGCGATTTGTTATCGGTACTTGCCTTCGTCGGCGTCGTCGAGGATAGACAGGTAGGATGCGTAGCGCGATTGGGCAATCTGATGCTCGTCGACGGCTGCACGCACGGCGCAACCGGGCTCGTGGGTGTGAGTGCAGTTGGAGAAGCGGCAGTCGCGGCCTGTGCGGAATATCTCGCGGAAATAGTGCGCAACCTCGTTTTTGGCAAAATCAATCGTTCCGAATCCTCTCACTCCGGGAGTGTCGATAAGGCTTCCGCCGAAAGGCAAATGGAAAAGTTCGGAAAATGTCGTCGTGTGCATTCCCTGGTCGTGAGCGGCCGAAATCTCGGCTGTGCGCAGGTTGAGACCGGGTATCAGGGTATTGATGATTGTCGATTTTCCCACTCCTGAGTTGCCCGATATGAGTGTGGTGCGTCCGGCCAGCAGGTCGCGCATCACATCAAATCCCACTCCTGTCTTGGCCGACAGATGTATCACCGTGTAGCCGAGCGAGCGGTAAAGATATGTCACGGCATCGAGCAGCGGCCCGTCGTCGGGGTCGGTAAGCAGGTCTATTTTGTTGATGGCAATGATTGCAGGCACATTGTAAGCCTCGGCTGTGGCGAGAAAACGGTCGATGAACGTTGTCGACGTCGAGGGGTGAGCGAGGGTGACCACGAGTATGGCCCGGTCGATGTTGGCCGCTATGATGTGAGCTTCTTTGGATAAGTTGCTGGCGCGGCGTATTATGTAGTTGGTACGCGGGGTGATGGCCGTGATGTAAGCGGTGCCGTCAGGACCCGGGTCGGAGATGGTGACATGGTCGCCCACGGCCACGGGATTGGTGGTGCGTATGCCTTTGATGCGGAAGTTGCCCTTGACCTTGCAGGGCACGGAGATGCCGCTGCCGTCGGTCTCGACCACATAGTGCGAACCTGTATTTTTTATTATTCTGCCTGTATCTGCCATAGAGCGAGTGATTTTATTTTCGGGCATTGACAAAGTCTTCGGCCGTGGTTGCCGATGCCGTGCGCAGCAGTTGGCGGCCAGTTGAGTCGGTGACGATGAAGTAGGGCAGGGTGGGGATGCCCAGCCTGCTTACTTGCGGAGCCAGAGTGCCGCCGGGCAGCCATCCGTGGGGGCAGTCTATGCTGTCGAGTTTGGCTATGCGCTGCCAGATGAAGGTGTCGGAGGCAAGAGAGAGATTGAGCACCTGCACCTTGCGGTTGAGGTGAAGGCGGCGCATCACCGTACGCACCGAGTCGTAAATCCGGTCGCGGCGGTCGCCGGTGAAGGCTATGACATTGATTTCGCTCCGTGAGGCGCGGAAGCGGTATGCCGAGTCGGTAAGTGTGCGCATTTCCAGTTCGCGCACCGGGTGCAGAGCCGCCGAGTCGGCATAGTGCCGGGCCTGTGTGACGTAGCTGTCGAGCATTACGGCGTTTTGGGCCTCGGGCGAGATGGAGCGGAGCACCGAATCGGCCCGGAAGGGATTTTTCGACGAGTCGTAGCACTGGACGAAGAGAAGCGCCGATGTTTCGTCGCCTGGATGGGTGGCTATATACCGCTCGACTATGGCGTTGACTTCTTCGGGCGGCAGGCGCAGCAGAGACTCGGCGAGCGAGTCGGCAACGGCGCTCCAGCGTTGGCTCAGCGCGTTGCCTTCGGCCTTGATGCGGAAGGGGTTGTTACGGTCGATGGTGCAGGTGATTTTGTCGCCGGGCTCGGCGTAAATCACTCCCATGAGTTTGCCTGAATTGTCCCGTATCGACACCAGAGCCGGCGATTTGGCGGCGCATTTTACCTCGAATTCGCCTTTCCTTGCCACGGTGATGATGCTGTTGACAGCGTCGTTGCCGTAGTAGGTGAGAGTGACGTTCATGTCGGGGTTTCCGACAATCGTACCTTTGATAGTGAACGAGTCGGAGGGTTTGCAAGCGGTCATGAGCACTGTCAGGAGGCTCAGAAGCAGAAGGTTGAAGTATTTGGTTGTCATAAATTCTATGCTTTGTCACCGGAGGCCAGAGGCAGTTCGATACGGAATGTTGTGCCTCGTCCCGGAGCGGATGATTTGACGTAGATGCGGCCTTTGTGGTATTGCTCGATGATGCGGCGCGCCAGAGCGAGCCCGAGTCCCCAGCCGCGCTTTTTTGTGGTGAATCCGGGGTTGAAAACGGTGTCGAAATTGCGCCGTGCGATGCCTTTGCCGGTGTCGGAGACCTCAATCACAGCTTTGTCGCGGTCGGCGAAAGTGGTTATGTGAATAGCTCCGGAGCCTTCCATGGCATCGACAGCGTTTTTGGTAAGGTTTTCCATCACCCACTCGAACAGAGGCGCGGAGGCCATAACAGGCAGCTCTGCCGTGCCGTCGGCGCCGCCGAGCGCGGTGGTGAGAGTTATCTGCCGTGAGATGCGGGTTTTCATATAGCCGGCGGCGCGACCGACGATATCGTTGAGGTCGGCGAGCTCCATTTTCGGCACGGAGCCGATTTTGGAGAAGCGCGAGGCTATGGTGTCGAGACGGCGCACGTCTTTGTTCATCTCTGCTATCACTTCCGGGTCAACACCGAGCCCCGGCAACAGTTCCATCCATGCCATGAGCGATGAGATAGGGGTGCCGAGCTGGTGCGCGGTTTCTTTCGACAGTCCCACCCACACTTTGTTCTGTTCGGCTTTCTTTGTGGAGAGCACGGCGAAATATACAACGGCTATGAAGACGAGCATCACGCCGAGCTGGATGTAAGGAAAGTAGCTCAGGCGCTTGAGCAGTTTCGAATCCTCGTAATAGAGGTGCTGGTCGAGCCCGGGCGATATGGTGATGTGTATCACGTTGTTGGATGTGGAGAGCGAGGCGAGTTTGTCTTTAAGAAACGCCTCGTTGGCCGGGGACAGAGGCCCGAAATCGCCGTTCGCTTCGGGTTCGGGGAGGTCGAAGTTGCGGTGTTGCAGTATGTTGCCCTCATCGTCGGTGAGCAGCACGGGGATGGTGGTGTTGCGCTCTATGATACCGAGCAGAAAGTCGATGTCGCCCGACAGAGTCTGGGACACGGCGTCGTCGGAAGTCTCGACCGAACCGATGCTGATTATCTTCTTCGTGGCGTCGGCCCATATTTCCATGCGCTGGCGCTCCTGTGCGGCAAGCTCTTTGAGCAGGTTGTCGGAGATGTACAGAAACACTCCCACCACTATTGCGGCAGCCGTAAGGAAGGCAATCTTGCCGAAGCGTCTTATCTCGTAGAGATTTGCCATTGGCTGGATCTTGGGCGAGGAGTCACTGCTCCGCCACAGGTTTTGATTTAGATGAGAGCACGGAATTATAGAAGGCGGGATTGCCAGTGACCTCTTTACCGGCAAATTCGGGCAAAGCGACAGGCGTATTCTCATCCGGAAGCTCCACTTCGGCCACAATCAGTCCCGAGAGCGCGCCCTCGAACACATCGACCTCCCATGTCAGATTGCCGACGGGCACGATGTATCGTGTTTTCTCGATTAAATCTTCGGTGCAGAGGCGCATCATCTCTCGTGCGTCGGCGACGGGCACTTCATACTCCCACTCGCTGCGTGTGGCGCCGAGATTGCGGCTTTTTACAGTGATAAAGGCCCGGTTGTCGAGTATGCGCACCCTCACGGTAGGTTTGCGCGATAGGTAGCCCTGACAAATATGGTGCTTGCCCGTTGCCAGAGTCATAAACGACATATCGTCGACCAGAAATTTACGTTCTATCTCTTTTGCCATATGGTGGAAGCCGGTTTTAGTTGTCGCTGCATCGGTATCAGAATGTGTCCTATCTGACGTCGTTGCAATTATGGGTCAAAGGTAATAATTTTTCTGTAAAGTGCAAAATGCTGATAATATAACTGTTGCTGCGCGAGGATGCGGAGCCACCGGGAAGCGCCCCACCGGGAAGTCGTGAGCGGCCCGCTCACGACACAACGTCAGGCGATGGTGACTCTTTTGTACCGCCCGGGCCGGGCGGCACTTCCCGGTTGAGCGGCCCGCTCACGACAAAAGCTGCAGCCTTTATGTGCCGCGCGGCCAATGCTGCACCTCACGTCCGCCTCTTCAATATTCAAAAATCCCCTGCACCTTTTGTAACTTCATTGCAATGCCAGCCAATAGACGGCGGCGGTGCTGAGGACCATGAGCGCTATCAGCACCCACGACACTTCGCGACGGTCGCCGTAGCACATCCGGGCGCATACGCCGGAGGCTATCATGTAGACCGGATAGAACCACACAAGCAGCTTGGCCGTATTATCCGCATCGGCCGAAATGGCGGAAACGAGCAGCGGAAAGCCTGCGGCGGGCAGCATCATCACTATCACCAATATCTTGAACCACAGGGGTGTCGACGGTCTATCGTTTTGCATTTTTCTTCTTTTCTTCAAGGTAAGCTTTAACAGTCTCGGCCACGCCGCGCTCGAGCGGAAACTGCGGGTTGAACCCGAAGTCGCGCACGGCGTCGCTTACGTCGCACGTCCAGTTGCGTTGGGCCATGATGCGGTATTTGTCGCGGTTGAGTGTGGAGGCCTTGAGCTGCCATGCGGCCCATTTTTCGGCCACGACCGAAGCACAGTACACCACCCACATCGGGAGCTTGAGCGGAAGCACCCATTTGCCTCCGAGCTCGCGCGCCACCATCTGCCGAAAGTCTTTTTGCGAATAGCTGCGAGGCTCGGAGATGATGTATTTTTTGTGTATCGGTGCACGCTCGAGGGCGTCGAACATGGCGTTGACGAGGTCTTCGACATAGATAAACGTAAGTTCCTGACGTCCGAAGCCCATGCTCACATCGAGATGGCTGTCGATCATCTTTATCATCATCAGATAGTCCTGTTCGTGCGGGCCGTAGACTCCGGTGGGGCGGAAGATAATCCACGGCACGTCGGGGTGGGTGTCGAAATAGGTTTCGGCTTTGATTTTAGACAGACCGTAGCGGGTGTCGGGGTGAGGTACGGTCGACGAGCTGAGAGGTGTGAAGCCTTTCTCGTCGCCTTTGCCCAAGGCGCTGAGCGAACTCATGAACAGGAATTTCTCGGGCAGCATTTTCAGCTCCCGGAGCACTTCGGTGAAATCGCGCACATAGCCGAAATTTATGCGGTTGAAGTCGAGAAAGTTGGCGCATTTAGTGGCGCCGAGATTCCAGATTATGTAATCCCACTTTCCGGCCTCCGGGGCGCCTTCTTCGAGGGTTCGGGCCACGGCGTCGGGGTTGTCGTAGTCGAAGGTCAGGAAGTGCAGCCTCGGGTCGGTGAGGTAGCGGCGCGAGGTGCTTTCTCTGACTCCGACCCATGTGTCGAGTCCGCGCCGCAGTGCCTCGCGGGCTATGAAACCGCCGATAAAGCCGCCGGCGCCTATGATGAGTATCGTTTTCATGTCTTGCTGATTATCTTTTGTGCGTATGCCGTCATTGAAGCACTTTCTCCACGATTGCCTTGCGGTATGTGGCCATGGTGAGTCGCGCAAATTCGGCGGCGTTGAATTTCTTTATGTGCCGTTGTCCGAGTTCTACCATTTTGTTGCGGCGGAATGAGTCGGAAAGGATTACATTTGCCTGATGGGCAAACTCTTCGGGATCGTCAGGACTGACATATACGGCTCCACCTCCGCCGGCCTCTTCGAGGCAGCTTCCTGTGGCCGCAATTACCGGTACGCCGGCTGCAATGGCCTCTACAACAGGCAGTCCGAAACCTTCGTATCGCGACGGATAGGCCGCCATGGCCGCCATGGCATAGATGGGCGGAAGGTCGCCGAAAGGCACGCCTTCGAGCCACGTCACGCGGTCGCCGAGGTGGTGAGAGGCTATGTAGCTGTCGATTTCTTTGCCATAGGAGCCGGAGCGGCGTCCGACGATAACGAGTTTCACATCTTCGGACAGCGCGCGCAGAGCTTTCACGGCCAGGAGCTGATTTTTGCGTCCCTGCACGGTGCCCACCATCACGATATACGTTTCGGGCAAGCGGTAGTGTTCTCTTACCGCCGTTTTTGTCTCATGGTCGATGGCAAGCGAGAAGAGCGGGTCGATGCCTTGATAGATGACATCGATTTTGTCGGGATTGATGCCGAAATCGGTCACGATGTCGGTTTTGGTGCGTTCGCTGATGGCTATAATGCGCGTGGCGGCACGCATCGAGCGTCCGTATTTGAAGTCGTACATGCGTCGGTCTATCCACGAATAGTCGGTCTCGTAGCGCCGCCAAATCACGTCGTGCACGGTCACCACCGACGGCAGCCCGGAGGCGCCGATATTGAGCGGCAGTTCGTTGCTGAGCCCGTGATAGAGCGAGATGTTGTCGTCGAGCAGTGTCTGTGTCACCTCAAGCGACCGCCACAGCGACCCTAATCTGCGCCATAGTGCGCTTTGCGGAGTGGTCAGCGTGACGTTTGACGGCGCCAACACTGCCTCGGCGCGTGGTCCGGCCGCACCGGAGGTAGAGTAGAGAATATATCGGTTCTCGGGATAGTATCGGGCCATGACATCTATCACGTAGCGGCTGTAATTGCCCAGACCGGTGAAGTTGCGCATGGCGCGTTTGGCGTCGTAGCCTATGGAGAGCGATGTGCGTGGTTTAGCCATGACGAAAGAGGTTTTTAAAGAATTTGTGTACCGTTTTTTCGCTTCGGTATGCCTTCACTTGTTTTTCGGCCTCGGAACTTGTGTTTTCGGCATCGACGCCTGCCGCGCGGGCATAGGCTCGTGCCAGCCGCAGTGTCTGCTCCATATCGAGGTGTATGGCACGGAAGTTGCGCATGAGTTTGGCTCGGTCGACAATGCCGAACTCCATGCGGTTGAGGTCTATGTGGTAGAAGTGGTACGCTCCGCCGTCATCTATGGTATAGAGGATGTTGCCGGGCGAAAAATCTTTGTGATACACTCCGGCACGGTGCATACGCACCATTTCCCGGGCCAGAGCGTCGATGAGCGGCTGCGAGTCGGGCAAGCGCTCCCAATCGCGCACGGTGTGCCCGTCGACCTGAAGGCATATATAGTAACTTTCCATCAGGCGCCCGTTGTCGTAGTTTTCGATATAAGCCACAGGTTCGGGCGTCCCAATGCCGAGGCTCAGGAGCCGGGCGGCGTATTCGTATGACCTTCGGGCCTTGCTCTTGCGCACGCTGCCGTAGATGTAAGCATTGAGAAACCGTGGCTTTCGGAAGGCTTTGATGCTTAGCTCTGTGCTGTTGCGGCTGAGAGAAAAGACGCGGTTGCGGCCTTTGTAGATGAGTTGAGCGTCGGATGGCACCCCGTGGTCGGCTATCTCGCTTATCAGCGGTTCGAGAGAGGCGTATTT
This sequence comes from Muribaculaceae bacterium, assembly GCA_051871795.1. Lineage (GTDB taxonomy): Bacteria > Bacteroidota > Bacteroidia > Bacteroidales > Muribaculaceae > CAG-873. Next base: position 94,323 of record JBJEDE010000027.1, on the reverse strand, counting down.
TGGCGATATTTCGATGTTTTGCTTCATTTGTCCGTATTGCCGTATTTTGTGGAGTGCCTGAAGTAGTCGCTGCAGATGATTAGGTCGCTTATGGAGTAAATTTCACGTGCATGACGCAGCTCGGCTTCGGGTATGGAGTCGGTGCCGATAATATCCATAGTGGGGCTTATGGCGTAGGGGAGTTTGCCGAGGTCAAGGATGCTGCGCCCCATGCCGTGCCAGTGGTAAGAGCGCAGTCCGAGCAGGTCGAGGAGGGTGGGGTACATATCCACTTGTCCGAGCACTCCTTCGTAGCGCATCGTAACCGGGGAGTTGAGCACCAGGAATGGCGTGAATTGGTTGGGCGAGAGCCATCGGGCTACTTCTTTGTCCTTGACAAACGAAGCGCGGTCAGCGCCGATGCCTTCGTGGTCGCCGGTGATGACAATCATCGTGCCATCGAATTTGGGATTGCTGCGTATCGAGTCGACGAAGGCTCCGATGGCGCGGTCGGTGTAGTTGGCCACTTGCATATAGTTGCGCAGACGCTCGGGGATGCGGTCGCTGAAGGTGAGCTTTTTGAGATTGTCGGGGATTATAAAAGGAGTGTGGCCGGAGTAGGTGACGAGCTGGATAAGCGCCGGATGGCCGGTTTTCCATATTTCTTCGCCTTTGATTTTTGCGTAGCTCTGGCGCAGGAACGAGTCGTCGCCGAGCCGGTGTCTGGGACCTGTCTTTACATCGTTGACCCACGACGGTTTGTCAAGAAGCACGTCGTAGCCGAAATCCTGAGCCACGATGCCGGCGTTCCATACAGTGCGTTTGTCGACGGTGAACGAGCCTGTGACAGCGCCTTTGCCCCGGCTCTCCTTGAAGGCTTTGTCGAGCGTGCAGTAGGTGTGATGCGGGAAGCGGTGCGAGAAGCTGCCGTAGTTTACCGGCGTCAGGCCTGTATGAATAAGGAGCTGGGCGTCGATAGAACGTGCGCCCTTGACCTGACTTTGCATATTCGGGGCATACAGCACGCTGTCTTCGGCTGCAAGGCGGTTGAGGTTTGGCGTTATAACCTGCCCCTCGACTTCGGCGCCAATTACCCAGCTTTCCAGACTTTCGCAAAGGATAATGATGCAGCTCTCGGGAGGAGTGATTGAATAAGGGATTGTATCGCCGACGGGTTTATCGTTGAGCCATGCCTGTACGGTGTCTTCCACTTCGGGGGTGTATTCGGCGGTGCCGGAATAGCGTTCGTAGAGCAGTGCGCCGGGGATGGTGTAGACAGCGGCGCCGCAAGTTGGACCGTCGTAGAGCAGGTCTTCGTATGCAGCTTTGAATCCGCCGTAGTAGGCCAGATATCCGGCTAAAATCAGCGCCGGGCCGGCGATGCCGGCTCCCAGCCAAAGTGCGAGACGCCTGATGTGGCCGCGCAAGGCTTCCGCTACCCGGGTGTGCCGCCATGCCCACATCATCACAGCCGTGGATAGGGGGAAAACGATGTCGGACCATCGCAGCGATTCCCACACACTGGCCTGAAAGTCGGCCAGATTGCCGACAAGGAGGTAGCTCGTCGACGGTATGATGGTGTAGTAGGTGCGGAAATACATCAGATTGCACACCAGCCACACGTCGACAAGCAGCGAGATGGTGCATGCGTACCATTTCCTGCGGATTGCAAGCATCGGGAGAGCTAACAGACAGCACAGAAGCAGCTTGTTGGTGTAGCCTACCGGGAACTGAAATCCCCTGAACGTCGTGCCGAACGCCCACACAAGGTCAAAATACAGGAATTTGAAGTATAGAACGGCCACGAGCCATATTATTATGGCGCGGGCGCCGAGGTGCTTTATTTTTAGGAGTTTCATTTATGCGGTCGTGGTTATGAAAGCATAATGTACAGTGCTTTATTTTAATGCGAGAAATGTTTTCTTGAAGTAGTCGACGTAGTCTTCGGTGCGGAAGTTGCGGCGTATGTGCTCTTTGGCCGCGATGCCCATCTTTTTGCGCAAATCGGTGTCGGATGCGAGTCGGAGCACGGCGTCGGCTATGGCCTGAGGATTGGCCGGCTCTACGAGCACACCGGTCGTGCCGTCGATTATCAGATCTCTTGCGCCGGGGATGTCGGAGACTATGCAAGGTACGCCGCAAGCCTGGGCTTCACGCACCACTCTTGGCGAAGCATCGCGTGTCGACGACAGCACGAAGATGTCGGCGCGGGGCAGGTAGCGCAGAGCGTCCGGGCGGTTGCCGGTAAATGTAACGTTGCCGGGTGCCGAGTCGATTGCGGCCTGTTCGGCATTGCCCACCACAGTGAGGTGTACGGCCTTGTCTCCGAGCAGGCGCATGGCTTCGAGCAGATGCTCGAGACCTTTGTGCGGACGTCCTTTCGAGATGCCGATGTACACTAATTGCAACACATCGGAGGGATAAGACACCGGGTCGGCTTCGGCGTCGACGACCCACGCAAGGTCGTAAGGCTTGGTCTTTGTGGAGAGTTTGCGAGGCGCTATGTAGTGACCCAGATATTGCTCTATGTCAGGTGTTTCGCACACTATGTGGTCGACGCGAGGATTCAGCAACGCCATATAGTATGTGGGGTCTAAGGGCCGCACCCGGGCCTGTGTGCCGCGGTAGCCCACGATTTTTACTTTGATTCCGATTGATGCGAAGAGAGCGGTCGAGAGCGCCGAAGTGCTCACGGCAAAGACTGCGTCGTAACTTCCGTGACGTAGCAAGCGGCGCACGTCGCGGATGGCCCGGAAAGTGAATTTTGATTTTATAGCGGCCACAGGATCAAAAGAGATGCTGTCGGGCACTTTGGGGCGGTCGCTTTCGGGTCCGGCTACGGTGATGTCGAACGCTTCGTCGTCGTTGAGCGAGGCAAGCATCCGGTACAGCACCAGATCGCAGTCGTGGGAGAGTACGAGGATTTTCATAATTTCTGTATGGCGTGTGCGAGTTGTCGCACGTAATTGTCGGGAGTCATCGGCGCCGGTACGAGATTGCCTGTCACGCCGCATTGCCGGTTTATTTGGCTTGTTTCGATTATCGAAGCGCCGAAGAGAGGAGCGGCAGCTTCGGAAGAGGTAATGTCTTTACCGGCTTTTATCACGTTTGCCCCGGAACTGAGCAGATCGGCAAGGTCGTAGTCGTCGCCAAGCCACTCATACCGTTCGGGATGGAGCGTGTTGCGGCTGCGACGGATTACGGGTATGATTTCGCCGGCTCGAGATTGTCCTAAGAACAGTACTCTGATGTCACGGTCGGCGGCGTCGACGGTGTCGATGATTTTATTCATGACCACGGTGTCGCACTGAGGCCGGAGTATCACTAAATATGTGAGATTGTCGGCAGTGGCCGGCTTATCCTTCTTTTCGCACGGATGCGTTTCGGCGGCAGCGAGGATTTTCTCGTCGAAGCAGGCCGGAAAGATGACCTCGGAACGCTTCAGCTGACCGAGTTCGGCATATTCCGTTCTCATTCTCTCGGATGGGAATACCCAGAGGTCGACTTCGCGCAGGTATTCGCCGGGCAGCGAGAGCGGGGTGGGGAAGTCAGGCGGAAGATTGACGATAATTTTCACGCCGGCTGTTTTAGTCAGTTTGCGGGCAGAGATAGCGGCGATAATATCGTCCGTCCGGCCGATTTCGATAGCTGTCGCCCCGGTCTTGTCGGCAGCCTTTGCCAGTTTCATTGCTGTGAACGCGCTCAGCCACGCCGGGGCTGTCTCATCTGTGGAGATGAAATATTGCTCGCGCAGGGTCAGTTCGAGCGCCGGCAGCGCGCAGCCGGATTTGAGGCGAATTATTCTCATCGGTCGGTCGGCGTTTTTGAAGCGTTTCGGGCGGTTATTATCTCTCTTGCCTCTTCCCATGCACGCTTCTGTGCGATGAAGGCCGTGCGGGCAATGTGCCATCCGGCTTTGCCCTGACGGTAACCATTGTGCAAGAAATAGCTGTAGACGAAAGCGCCGATAGCGTGCCACAGCGGTTCGGCGCTGTTGATGCCGGCACATCGGTTGGCAATCATGAGTGCGCGCAACCGTGAGTGACCGAGCTCTTTTTCCATAAGGTCGGCGGCGTCGGAGCAGCGGTGATGTATTAAATCGCCCTCAAGCAAGCAAGGGTGCAGCGTGTCGGGAAACATCACTTTTTCCTCCACGGCGTGCATTTCCCAGTTTGCGAATTTTTTGTTGAAGAGCCGAATGCAGAGGTCGTTTTCCCATCCGCTGCCTGTGACGTGCCTGTCGCCGAAAAGATTTCGGCGCATCATTGAGTAGACGCGGTGAGTCATGCCCTCCTCTTTAAGTCGCATTATCGAGGTGCGCAGCTCGTCGCTCAGCTCCTCGTCGGCGTCGATGGTGAGATTGTAGGCGTGGCGCGTGAGCGAGGTGGCAAACTGGCGCAACGGTCCGTAGCCGTCCATCCGTCGCTGAGTGACGTGGCAACCGAGCTCCTTGCATATTTCCACGGTGCGGTCGTCGGAGTAGCAGTCGATGACGATTATCTCATCGGCCACTCCCCGAAGCGATGTTACGCAGCGTGCTATTTGCTTTTCTTCGTTATGTGTGAGAATTGTGGCGGATATTTGCTGCATCGACTTTTTCTTGTTTTTTTTGTCAGCGGAAGGGTGGGGGAGAAGAAGAGTGAGCCTGACCTTTTTTATATTGTGCAAAGATAAGAAATTTTTGCCGGTTTCTTTTAAAAATTTTCGGGTAAATGGTCGCGCAATTTGTATTTTTCGATTCTCAGAGGGGTAAAATTGTCGTAAAATGTGGTATTTCAGTCTACTGACGCTTATATTTTTGTTCGGGATTTTGTTGCAAATAGAAAAAAGTAGGATATGAATGGCCGTATTCATATTTTTTTGTTAAATTTGCAAGTTATTTCGCGTCGATGAGAAACAATATCAATTGGAATACAGAAAATGTGGCTATGCCGGCTCTTGACTTTGAAGCCGTGAATAATTGGATAGTAGCCGTGGCCGCGTCGCACTCGCGCATCGTGGGCGACCTGACATATATCTTTTGTGATGATGAGAGAATACTTGAAGTGAACCGCAGATTTCTCAATCACGACTATTATACCGATATCATCACTTTCGATTATTCGACCGGACGTCTCGTCTCGGGTGATATGTTCATATCTCTCGACACAGTGAAAAGCAATGCCGTGGGGCTCGGACAGGTTTATGCGCGTGAATTGCTGCGCGTGATAGTGCACGGAGTGCTTCATCTCTGCGGCATCAACGACAAAGGTCCCGGTGAACGAGAAATCATGGAGGCGAACGAAGATAAGGCGCTTGCCATGCTTCCTCCCGCGCTTCTTGCATCCGTCGCCGCCGGTCCAATTTGATATATGACTTTTCGCTACATGCTCTCCCATTAGCATAACGACCTAATATTCAACTTCTTCCATATTATGAATTTTGATTACGATGTGATTGTTGTCGGTGCCGGTCATGCCGGGTGCGAAGCTGCTGCTGCTTCTGCACGTCTTGGTGTGCATACACTTCTTATCACTCATGATCTTGACAAAGTGGCCCAGATGAGCTGCAATCCTGCAATCGGTGGTATTGCCAAAGGTCAGATAGTGAGAGAGATAGATGCACTCGGCGGATACATGGGCATCGTTGCCGACCGTACGGCCATACAGTTCCGTATGCTCAACCGCTCCAAAGGTCCGGCCATGTGGAGTCCGCGTGTACAGAGCGACCGCAACCGCTATTCGGCCATGTGGCGGGAGATATTGGAGTCAACGCCGAATCTCGATTTGTGGCAGGACGCAGTAGTTGATCTCGGTATTGACAATAACCGTGTCACATCGGTCACGACATCCAACGGCGCCGTTTTCAGCGCAAAGAAAGTTGTTCTTACCAACGGTACGTTTCTTAACGGCCTTATGCACATTGGCCGGGTGCAGATACCGGGAGGACGCATTTCGGAGCCGGCCTCCTACGGCCTGACTGAGCGACTCGTTTCCATCGGATTTGAAGCCGGCCGGATGAAAACCGGTACGCCTGTTCGCATAGACGGACGCACTGTCGATTTTTCGGTCTGCAAAGTGCAGTCGGGCGACAGCGACTTTCACCATTTCTCCTATCTTCCCTCTGTGCATCGCGAATTAAAGCAACTCGACTGCTACATCACATACACCAACCCCGAGACACACGCCATCCTGCGTGACAGCCTCGATGATTCGCCTCTCTACAACGGACAAATCAAGAGCATTGGACCACGCTATTGTCCCAGTATCGAAACTAAAATTGTTACGTTCGCCGACAAAGAAGAACATCAGCTTTTTCTCGAACCCGAAGGCGAGACAACCGTCGAATATTACCTCAACGGATTCTCATCGTCCCTACCCATGGACGTACAGATACGTGCACTGTCTACTATTCCCGGACTCGAAAATGCCCAAATCTACCGGCCCGGCTACGCTATCGAATACGATTTCTTTATTCCCACGCAGCTCAAGCATACACTCGAAACCAAACTCATCGAAGGTCTATATTTCGCCGGGCAAATCAACGGCACCACAGGATATGAGGAGGCAGCAGGACAAGGACTCATGGCCGGACTTAACGCTGCGCTATCGGTAAAAGGCGTAGGCGAATTTGTGCTTGGCAGGGATCAGGCTTATATCGGAGTTCTTATCGACGATCTTATAACCAAAGGCGTCGACGAGCCGTACCGAATGTTTACATCCCGTGCCGAATACCGAATCCTGCTCCGTCAGGACGATGCAGATATGCGACTTACTCCGCTTGGTTATGCTATCGGTTCGGTTACCGACGAACGATACAATCTCATGCTGGCTAAGCGCGAAATGCGCGACAGTCTAATTAATTTTGCATATACAACTTCGGTCAAGGCCGACGATGTGAATCCTGTTCTATCATCCTTCGATACCGCTCCCTTGCGACAAGGTGTGAAGCTCGTCGACCTTATCCTGCGTCCCGGCATCACTTTCGCAACTCTCGCACCGGCTCTGCCCGAGCTTAAAACAATGCTCGATGCGCTGCCTGCCGACCGTAGTGCCGAAATCATCGAGGCCGCAGAGATTTTGATAAAATACAGTGGCTATATCGAGAGAGAAAAACTTTCGGCCGACAAAATCCGTCGTCTCGCCGATATTAAAATTGATAACCGTTTCGACTATCTATCGATTTCTGCAATTTCGACCGAAGCCCGACAGAAACTCGATCGCATTCGACCTGTTACCATTGCGCAGGCCTCACGCATCCCCGGCGTGTCCCCGGCCGACATCAATGTGTTGCTGTTGCTCATGGGCAGATGAAGAGGGGTTGTTCCACGTGAAACAAAATCAAAATAAAAAACAAAATATCAAACACTTACAAAACCATCCAAAATCATGGAATACATCAAAGCAAGAATCCGTGACGTGAAGGATTTCCCCTCGAAGGGCATAATCTTCAAGGACCTTACGACCGTATTCAAGGATCCCCGAGCCCTCCACATCATCGGTTGGGATCTCTCTCAGATTTATCGCGACAAAGGTATCACCAAAGTTGTGGGCGTGGAGTCGCGCGGCTTTATCGGCGGTTCTATCCTCGCGTTCGAACTCGGCGCCGGTTTCGTGCCCGCCCGTAAACCCGGTAAACTCCCTGCCGATGTCGTTCGTGCCGAATATGATAAAGAGTACGGCAAAGACGTGATCGAAATGCATAAAGACGCCATCACAGAAGACGATGTCGTCGTTATCCACGACGACGTGCTCGCAACCGGTGGCACTATGGCCGCTGTCTACAATCTCGTCAAGAGCATGAACCCACGCAAAATCTACATCAACTTTATCATCGAACTTTCATCGCTCCACGGTCGCGACAACCTGCCCGAAGACGCTGAGATTTCATCGCTCATCGTTTATTGACCGACTAATCACCTCACCCGATACGCCGACCCTCGTTTTTCACTCACCGAGGGTCGGTTTTTTACTTATGTTGTCCCTGCTGCACCGACCGACGCTCAGGCAACGAACATCGGTTATCTGCATTATCTAATGTAGGCATCATAGCTTCCATAGCTGAATTTGATATATTCGCTACCTTAACGCTTTCGCATTACAACATTCGACGTCTTTCTCTCGTTATCTGTATACAATGGCAATGCACGAAAAGTCATCCGAACTTAAAGAAAAGATTTCTTTTCTCCCGACCACGCCCGGCGTCTATACTTATTACGACGCCTCGGGCAAGGTGATATATGTGGGTAAGGCAAAGAACCTCAAAAGGCGTGTTTCGTCTTATTTCAACAAGACTCACGACTGCCTGCGCACCAACCTGCTCGTGCGCGCTATTGCAGATATGAGTTATATCGTCGTGCCCACCGAGCAGGATGCGCTCAATCTCGAAAACTCCATGATCAAGGAGTATCAGCCACGCTACAATGTGCTGCTCAAAGACGATAAATCATATCCCTGGATAGCCGTGACCAACGAGCTCTATCCGCGAGTTTTTCTCACACGCCAACATATTAAAAACGGTACGCGATACTATGGTCCGTACACCAATACAAAAGTGGCTCGCGTGGTGCTTGACCTGATAGCCGAACTTTATCCCGTGCGCACGTGCCGTTTCCCCATCACCGAAGACTTTCTCGCCCGTCGCAAGGGACGCCTCTGTCTGCAATATCATATCAAAAAATGCAAGGGTTGCTGCACAGGCGAAATCTCGCCGGAAACCTACAATTCCTACATTGAGAACATAAAAAAAATACTTCGTGGCGAAACGCGCGAACTGATGGATTACCTACGCCGTGAGATGGAGTCGCTGAGCGCCCGAATGTTTTTCGAAGAGGCGCAGCAACTCAAAGAATCCTACCTTCTGCTCGAAAATTACTCCTCAAAGAGCGTGATTGTGAGCCAGACAATCGAGGATATCGACGTCTTTGGCGTGGACGATGATGACAACGAGGTGTACATCAATTATATGCACGTGCGGCGCGGAGCGGTGGTGCGTAGCGTTACCCTCCGCTACAAGCGCAGCCTCGACGAGAGCCTCGCACAACTTCTGGCCTACGCCATGCAGGAGATACATGACACTCTCGAGGTGGAATACGACGAAGTGATTGTACCGGAAATCCCCGATACCGTGTGGTCCGGTGTGTCGTTTATCATTCCGCAACGAGGAGATAAGGCCAAACTGCTCGAAGTGTCGGCCGCCAACGCCCGACAGAGCAAAATCGACAATCTCAAGCACCTTGAGCGCCTCGACCCCGAACAGCACACCGAGCGGTTGATGGAAAGGATGAAAGCCGATTTTCACCTTTCGGTCCAGCCCCGTCACATCGAATGTTTCGACAACTCAAACATTCAGGGCACCAATCCCGTGGCCTCGTGTGTGGTCTTCCGCGACGGCAGACCTTCGCGCCGCGACTATCGGCATTTCAATATCAAAACCGTGGTCGGGCCCGACGACTTCGCCTCGATGAAAGAGGTGCTCACACGCCGATATTCACGGCTGATGACAGAAGCTCCCGACGACCTCCCGCAGCTCATTGTTGTCGACGGCGGCAAAGGACAGCTTTCGGCTGCTGTCGAAGCTCTCGAAGAGATAGGATTGCATGGCAAGATAGCCGTGGTCGGCATAGCCAAACGTCTCGAAGAAATATACTTCCCCGGCGACAGCATTCCCCTCTACATTGATAAAAAATCGGAGACACTGCGAGTGGTTCAGCACCTGCGCGACGAAGCTCACCGTTTCGGCATTACGCATCACCGCAACCGCCGCAGCAAGAGCCAGATAGCGAGCGAACTCGACGGCATCAAGGGCATAGGCGAGAAAACAGCTACTCTACTGTTGCGTAACTTCAAGAGTGTGAAGCGTTTGCGCGAAGCATCAGAAGCCGATATAGCTGCTCTTATCGGTCCGGCAAAGGCGCATCTGCTCAAAACCGCTCTCGCAACGACTGCGAACGCTAATGACTGATATACAACAGCTTGCGATTGTGTGAGAGGAAGAGCAGAGCACATTGTAGCAGGACAGCTAACGTAGCTGTTTTAGCTATAGCTAAGCCGCCTGATGTTATGTCGTGAGCGGGACGCTCACGACTTCCCAGTGGGTCGACACTTCCCGGTGACCTCTCACGACTTCCCGGTCGCATCCGCTTCTCCTCTCGCTTCTCCCTGCCGGCGTGAAAATGAAAAAAATCTTAATTCTGAGGCTTTGTGCGATTTTTTGTTGTATCTTTGTGTGATATTCCCGTTGGAGTATATGTTAGATTATTGCAAAGTATCGTTCAGATAATTTGATTTGCATTATGATTTCCGCTTCCTTCGCATCCACCCCGCTCATCGTTGCCTCGTCGCTCTGTGCAGTGGCGGCAATCGTACTGGCCTATCGCAAAATCTTTTTTGCGCTCATAGCCGCAAATTTTGCTCTTGTGCTTTTGCTGTGCAACGGTGACGTGACTCTCGGACGTTTCTTGTTCTGGCTGGCTGCATCGGCAGTGGCTGCGGCAATAGTGTTTATGCTTCCCGACGATGTGCGTGCTTCCGGCGCCGGCACTTCATTTCTCGTCACCGGCGCTCTTGCCGGTATGGCTGTGGGTGTGGCTTTGGATGCGATGACGGCGCTTATCGTCGGTTCGGCAGCCGGTGCGCTCTTCGGCGCGCTCGTTTTCGGCAACACAAGGCGTGGCAAAAGTCTCGGCTTTCCATCGCGCCGTTATTTCAATTATGTGTTGGCCAAGGCGCTGCCTCTGGTTGTAGTGATGTCGGCAGTCGGTATCGCGGCCGCAACTCTGATTGCAAAGATATGATAAGAAAAAGCTCAAGCATCAGAAACCAATGAAAAAAATTCTCATAACAGCCGCCCTGCTCCTCAGCGGCATCATATCATCATTCGGCGCCATCGACAGACCCAAAGCCGAGCCTGTCGACCTTGATAAAATACGCACTGAAACCATCGATCCCGACTCGCGGTTTTATTATCCGAAGCTCCTGAAAATGTACATGAGCAACGATACGGTGATGACCCCCGAAGACTATCGCTACTTTTACTATGGCGCGCTCTATCAGGAAGACTTCGACCCGTACCGCCCGACGCTCAACGAGGAAGAATACAAGCGTCTCGAACCGCTCTACTACAAAAACAACCACACGCGTGCCGAAAAAGATGCAATGCAAAACTACGCTCTCGCATCGCTGCGCAACAATCCGCTCGACCTCGTGCAGCTTAAAAATCTCGTATACGTGTACGAGAAGAAGCAGAAAGTGAACCTTGCCAAAATCTGGAAGCACAAGCTCAATATGCTTCTGCGCACCATAGCTTCCTCGGGCACCGGAGCCGACACCGACAACGCATGGGTTGTTGTGTATCCGCGTCACGAATACGACTTCCTCAACCTCTCGGGCATCGCCGTAAACTCGCAGGACTTTGTTCCGCCGTACTACGAGCACGTGACCGTGCAGAAGAAAAACGAAAAAGATGCCGACGGCTATTACTTCAACATCGGTGCGTTGCTTGAGCAGTACTACCTGAAACATCCGTCAGAAAAATAATGCACCCGGCTGGGCGCAATAAAAATAACTTTACAAACATGACGCGCAAATACGATTATCTGGTTATCGGCAGCGGTATTGCCGGTATGAGTTTCGCCCTCAAAGTGGCCGAAACCGGTAAAGTGGCATTAGTGTGCAAGACAACACTTAACGAGGCCAACACAGCTCTCGCACAAGGCGGTGTGGCGTCGGTGACAAACCTCGAAGTTGACGATTTTGAAAAGCATATCACCGACACCATGGTGGCAGGCGACTACCTCTCCGACCCCGAAGCCGTGCGCAAAGTGGTGACCGAGGCGCCCGAACAGATACGTCAGTTGCTGTCGTGGGGCGTAAATTTCGATAAAACGGACGACGGCAAGTTTGACCTACACCGCGAGGGCGGCCACAGCGAGTTCCGCATCCTCCATCATGCCGACAACACGGGATTCGAAATTCAGGAGCGCCTTGTGGAGCAAGTGCGGAATCATCCCAATATTGACATTTTTGAGAATCATTTCGCCATCGAAATCATCACCCAGCACCATCTGGGCAAAATCGTGACACGCCGCACGCCCGACATCACCTGCTACGGCGCCTATGTGCTCGACTGCTCCACCGGTGGCGTCGACACATTCCTCTCTCGTGTCACTGTCATGGCTACAGGCGGCTGCGGAGCCGTGTACCTCACCACCACCAATCCGCTTATAGCCACCGGCGACGGCATTGCCATGGTCTACCGCGCCAAAGGCACCGTCTCCGACATGGAATTCATACAATTTCATCCCACGGCTCTCTTTCATCCCGGCGATCGTCCGTCGTTTCTCATCACCGAAGCCATGCGCGGCTACGGCGCAGTGCTCCGCAACCTCAGAGGCGAAGAGTTCATGCATAAGTACGATCCGCGTCTCTCGCTCGCTCCGCGCGACATTGTGGCACGCGCCATCGACAGCGAGATGAAGCTCTACGGCGATGACCATGTCTATCTCGATGTCACTCACAAAGACCCCGAAGAGACCAAGCACCATTTCCCCAACATCTACAAGAAATGCCTCTCTCTGGGCATCGACATCACCAAGGACTATATACCCGTAGCCCCGGCAGCCCATTATCTCTGCGGAGGTATCAAGGTTGACCTCAACGGCGAGTCGAGCATCAAGCATCTTTACGCCGTGGGCGAGTGCTCATGTACAGGCCTGCACGGCGGCAACCGTCTGGCTTCCAACTCGTTGATTGAAGCCGTTGTGTACGCCGACGCCGCTTCCCGCCATGCGCGCGAGGCCGTGAAGCATATAGCTCTGCGCGACGATGTGCCCGTGTGGAACGACGAGGGCACCCGTCACCCCGAGGAAATGGTGCTCATCACTCAGAGCATAAAGGAAGTGAATCAGATTATGGGCACCTACGTGGGCATAGTGAGGTCAAATCTCCGGCTCGACCGCGCCTGGAACCGCCTCGACATACTCTACGAAGAGACCGAACGCCTCTTCAAATGCTCCAAGGCATCGCGCGAAATCTGCGAACTGCGCAACATCATCAACGTCGGTTATCTGATAATGCGACAGGCCAAAGAGCGCAAAGAGAGCCGCGGTCTGCACTACACCATCGACTATCCGCCCAAGAAAAAACAATAAGCGCGCTCGTTCGCGGTCTTGTACCGGCCCTTCAGTTTGCGGCCTAAGGCCGGTAATAGTGCCAATCACTAAAAACAAACGCCTATCAGAACTCTCCTCTGCTTAATATTATCCATCGTGTGCGCCGCATCAGTGATGCGGGCTCAGGAGTCTGTTGCGGCAATGCCGGAGCCCGGACAGGAACGAGTGCAGTACATTAAAGGCTACAACTGGCGTGTCGATGCCGACGGCGACAGTACGATAGTCTACTACATGACCGACCTCTATGTCTATCCAAAACTGAAATTTCGCAACGACAAAGAACGGCAGGAGTACTCCCGGCTGGTGCGAAACGTGAAGATTACACTACCCTACGCCAAACTCATAGCCGAGACACTGATAGAAACTTACGAATACATCGAGTCATTCTCCACTCAGAAAGAGCGCGACGACTATATAAAGCTGATGGAAAAGGAGATATTCAAGCAATACAAACCCGTGCTCAAACATTTCTCAAAGACACAGGCGCGTCTGCTTGTCAAACTCATACAGCGGCAGACTCATCAGTCGAGCTACAATATCCTTAAAGCCTTTCTCGGTACCTTCAGAGCATCTTTCTGGCAGGGGTTCGGACGACTTTTCGGCGTAAACCTCAAATCGGGCTACAATCCTGAAAAAGATAAAGACGATTTCCTCATCGAGCGCGTGGCTTCGCAGGTGGAGTTAGGACTGCTTTGACTTCCGCGCCTGCACCGGATACCTACAGCAGACGATGCGGAAGTAATTGAATGTTAACATTTTTTAAAAATATCTTCCGCCGTGATTTCGTAACTTTGCAAAGCGTGTGCTTCTCGCCGTGAATATTGTAAGAAAATCAAATATAAAACCAATCAATATGAAATTTCCCTCCATTTTTATCGCTTGCGCTGCGATGAGCGTCATTTCGGCTCAGGCGCAGACTTCCGACAATCCCTTCTTGTCGCCTTACCCCGACAAGTACGAGATTCCGCCTTTCGAGCAGATACAGCCAGTTCACTATCTGCCGGCGCTCGAAGCCGGCATCGCCGAGCAGAACGCCGCAATCAAGGCCATAACCGACAATGCCGATGCGCCGACGTTCGACAACACTATACTGGCTCTTGAAAACTCGTCGCCGACACTCGAGAAAGTGGCTTATGTATTCTTCGCACTCACCGAGTCGAACGCATCGCCCGAGCTGGACAAGATTTCCGAAACATTTGTGCCCCTATACAGCAAGCACAGCGACGAAATCATGATGAACGATGACCTCTTCCGCCGCGTGAAGGCTGTGTACGACCACCGCGACAAGCTCGAGCCCGACCAGAAACGCCTTGTCGACCGTTATTACAAAAACTTCACCCGCGCCGGCGCATTGCTTGACCCCGAAAAAAAGGAAGAACTTAAAGAAATCAATACCGAGCTTGCCAACCTGTACCTCAAATTCAACAAAAACCTCCTGTCGGCCACCAACGAGTTTCAGATTGTGGTCGACGACACGACCCGTCTGAGCGGTCTGCCTCAAAGCTCAATCGCACAGGCCGCCGATGAGGCAAAAGCACGTGGCGAAGAGGGCAAATACGTCTTCACGCTCCACGCTCCTTCTCGTCTGCCCCTGCTGCAATACGCCGACGACCGCGACCTGCGCCGTCAGATGTACGAAGGCTACACTTCGCTGGCATCATCAGGCAAATACAACAACTATCCCGTCATCAACGATATCCTGCGCGCACGCACACGCAAAGCGGAGCTGCTCGGTTTTAAAGATTATGGCTCGTACATGACCGACAACGTAATGGCTAAAACCGTAGATAATGCCGAAAATCTGCTCATGCAGATCTGGCGTCCCGCCGTGAAGAAGGTAGAACAGGAAGTGAAAGAGATGCAGGCACTCGCCGACAAAGAGGGCGCCGGCATCACCATCGAGCCATGGGACTATTATTATTACGCCGAGAAGGTGCGCAAAGACAAATACGATCTCGACGAAAACGTAGTGCGCGAATACTTCCCGATGGAGCAGGTGCGTCAGGGCGTATTTTCGATGGCTGAGCGCCTTTACGGCATCAAGTTCACCCCGATGCCCGACGCGCCGAAATATTATCCCGAAGTTGAAGTCTTCGATGTCACCGACGCCAAGACAGGCGAGCACGTGGCCGTGTTCATGACCGACTATTTCCCTCGCGCATCTAAACGTCAGGGAGCATGGATGAGCGAATTCAAAGGCTCCTGGACTCGTCCCGACGGCACTTCTTCGCGCCCTGTAATATATAATGTAGGCAACTTCACCCGTCCCTCGGCCGGTTCGCCGTCGCTTCTCACTCTCGACGAAGTGGAGACGATGTTCCACGAATTCGGTCACGGCCTCCACGGTATGCTCTCCCGCGCCCGCTACAAAGGACAGTCGGGAACAAACGTCGACCGCGACTTCGTCGAACTGCCCTCGCAGATACACGAGCACTGGGCAATGGAACCCGAAATGCTCAACTCCTACGCCCGCCACTACCGCACCGGCGAGCCTATCCCCGCCGACCTCGTGACCAAGCTGCAGGCGGCCGCAACACACAACCAAGGCTTCGCAACAGCCGAACTTGTAGGCGCGGCCCTTCTTGACCTCCAGTACGGCAAGCTAAATCTAACCGACAGCATCGACGTCGCCGAATTTGAAGCAAAAGTTTCGGAAAAGCTCGGTATGCCCGCCCAGCTCACCTACCGCTACCGTTCGCCCTACTTCAAACACATCTTCGGCAGCGACGGCTACGCTTCCGGTTACTACACTTACCTCTGGGCCGAAGTGCTCGACACCGACGGATTCGAACTGTTCAAAGAAAAAGGCATCTTTGACCCGGCATCGGCCCGCGCTTTCAAAGAAAACGTGCTCGAAGCCGGCGATTCCGAAGACCCCATGGTGCTCTTTGTCCGTTTCCGCGGACACGAACCCTCGGTCGATGCTCTTCTGCGCAACCGCGGCCTCGACGACGCTTCGATCAACATCACCGAGCCTGAACAAAAGAAATAACAATATCGTTTATGATATGCCGGCAGCCGTCCGACGCAGTCGGACGGCTGCAAGGGCTTATCAACAACCGGATTGCCTCCCCGGGGGTAATCATTAAATTTTTTCACCATGTGGAGTTTTATCCTTTATATCCTCTTGGGCGCACTGGCAGGCTTTATTGCCGGTAAACTCACCAAAGGCAGCGGTTTCGGCTTTTGGATCAACATTGTAGTAGGCATCATCGGCGGTTGGCTCGGCGGCTGGCTTTTCGGCCTATTGGGTATCCACGGCAGCGGCATCATCGGAGGCCTCATCGTGTCGGTGCTCGGTGCAATAGTGCTCCTTTGGCTCGTTTCGCTCATCAGTAATAAAAACAACGGCGGCAAACGTCGCAGCAACCGACGCCGTTAACCCTTCCGAGTCGACGTTATGAAAAAGAAACTCGTATTCTCGACCGGCGCCGGCATGAGCGCCGAAAGCGGCATCTCCACTTTCCGCGACGCCGACGGCCTGTGGGAAAACTATCCGGTGATGCAGGTGTGCAGCGCCGACGGCTTTGAAGCCAATCCGGCATTGGTGCATCAGTTCTACAACGACCGCCGCCGTCAGCTGCTGACAGTCAAGCCTAACGAAGGCCACAACATCATCGCCTCGCTCGAAGACGACTACGACGTATACGTAATCACTCAGAATGTCGACGACCTTCACGAGCGCGCCGGCAGCCATAAGGTGCTGCATCTTCACGGCGAACTGATGAAGGCGCGCGCCATCGACGACGATTCGCTCACGTTCAGGCTGACACCCGAGACCATCGAAACCACGCCCGAGACAATAATCGATGGCCACCGCGTGCGTCCGCACATCGTCTTCTTCCAGGAGGCTGTGCCCAACTTCGAGCCGGCGACGAAACTTGCCGGCGAGGCCGACGTTTTCGTTATCATAGGCACCTCGCTTGTTGTCTATCCCGCCGCCGCGCTGCTCCACTACGTGCGCAAGGGCGTGCCCGTATACTATATCGACCCTCATCCGGCCGCCGTGCCCGACGGAGTGACCGTGATAGCCAAAGGCGCCTCCGAAGGCATGCGCGAGCTCGCCGACATCCTGCGCCGGCAGCATTGAGCAGCTCGCTGTGATGAACTCGCTGTGTCACGAAGATGAGAGTGTATCAAAATGCTTGTTTCCGTAAATTCGCTTCATTTGCTTTTTTGATACACATTCACGTCTAAAATCGTTAATTAGTATTAATTTCGGCCATTTTTAATTAAAAGACATTAAATTGAGTTGTTTTAAGCGGAAATTGTTTGTATATTTGCGCACTTTGGCGAAATTGTGCCCTTATGTAATTAAAAAGGGTACAACGAGCGTGCGAATATAAGAGTTTTTTTGCTGAATAATGAGACAACTTAAAATTACAAAGTCTATTACCAACCGCGAGAGCGCCTCGCTCGACAAATATCTACAGGAGATAGGTCGCGAAGAGCTTATATCGGTCGAAGAAGAAGTGGAGCTGGCTCAGCGCATACGCAAGGGCGACACCAAAGCCCTTGAACGTCTCACGCGTGCCAATCTGCGATTTGTAGTTTCGGTGGCCAAGCAATACCAGAATCAGGGGCTGTCGCTGCCCGACCTCATCAACGAGGGCAACGTCGGACTCATCAAGGCCGCTCAGAAATTTGACGAGACACGTGGTTTTAAGTTCATCAGCTACGCCGTGTGGTGGATACGCCAGTCCATTCTTCAGGCATTGGCCGAGCAGAGCCGTATAGTGCGGCTCCCGCTCAACCAGGTGAGCTCGCTCAGCAAAATCAGCAAAGCGCTGTCGAAATTCGAGCAGGAGAACGAGCGCCGTCCGTCTACCGAAGAGCTTGCGCGGCAGCTTGATGTGCCCGTCGACAAGATTTCCGACACGCTAAAAGTCTCAGGCCGGCACATTTCGGTTGATGCGCCGTTTGTCGAAGGCGAAGACAATTCGCTGCTCGACGTGCTCACCAACGACGACTCGCCCATGGCCGACGCCGAGCTCAATCGCGAGAGCCTCTCTACCGAAGTCGAACGCGCATTGCAGCAGCTCAACGAGCGCGAGCGCGGCATTATCAAGATGTTCTTCGGCATCGGATGCCCCGAGCTCACCCTTGAAGAGATCGGAGCAAAATTTGACCTCACCCGCGAGCGCGTAAGGCAAATCAAAGAGAAGGCCATTCGCCATCTCAAAGGACAACGGTCGCAGTTGCTCAAGCCATACTTAGGGCAATAGCGCCGCTCTCTGCCACCCTTCCGGCGCCGTCAGGGAGGCTGTTGTGTGAATGTAGTTGCATCATGCGCCGACAATCGGGCATCATGCGCCGCTAATCGAGAATAACTGTCAATCAGACATTAAGATATAAAATTCTAAGGTACAAGTAATACAGAAAAACAACATGCGTCAGATTAAAATTCAACAGGCAATCACCCAGCGCAATCCTGCTCTTGAAAAATACCTTCAGGACATCTCACGCGAGGAACTGCTCAGCGTGGAGCAGGAGGTAGAGCTGGCCCAGCGCATCCGTCTGGAGAACGACCAGAAGGCCCTTGACAAGCTCGTGAAGGCAAACCTCCGCTTTGTGGTCTCGGTGGCAAAACAGTACCAGAACATGGGAGTGCCCCTCATCGACCTCATCAACGAGGGCAACCTCGGTCTTATCAAAGCTGCCAAGCGTTTCGACGAGACACGCGGATTCAAGTTCATCAGCTTCGCCGTGTGGTGGATACGCCAGTCGATACTCCTGGCATTGGCAGAGAAAAGCCGTATCGTGCGCCTTCCGCTCAATCAGGTGGGCAACCAGAACAAAATCACCAAGGCCATCTCCGAATTTGAACAGGAAAATCAGCGTCGCCCGTCAACCGAAGAGATTGCAGAGATGCTGCAGATACCCGAAGACAAAATCGCCGACTCGCTCGGCGCCTCAGGCCGTCAGCTTTCAGTCGACGCTCCTTTCTCCGACGATGACGATAACTGTATGCTCGACGTTCTCACATCGGGCGACTCATCGACCGACACCGACGCCTCGCTCAATCAGGAATCGCTCTCACGCGAGATAGAACGTGCCCTCTCGCAGCTCCAGCCCCGGGAACGCGAAGTAATCAAGATGTTTTTCGGTATCGGATGCCGCGAAATGAGCCTCGATGAAATAGGCGAAAAATTTGACCTCTCGCGCGAGCGCGTGCGTCAGATCAAAGAGCGGGCCATACGCCAGCTCAAGCTTTCCGGCAACGAGCTTCTGCGCTCGTTCCTCTGTGCCTGAGCTGTCCCGCAGCGACACCGCATCAAAAGCCACGCCTCCAATCGCAGGCGTGGCTTTTAGCGCTAAAACCCCAAATTTACAGTAATATAAAACGGCTCAAGTGTCTGATAATCATTAGCTACGATAGATATGGCAGCTATGATAGCTATGTTTGTGCCGACCCGGCCCGCTCACGACAAGGTTGCAGGCGATGGTCTTATGTGCCCTGCGAGGCCGCAGGGCACTTCCCGGTATTTTATGTGCCGTCCGAGGTCGTGCGGCACTTCCCGGCGCTATCGGCGGCTTTTTATTGACTCCTCTTTGACTCATCCCATGAAACAATGTCGCTGTGCATACAATGTCTGAGGCTGAGATTGTTTTTGCCGGTCAGATATTGGACTTTAAAGGGAAAAAGTGTAACTTTGCGTGTATTTTACAGCCAAACAGATGATGAAACGTTTTTTTATCACCGCAGTTGCCGCACTGGCGTTATCGGGCGCCGCGGCTCAAGTGATTGCCAACTCATCAGCGGGCTCTCTTACCAGAGCTCAGATGATGTATGCCGACCGCAACTATCACGGATGTCTCGACAATCTCGCGTCCATCGACACGCGTGTGCTCACTCCCGAAGCCGAGCAGCGCGTGGCCTATCTGCGCGCTTTTGCCACCCTTCACATCTCGCCCGAGCAGGCAAAACTCATGTTCGAAGAGTTTTTGGTCAAATATCCACAGTCTTCGTTGTGCGAAGATGTGAAGATGGGTATCGCCGACTGCGTCTATGGTCACAATTACCGCCGGGCTCTCGAGCTTTACGACAAAATCAACCGCAGCGCTCTTTCGCAGGCCCGTCGCGATGAACTCGATTTCCGCACTGCCTACTGTCTATTGCGCACCGGAAGCCTCGAACAGGCCTACGTACATTTTTCCGCTGCCGTGAAGTCGCGGCAATATGCCAACGCGGCCAATTTCTACCGTGGCTACATACGCTTTGTACAAGGCGACTACGCCAAGGCACGCACTCTGCTTGAAAGTGTGAAGCCGGGCGCGCCCGGCGACCTTGCACCGCTCTATCTGTCGCAGATTTACTATATGCAGGGCGACTACACAAAGGCCCTTGCAACAACGCGGAAAATACTTGCCGATGTGCCATCCGACGCCACTGCCGAAGACGTGGCCGAGTGCCGTCGCGTGGCCGGCGAATCGCTCTACCGTCTGGGCGACACGAAAGCAGCTCTGCCCTATATCCGTCAGTATGTCAGCGCGGTTGCGCAGCCGAGGGAATCGGCGCTGTATATCCTCGGCGTCGAGGAGTACGGCAGCGGGAACTACTCCGAGGCACTGCGTCTGTTGCTGCCGGTGACCGGACTTGACGATGCTATGGGGCAAAGCGCCAATCTCTTTGTGGGACAGGCGCTTATGAAGGAATCAGACTACGATGGCGCAATTATGGCCTTTGACAAGGCCTTGCACATGGACCATGACGCCGAGGTGAAGGAAGACGCCTGGTACAACTATGCCGTGGCTCATACCAAAGGCGGTCAGGTGCCGTTCGGAAGCGTAGTCAGCACATTCAAAGGGTTCCTGCGCACCTTCCCCGACAGCCGTTACGCTCCTAAGGTACAGGAGTTTGTCATCAATTCTTACATCACCGACAACAACTATCAGGCTGCCCTCGACGGCATCAACGAGATGAAATCGCCCTCCGAGGCCACCATGGCCGCAAAGCAGCAAGTGCTCTACGTGCTTGGCGGCAGACTGCTCGCCGGAGGCGAAACCGACCGGGCAGCCAAACTCCTCGATCAGGCCAAATCTCTTGCCCGCTATTCGGCCCAAACCGATTGCGAAGTCACGCTTTTGCGAGGCGAGGCTGCTTACAAGCTCGATGATTATATCGGCGCCGAGCGCAGGTTCAGACAGTACCTGAGTTCGGCCTCTGGCGAGGCTCAAAACCGGCCGTTGGCGCAGTATGACCTCGGTTACGCTCTTTTCGCTCAGAAAAAATACGCCGACGCGGCCAAGTCGTTCGCCTCGGCCATCGACCGTCCGGGGCAGCTCGGCGCATCTATCGTGGCCGACGCATGGAACCGTTTAGGCGATTGTCTTTACTACAATTCCGATTTTGCACAGGCAGCCGACGCCTACCGCAAGGCTTATGACGCTCATCCGGCCTCCGGCGATTACGCCCTCTTCCAGCAGGCTCTGATGGAAGGCTACAACCGGCGTTTCGACGATAAAATCGCTCTTCTCACGCGTCTTGAAAAAGATTTCCCGGCCTCGCCGCTGATTCCCGACGCTCTGCTCGAAAGCACCGAAAGCTACATACGTCTTGGCCGCAACGACCGCGCCATAGAAGTTTACCGCAGTCTCATCGAGCGGTTCCCCAACACGGCTCAGGGCCGTCAGGGCTATCTGCAGATGGCGCTGACCATGCTCAACAGCGGACACAAGACCGACGCTCTCGAGGCTTACAAGCAAGTGATATTGAAATACCCCACCTCTGACGAGGCCGCTTATGCAGTGGCCGAGCTGAAACGTATCTCAGCCTCAGACGGCACGCTCAAAGAGTGTCTCGACTTCCTCTCGTCCGTCCCCGATGCTCCTCAAGTCGACCCCGCCGAAGCCGACACGCTCACTTTCGACGCCGCCGAGCAGGACTATATCGAGCACGGCCGCACGCAGCGGCTTGAAAAGTATCTGACGGACTACCCGTCGGGAACCCGCCGTGCGCAGGCGCTGAGCTATCTCATCGAAGCCGCCCGCGATGCCTCAGACACCGACAAGGCCTACGCTTACGCGACCGAAATCGTAACACGTCATCCCGACAGCTCATGCACCGAAGAGGCTCTGCGTTTTATCGCCGAAACCGATATGGACAACGGACGCGGCATCGCCGCCATGCGCTCATGGGAGCAGCTGGCGCAGAAAGCCTCGTCGCCCGCTGCTCTGACAACGGCTCGTATGGGCATCATGCGCACCGCCCGCGCCATAGCCGACTACGACCGTCTGCTCTCTGCATCCGACGCCATCCTCTCCTCTACCTCGACAGGTGCCGACGACCGCAATGAAGCCACCTACAGCAAGGCGCTTGCTCTCAATCACAAGGGCGACAACGCGGCCGCACGCAAGCTGTGGGCGTCGATAGCCGGACACACCGACGAACTCTACGGCATACGCAGCGCAGTGGCTCTGGCAGCCAATCAGCTCGAAAACAACGACCTCGACGGAGCCGAAAAAACAGCGCTCTCCGTCACCAATTCAGGCTCGCAGCACGCCTACTGGGTGGCACGCGCCTTTATCGTACTGGCCGATGTATACACAGCACGCGGCAACACCTACAAGGCTCAGCAATTCCTGCGTTCGCTGCGCGAGAATTACCCCGGCGACGAACCCGACCTCATCCTTATGATTGAACAACGACTCGAAAAATGAAAACAAGATATATCATCCTGCTCTCAGCCGCTGCTGCGGCAACAGCAGCCTCCGCCCAAGACCTTGTAAAGGAAATCGACGTTGACCGCACCATCGTGCCCGTAGAGCGCGCAGTGTCGCGTCCCGACGGACCGTCGGCCGCTATATTTACCCCTGCCGTCAAGCCCGTAGAGCTGTCGGCAGCCGACCGCTACACGCCTTCGACGCTCACGGCGCTCGCCACAGCTCCCGCCCCGGCTCTCTGGGGGTCGACACAGCCTCTTACGCCCTATCGCGGATATGTGTCCGGCGGCTACCTGCCTGTCTACAATCTCGGACTTACGGCCGGATATCAATTTATTTCCGACCCGGCCTCGCAGCTTGGAGCCTGGGGCATGTACACCGGCGACAGCTATAAATACAGCGGCGACAAGTACAACAACCACTTTCTCGGCCTCGGCGCTCGCGGCAGCCATATTTTCGGCAACGGAGCAGCCCTCCGGGCCGATCTGACCTACCGTCACGACTCATTCACCACGCCTTATGTCGACGATAACAAGCAGTCGGCCTCGATTGTCGATTTTCATTCGGCATACACAGGCAACAGCACGCTCGCTCTCTACACGGTGGCCGCCGACGTGCTGCATTTCTCGTTCGGCGACGCACTCACCTCGGTGAGCGGTGTTCACGGCGACGCCATGCGGCAGACTCAGGTCAAAGTCGGAGGCGGCGCCACCTTCAATATCCCCGACCTGACCGTGCTGCGGCCGGGAGCCGATGTGAGTTTCGACGTTCTGATGAGCAACAATTCGCCCAAAGTCACGGCTTTGGGGCTCGCTACGGGCGATGTCACATACGGTATCGTGCGGTTCGACCCCTATGCCCTGATTAAGGCCGGTGAATTTGAAGGCCGTGTAGGCGTGAATTTCAGTTTCGGCGTCTGTGATTACAGCACAATACGTGTCTCTCCCGGCTTGCGTCTTGCTTATAATCCGGCGCATCTGCCTGTGAACGTGTGGGCTACAATCGAAGGCGGCATGGAGCAAAACCGCATATATGACCTCTATGAGCGCGACTATACCTGCACTCCGCCTTTCGCTCTGAAACCATACAACATCCCGGTGGCCTTCCGGGCCGGCATAAACGTAAGCCCGTTGGCCAACTTCCGCGCCGGAGTGCGTTTCGGCTATGCCGTGACACGCGACATGGCCGTGCCGTGGTATAATGTCGATGTCGTGCCCGGCATGACCACCGAACGCAAGCTCGACGGTATGAATTTCGGCATCGATCTCAGCTACACGCACCCGTTGTTTACCGCGCGTGCCGGATATGAAGCCGCGACGTCGTCGAAGACTGATCCCGCCAAGGGCTGGTATCTGTGGCGCGACCGAGCCAACAGTTCTGTCACCGCCGCCGTCGACGTTCGCCCGCTCGACCGTCTCACCGTCACCGTAAGCTACCTCGGACGCTACGGGCGTCACACCTTCGCACCGACGACCGACACGTCGCTACCGTGGGTAAAAATAAGCACGCGCGATATATCTTCGCTCAATCTCGGCGCCCGATACGAGTTCAGCCCCTCGCTGTCGTTTTTTGCCAATGTCGAGAATATTCTCAACCATCGCTACTGCTTCTCGTCGGGTGTGCCCGCGCAAGGCGTGACCGGCCTGCTCGGCGCTCAGTATAAATTTTGATTGCCAAAGCAATAATTATTCATTATAGAGGGTCTGAATTGTTATAATTTATAGCTAAAATCGCGGAATCTGTTACGAATTCTTTGTTTGTGGGCTGATTTTTATTACCTTTGCGGCTGCAAAACACGGTTCGGCGCTCCGAGGCTCATGCCTGCGGGGCAGAACCGACCGGCAAACACGACAATATGGAACAGAAGTCTACATTCAGCACGCGGATAGGCGTGATTGCGGCCACGGTAGGTTCGGCTATCGGTCTGGGTAATATATGGCGATTTCCGGCCGAGGCACAACTAAACGGAGGCGGAGCGTTTCTCATCATTTACATCGGCTGTGTTTTTCTGCTCGGAATCCCGGTGATGCTTGCCGAGTTTTCGCTCGGCCGTGCCGGAGGCTCCGATTCGGTGGGCAATATCCGCAATCTCACGCCAAATAGCCGCTGGTGGGTGGCCGGTACCATAGGCCTCATTGCTTCATATCTAATTTTGTCGTACTATATGGTAGTGGCCGGCTGGACGGTGGAATATTTCGCCGACTCGCTCACAGGCGGCCTCTTCGACGGCTATATATCCGGCACCGACGCCGAAAACAACCGGTTTTTTGCCGACCGCATGGACCAATACGTGACCACTGCTCTTAACCCTCTGATATGGACCGCTGTAGTGATATTTTTCAATCTCGCGGTGCTCCTGCTCGGGGTGAAAAAGGGAATTGAGAAGATGAGCAACTGGCTGATGCCTCTGATGTTTGTGCTTCTGCTTGTCTTTTGTGCCGCTTCGTTCTCGTTGCCGGGGGCGATGGAGGGCGTGAAGTATTTTCTCTATCCCGATTTCTCTAAAATCGACATTGATGTGATCATCAACGCCTTGGGTCAGGCGTTTTTCTCGCTCAGCCTCGGCATGGGCATCCTTGTGACCTATTCGGCTTATTATCCCGAGACTGTCAATCTCACGCGCACCGCCACCACAGTGTCGCTGCTCGACTTCATGATGGCCGTGCTCATGGGGCTGATTATCTTCCCGGCGGTGACATCGTTCGGCATTGCCTCCGACGCGGGCGAGGTGCAGGGCACGACGCTCGTGTTTATCACCATGCCCGAGATTTTCGCCGCCATGCCAGCTCCGCGTGTGTGGTCGGCGTTGTTTTTCCTGCTTCTGGCTGTGGCCGCCATCACGTCCACCATCTCGCTGGCCGAGGTGAGTGTGGCTTTTGTGCGCGACCGGTTCAAGGTGCGTCGGCGCACGGCTTGCTTTATTGTGATGCTTCCGTTGTTGGCTACTTCTTCGCTGTGTTCGCTGTCGTTGGGAGCATGGCCCGGGCTGTCGCTTGCGGGCATGCCGCTTTTTGATTTTCTCGATACCTTCGCCACCAATCTGCTGTTGCCCGTGAGCGCGCTTCTCATCTGTCTGTATGTGGGATGGAGGCTTCCGCGCAATTTTATCATCGACCAGCTGAGCAACTTCGGCACGCTGCCGGCGCGTATGGCATCCGTTATTGCTGTCATCATAAGATATATAGCCCCGGTGCTGATAACCCTTATACTTGTGGTCAAACTCATAAATCTCTAATCCGCAGCAAACCTGATGATTCCATCTCACGCCCGCAACAGACAATGGCTTCCGCCCGCAATGATATTGCTGATAGGCGTGTGCTACGCCGTCATCTCATCATCGCTGAGCTATCTGGGCGATGATTTGGCTTACTTCACGCGCAGCAAGGAGTATGCAGGAGGCCGGTTCTACCTTTTCTACAAACTGGTAGCAGGTGTGTGGACAGGCTCGAACGGGCGACTGCAGAATGTAATATGTCCGGCCATGTTCCAATACTTGTCGGGCGTGTGCGTGTGGGCGCTCAACGGTGCCATGACTGCTCTTCTCTTTTTTATGACGGTCAAATGGAGCGCACTCCGCTCCACGTGGGGCCGGCTGTCCGTGATAACCGTTATGACGGTGACGCTGCCCTGGTGGGACATGTTTCTGCTCTACGTGGTCAGCGTGGGTTATGTATGGAATATGGCCATCGTACTGTCGTTTCTGTGGCTTTTTCTTGAATGTCGCAGATTGCCGGGGTCGGTATGGGGAAAAATCGGACTGGTCTTTCTGTCATTTCTCGCCGGGGGCATGCACGAAGCTTCTGCGGTGCCTTTGGCAGTGTCGTTGGCCGTTTATCTCTATTTCACCGGGCGCTTCCGCGACATCGGCTCTCCACGGAGGTGGATGCTCGGCGGCGGGGCATTGGGATTGTTGTATTGTATAGCCTCGCCGGCCATTTGGTCGCGATTGGGGAGTGAGAGCGCGGCCGACGGCGAGTGGTGGTGGCTGCTGTGCCACTCCTCGTCGCTTGTGATATTGCTTGTGCTGGTCATGGCGGCCGCATGGATATGGCGGCGCGACGCCGTGCGGCGGCTCGTGCCCACGCCTTGGAGCGTGATGGTGATGATGTCGCTGATGTCGCTGCCGATTGTCGTGGCCGGGGGCATTGTGGGCCGTGCGGGCTTTTTCGGACAAGTGTCGGCGCTGATAGCCGTCTGTCAGCTTCTGCGCTCGATGTGGCCCGGACTCAGATTGAACAAAATACTGAACGTGGCGCTGTCGGTGGTGCTGAGCGCGGCCTTGGCGTTTCATTACATACAGTTCACACGGGTGCAACTCCGGCTCAACGACGAGGTGCGCTCAGCTCTGAATGATTACAGTAAGAGTCTCGACGGGGCCGTTTATCTTGATTTCACCAACGAGCCCGACCTGCCGTGGTATCTGCTGCGCAAGACCCGCGGGGTGCCCGATGAAGACGATTTCTACCTCACCACTTCGATCACACGCTGTCTCGGCACGGCAGACCGGCCGTTCACCGTGCTTCCTTCCGAACTCCGCGATGTAGACATCGATACACTCACCGCCGACCTGCCTGTGGGCAAAGGCTATGTGACCTTGCGCACTCTCGGGCGCGAGATGCCCGACAGCGACGGGCGCCGGCTCATATCAGCTCCCGGTGTTCCCGACAGCATTGCGGTGCCGTTGCCTGTCGGACCGGCAGTGCAAAAGCGAGACGGCAAACCGGCAACAGTCTCCGACAGCGCATCGGCGCAGCCACGGCGCGTATGGTACGTCACAGCACGCGACTTTGACCCTTCGGGCAGCTATTGAACCTTTTTCGGACCCATTAGGTCTTATTGTTCCGGAATAGGATAGCAGGGGTTGGGAGATTGCAAAAAAATCGTTAACTTTGCATCTCCTAATAATATAGCATTGTCTTTTACGTTCTTATTCTAAGATGCAGGGTGGCGAGAAGGCTCATGCCGAGATCTCATGCCGTATTCTGTAATAACATAAATATCAGTATAATATCCTCAATATGTCAAAATATCGTTTTTGCTTGTTGGCGCTTTCGGCTGTTTCGGCTTTTGCCCTCCGCGCACTCGACTGTACGCCCGGAGCACTGCAGTCGTTGGTGTCATCGCCCGGAAATCTTTCTACACTGTCGGTAAAGGGCCAAATTAATGCCGCCGACCTCGAGTTTATTGCCGGGTCGATGCCGGCCCTGCGCACTCTTGACCTCGGAGAGGCTGAAATCGTGAAGTTCCGCACTTCCGCTACCATTTATCCCGATGCCGTCGTTCCGGCTAAAATTTTTGCCGGCGCGCCTTTTACATCCGTCACGTTGCCACGGCAGCAAGGGCTGATTGTCGAAGAGGCCGCATTTGCCGGAGCCGGACTCACATCGCTGACTGTCGGAAGCAATGTCAAAAGTGTGGGCACGGGAGCCTTTGCCGGATGTGCAGACCTTAAAAATGTGAGCATATCCTCTCCCACGGTCTACGGAACTGACGTGTTCAACGGTTGCACATCGCTCACCGCTGTCAATCTCGGCGATGCCACCGAGGTGTCGGCGGCCATGTTCGCCAATTGTCCGTCACTGACAGCAGTAAGCGGAGGAGAGCAGGTTGTGAGCATCGCAGCCAATGCCTTCGCCGGCGATGCGGCACTGACATCCTTTCCCTTTGCCGCCGCTCTCACGAGCATAGGCGAAGGAGCGTTCACGCACAGCGGACTCGAAGAAGCACAATTGCAGGGCTGCAAGGCTCTCACGGCAATCGGCGACAGGGCATTCGCTCAGGCCCCGGCGCTCAGGGCCGTAACGCTGCCGTCATCAGTAAAGACACTCGGTACGGGCGTCTTTGCAATGGACGGAGCGCTCGCCGACCTCACCCTCTCGACGGCCATAACCGTTATTCCCGACTACGCCTTCACCTCCACCGGTGGCGTTGCCGACGATAAGGTGCTTCACTCGGGAGTGACTGAAATCGGCGCATACGCACTCAAAGGACACAGCGCGACCGAGACGCTTTTTATTCCCCGTGGCGTGACCTATATAGGCGACCACGCGATGGAGGGCATGACCGGGCTGAAAACAGTGGACGTGAGCGAGCACACCGAAGCTCCGGAGCTCGGAAGCGATGTCTGGGCCGGTGTTGTTCAGGCGGATGTCGAACTTAAAGTGGGCGAGCACATGGCAGATGTGTTCAGAAACGCCGCTCAGTGGCAAGACTTCTCAATCAAGTCACCCACGGTTTTAGTCGATGATATAGTCGCTGAAGAGCAACAGGTGAAAGCAAGATTTGACGCCTATACGCTCGAAATCGTATCGACCGGGGCCGCCGTCACCCGCGTTGAGCTGTACAATACCGCAGGACAGCTGCTTACTGCGCTGAGCGCCGAATCCAACAGCGTGAGCATCGACACGCAGTCGTGGCAGGAAAATATCTATATTGCCTCTGTGACTCTCGCCGACGGCACCCGCGCCACTGCCAAGCTCCTGCGCCTGATCTGACGCAGTCCGGGCAATAATATCCGCAACATAACAACAAGCAAGATATGGGAAAGAACAAGCTCCGCAAGTTTGCAGAAATGGAGGATATCGACTTCGTGTTTCAATATCCTTATTCGGTGCTCGCATTGCAAGGATTCCCTTTGCGCGGCCGTTGGCGCGAACATTTCGGCAATGATAACCCTATCGTGCTTGAGCTCGGCTGCGGCAAGGGCGAATACACCGTCGGTCTGGCTCGCATCAATCCCGGCAAAAACTATATCGGCATCGACATCAAAGGTGCCCGCATGCACACCGGAGCCACCGCCGCGGTGCGCGAAGGGCTCAAAAACGTGGCGTTCGTGCGCACATCCATCGAGCTTCTTGACCACTTTTTTGCCCCCGGCGAGGTATCGGAAATCTGGATTACCTTTCCCGACCCGCAGATGAAGAAAGTGCGCAAGCGCCTCACCGGCACACGTTTTCTTGACCTATACCGCCGTGTGCTCGCCGACTCGGGCACCGTGCATCTGAAGACCGACAGCCCGTTTCTGTACACCTACACCACTCTGATGCTCGGCCACAGCGGCATCCCGGCCGCAAGCACCGACGATCTCTACCACTCGCCGCTCGGAGCCGAGGTGCCTCCCATACGCACCCACTACGAGCAGCAATGGCTCGCCCGCGGACTCAACATCAAATACGTGAGATTTCAGCTTCCGCAGACAGGCGACCTTGTCGAGCCGCAGGAAGAGATACCGTTCGACACCTACCGCTCTTACTCGCGCGGCATCATACAATCAATGACTCAATCACAAGACCAGCAATGACATTATATCCCAATCTCATCCTCGACGCTCTGCGCACCGTGCGCTATCCCGGCAACGGCAAAAATATCGTAGAGCTGGGCATGGTTGAAGACGATATGCGCATCGACGGCAGCAAAGTGAGCTTCTCGCTCATCTTCGACCGACCCACCGACCCATTTATCAAATCGGTGGTGCGGGCAGCCGAGGCAGCCATTCTCGCCCACGTCTCCGACGACGTCGACATCAAAGGCAACATTGCCGTAAAGACACGCCACGCCAACCCCCCGTCCAAGCCCAATCCACTACCCAAGGTCAAAAACATCATAGGCATCTCCAGCGGCAAAGGCGGTGTGGGCAAGTCGACCGTCGCCGCCAATCTCGCCGTGGCTCTTGCCCGCGAGGGATATAAAGTGGGATTGCTCGACGCCGACATCTTCGGACCGTCGGTGCCCACAATGTTCGGTGTGGAGAATCAGCCGCTCTACATGCACAACGTCGACGGCCGAGACCTCATCATCCCGCTCGAACGATACGGCGTAAAGCTACTCTCCATCGGATTTCTGGTAAACACCGACGACGCCATCCTGTGGCGCGGAGCAATGGCCACACGCGCCCTGCACGACCTTATAGAAAAGGCCGACTGGGGCGAACTCGACTACTTTCTCATCGACATGCCGCCCGGCACCAGCGACATCCATCTCACGCTTGTGCAGACACTCGGCATCACCGGCGTGGTGATAGTGAGCACTCCGCAGGAGGTGGCTCTCGCCGACGCGCGCAGGGGCGTGGCCATGTTCACCGGCGAGAAAGTGAACGTGCCCGTGCTCGGCATTGTGGAGAATATGTCATGGTTCACGCCCGAAGCTCATCCCGATGAGCGCTACTATATTTTCGGCAACGGCGGCGCCGCACGTCTGGCCGAAACCATGCATGTGCCCCTGCTGGCTCAGATACCGCTCGTGGCCGCTGTGGGCATTAACAGCGACAAGGGCACGCCCGTGGCGCTGGGCGACACCCTCTCTGCCCAATCATTCTTCCATCTTGCCCACGAGGTGACAGATGCCGTGGAGCGCCGCAACTCATCGCTGCCTCCGACGACCAAAGTCGAGGTGAAATAGCAATATCCACCATCACGTCCTTGCATCCGCTGATTAAATATCCCACGCGCACGGCGCTGATGTCGCCCCAATGCTTCGGGTCAGTGGCATGGTACAGAGCCATGTCGGCTTTCCCCCGTGTGGTGATAGATACCGGGATTGCATACGACAAACGCTTCAAAAGCATCCACCGGTACAGCATAGCCGACGTGCGCGGAGCGCTTACGCTCACCGTACCCGTGGGGCATCCGCTGCCCGGCGGACCGCGCAAATGGAACAGAACCCTCGTCAGCGACCACGGACACTGGCCACATGTGCACCTCACCTCTCTTGAAAGCGCCTACAGCCGCACTCCGTATTTCGAATTTTACATCGACCGCATCGCGCCCCTGCTCAAATACAGCGAAATCTCGGTTACAGATTTCTGTATGCGAGCCGACGAGGTGATACGCGACATACTCGGGCTGCCGACCGTGGTACTGACCCCCGACGCATCTACGGCCTCCGACGCGGCAGATTTTATCGCCGGCGCCCGGGCGGATGTGACCGACGACCTGCGTTCCCGGGAGTCAATCGCGACATTCGCACCCGCTCCTTACCGCCAGCACCGCATCCGCGAGTTGGGTTTCATCCCCGGCCTGTCGATTCTCGACCTCATTTTCAATCTCGGCCCCGAAGCGCCTCTTGCATTATTATAGTACATCAACTCAGCATTTAACACGATATTAAGATATGAATTTTGTCTCATGGAACGTCAACGGTCTCAGAGCCGTTTACAAAAAGGGATTTTCTGAAATATTTGCCGGCCTCAACGCCGACTTTTTCTGCCTGCAAGAGACCAAAATGCAGCCCGGACAGCTCGACATAGCTTTTCCCGGCTACGAAAGCTACTGGGACTACGCCGATCGCAAAGGATACTCGGGCACGGCCGTTTTCACCCGCATCAAGCCGCTGAGCGCGAGCCGCGGCATGGGAGTGGACGTTCATGACCACGAGGGACGGATTGTGACGCTCGAATACGACAATTTCTACCTTGTCAACGTCTACGTGCCCAACTCGCAGGACGAACTCGCGCGCCTGCCTTACCGCATGGAGTGGGAACGGGACTTCATGACTTACGTCACCTCGCTCGATGCCAAAAAACCGGTAGTCATATGCGGTGACCTCAATGTGGCGCACTGCGACATCGACCTTGCCCGGCCTGCGCAAAACCGCAATAATCCCGGATTCACCGACCAAGAGCGTTCGTGCTTCTCGCGACTGCTCGAAAACGGATTTGTAGACACGTTCCGCCACTTCAATCCCGACCTCGAAGGCGCCTACTCATGGTGGAGCTACCGTTTCAGGGCAAGAGAAAAGAACCTCGGCTGGCGCATCGATTACTTCCTCATCTCCTCCCGGCTGCTACCTTCGCTTAAAGACGCCTCGATACGCTCCGACATCACAGGCTCGGACCATTGCCCGGTGACTATCAGGCTCGATTTTGACAAATAGCGCACTCAGCACAATATTTTACCGTTGTCAACGTTAAAATTAAGATAGAATATCACAAAATGGAACTTGTATTTGCAACCAACAACCGGCACAAACTCGATGAGCTGCGGCGCATAGCCGGGTCAAGCTTCATTGTGCGTTCGCTCGCCGACATTGGTTGCACCGACGACATCCCCGAGACAGCGGCGACCATCGAAGGCAATGCGTTGCAAAAAGCGCGATACATTTACCGCAAATACGGCTGCGACTGCTTTGCCGATGACACAGGTCTGGAAGTCGACGCCCTTGACGGCGCACCGGGAGTGCTTTCGGCACGATACGTCGGCGAAGGACACGACTCCGGGGCAAATATGGCCAAGCTCCTCGAAAATATGCGTGGCAGAGAAAACCGCGACGCACGGTTCCGCACCGTGATTGCACTCATCCTACGCGGACGGGAATATACGTTCGAAGGCATCGTTGAGGGCGAAATCCTCACCGAGCCCCGGGGCAGCGAAGGCTTCGGATACGATCCGCTCTTCCGCCCTGCGGGTTGGGACAAAACATTCGCCCAGGCCGGCGCCGACGAAAAAAATGCCGTGAGCCACCGTGGCCGAGCCACCCGCAAGCTCATTGACTTTCTCAAATCACAATGCTGAATCAAACCGACAATCATATATAAGACAATAAAATACCGATGTTCAGATACGTTTTCTCAATACTTTTATGCACGCTGGGCGCACTGCTCGCCACGGCCCAAACAGCCACCGGATGGTACAGATATCCCAATTTCACCGGCGATATCGACAAACTGATTGCCACACCCGACTGCGTCTATTATCGCTCGGGGTCGAACCTCTTCTCTTATAACGAGAATGACAACGAAAACATGGCGCACTCAACCGACAACGGCCTCTCCGACGTAGAAATCAGAGAAATTTATTATAATGTCGACAAAGACTATCTGCTCGTAGCATACGAGAACGGCAACATAGACCTCCTCTATCCCTCGGGCAAATGCATCAACCTTCCCGACATCAAGGATGCAAACGTATACTCGGGCCGCGGCATCAACGGCGTAACGTTCGTCGATGACCGCATCTATGTAGCCACCGACTTTGGCTTCGTAGTTTTCGACGACACTCGCTACGAAGTGAAAGAGAGTGCTATTTTCAACCAACCCGTTTATCTGGCGGCTCCTGTCGACGGCTATATGGTCATCTATTATGAAAAGACATTCCGCAAAGCGCCGTTGAGCGGCAATTACAAGCATCTTGACACCTACACCGAAGTGCTGCAGTACAGCCAGACTCCCAATTATGCTTACATAGCCGACAAAAAGCTGATTGTCAACGCCAAGAATGTAACTTATTGTGTGGATACAGAAGCCAACAAGCTCGACTACTATATTACTCCCAACACATCACCGTTACAGAAACTCACTGACGGCACGTACTTTACAGCTACAAATTCTGATATTTATACCATCGGCACCGGCGGCACGATGTCAACGACAATCAAATTGCCGTCAGCCCTGTCCGGCAAAAAAATCAGCTATGTTTCGTCTACCGATGAGATATGGTCTGCCTCGACAGACGGCGTGGCAAAATACAACATCGCAGGCGAGCAGCTCTGCGGCGCCATCCTTCCTGTCGACTGCATTACTGTCGACAAGGTCAACCTTATGTCGTGGTCGCCCGATCACCAAAGGCTCTACATCACCCGTACAAATCCGTCGAAAGGTCGTCCCGGCAGTCTGGACGGTCCCAAATATCCCCAGTCGGCCAATGTTATTTCCGGCCGCGAGCCCATCGACGTGACAATCAGAGAATGTACCCTCGTGAACTATTACAACGGTACAGCTTACCAAAACAGCAACGGCGACAAACGTCTTTACGGCGGCAACTACTGGATATGCGAGAATCCGTTCGACAAAGATATGTACTTCACAAATTCGGACTGGAACGGCGTGCTCGCCTCCAAGAACGGCAAGATGGTCACCTCGTTTATCAGCACCAACTCGAAGTACGCCAATTATGCCAACCGTGCCGAAGGCGTTTTCATAGATCCGAAAAACAACCTGTGGATAGCAATGATAAACAACAGCGGCTCTCCTTTCATGCAGGTTCTGCCGGCCGAAAAAATCAAACCCGAAAACATCGCATCGGTGACAAAAGACGATTGGAAGCAGACTGCCGTAACAGGTGAATATACCGATAAAAACGCAACAATGCTTTTCTCCACTTACTCCAATCTTGCTTATTATTATTGCGGCAACTGGGGTTTCGGTATCGTAGCATATGACACCAAAGGCACCTACGACGATCCCACCGACGACGAGGCACGTCAGTGGTCGACACTCACCGATCAGGACGGCAAGAGCTACTCACCGACCCGTACGCACGCCCTCGCCGAAGACAAAAACGGTCATATATGGGTGGGAACCACATCCGGAGTCGTTATCATCAAGGAGCCGGCCAAGGGACTGAACGATAACTTCACCGTGTTCCGTCCCAAAGTGGCACGCAACGACGGCACAAACTTCGCTGACTATCTCCTCGAATCCGACGCAGTGCTCTGGATTGGCGTCGACCCGGCCAACAACAAGTGGCTCGCTACTGAAAACTCCGGCCTATATCTTGTCAACAGCGACGGATCACAAATTCTGGCCCACTACAACACAGACAATTCGCCTCTGGCTTCCAATACAATCTACACCGTGGAGCAGGATCCCAACTCCAATATTGTATATGTCGGCACCGACGCCGGATTGTACCGTTTCAACAGCTCCACCTCTCCCGCCGCCGATGATTATTCCGAAATCTACGCTTACCCCAATCCTGTAAGGCCCGAATACACCGGCTCTATCACAATCTCCGGCCTCACCGACGCATCGCTTGTAAAAATCACCGACGCAGCCGGAAATCTCATCGCTCAGACAACAGCCTCAGGCGGCATGGCTGTTTGGGACGGTTGCAACCTTAACGGCGTGCGCGTGCGCTCGGGCGTTTACTACGTTTTCGCCTCCTCAGGAGTCAACGACGAGCAGGGTAAAGGCGCTGTAACTAAAATTATAGTTATCAACTGATCAATCCCACTCTGTCGTTTCACTCAATCCGTCTCAATCCCGTAAACCGTAATGGACAATAAATTTGCTTACATCGACGAAACCGATAAGTCGTACGGTATTGCCGGAATGGTTATTACCCTTAATATAGTCGAGGCCGAAGACGCTCTCGACTATATCTCTCTCGAGCAGGGCGAGCCGTCGTTCGCACTTGACCGACGGTATACGCTCGACAATCCCTCCGGCGCCACCGTGGCGCGTACATGGCACAACATAGTGAGCCGCTACAAGCTCATGGTGAATCTTGTGGTAAACAATATCCTTTGCCGCCGATGCGTCCTGCACCGCAACAGCATCGACAATGCCATTGTCAGCGATATGCGCGCGCTCATTGCTGACGAAGGACGCACCTTCTGCTCGCTCGACGATGACGAAATCAGCAATATCTACCGCTCGGCGGTAAGAGAAGCTTCGAACATCTTCGCTTCTCCCCGGGTGCATGATGTGGCGCGGCGATACGCCGAAGCTATCATGAAGCGCCGTCACCTTTCTCACTCCGAAGCATTCGAACTTTTGCAATCTCTATTATGAGCACCATACCGGACAACACACCCCAATCCACGATGACAGACAACGACAGCATCGACCAAAAGCTCAGTTTCGCGCAGGACTTCTTGCGCCGTATCCGTCAGACACGTCTTACGCGCCGGATAAGATTCGGCATCGTTTCGCTCGTCTTTCTCCTTTGGGTAGTGTGGATGGGCAACCCCTGGCTGGCGCTCGGCGAGCTGCTTCTCTTTGATATTTATATCACGGGCTATATACCGTTCACATGGTGGAAAAAGAGCAAATCACAGACCGTACGCTACGTGATGGGCTGGGTCGACGCCATCGTCTACGCCCTTGTGCTCGTATACTTCATTTTCGCATTTGTCGGACAGAACTATGCCATCCCCTCATCATCGCTTGAGAAAACTTTGCTCACCGGCGACTATCTGTGGGTCAACAAGATGGTTTACGGCCCCAGAGTGCCCATGACGCCGGTCTATTTCCCCCTCGTGCACAACAAACTGCCGTTTACCGACGCCAAAAGCTATCTCGACAACCCCTCGTTGTCTTATCACCGCCTCAAAGGCCTGCGCTCGGTCGAGGCCGGCGATATTGCCGTGTTCAACTTTCCGGCCGGCGACACCGTGGCCACAAAATATGAGGAGTCGCCCGAATATTACGAACTCCTTGTCGAAAAATATGGTCGCGAACGCCTCCGCAGCGACAAGGCGACATTCGGCGACATCATCTACCGCCCCGTCGACCGCAGGGTTAATTTTGTCAAGCGCGTGGTCGGACTCCCCGGACAGCGCCTGCGCATCGTTTCCGACACCATCTATATCGACGGTAAAGCACAGCCGATGCCCGAAAACGTGCAGTTTAATTATATCATCAATCTCTCAGAACCGCTTACCGACGAACTCATCGACGCACTCGACATCACGCCCTCCGACGTGGCCATGCTTCCGCATAACGACGAAACGCAGATGATGCTGCAGCCCTTGGGCATAGCTCCCGACGGATTCACCTACGCTCTTCCTCTCACGGCAAAAATGAGCGAAACGCTGCGCTCGCGCGGTACGCTGCGGGCTCTTGTCAAGATGTCCGACTTCTGGAATCTGGGCACAGGCTCCATGTATCCCCGAGGCCTCGCAGACTCGTGGACGATGAGCGACTGGGGCGGCGAATCCGGCGTAATGATACCCAAAAAAGGAATGACCGTACGGCTCACTCCCGAAGCATGGAACCTTTACCATCGCTGCATACGCAACTACGAGAACCATCCCGAGGCATATTTTGCCGACGGACAGGCTTATATCAACGGAAAGCCGGCCGACACGTACACCTTTGCGATGGATTACTACTTCATGATGGGCGACAACCGCCACAACTCGCAGGACTCGCGTTTCTGGGGCTTCGTGCCCGAAGATCATATCGTGGGCGTGCCCATTTTCGTCCTCGCATCATTCGACCGCGAGCGTCCGCTTTTCGACGGATATATCCGCTGGAACCGTTTCTTCCGCGACGCCAACCCTGATAAATAAACCCCCAGGCGAGCATGAAATCCATCTTAATCATCAACGGCCCCAATCTCAACCTTTTGGGACATCGTCAGCCCGAAATATACGGTCACTTGACTCTCAGCGACATAGCCGCCGAGCTTGACCGGGAATTTGCCGGCAAGGCGCGCATCACCTGGTTTCAATCCAACAGCGAGGGCGCGATTATCGACCGCTTGCATCATGCCGGTTACAGAGAAATTGTCGACGGCATCATTCTCAACGCCGGAGCCTACACACATACCTCGCTGGCAATTGCCGACGCCATCGCCGCCATCCCCGTGCCTGTGGTCGAGGTGCACCTGAGCAACATCTTCGCCCGTGAAGAAATACGGCACCGCTCGCTCATCGCTCCTGTATGCCACGGCTCCATCTCCGGATTCGGCGCCGACAGCTACCGTCTCGCCATTCTTGCCTTACTCAAGAAGTCAGAGCTGTAAAAGCGACTGCTATCTTGATATTCAGTAACTCTGCGTATTTGAAAATATTAAAATTTCAATATTAAAAAATGCCAGGCATGCAATTCCCCCATTTTAAAGATCGAATAACTATGGTTTTTTTCATCCGCTGAATAATATAGTAATAATAGGAATGGAACAATATATAGAACCAAGTCTTAAAGACCGTATGGTCTGTGTTAACATAAGTAAGACATTTGATGCAAATGAAAGGTCGGATAATTATGACCGTGCCAGACATTACTGGCGTTTGGATGTGAACCGTGCAGAAAAGGCTAATCTTGTGCTTGCTACTGTCCACGGTATTGTAGTTGCCGTATTCCGTCCAACCAAATGGTATAAATCAGAGACCTACAAAGGTAAAACGGAACGTTACGAATTTGAGGGCATAGAGATAGAAGACTCTACGTATCTCGGGAAATGCGTCTGGAACATCGTAAATCCCAAATCACAAAATCCGGTAAGTTATATCAACTTGTAAAATGACAAGACCTATTTTAGACGAAGAAACTAACTTCGTATATATTTCCGATAAACTCAAAGCCTTTTTCCCGGAGTTTCATAACTCCCTTATTGAGAAATTCTCCGAAATGGGTATCAATTTTGGAATCCTACACGGAACAAAAGATATATGGTGCCGTGATTATATGCCTATACAAATGAATGATATGTCGTTTGTTGGTTATAAATTTGACCCGGATTATCTTAAGGAGGATTTTGGACATAGTGAGTATACAGAATATGAACGCAAATATTCTCCTGTTGGCGCCCGATTGAGGCCTTGGGAAAGAGTATCGGCTTTATCAGAGATATCTGTCAGTCATGGCATAGATATATCTTCTCGTTTAAGAAATTACAATATTGTTCTCGACGGAGGGAATTTGGTATTTTGCGGCAACTATGTTATCATGACCGATAAGATTCTGAAGGAAAATAAACAAAGTCGGGATGAATTGGAGTCGATACTCCGGGAAATGTTCAATTTAGAGCCCATAATTGTTCATTGGGAACCGGATCACGAAGATGTGTATGGTCATACAGATGGAATGTTTCGGGCTCTCCCAACAAAAAAGGATGAAAAGCCGAAACTTCTCTATTTGCATCGC
The DNA here is from genome assembly GCA_051871795.1 of Muribaculaceae bacterium. GTDB lineage: Bacteria > Bacteroidota > Bacteroidia > Bacteroidales > Muribaculaceae > CAG-873. Next base: position 54,943 of record JBJEDE010000027.1, on the reverse strand, counting down.
TGGGATAGCCCATCCAAAAGGTTACGTGACAACTTACGTGAGACCGCTGGTGACAGGATTGAACTAAAAGAAATTGTCTTCAAAAAGAAAGGCCCAGGAATTGACTCACTGGCATGGGCATATATCAATTTCCTTCAAGTGGGTAGAAAAATACTTGTTCCAAAGTTTGGGCTCTCTGACGAGGATTCGGTCATGGGTCAATTCCATGATTGTTTCGGGATTAAACCGGAATCAATTGAAATGGCGAACATTGCCAGACATGGAGGCGCCTTGCATTGTCTTACTTGGAATATCAAGATTGAAATGAAAAGGGAATAAATGATTCTTGACAAAGTTCTGAGTCATAATCATAAACTCGATATATAATGTCAGATTTAAGGAAATTTTTGATCTGATTTTACAAAAACGAGTTGTCTTGATAACCGGAGACGGTTTTTTGTTGACAGCTGGCATGACATCATGCCCGAAAGTTTGTGATGCAATCCGAGCTGATCTACCTGATGAAATAAGAAATTCGGCTGAAGATATGCCAAAAAAAGACCCTCTGACCGCTTTCGCAGCGACCAGAGGACTAAAGCCAAAAGACATTCGTTTCTTATGCTTTTTTGTTTTTCACTAAAAGTGTGTAGAGATTATATCATACTTACTTGTCTTGATAACACCTCTACCCGTCGTAAATGATGCGTCTCCCGACGGCCACCGAACCGAGTGCCTTGCTTAGTCTTTATGGAATTGTGGATTGGATTGTAAATAATACGTCTAAGAGGCAGGTGTTATTTCCAAATGCAAAATTATATAATATTTTTACCTCAGTCAAGTGCTTTTATATTAAATTTTGTTTTAAAACAGTTAAATTTAATTAATTTAGTGCTTGTCTCTTTGATTTTTCGGGTAATTTGTCGAAAATGCTCTTATCGGAGCCGGAGCCTGAGGTATCTTTTTGTCGACGGGGTGATGGCGAAATGACCCGAAGCGCGGATGCCTATCACCCAGAGTATGACATCGTTGTGTGTGAGCAGTCTGACTTGGCTTTTCTCCCGCGCGCTGAGCCGTGCTTCGCGCAAGATGTCGCTCACGAGTCGGGTGGCGTGCATGCCGAAGGGCATGATGCGGTCGCCGCGTCGCGGAGGACGGATTTCTATTTTCGGTGAGTTGTCTAAAATGCTGATGTCGAAATATGCCGTTTTGGGGTCTCGCTCGGGGCGGAATTGTGATATATCATGCTCGGTGACAATGACGTGCAATGGAGAGAGAATGTCGCGGCGGAGGTCGGCGGCAACGGCGGCCGAAGTTCCTTTTTTGTGGCTGAGAGGGATGATGTCGAGTGTGCCGCGCGAGAGTTGCAGGCAATAACCTGACGAATTGAACGAAAGGCCCGAGGCGCCGGAGGAGGCGAGGATGTTGTCGACGTGCGTCATGTTGAATCCCATAGGCTTGAGCATCTCGAAGAGGATGAGGCGGGCGTGCGGCTCGGCTTCGGCGAGCGAGGCGAGGTCTATTTTGTCGCCGTGGCGATATTTGTCGCTGATGATGCCCATCTGTTGCTCATAGAAGGCGCGGTTTTGACCCAGATACGACATAGATGCGAGCAGTCCGCGGTCGGCGTCGGCTACGGCCCGGCGCATTGCAGGCAGCACGATGTGGCGCAGACGGTTGCGCAGGTAGTCATTGCCGAGGTTCGACGAGTCGGTGACGTAGTCCAGTCCGCGTGATTTGAGATAGTCCTCGATTAGCTCACGGGATGCGTCGAGCAGCGGTCGCACGACATATCCGTTGCGGGGGCGCATGCCTGTGAGACCGCTCAGAGAGCTGCCCCGCAGCAGATTGATGAGGAATGTCTCCTCGTTGTCCTCCCGGTGGTGCGCCACGGCTATGGCTTGCGCACGCAGCCGTTCGAGCAGAGAGTCGAACCACTCGTACCGCAGGGCGCGGCAGGCCATCTCCACGCTCTCTCCGGTGACGGCGCGGCGGCCATTGACATCGAAATCGTGCACATAGAGGTCAACACCGAGCCGGTCGCATAGGTCGCGGCACAGGCGCATGTCGCGGTTTGACTCTTCGCCCCGCAGGTGGTAGTTGCAGTGCGCGGCTATGCAGGTGTAGCCGGTTTCGACGAGGGCGCTCAGGAGAGCCACAGAGTCGGCGCCGCCGCTCAGAGCCGCAATCACCGGGCGGGTGCGGTCGGTGAGAAGACAGTGGGCGGCGATGGATGAGGTGAGTATGTCGATTAGAGGATGAGTCATGGCCGAAAATTGAGGTTTTGACAGTCGGGACGGTTGTTGCGCGGATGGTGCAGGAGTATCTCGCGGCGTAGCGACGAGGTGTCGGTGTGCAGGTAGATCTGAGTGGTTGCTATCGACTCGTGGCCGAGCATCATCTGTATGGCCCGGAGGTTGGCGCCGCCTTCGAGCAGATGGGTTGCGAAGCTGTGCCGGAGAGTGTGGGGTGATATTGTGCGTCTTATTCCGGTTTTCTCAGCAAGCTCGCGGATGATGTAGAAAACCATCACTCGCGTGAGCCTCCGTCCGCGTGCGCTCACGAAGAGTATGTCTTCCTCGCCCGGTTTGAGCTGTATTGACGAGCGGTCTTCAAGCCAGAGGTCGATTTCGCGGAGGGCAGAGTCAGAGACAGGCACGATGCGCTGTTTGTTGCCTTTGCCGTCGATTATAATCATGCCGTCGGAGCGAGAAATGCGGCTCATTGCGAGATTGCACAGTTCGCTTACGCGCAGACCGCAGCTGTAGAGAGTTTCGATGATGGCGAGATTGCGCTGTCCGGTGGGGGAGGAGAGGTCGACGGCCGATTCCATGGCATCGATTTCGTCGACGGTGAGTACTTCGGGCAGATGCAGGCCCAGACGTGGCGATTCGAGCATGGCGGTGGGGTCGGTGTCGATGATGCGCTCCAGCCGCAGATATTTGAAAAACGACCTCAGACCGCTGATGATTCTTGCCTGCGAGCGCGCACCGATGCCTACATCGTGGAGCGAAGCCGCGAAAGTCTGCAGGTGCTTCTCGGTGATGCCGTCTACGGGAGGCATACCGCTGTCGGTGGCGAGAAAAACGAGCAACTTCTCCACGTCGTGCACGTAGGCCTGACGTGAATTGTCGCTGAGGCCTCGCTCAAGCAGCAGATAGGCGCTGTAACCTTTGAGTATTTTGTCAACGGGCTGCATAGAGGATGCCGGCAATGAATCTGAGATTAAGGCAATATGCAAAGGTAAGCATAAAATCACAGATTTGCGCCCGGCAGAAGTAAATAATCGCAGACGCTGACGATTTTTTTACATCATGGATACGAACAGCTCTTTGTCCGGGGCATCGGAAGCGAGTATTTTGCTTTTAAGGCGCATGCGACGCATATAGAAGTTTTTAAGCTGAATGTCGGTAAGAATGCATATCGTACGGGCCGACAATCCTGAATAAAGGTATATGAGCAATGTCATTTCCACATCTGTAAGCCCGGGCAGCTGAGTGCGGATTTTAGTCATTATTCCGTCGCAATAAGTATCAAGCATGTCTTCGAGCATGGACAGACGTTCCTTGGATTTCAGTTTTTCAATTTCCTGTTCGGCTTTGGAGTATATGCTTTTTGGGAGGAAAACGGTGTCGGCTTTTTCGAAGTATTCGTAGCAAAGCTGATTGATGGTGCTGAATGAGCCGCGCATCAGATCGGTGACAGTGGCTTTGAGTCGGCGGTTGCTCATTTCGTTTTCTGAAATGAGAGACAGCAGCTTGTCCATCTGCATGGATTGCTTATGTTTATAATTTCTTATGCTCAGATACACTGTCAGTGCGGCTAAGGCAAGCGCTATGAGAATGATTATAATGAGGGTCTGTATTTTATTGCGTGTGTCGGTGAGTCTGGTTTCTTTTTCAGTAAGTTCGTGGTTGAGCGAGCGTATGATGGTGTTGTATTTTACGGAAGCCTGTTTGGCATCGCTGAGGTAGACAGTAATGTTGCCTCTGTCGGTGAGGATAACGAGCGAATCGTCATCAGAGAAGTGAGTGGAGAAGGGAAATTTATGCTTTACGTAAACCTGATCTATGCGTCGGCGGTCGGTTGAATCACCTACATGAATATGGAATGGCGAGAGCAGTCTTAACGGGCTCTCCGTATCCGATTCTTTATTTTCTTTATACAGAAGGGCTCCGTTGATGTCAAATTCTTCACCGCGCAAGGTGAGCTTGTACCCTACGGTTGTCGACCAATAGAAATTATAGTAAGTTGTGAAGTCGGCTTCCACTTTGGGCAGGTCGGGGCTGTAGACAGTGTCACGGAAGGTTGTGATTACGACGGTGTCGGCAGGCAGAGAATTATTGTTGCCGCCCATGCACAGCAAAGGCGGCAGCAACAGCAGGAGCAAAATGGTTTTACGGATATTCATGCGACAAAGTTACGATTATATTTTTACATACGGTAATAATCGTCGGGATTGTCGATGCCTGAATATTTCTTTTTTGTCAGAGTAAACCGATAAGTTGCGGTAAGGGTCACGCCGCGTGTGTCGTAATAATTCCTTCGAGTGCGGTATAGGTTGGGCGAATAGGAAGTCCAGTAAGGGGTCACACTGCGTGCCGGCAGGTCGTTAACAGCCAGGCGCAAAGAGAGTTTGGATTTGAAGAGCTGAAGATTGGCGCCGAAAGAAATATCGCACGAATAGCCTACGTCATCGTTGTCGACCAGTTGCGGAGAAGCGTAGAAACCGCTTGCGAATACGCTGAAGTTGGGAAGAATATTGTAGCTTGCATTTAAATATACCATAGCAAACAGACGGTTTTTTTTCTGCAATTGGTCGAGATAGTAATATTCCGAATGGCTGTGTCGAAGCAGGAGGCTTGTATATAGTCTGAGTTTGCCGGAAAAATTTTTGTTGTAGCTTCCCTGCAAAGTAAAATAATTGTTACCGTCCATGTTTACGGGTTTAACGAGGAAATATTCCGAGTTTTCGATCGGAGTGGTGATTTCGACAATATTGTTGCGTAAGGAAGTGTATTCGGCGGATATCGTAACGGACGGGATATTGACCGAGAGCGCAAGATTATGCTGACGGGGAATTTTCAGGTCGGGATTGCCGGTATTGTAATATATCAGGTCGCTGAGACTCAGTTCGGGGCTCAGTTCTGAGAAACTCGGCAACGAATAGTCGTACTTATAATAAACATTCATGGCAAATTTCTTTGAAAACCTGTGAAAGACAGAAATTTGAGGAACGGCGTTGAAATATGATTCGCTGTATTTGCTGCGGGAGCCCGCAATTGTCGATTCGCTTTTCTGCTTTTCATACCTGAATCTGATGCCGGGCTCGAAGTCGAAGCCGCTGATAATCCATGACGATGAGTAGTAAAATTCGCCCCAGGCAACCGAAGATGTCACATTTTGCTCTCCGGTGAAAGAATATGCGGCGTCTCTGTCGCTGGTCGAACGGCCGCCGTAGATACCTATGTTCTGGGTGTGTTTTTTCATGAATTTCCATGAATAATCACTTTTTACAGTCCACATATCGCCTGTCGACTCCGCACGGTTGTCCTCGCTGAGCACGTTTTCGGGCATAAGGTATACGCCTTCGCGGTTGTTAGAATGTTTACGGTTGTAAGTGGCAGTAACACTTATGTCGGAATTGCCAAAATCGTGGGAGTACTGTGCCAGCAGCGAATGATTGGCCGGCTTGGAGCAGTTTCGTGAATCGTATTCGGTGAGTTCGGTTTTGCCACCCGTGACGGTGGTGAGTTCGCTTATAAAGTCGCGGCGTTGCGATGAAGTGTTGCCCGAATATTCAATCTGAAGCGCGTCATTCGTTGTGAGGTGATAAGTAAGGCCTGCAAGCCACGTGGGACGTTCGGTATGAATCAGATCCTTTTGATATGTGCTCACGTCGCGCAGCAAGGTCCCGTCTTTCGAATAAATGGTTTCGGTGGCGAGCGATGACTGCCGGCTGTCGCCTGCATAATAACCTGCCGAGACGGAAAAATCGAATTTTCCGAAACTGCCGAAAGCATTGGCTGTTACATTGTTGGAAAAGCGCCGGCGCTGTGAGGCTTTTTCGATTATATTGGCGTTCATCATATCTTTCAGCGGCACGGCAGTGGTGATTTTCACAACCGATGTAGTACCGGAGGGGTATTCAGCGCCGGGAGCGCGGATTATTTCAATCTTTTTTACCATGTTCGACGGCAAAGACGCAAGCTTTGATTTGTCGGTCAGCGGTGTGTCGTTGATATACACGACCGGAGTGCCGGCTACGCCGAATACCTGAATATTTTCGGCAATATCCAGCGTGAGCCCCGGTACCCACGCCATCATGTCGAGTATAGTGCCTGCGTCGGCCAGATCGCTGCCACGGATATTGGAGACGGTATAGTTCAGTCCTTCCTCCTTTATTGTCACTTTCTGCGCTGTGACGGTCAGTTCGTCGAGCATACGCGCGCCGTATCTGACCACGAGGGGCTCGGTAAGGTATAAGGTGTCGCCGCGCAGGAAGGAATTTGATTTGTCAATCATGTTCACGGCATTTGAAAAGCCGTGGGCCTTTACTTCGACCGACGAGGGGACGGACTCGGCGCTCAGTACGAAAGAAGCCTTGTTGAACGTGCCTCCGGCGATGGTCTTGCTTTCGTTTTTAAGCATGACATCATAGGGATAAATCAATGAGTCGGGAAACTGCACTCTTCCCGAAACCACAAACTGTCCGGGTACATTCCCTGCCGAAGCGCAGGCTGCAAAAGCCGGAAGGATGACTGACACAAATAAAAATCTTAACATAGCATGTGTATTTTGTTTTTGTGCAAAGTTAGCCCGATTGTGTACGAAAATCAATACACACAGCGATGCATTTTGACTACATTGACTTTTGTAAAATTTTGAAATTGCTGCATTTATGTTTCGCTGCCGAAAAAGTCTGTCTACAATTGCACGTTTCTCTTCAACAGGTAAAAACCCGGTTGAAAATCACACCCGGTTTTCTCCGGGGCGACGTTCCGTCAACATTTTTCGGGCCGTCTTGTCACACAAGCCACCGACCTTTCGTCTTATTTTCAAACAACAAAACAAAGACATGAAAAAAGTATTGATTCTGTTAATCCCGGCGCTGTGCTCGCAGGCCGCCGCTGCTCAGGACGAGGCCGCCGATTCGATATCTGTCGAGGAGCTGCACGAAGTGGTGATTGAGGCCCCCAAAATGATACGCAAGGCCGACATGGACGTGTACCACCCCTCGAAAAGCGCCGTCGAAAACTCCAAAAACGGCATGCAACTCATAGGCAACCTCATGATACCATCGCTGTCGGTGAGCGACGCCATGAGTAAAATCACGGCCGCGGGCGAGTCGGTGCAGGTGCGCATCAACGGCCGCGAAGCCACAATCGACCAGCTGCGCGCTCTGTTGCCGGAAACGATAAAACGCATAGAGTGGATCGACAATCCGGGCCTGAGATACGGCGGCGCCAATTACGTGCTCAACGTGATAGTGGCCAATCCGTCGCTCGGCGGCTCGGTGCAGACAATGGCGCGTCCGGCGCTGAACACGGCGTGGGGTTTCTATATGGCCGACGCCAAACTCAATTTCGCCCGGTCGCAGTTTGAGATAGGTGCCAGCTACAAACTGACAAACAACCTCAAGGCTCACCGCGACTATACCGAGACGTTCACATTTCCCGACGGCAGCAGCCTCACACGCAGGGAAACACCCACGGGCGGACGTCTCGACAACACCTTCGGCAATCTGTGGGCCTCGTACAATTATATCAAGCCCGACACCACAGTGTTTGTGGCAGAATTCTCAACATCCAAGGATTTCACAAACAAGATGCTTTACGAGGGCGTCCTCTCGCTCAGCGACGGCTCGGACGACATAATGCTCACCGACGCTCAGGGCAGCAAGGGTACGACTCCGTCGCTCTCGCTCTATCTGCAGCAGAATTTCCCGCACCGTCAGATGCTTGTGGTCAATTTCAGCACGTCGTTCTACTCCGGACGCACCTATTCCGACTACATCGAGCGGTTGCCGTCGGCACCTGTGCCCATCAACGACATTCATACCTCAATCAACGACCGCAACCAAGCCTATGCTCTCGAGGCCGACTACATAAAAAACTGGAGCAAGTCGAGGCTCACCGCCGGTGCCTCTTATTACGCCAACCGCAACCGTTCGGCCTACGACAATCTCGGAGGTGAAATTTTCCACCAGCGGCAGGACCGGGTGTACGTCTTCGCAGAATATTTCCGCCGGCTGGGCAACTGGACAGCCACCGCGGGCGCCGGAGTGCAGTACACCGACTTCCTTTTCCGCGAGTCGGACCGCGGCAGCAATTCATGGAGCGCGCGCCCGCAGGCCACTCTGACCTATGCACCCAATCAGAAACACAATTTCCGTCTCAACTTCACCTCGTGGCAGTCGGCGCCGTCGCTTGCCGAGACCAACGTCGTGCCGCAGCAGCTCGACGGCTTCCAGTGGAGGGTGGGCAACCAGAACCTCAAGACCTCCAATTCGTATATGCTCACCTTCCGCTACGGCTTCAACCTTCCGCACATCAACGGTATGTTCGGAGTGAGGGCGTTCACATCGCCCAACGCCATAACCCCTCTGCTGCGCTGGGAATGCGACCGTCTGATCACGACCTACGAGAACAGCGACGGGCTCAAAAACCTCTCATTCTTCTTTTCTCCTCAGATCGAAATCATACCCGACTGGCTCACTTTGAGCGGCTACGTGCAATGCCGCATGGAGCGGATGAAGGGGACAGGCTACGCCATCAGTCACAACGGCTGGAGCGGCGATGCCAGACTGCAGCTTACGCACTGGGGCTTTGTGCTCACCGGTTCATATCAGTATGCTCAGCGCGACCTGTGGGGCGAAAAAATCAGCTGGGGCGAGGACCTGAACGTAATCACACTTGATTACAATTGGAAAAACTGGCAACTGGGCGCCGGCGTAATAATGCCGTTCGGCAAATACGACCAGGGCTCCAAACTGTTGAGCAAATGGAATCGCAACGAGCAACACATGCGCCTGAATATGTGTATGCCGTTTATCTCCGTGGCCTGCAACCTGCAATGGGGACGACAGAAACGTTCGGCCGAAAAGCTTATAGACACTTCGGCTTCGACCGACCGCTCGACCGCCGGCGGACGTTGAAATAATTTAAAATTTGAAGATTTCGGCGCAGAAATTTACGTGGTTAGAAACTATTTGTTTGCGATTCTGATAAAAAGAAAGTAAATTTGCACCCGGGAAAGGAGAAAAACCTTCCCGGGTGCGTCGCATACATGCTTGTTGCCGTGCCCCGCATTGAAAAAGAAACAATAAAGTTATCCGAACAAGATGAAAAAACCATCTTATTTTGCAGTTGTCGCGCTCATGGCGGCTGTCGGCGGTGTAGCTCGCGCCGATGATGCCAAGATGGTGCTGAACAAGGCCGACGGTAACACGTCAATCCCTGTTTCCGGCATCACGAAGCTGACCTTCGAGGGCACGACAATGACAGTTGCCACAGCCGACGGCACAACACAAGTCGATGTCTTCGACCTTGACAAAATTACGTTCGACCTCTCGGTGTCGTCGATAGACGACATCGCATCGGCCGATGACGCACTCGTTGTGAAAGCCGAAGGCGGTGTGATAACCGCAACCGTCGCTTCGGGCGCCCCGGTCGCAATCGAAGTGTATGCCCTTAACGGAGCCCCTGTGCTCCGGGCTGCCGGAAAAGGTACGGTTTCGGCCGACCTGAACGCGCTCACCACGGGAGTATATGTAGTGAAGGTAAACAACAAAGTATTCAAGCTAACCCTCTAATTCACTCAACAGAAACACAATCATGAAAAAAATATTTTCATTCGCAATATCGTTAGTGGCCGCAGCCACAGCCATGGCCCAGAGCGAGGCCACGAACGTAATGAACGTAAACCTCAAAGACGGCAATACCGTGACCTACAATCTTACCGAGATTCAGGACATCACCTTCGAGTCTGTGGCTCCGGCCGAGCTTCCTGTTGCCTTCGCCGCTCCCAAAACGTCGGATTTTGCAACAAGCTACGTCTACAAAGTGATGTCGGGCACAAAACAGGTGGCCGAAGCCGACCTTGAATACGTGAAAGGCATCGGACAGACCGTAGTCGTATATCCCTGCGACGCCGACGGCAAAGCCGACCTCACCAAAGGCGTCACTGTCAACGGCGAGACCGTTGCATGGGACGCTGACACCAAACTCCCGACCGTAGGTACAGCAGGCGACGCAGTGGCTAAATTCTATGTTGTTGACAGTAAGATTCTTACCGCTTACGACGGCGAAACAGCCGATGCAACCCTTCGCGCTGACATCCTCCTTGACGTGCGCGGCAGCGAATCGCAGACCTATCGTCTCGTGAAAATCGGCCTGCAATACTGGACCGCCGACAATATCCGTGCCACAAAATTCACCGACGGCACAGACATCGCCGGCTACGGTGAAACAGAAACAGCCGAATGGAACGCCAACACAACCGGCGCTTACCTCACAGGTCAGGACGCCGACTGGGTGAAAATCGCAGGCAACCTTTACAACGGATATTGTGCCGTGAGTGACAAGATGGCTCCCGCCGGATGGCGCGTGCCCACTTGCGCCGACTACGGCAGCATCCGCACGTCGGTAGGCGCCCGCACAGCTTCGCTCTACAAAGACTCGGCTCCCGGCAGCTGGACCACCGGCAAAGAAGGCAACAACGACACCGGCTTCTCAGTCGTAGCCACGGGCTATTTCTCGTCGGCAACAGGTCTTAACTCCATGTACAGCGACACTTACATCTGGACTTCCGACTCATCGTACGACGCACTGTCAAAAGCCAACGCCATCGACTTTTTCCGCATTTCGGCCGCAGGCACCAATGCCGTGTTCCCCACCAAGGGCCTCAACCCCCACACATATAACTTCGGCCACAATATCCGCCTGGTGCGCGAATAACACCATAGTCTGAAGTCTGATATACCTTACTACCCGGGGGCGCGTCACATTACAGCGACGCGCCCCCGTCGCTGTTCAGCAAAAGGGGAATGTTGAACCATATGATGGCTTTCAATAATTAATACGAGTCCTTTTTGGTGAAAAAACTATAACGGGTGCGAGGTTTCACGCAAAAAATCGCTAACTTCGCGGCCGAAATGAAAAATTCTGACGATAAAATACTCAACCTGTGGGGGCTGGTGGCTCTGGTGTTCGGTCCGATGATCGGGGCCGGCATTTTCAACATCGCCCAGAATATGGCCGCCGGAGCAGGTGCGGCCGCCGTGATAATATCATGGGGCATCACGGCGTTGGGTATGCTCACGCTCGTGTTCACCTTCAAAATGCTCTCCGATGCGCGTCCCGATCTCAATTCGGGCATGTACGAGTACGCACGCCTCGGTTTCGGCCGGTTTGCCGGGTTTAATATGGCGTGGGGATACTGGTTGTGCACGGCGTTCGGCAATGTGGCCTATGCCGTCATGCTCAACGATGCTTTCGGCTCGTTTTTTCCGGTCTTTCTTGACCATGGATGGCCGACTGTGATATTCGGTCTGGCACTGATTTGGGGTATGTTTCTGATAGTGCGTTCGGGCATCCGCACGGCTTCGAATATCAACCGTATCATCACTGCCATGAAGTTCGGGGCGCTGATAATGATTGCCGTGCTGCTTTTCATTCTTTTCGACGCCGGCCTGTTCACCAAAGATTTTTGGGGCGAAACGGGAGGCCTCGGGTCGTTGCCTTCGCAGATCAAGAGTACGATGATGGTCACTCTCTGGTGCTTTTTAGGTATAGAGGGCGCATCGGCCATGTCGGCGCGGGCGCGTCGTGCCGAGGATGTGGGACGAGCCGGCGTGATTGGCTTTTTCTGCGCCTGGACGCTTTATGCTCTCATTTCGGTGCTGTGCTTCGGTGTGATGACGCAGCAACGTCTTGCCGGGCTGCCCGACCCCTCGGTGGCATACGTGCTCAGGGACACGTGCGGCTCTCCGGCTTACTACTTTGTGGTCATTTCAGTTATTGTTTCGCTTGTCGGAGGCGCGGTGGCATGGTTTCTCATCTGTGCTCAGACGGCATATACCGCTGCCGGAACAGGAATTTTGCCTCGCCGGTTTCTGCGGCTCAACCGTCATGGCGTGCCCACCTACGGGTTGCTTGTGGGGTGTGTGGTGATGTCGGTGTTTCTGCTCATGGTGATGTTTGCCGAGCGCGTCTATCTGGCCGCCATCAACATTACGTCGATGATGGTGCTTCCGGCCTATCTTTTCTGCGGTCTGTTTCTGTGCAAGGCCGGACTGCAGCCCGCGCGGTTGCTCTATCGCAACAACAGCCGCCGTGCCGGCAAATGCCTGCTCATGGGTCTGTGTTGCTCGGTCTATTGCCTTTGGCTTATTTATGCCGGAGGTCTCGACCTGCTGGTGCTCACCTCGGTGTTTTATCTTGCCGGCCTTCCGTTTTATCTGCGGGCGTGCGATGAGAGTCACGATTCAGCGCGCTTTACCCGAGCCGAGAAGGCTGCCCTTGTTGTGATAGCGGTTTGTGCTGTCGTCTCGGTTTATCTTTTGTGCACGGGGCGTGTAATTTGATTATTTGGCCTTGTCGGTCTTCTCCCGGTTTTTATATTTGGCGTAAGCCTTGGCAAGGCGTGTGTGATAGCCGCGTTTGGCGTACGACGGACCGTTGTAGCCGCGTGCAAATGCACTCCATGAGAGCGAACGCAGATGCCGGTCAAGACCGGTGGAGCGCAGAAAGGCGATGAAGAGTTCCAGCTGGTCGCGTTCGCTGCGGGCCATTGTGCGTGCGAAATCTTGCGCTGAGGAGGCGCCGCATTTGCGCCAGTTGAATCCTCCGATTTGAAACATTCCCCAGAACGTACCCTCGATGGCCGAGACAGTATCGATGGTGAGCGCCGACTCGAATCTCGCCTGCTGCGCTGGCAGGTAGCCGCCGTATTTTTTGCGGTTGGGACGGACGAAGACTTCGGCATGGCTGCGTGTATATTTAGATAGATTGACGTTGTGCCGCCGCGCCATGGTGCGGAAGATGGAAAGGTCGAAGTTGATGAGCGGATAACCCTCTTTCCAGAACCCTTTATGATGCACGCCTGCCTCGATGTCGACCACGGCGTGGATGGCAGCCGGCTCGCAGCCGAGTTCGGCCGCCGCTTCAATGAAGTCTTGCTCTGTAAGCGGTCCGGTGTGGCGGAAGGGTGTCGTGTGGCCGGCGTGAGCCATTTCGATGAGGACAGAATCGGCGCTGACACTGTCGGCTTCGGTGCGCGCACCCGAAGAGACGGAGTGAGCCGCAGATGCGTATAAGGAGATAGTGAGCAGCAGTAGCAGTGGCAGAAATTTCATGGTTCGGGTTGTCGGTTTGGTGCTCGGAATCATCTGTAGGGCAGACGTAAGCTATCAGAAGTCCGAGAATAGTTTGGGCTTTATCTGGATGCCGATGCGTACCATCGATTTGAATTTATTGTATTCGAGCAAGCCCTCGCCGTAGCCGTTGTAAAATTGCAGGAAGAGGTATTCGTTGGCGTTTTTCCACAATCTCATGCCGGCCTCGACTATTATATTATAATCGGGACGCCATCCTCGCCGTTTTACAAATGTGCACGATGCGTTGAAACGCCCGTCGTTTGACATGATTTGCAGGCCCGACTGATATATGCCGCAATAATCGAGAATGTCGCGGTTGTTCTCGCCGTCGATGATGGGTATCCATGCTTTGCCGTAGACCATGAGGTTGCGGTCGATGATGATGTTGGCGCCGAGCGAGATTTTGTTCCACGACCGGGAGGCGTCGCCGTCTTTGCCGTTGCTCTCGTGCTCGATTTGTAAAGTAATCTTACCGATATAATTGTTGCGCACGAAAAGCGGCTTTGCTATGCCGATGCCGGGATTGAAATTCAGGTCGGTCATTGGCAGCGACTCCTCGAATACGTTCCAGAACACTTTCTGAGTGTAGAAGAGGAAGAGATACGCATTCCACGGCAGGGTGCTTTTGGTGAGCTTCTGAGCTATCGAGATTTGAAACTTTACGTTGCTCGTGTGGCTGTTGATTTCGCGGTTGGTGGGTATACCGCCCACGAAATAGTTGTCCTTGTACAGACCGAAATAAGGCTGACTGTCAAATTCGCGCAGCAGACTGTCGCGGCGCATCCGGTAGTCGGGCTGATATATAATCTGAGCCCCGGCTGACGGAATGAGGCACGGCGCGAGCGAGAACAGAAGCGTGGCGAAGAACAGATAATATTTCAGGCAGATGTCTTTCACAAGGTCGAGTAGGGGACTCTGTATAGGGAGATGCTTCAAAATGACTGACAAAATTACACAAAACGCGCCGGATTGTCAAATTTCTGCCCAAAAACACCAAATTATCTCCAATTTTTCACAATTAAGGAAACGCCGTTGACGGAGCAGAGAGCAAAAAACATCCTTCACACCACCGGCTTGCAGCACCTGCAAGCCGTGTGGAACATTGTCATGATTTTGCGGGTCCGAAATTTATTCATACCTTTGTATGGGCAGAAAAGATGACATATCACAGTCTATAAGTTTATAAAGTTGTCTTTGCTCTCTGTCGTCATCCATAACTCGCGTTATAATAAGAAATTCTTTCACCAATGAAATACTTATTTTCATCGTATCTCATTTCAACGCTGCTGATTTTTGTCTCTTGCAGCAACAATGATGAACCCGCGCCTGATGTTTTTACGCAAGTGGCGAAGATTACAAATGGCAACAACGATACACAGTCTATCACATACGATTCATATGGTCGTGTAACACAGTATGTTATATCGGTCAATGAGGATGAAGTGATTGCCACATATTCTTATCCGTCTGACGATTTAGTAGAGATACATACCGAACACACCATATCTTGGGGTAAAAACAATCAGTCAACAAGGAGTTATGACGATAAAGTTTATCTCGAAAACGGTCGTGCCGATTATTGTGAGGGGATCTTTTCTACTGATGAGTTTGGTACTGTATTTCAGAAAAAATATCGTCATGAATTTTCATATACAGCAGGAATTCACCTTAATGTCGTGAAATGTACAGAGTGGAATAAGAATGGCGATGACTGGGATTACGAAAAGCCATGGTCTTGGGAGAATTATTTCATATGGGAAGACAACAATCTCGTTTCCATAGAAGATTTCGCCGGAAATGATAAGCCGACATACATTTACAATTATTCTTATTCCCCAGTTTCCGGCATCCAAAACATTATTCCCTTGCATTTAGGAAGATCCCAGTATTATCCTTTGCAGCTTAAAGGATACTTTGGTTATACTCCCGAAAATCTTATTGAAGGAGTGGAATCCGTTGTACCCAATATGCCTGTTATAAAGGAACAATACGAATATGTGATTGATAAAAATAAAATCACCGGCTATTCAGAAACCCGGAACGGTGAATCGGAACATTATTATGTAAGTTGGACTGAATAAATCCATGTATTTTTCTAATAGCCCGAGGCGCGGACAAGCATTTTCCTGAAAATTTACGATTATTTTCTTTGGGTAATACCACTGATATTTAGTGGTTTATAGGAGTCGAGACATAAGCGCAATATCATGATTGCCGAGATTTCAGCCTCTGCGGGTTACGAATCTGCCGTTTTGATTTTGCATCGGGAGGGAAAATTCGTAACTTTGCGGAATCAAGTTATTTAACCATGGTGAGTCAGGAGCAGTTTGACCTTTCGTTAAAGGAGAGCAATGCCCTTAAAGGGGTGGCTCTCATATTGTTGCTCATTCATCATCTGTTTTATATCCAGAACGGACTATATGATGATGTGCATTTGTTCGGTACACAGATCAATTTTGTGCTGATTTTTGCCAATGTGTGCAAAGTGTGTGTGGCAATTTTCGTTTTACTTTCAGGATATGCCTGCGCCAAGACTGTCGAAATCGCTTCGGCAAAGGATGTCGGGTCGTTTTATCGTCGGCGATTCAAGAAACTGTTTGTAAATTATTGGTTTATATGGCTGCTGTTTGTGCCGGCAGGCGTTTTTATCTTCGGCAGAACGTTTCACGACGTGTATGTCGAACCGGTAGTGCGCAATTTCCTCCTTGATTTCTTCGGTCTTATCAACGCCACCGGACAGCTCGGTTATAACGCCACATGGTGGTTTTATTCGTGTATCATAATGCTTTATGCGCTGTTTCCGCTTATCGCTTATGTGGAATCGAAGCGGCCGTGGTCTATCATTGTTTTGCTTCCGGCCTCAGCCGTTCTTGCCTTCGTGCGGTGCAAATATCTGATGCCGATTTCTTCTTATCTATTCCCGTTCGTAGTTGGTACGGCTTTGGGTTCTAAGTATATAACACGCAGATTTCCAGTTGTTTATAAGTTGATGGGGGGGTACTTCTATGGCCGGAATCGCGGTGCTTTGCCTGCTGCTGGCATCGGTGATGTTTATGCGCATCATTTTCAGCTACACATTCTTGTGGGACACACTTATTACGATTCTTATAGTGCTCATCTACAAGAGCGTCAGGCTCTCTGATTATGTGAATCACGGACTGGAATTTCTGGGGCGACATTCGTTCAATATATTTTTGTTCCATACGTTCATTTACGCCTACTTTTTCCCGGCGCTCATATATTGGAATCGCAATCCGGTGGTCATCTTTTTCACATTGCTGCTGTCGTGCATTGTCATAAGCATAGGCATCGAGAAGCTGAAAAGGCTCACCGGGGTGGACCGGATTTGAACATTAAATATCAGGAAATGTTATCAAATATGGCATTCTGACACCGTTACGGGTGTCGGCTGAGCCAATGCACGATTTTTTGCCTTCTTTTTTTGCAAGTCAGGCCAAAGCGGTGTTGCGTATTGAAATCTTTTTCGTATCTTTGCCACAGACATCTTCCATGAAGTAAAAAACACCATATATGAAAAAAAATCCCGTATCTTCAAAGACCAAAAAGCAACGTCCGTTGGCTATTCTTCAAAACGACCCGTGGCTCGAACCCTATGCGCAGGCTATCGAGGGTCGTCACAACGACTTTCTCAAAAAGGAAGCCGAACTCACCCGCGCCACCGGCTCGCTGTCGGATTTTGCCAACGCTCACAAGTATTTCGGGATGCACCGTAATTCCGACGGGTCGCTGACATTCCGCGAGTGGGCGCCCAACGCCACCGCCATCACCCTTGTCGGCGATTTCTCGAAATGGGAGGAGCAAATCAAATACGCTCTGCGCCCGGTGGGCAACGGCGTGTGGGAGATGCATTTCCCCAAAGGGTCGATACGCAACGGCGACCATTACAAAATGATTGTGCACTGGGACGGCGGTATGGGCGAGCGCATCCCCGCTTATGCCAACCGCGTGGTTCAGGACCCCGAGACACATATTTTCTCTGCTCAGGTCTGGCTCCCGGAAGAGGAATATCAGTGGAAGGTGACCGACTTCGAGCCGGACACAAAACCTCTGCTGATCTACGAGTGCCATATAGGCATGGCGCAGGAGAAAGAGGGCGTGGGCACTTACGACGAGTTTCGCGAGAACATACTTCCGCGCATAGCGGCCGACGGCTACAATGCCATACAGATTATGGCCATTCAGGAGCATCCTTATTACGGCTCTTTCGGCTATCATGTGTCGAATTTTTACGCTCCTTCGAGCCGATTCGGCACTCCCGAGCAGCTCAAAGCGCTTATCGACGCCGCCCACGCCTGCGGAATTGCCGTAATCATGGACATCGTGCACAGCCACGCTGTGAAAAACGAACTCGAAGGACTCGGCCGTCTCGACGGCAGCTATAATCAATACTTCTACTCCGGCGACCGACGCGAGCATCCCGCATGGGACTCGCTGTGCTTCGACTACGGCAAAAACGAAGTGCTGCATTTCCTGCTCTCCAACTGCAAGTATTGGCTCGAAGAGTTTCACTTCGACGGTTTCCGTTTCGACGGCGTGACGTCGATGCTCTATTACAATCACGGGCTGGGTCAGGCATTCGGTGGCTACGGCGACTACTACAACGGCGGTCAGGACACCAACGCCATCACCTATCTCACACTTGCCAACAAACTCATCCACACCGTCAACCCTCACGCCATCTCCATCGCCGAGGAGATGAGCGGCATGCCCGGTCTGGCGCTTCCCATCAAGGAGGGCGGCATAGGCTTCGACTACCGTATGGCTATGGGCATCCCGGACTACTGGATCAAGACGCTTAAAGAGAAAAAGGACGAAGACTGGCATCCGACATCCATCTTCTGGGAGCTTACCAACCGCCGCGCCGACGAAAAGACCATCTCCTATGTCGAGAGCCACGATCAGGCTCTGGTAGGCGACAAGACCGTCATCTTCCGCCTCATTGACAAAGAGATGTACTGGCACATGATGAAAGGCGACGACGACATGACAGTGGCCCGCGGCATCGCTCTGCACAAGATGATACGCCTCGTCACCCTCGCTACCATCAACGGCGGATATCTCAACTTTATGGGCAACGAGTGGGGACATCCCGAGTGGATCGACTTTCCCCGCGAGGGCAACGGCTGGAGCTATAAATATGCCCGCCGGCAGTGGGACCTCGTTGACCGCGCCGACCTCAAATACATCTATCTCCAGAATTTCGACAACGCAATGATCGAGCTCGTGAGCGGCATCTACAATTTCCAGACTCTGCCCGTGCGCAAGCTCTGGGAGAAAGACGACGACCAGGTGCTGGCTTTCATGCGCGGCGACTATGTGTTTGTCTTTAATTTTAATCCTTACAAATCGTTTGACGGCTACGGCATCCTCGCCCCCGGCGGCCGCTACCGCACGGTGCTGTCGTCTGACCGCCCGGAGTTCGGCGGATATGACAATATTGACGAGAAAGTAAAACATTTCACTATCGCCGACCCCCTCTATACGCCTCACGGAGTTGAGTGGCTCAAGCTCTATCTCCCGGCACGCTCGGCAATGGTGCTCAAAAAGATGAAAAAATAAAATTTAATACCTCTCACAATGCGCACAAAGTTATTGGCAGCGGCTGTCTTTCTGCTTGCGGCCGTGCTTACAGGTTGCACTTCGAGTGAGGCCGACCTGCTGCAATATGCATCGTCGACCGATGCCGTTGTCATCACCGGTTCGATGAAAGACGTGATTGAGAATACCGGCTGCGACGTCTCGGGTTCCACCATCAGACTCACCGACAATCTCAAAAAGATGATTGACATCAAAGAGGACAAAGTAGACCTCGGCCTTGACCCCGACCACTGCCTCATTACCGCCAACATCACTGCCGACTATACGCTCATCGCCTTCACTCTGACGTCGCAGTCGAAATTTGAGCGCGTGCTCAAAGCCGACAACCGCGTGTGGCGCACCCGCACCGTGCGCTCCGGCATGGTTATCTATCAGGTCGACCCGGGGCGCCACATCATCACCACCGACGGCATGATGTTCTATGTCAGCTCGCTCCGCGATCGCTCCGCCAAGCCTGACGAGCTGCTGGCCAAGGCTAAAGAACAGGCGTCGAAGGCCCCGTTGGCATCGTGGCAGAAAGACCTCCTCGAAAGCGGCCATACAGCCGACGTCATGCTCAACATCGAGCAGATAAGCTCACTGATGCCTCAGTCCGGACCTCTCACCATAGGCTATGACCCCGAGGCAATCAAGACGGGTTACGTCTACCTCCGCGCCGGTCTCAAAGACTTGAAATTCGACCTCGTGTCGCAGGTTTATTCCCATGACGGCGATGTATTGACTAACTCATTGATTGACAAGAAAGCCGACACCGATATGCTCCGCTACGCCTCCGACGGAGCTCTGGCCGTGGGCATGATAGCCCTGTCAGACAACATCGACTGGAATAAAACCTTCGGCGCCGCGGCTTCCAATCCCGCGTTGAGAAGTGCCGGTCTTCCTTTCAATTCCGCTATTACAGGAGCGGCAGCCGGAGTGCTGAGCGACATCACCGGTACAGTGATGCTGAGCGTAGAACCGGGCAACATGATGGAATACGACCGCCTCAGCGGCTGGGGCGTTACACTCGCCGCACAGATGGCGCCCGGAGCCGCCGCAAAATACACCGGTATGCTCGGCGAGCTTATGGCGACACAGGATGTGGCCTGCACGACGGCAGAAGGTGGCTTCACCGCCACAATTCCGCAGCAGGGCACGCTGACAGTCGCAGCCGACGGCGACACATTCGTTGCCACCACGTTGCCTCCCGATGCGCCGCGCGGAAAGGGCAAATATATCACAGCCGGCGATTTCCCGAGCGCATACGGCGGCCTTGCAGTCAAGATTCCCAAGACTTTCCCGCTGCTCAGCCTTACGGGCTTTAACGCAGGTATTGAAATCCGCTACTCCGCTACACCCGACCAAGTGAAGATAGAAGCATCTCTCACCGACACCGAGGGACGGCTTATCGAGAATATCATCAATTTCGCACAACGCTGATACATTTCCATCGCCGGCCCGAGAGCTGTGCCTCGCGCCGGTCACTCTCACTTAGAATATGAAGAATTTGCTCATAGCGGCTATTGCACTCATGCTCGTTTCGTGCAATCGCTCCGGGCTCCCAACCGATTCTTCTCTCCTTTCAACGGTCCCTGCCGACACGCGAGCCGTGGCCGTGGCCGATTTATACGCCTGCGCGCGCGAAGTCGGGCTGCGCATCTCCTCCGAAGGACTGCTTGACGCTACATCGTCAGAGGCCGATCTCTCTTTTGTCCCCCGCAATGTGACCGAGCCGATCAAAGCGCTGGCCCGCCGTCGCCATTGGGTCGACCTGAGCCATGTGGCAATATTTGCCGACAGCGCCACCGGAGCCATCGTCTTTACAGCCATGCGCATCGACGGTGCCGAAACCACCGACGAAAATGAGAACCCGCACGTGGCTGTTTTCGTCGACGACAACCGCCTTTGGGTTGCATCCAAGCCATTCGAGGCAGCCGACCTTGACTCGATAGTGGCACGGGCTTCCCGGCGTTCGGTGGCCGACATCAGGCCTTTCAGCGATTTTCTGTCCTCATACCGCCCGGTACGCGCCGCCTTGCGACCGGAGCCTTTCCGCAACGTGGCCGGCGATGATTTCACCACCATTTTCCTCGCAGCAAAGTCGGAAGGCAATATGCTGAGCGTAGACATTACCTATGCCGACTCGTTGGGAAACAAAGTCGACCCTTTCAGCCGCCTGTCAGGCATTGACGAGAATGTCTACTCATATTTGCCTCAGTCCACTGTGGCCACGCTCGCCATCGGAGCCGACCGCCACACATTCCGCTCCATCCTTTCCAACTATGGCGGCGTCATACCGCTGCGGCAGCGCATGGCTGCCGAGCTCAGCAGCGGATTTCTCTGTGATTCAGCCTCGACTATCGCCGTAGGGTTCGCACCGGGCGGCAGTGCCGAAACCATTTCCGATTTCTCGCTCAAAACGTGGGTTTTCACCGCGTTGCTCCCTATCGAAATCGATCGTACCGAAGACTTTATCGACATCATCGACAAGCTCACACAAGGTTCGCTGCAATGCGACATTGCCGGTCCCTATCTCGCCGTCTCCAACGCTTCGCTCGAGCAAGTGGCCTCCGGCGACGACTACGGCACCGTGCCTTCGCCGTCGCTGATGCGCCTGCAAGGCTACATTCCTTACCGCAGCGAGCTGATGAAAGCTCTCCGCCTCGATTTCGGGCTCAGCCTCGATGCCGACTGCACCGGCGGAAAAACTTCCATACGCCTCTCCACCCTCGGCGGAGAAGACCCTCCCGGCACAATTATCCTCGACCTGCTCAGAGGCTTTCCGCACGAAAAATATTTTTGGATAACAGAAAGATAGACGGCCGAAAGAGCGAGACAGTTGCAGCTGTCTGACAAATTTTTTTACTTTTTTTGATTTTGCTATAAAATATTAGCGAAAATAATTGTTTTTATAAAATTTATTTCGCAACTTTGCCATCGATTCCATTATAGGCACTTTATACCCTCCTCACGGCAATCAACGACTACAAACTTCATTAAATGACAAAAGACGTATTTTGTCTCAATATTAATATTTATAGCAAACGCCTATGAAAAAATTTTTTACTCTCTCTATGCTTCTTTCGATGCTGCTTGCCTCAGCGCCCGGCACCATAGCAGGAGAAACAGCCTACGGCTATCTGTTCGGGTCGAAAGACGATAAACACGGTTTTGTGTCGTTCGACATGGACCGTCCGCAGACACTCACGCTCATCAACAGCAACTACGGCTATGTGCATCCTTCGGCAGGTGAATATGTCGACGGCAAAATTTACACCTATCAGGTAGAGCTCGGCGATATATCGGAAATCTACTCCCACAGCTGGGCAGTATACGACGGCACAACGTTCAAGCAGATCGAAAAGAAGTCAATGACAAGCATGAACCGCGCAGTTGACATGACCTTTGACTACACTACCAACACGCTGTATGCCCTGATTGAAGATAAATACTCGACCGGAGTGGTTACACCCACAAGCCTCTATGCAATAGATATGGCCACAGGCGAGTACACCCTGATAGGCACGCCCGGCGAGCTTAAAGCTATCGACGGCTACAACCGCGAAGACACCGACGGCCTCATCACTCTTGCCTGTGATGCCGGCGGTCAGCTCTATGCCATGTCTTACTACCGCTATCTATACAAAGTCGACAAACACACGGCCAAGGTCACTCAGGTGGGCGAGCGCCACAAGCTGGGCACAGCGGCCCAGTTCCAGTCGATGGCTTTCGACGCTCAGGGTCACCTCTGGTGGGCGCAGCAGCATCCCAGCTACGGTCACTTCTGTGAGGTTGACCTCGAGACAGCCATCCCCGGCGGTTTTGTAGACTTCCGCACCGATTACGAAAAACTCAACAAGCTCGGCGACGACGCTCAGGTTACTGTCCTCTTCATGAAAGACAAAACCATCCGCACTCAGTCGCTTAAATCCGTGACCGCGCTGAAATCGGCAGTAGACGGCACTAATGTCAACACCGTGGTCCTCACATGGGTGAAACCCTCTGAAACCTACGCCGGAGACGCAGCCGACCCTCAGGGCTATAAAGTGTACCGCATGGGCACTTCCGAAGCGATCGCAACACTCGACGGCAGCGCCACCTCATATACCGACACCAATGCACCCAACGGCGACGTTGTCTATGAGGTGATTCCCTTTAATGCCGCCGGCGACGGATTTCCTGCATTTACCACGATTTTTGCCGGCTATGATCAGCTCAATGCCGTCAGCGACATCGTGCTCAATGTCAACGGACGCGACGTCACCCTCACATGGAAAGCGCCCGAATCGACCGTAAACGGCGGATATGCCGACTATAACGCCATCACATACAATGTTTACCGCTCATCGGCAACCGATACCAAACAGGTAGCTGCCGGACTCACCGCAACTGAATTCACCGAAACAATCAGCGAAGACGGCGGTTTCACCTACATTATCGAACCCGTATGCGGCGGCGTGGCAGGCAAACGCGCCGAGTCGGAGAAAGTAGTTCTCTCGTCGGCTGCAAGTCTTCCTTACTTTACAGGCTTTGAAGACGACGGCGACGGCGGCATGTGGACCATCGTCAACAATCCCCAGAGCGCCGGATGGACAATCGGAAAGAAGAGCTATCTCTATGACGGAGCAAAAACAGCCATCGGCAGCACAAACGGAAAACCGGCCGACGACTGGCTCATCTCGCCTCCCATCCGTTTCGATGCAGGTCAGTACATCATCGACTACTATGCCAACGGCGCCTCGTACGACACCCACTCCTACGAGATGAGCCTCGGCACCGACCCCGCTTCGCTCGACAGCTTCGACGAGCCTTTCTACGCTGTGAAAGATGTGAAAGTCTATGACGCAGAGGGAGCAAACGCTCTCGGCACCGAAACCAAAGGCTGGAAGCACATCGAAACCAAATTCAAAGTGACCGAGCCCGGCACCTACCACCTCGGCATCCATAACGTGAACACTTGCACTTACGCAAACCTGCGCATCGACAACCTCTCGATCAAGGCCGATCACACCGACGCCCTCGAGACTGCTGTCAGCGACGCTCCCGTGACCATTTGCACAGCCGAAGGCAGCGTGACTGTTTCATCAACCGTCAATATCGCTTCGGCAAGCATCGTAAATCTGACAGGATGCACGGTAAAGAGCGTTATCGGCGCCGGCAACACCGTAGTATTTGACACCACCGGTATGGCTTCGGGCGTTTACGTTGTGTATGTGACAACAGCCGACGGCCGCGTCGTAAGCTTCAAAACAATCCTCTGATTGTAAGGCTTACTAATACAGGAATCTGATTCGGGCAGGCATCTTCACGAGCATATTCGTCGAGATGCCTGCTTTCCTTAAATATTCTGACCGTTTTGACCTGATTTATATGGAGTTTGATTTCCGATAAACCGGGATTGCGAAGGGATAAGGCAATAAGAATAGATGTTGCCGAAAGATAGAGAAGAAATGATTTGTAACCATTGAAAAACAGGGCCGCTTCCATATCCGGGAGCGGCCTTGTGATGGGTAATGGGTGTGGGGTTGTCAATCGCGCCACACCGGGAGCGACTGCCAATTATCGGGGAATCCCATATCTTTGAGATCCAAAAGGCGGCAGTCGGATTTCAGCAGTTCTTTCAGGTGTCTCTTGAAATCGCTGTCCGGGCTGAAAATGGAAAGGATATAAGCAATACAGGAAAGAAGCGCAAAGAGTTTATTCGTGCGTATCGACTGTATTGTGGTTCTATCCATAAAAGGATATAAGGTATTGTAAGGGAGAATGACGCTTACCATAAATCGGCGGTTCCATACCCGGCTATGATGAGCGCAGCAATTACGAAGATTGGATATGGCGTGTAGCCAGTTTTCCAATATTTCTACTTTCTTCAGCCCGAATAGACCGGTTATGTACATTTTGCGCTTATCGGACTTGAGAGCCTGAAAGAGTCTGCTCAGGGAGGCGAACGACACTACTTCCAGAGCCATCCAACTTGGAGGCAAAGGTGGCTTATGGTACTTTGCCTTGTAGTGTTTGATAAAATCCTCGTTGCTGCGTTCAACATCGGCTTCGATATGACCGAGCAAATCATCAATAGGATAACGGTAAAGGCTTTCATCGTCATACCAATGGCTGTCGTGCGTGGATTCGGCATAGACCTGTACAATTTTTGTGCGCACGGCCACTTCGATTTTTTCAATAGCGTTGAAAATCAAGGAGCGCAACCTGCGGTCGAAACAATACAAGTCTATAAAGTCCTTGAAAAGCAGATTGCTCCGCAGAAAGCAGTGGTCGGAACCTTCCGAGTTGTCCTGAAACGGATAGGTGTATGCCCGCAAACGATAGTAACTGATATTGAAAAGGTAAGCCTTAGCCCCGCTTTCATCATCGAAAAGGAGGCCTCTTTCCTTTAACTTCCGAACCTGTTGGTCAAGGGTCAACGGTTGCTTATGGTATTCAATTTTGTCAGAGGATGCCATATAAAACTCGAAGACCTCCCCGGGTGCGCTGTTCTACGGGAAGCGTGGGAGGTCATATCGGGTGCAAAGTTAGCACTTTCATTTGAAACAACAAAGGATTTTGCAAAAAAAGTTTTGGGCAAATTAAGGGGCAAACCAAGAAAACCATTACTTTGCAGACCACTAAGGATTAAACTATAAAATCCCAACTTTAGACGTAATATGATTGTAAATATCATAAAACAAGCCTATTGTAAATTTGATATCACCACAAGGTGGAATATGTTCAAGAAAAATAGGAATTGATTGTCATGTAATTGAAAATATTACGCCTTTTTGAGTGATTTTATAGATTAAAAAGTTAATTGAAGATTTACCCACACCGAAACAAATTAAAGATATCCTATAAACAGAGCCGTTCCGGAGAGAGACCCTGGAAGGAGAGCGGAAGTTTGACAGTTTTGTGATAAAACAGCTTCGGCAAGCATCGTAAATCTGACAGGATGCACGGTAAAGAGCGTTACCGGCGCCGGCAACACCGTAGTATTTGATACCACCGGTATGGCTTCGGGCGTTTACGTTGTGTATGTGACAACAGCCGACGGCCGCGTCGTAAGCTTCAAAACAATCCTCTGATTGTAAGGCTTATTGATTCCGGATTCTGATTCAGGCAGGCATCTTCACGAGCATATTCGTCGAGATGCCTGTTTTCCTTAAATATAATATATTCAATCTATTTCTACCTGACTTACATGGAGTTTAATTTCCGATAGACTGTGATTGCAAAGGGATAAGGAAATCATTGCTGTCCGATAAAAACTCAAATACAGCCAATCGAAAAAAGATTAAGACCCCTGCGCTAACATTTTTTTTGTGGGATGGGGTCTAAGGCTTATGTAAAAAAAGTTTTTTGGCAAATCAAGAAAACCATTACTTTGCAGACCATGAAGGATGAAATTTTTTATAAAATATTTTATGCATTATGACTTTTTCATTAACTTTGTGAAAAATAAGAAATATACTTCAGGATTATATGAGACACAAATACTCCCGCATCTTGCTCAAGCTCAGCGGCGAATCGCTGATGGGCGACCAACACTACGGTATTGATACCTATCGTCTTAACCAGTATGCCGAACAGATTGCCGCTCTCCGCTCCGAAGGAGTGCAGGTGGCTGTGGTCATAGGCGGCGGCAACATCTTCCGTGGCCTGCAAGGCGCGGCCAAAGGCTTCGACCGCGTGACCGGTGATCAGATGGGCATGCTTGCCACCGTAATCAATTCGCTCGCTCTGGGGTCGGCGCTTCAGGCCCTCGGCACCCCGTCGCGTGTCTTCACAGCCATCAATATGTATCCCGTAGGGCAGTATTACAGTCCGCGCACCGCCGGCGAGGCGCTTAACCGCGGCGAAGTGGCTATACTTGCCGGAGGCACGGGCAATCCCTTCTTCACCACCGACACCGGAGCCGCACTGCGCGCGGTAGAGATTCATGCCGACGTAATGCTCAAAGGCACACGTGTCGACGGCATCTATACGGCCGACCCCGAAAAGGACCCCACGGCAGAGAAATTCTCCGAAATCACTTACGACGAAGTATACACGCGCGGTCTGAGGGTCATGGACCTCACAGCTACGGCACTTTGCAAAGAAAACTCGATGCCCATAATCGTATTCGATATGGACACCCCCGGCAACCTCGCCAAAGTAGTGGCCGGAGAGCCCATCGGCACACTCGTATACTGATAATATCCATAAAAAACATACAATCATGATTGAAGTTAAAACCTACCTTGAGCCGGCAGAAGAGAAAATGGAGCTTGCTGTGGCTTATCTCGACGAAGCCCTTGCTCACATCCGCGCCGGAAAAGCCAATACCAAAATCCTCGACGGCATCCGCGTAGACTACTACGGCTCACAGGCACCTATCTCCAACGTCGCCAATGTGGCAGTGCCCGACGCACGCACCATCACCATCACACCGTGGGAGAAATCGATGTTTAAAGAAATTGAGAAAGCTATTATCAACTCGGCGCTCGGCATCACTCCCGAGAACAACGGCGAAGTGATACGTCTGAGTATTCCGCCTCTGACCGAAGACCGCCGCAAAGCGCTCGTGAAACAGTCGAAAGCCGAAGCAGAGACAGCGAAAGTGAGCGTGCGCAACGCCCGCCGCGACGCTATCGAAGGCTTGAAAAAAGCCATAAAACAAGGCATGCCCGAAGATACCGAAAAAGATGCAGAAGCTCAGGTGCAGAAGCTCCATGACAAATTCATGAAGCGCATCGACGAGATATTCGCCGCCAAAGAAAAAGAAATCCTCACCGTATAATCCGCTGAGGACTCAAAGGCTCATCATCGGCCGCGACTGAGACCAAATACCTCAGTCGTGGCCGTGTGGCATGTCCGACAGCCTGAGGCAGAGGGTCTTTTCAGAGCTTAGCCACGAGGCGACACAATAAAAACGTATGTTTTCAGTTATATGATTGTATATCTATCCATAAGACATGAACGTTTATTTACGATATCTCCTCGTGATTTTGGTTGCAGCCGCTGTGAGCGCCGTTGCATCCGCTCAGAAAAATGAGTTCAACCCTATCGAGACCGGCGTGACATCGCTGAGCATCGCACCCGATGCGCGCGGCGCTTCAATGGGCGACATCGGCGCGGCCACCGACCCCGACGCCTACAGCCAGTTCTGGAACCCGTCGAAATATGCTTTCGCCTACTCGCAGGGCGCCATATCTCTGAGTTATACACCGTGGTTGCGCAAACTCGTCAACGACATCTTCCTTGCCGACGTCTCGGGCTACTGGAAAATCGGCTCGGGCGACAATCAGGCGCTGTCGGGTTCGCTGCGTTATTTCTCGCTCGGCGAGGTCAGTTATACCGGCATCGGCGGCACGGAAGGCCAGACCCTCAGCCCTTATGAAATGGCGTTCGACCTTGGCTATTCGCGCAAGCTGTCGGAGAAATATTCGATGGGCGTAGTATTCCGCTACATCTATTCGGCTCTCGGATTCTCGACATCCGACGCCGGCGACCAAAGCACGGGCGCATCGGCTTTCTCGGCCGACATTTCGGGCTATTTCAATACTTATCCCATCGTGGGACGCAGCGAGTGCCAATGGTCGTGGGGGTGGAACATCTCCAATATCGGTACGAAAGTGTCGTACAACAACGGTGAGGATCCCGCATTCCTTCCCACCAATCTCCGTCTGGGCACGACATTCAAGTTTCCCCTTGCCGACTACCACAATCTGGCTCTCTCGCTCGATATCAACAAGCTTCTGGTGCCGGCAAAGCCACGTGAAAGCGACTACGACATGAACACTCCCGAAGGACAGCAGGAATATCTCAACAAGCTCGAAGACTGGGAAAATATGTCGCCCATCACGGGTATTTTCAAGTCATTCTCCGATGCTCCCGGAGGCTTCAAGGAAGAGCTGCGCGAGATAAATGTTTCGTTCGGCGCCGAATACAGCTACAACGAGCAGTTCTTTGTCCGCGCAGGATATTATTATGAAAACGAGCTCAAAGGCAACCGCAAATACTTCGCCATCGGCGCCGGTTTCTCGCTCAATGTGGTGCGTCTCGACGCATCCTATATGCTTGCCACAGCACAAACATCGCCGCTGGACCAGACTCTGCGTTTCTCGCTCACCTTCGATATGGACGGCTTGCGCGATATCTTCGGCAAGCGCCGCTAATCGTTCTGCAATCATCAGTATATGATACGCATAGGCAACGGATTTGACGTACACGCTCTCGTGCCCGGCCGCAAGTGCATCGTTTGCGGTGTGGACATACCCCATGACACCGGATTGCTCGGGCACAGCGACGCCGACGTGGCGCTTCACGCTTTGTGCGACGCCCTGCTCGGTGCTGCCGCCATGCACGACATCGGTTATCACTTCCCCGACACCGACCCGCGCTGGAAAGGCGCCGACTCGCGTGCTCTGCTCAGGGCGGTAGTCGGCCTCATCGCCTCCAAAGGCTTTCGGCCGGTCAATGTCGACATTACAATCATTGCTCAGGCGCCTAAAATGCTGCCTTACATCGACACAATGCGCGCCAACGTCGCCGCCGACCTCGGTGTCGGCACGGATTGCGTGTCGGTCAAAGCCACTACGACCGAGCATCTCGGTTTCACCGGCCGCAAAGAGGGCATTGCAGCCCTTGCCTCGGCGCTGATCGAGAATTGAACCCGCCACCTCTCTCCATTGTTGTATTTTAAATTATGCGAACTCAACAAATATGACTATGGATAATAAATTTGACAAACTCAGCTACGCCCTCGGCCTGAGCATGGGCAACAATTTCAAACGCTCGGGAGTGGACGAAATCAACGTTCAGGACTTTGCCGACGGCGTGGCAGCCGTCTACTACGGCTCGGAACCTAAAATGACCTATGCCGAGGCTCAGCAGACCGTGCAGGAATACTTTATGGCTCTGCAGAAGAAGCAGGAAGAAGCCGCAGCCGAGATGGCAAAAGTAAACGCAAAAGCCGGCGAAGACTTCCTTCTCGAAAACGGCAAACGCGCCGAAGTGAAGACCACAGCCTCGGGCTTGCAGTACGAAGTGCTCGCCGAAGGCAACGGCACGCACCCCACGGCACAGGATACAGTGACAGTGCACTATACCGGTAAGCTCATCGACGGCACTGTGTTCGACTCGAGCGTAGAACGCGGACAGCCCGCCACTTTCGGCGTCACACAGGTCATCCCCGGCTGGGTAGAAGCATTGCAGATGATGAGCCCGGGTGCGAAATGGCGTCTTTTCATCCCCTCGGCTCTCGCTTACGGTCCGCAGGGCGCGGGCGGCGTAATCGGCCCCAACCAGACTCTCATCTTCGATGTAGAGCTTATCTCAATCAATAAATAATCAACCATACATCCGCTCCGCGACCGATTGTCACAGCGCACCGGTCGCGGAGCGTTTTTTACACCCGACAATTATGCGCAAAACCTTAATCCTCGTCATTGCGGCGCTTCTGCTTGCACCGTCCTTATATGCTTCAGCTCCCGACCGCGACTCGGTGAGCGTGGCTCTGGCCACAATCTTCGGCGACATCGTGCGCCGCAATCTTGAATCACTGCAATCAGGAGGAGTAGAAATCAACGACAGCCTCTTTGCCGCCCGTTTCACACTCGCGCTGCAAGGCAAGCCCACCGGTATGGATATCAACGCGGCCAATGTGCTGATGCAGAATGTCGTATCAGGGTCGCAATCATCCGATACTGCCGACTCCGAAGAGCAAGAGGCTCTGCTCCGAAGCGCACGTGCCACAGAGGGCGCTGTGGTGCTTCCCTCAGGCACCGTCTTTATCGTACTCACCGAGGGCGAAGGCAAAAAGCCCGGACTGCACGATATCGCCACCGTGACATACGCCGGACGTCTGGCCGACGGCACCATCTTCGATGCTACCGAAGCACCGCTCGACCTGCCGGTCGACAACCTCGTCAGAGGGTTCACCGAAGCGCTCACCGAGATGCTGCCCGGAGGCACCTATCGCATTGTCATCCCGGCCGAGGCAGCTTACGGCGACAGAGGCGTACCGGGTGTGATACCCGCCGGCTCGGCACTCGATTTCACCGTCACTCTCCACTCATCCCGCCCGGAAGAGGCCGGAAAATAGCCCGCGAAACAGCCTTACCCCGAAGAGCTGTTGTCGGAGGGCTGATACAGGAGTTGGGCCGGCTAATCGTGCTAAATTTTGCAGATTCGGATTTTGTTTGTATCTTTACACCATAATAAACTGAAATCCTCTAATTATCATGAATATCCGTAGCTTTTTGACTGTTCTGGCGCTCGGCGGATGTGTGTTCGCCCCTGCGCAGGAGATTGTGAAAACTAACGCTCAAAATATGCATTAACTAATTAGCGGGTCTTACTTAACAGTAGAAATGAGTCAGAGGAAGAATTCCCCAAACAAATCCTAATAATGCCCAGATATACAATAGAACAACTCAAACAGATGCGCGAGTCTGAAGACCATGTGGAGTTCAAGAAAGGCGAACATGGCAACATCTCCTATAACGGTGCGAATAAAGACAAGCCACAGGAACGTCGCCGTTGTATACTCGGATATGTTGCCGCTCTATGTAATGAGGGCGGGGGTCGTATCGTCATAGGTATGCACGATGCTTATCCTCATAAGGTCGTGGGAACCACGCAATGCCTGAACGGTATCGGTCAACTTGAAAGTGACATATATAGGGATATGGGTATTCGTCCCGATATATATGAATTGTATGAAGACGAAGAGACAAAATCCGGACGAGTATTAGTGATTGAGGTGCCACCGCATCCAATTGGCAAAGTATTCAAATATGAGGATGTCGCACTCATGCGAGTCGGAGAGGAGCTGAAACCAATGGACGACAAGACCTTTATCTCAATAATTCAAGAACAGGAACCTGATTTTTCGGAGCATATTTGCGAAGGAATTACTATTGATGATTTGGACAAAGATGCCATCGGAATAATGAAAAAACGATATGCTGAAAAACAGAAGAATCCGTCATTTGTGTCATTGTCTGACGTACAAGCATTAAGCGACTTGAAACTTATAATTGGGGATAGGGTTACGAACGCCGCACTGTTGTTGGTCGGAAAGGAAGAGATAATTTCACGCTTCTATCCCCAGGCAAAAGTAATGCTTGAATACCGAAACACTGAAAGTCAGATACACTTTGACAGCAGAAAATCTTTCGGTCAGCCCTTTTTCTTCTGATTGATGAATTATGGAAAGAGATAAACCTGTGTAATGGCTCTGTACCGGTAAGAAAAGGTCCATACATATTCGACATTCCTTTCTTTAACGAGGATGTAATACGCGAGATTGTAAATAATGCATTCTCGCATAGAGACTATAGATTCGGCAGTGAAATTGTAATCAAACAATATCCTCTCAAATTTACTATTATTAACGGAGGCGGATTCCCTCATGGAGTATCGGTAAATAATCTTCTGACTACTCCGAGTATGCCTCGAAACAGACTCATAGCAGATGTCCTTTCAAAAACGGGAATCGTTGAACGTTCCGGGCAGGGAGTTGACAAGATATTTCTATGCACCCTATCCGAAGGAAAACCGGCTCCGGATTATTCTAAGACAGATGAGTTTAATGTAACAGCGACAATATCAGCCACTGTGAAAGATACCGGGTTCGCTCTTTATGTGCAGGGTATTCAGGATGGATTGCCTGATGACAAGAAACTTACAGTTTTTGATGTGCTTGCTCTATGTGAAATACGAGACGGAGCAAAACGCCCGTCAGACAAAGAGATAGCATTAAAACTTGAAAAATTTGGTTTTATCGAGAAGCATGGCAAAACCAATGCTCAATATTACATATTGCCTCGTAAGTATTATGAACTTAATGGGGATCTGGCAGGATACTCGTTAAAAACTGATTGGGACATCAATCAGGTATGGGCAATCTTATGCCCATTCTTACATAAATACGGAAAAGCCAAACGCGCGGACATTAATAAATTAATTGGCACTCATCTCTCTGATAAGCAACTTCGTAACATTCTGAACGAATTAAAAGGCCTGAACTTGCTATATACTGATGAAAATAAGACGCGACCGACATACTTTTTAAGCAAGGAATTTAACGGCGATGACGAAGCTATGGTAAAGGGACTTGCCATCATACGCCGCCGCAATAAAAGGACAGAATCTAGGGAGAAATAAATATCTCAAGTGGTATTAATATGAATCCTTCATGCTGTATAAGCTGCTAATAGACAGAGTATTACATGCCAGTGCGAAGGGCGGAATCAAGGGCAGAATCATCGCACAATACTATTATAAACCTCCACAGGCAGGACAAAAGGCTTAATGTGGCGGATTTTAGATGGCTTTTGGGTATTGGAGATACCTCAGGTGCTAAATTTTGCAGATTCGGATTTTGTTTGTATCTTTACACCATAATAAACTGAAATCCTCTAATTATCATGAATATCCGTAGCTTTTTGACTGTTCTGGCGCTCGGCGGATGTGTGTTCGCCCCTGCGCAGGAGATTGTGAAAACTAACGCTTACTCGTGGGTGGGCGACACCATTTTTCAAGAGCCTTACAAGGCCTGGCCGGTGAGCGACACGCACATCCGCTCCACCTATTCGGCTCAGCCTCACTATTTTATGCCCATAGAGAAGGAGTGGACGCTCAAAAACGACATTTCATCCTATCCTAAGCTCAAATCATCCAACGCCCTGCACCGCGCCGTCTACAATATGGCTCTCGACGAAATGGTCAACGCCGTAGAGCCCGACACCACCCTGCGCACGGGCAAAGAGTGGGCCGGAGTGTGGACCCGCGACGTGAGTTATTCGATAATCCTGTCGATGGCTTATATGCAGCCTCTGGCATCGGAGATATCGTTGCGCCATAAGGTCACTCCCGACGGCCGCATCGTG
This sequence comes from Muribaculaceae bacterium, assembly GCA_051871795.1. Lineage (GTDB taxonomy): Bacteria > Bacteroidota > Bacteroidia > Bacteroidales > Muribaculaceae > CAG-873. The sequence continues at coordinate 21,124 of JBJEDE010000027.1, read as the reverse complement.
CAGGACACCGGTTCGGGCGGCGCATGGCCCGTCTCCACCGACCGCCAGATATGGACAGTCGCAGCCTGGGAGCTTTATAAAGTCACCGGCGATAAGGATTGGCTACGGTATGCCTATCCTATCGTGAAACGCAGCCTCGACGACGACCTCATCACCGTTTACGGCGAGGACGGACTCGTGCGTGGCGAGACGTCGTTTATCGACTGGCGCGAGCAGAGCCATCCCAAATGGATGCAGACCGCCGACATCTACCGCTCCGAAGCCATGAGCACCAATATGGTGCACGCCATAGCTCTGCGCGACGTCTCGGAGATGGCTTCCGTGCTCGGGCTTAAAGACGACGCCGCACATTACGCAAAGCTCGCCGACGAGCTGTCGCAACGCATCAATGACACTTTCTGGATGGACGACAAGGGATACTACGGCATGTACCTCTACGGCCGCGACAACCTTATCATGAATCCGCGGGCCGAGACTCTCGGCGAGTCGCTTGCAATCATCTACGACATCGCTCCGGCCGACCGCGCGCGCACCATCACCGAAAGCAATCCCACAACACCCTACGGCGCGGCAATCTTCTATCCGCAAATCGCCGATATGCCCGCCTACCACAACAACGCGCTCTGGCCCTGGGTGGGCGCCATGTGGGCCATAGCCAATGCAAAAACAGGAAATGAGCAAGGCACGCTACAGGCCATCGGTTCGATTGTGCGCCCGGCCGCTCTGTTCGCTACAAACAAAGAGAATTTCAACCTCGACAACGGCGACATCGCCACCGAGCTCAACTCTTCGAATATGCTCTGGTGCCTGGCGGGCAATCTGGCTCTCACCTACCGCATCCTCTTCGGCATCAATTACGAGAAAAACGGCCTGTGCTTCGCTCCGTTTGTACCCGAAGCTCTCGCCGACACACGCACACTCGAAGGATTTAAATACCGCAAGGCCACTCTCAACATCACAGTATCCGGCTATGGCAGCAAAATCAAGAGTTTCCGTCTCAACGGCAAGGAGACAAAGCCTTTCATACCGGCCGACATCAAGGGAGTAAACAATATCGAGATTGTTCTCGACTCGCAGCCGATAGAACCGATGCGGGTGAACAATGTGCCCAACGTCAAGGCACCACTCACCCCCGTTGCCGCTCTGACTCACTCTCGCGAGCTCTCGGCCTCCGGCACACCGCTGTTGAATCTCCTTACATGGCAACCCATCGAGTACATCAACCGCTACATAGTGCTCCGCGACGGCAAGCGAGTGGCCGAAACCACCGCCACATCCTATCCTGCCACCATCCCGGGTGAGTATCAGGTAATCGGCGTGTCGGACGCCGGCATAGAGTCGTTCGCCTCGGCTCCTGTCGATAATATCCCCACATTCTATGTCGAAATGCCCGGCGAATCGACCACTCTCATCTCAAAAGAAATCTCCTATGCTCCAAAAGCGCCCGTCGACGCCTATCACGGCAGCGGATATCTCGAAACCGACCACTCGACAGGCACCATCACCGTTCCCTTCACTGTACCGGCCGACGGTGAATACTCGCTCGACCTCGTCTACGCCAACGGCAACGGTCCGGTCAACACCGAAAACAAATGCGCCATCCGCTGCATATCGGTCGACGGCCGCAGGCTCGGCATCACCGTAATGCCTCACCGAGGCACTGGCAACTGGAACGACTGGGGACTGTCGTCGCCCGTCTTTACTCACCTCAGTGCCGGCGAGCATACTCTCACAATCGAACTTACCCCCGAAAGCGAGAATATGAACATCGCCACCAACCATGCCGCCATCGACCGTCTGCGCGTGCGCCGGCTCGGCAAATAAGCACATTGACATCCTGCGGCCCTCTCCGTCGCGAGAGGGCCGTTATATAACCCTAAATACCAAAAATGAACCGAATTATTCTTTCTCTTGCTCTTCTCGCATCGGCCCTGTGTGCTGCCAATGCCGACGAAACAGCCCCCGTACGCTACGTGCCGGCCACCGACCTGCGCATCATCAACCGCGGTTACGACAATGCCGCGGGGCCTTACAAACGCATCCCGGCTGCCTACAAAGACAGTGTGCGTCCCGATACTTGGCAGCGTCTGCAATGCTCCTCCGGCATCGGAGTGCGTTTCGCAACCGATTCACGCCAAATCGGTGTGAAATACCGCCTCACATTCAACACGCACATGATACACATGGCCGACACCGGGCTCAAAGGCACCGACCTTTACATCTGGGAAGGCGACTCGGTGTGGCGGCACGTCAACACCAACCGTCCATACGTCAAGGACAAAGAAGCCAAAATCACCGAAGCGACTTATGTCGAAAATCTCGACGGTAAAATGCACGACTACATGGTATATCTTCCGCTTTACGACGGCGTGGAAGAACTGTGGATTAAAATCGACTCGGCTGCGACAATTACAACCGGCGACCCGGAGCTCATCAATCCCCGGAAACGCATTGTGGCTTACGGTACATCTATCCTTCAGGGCGGTTGCGCCTCTCGTACCGGCATGGCCTCGACCAATATCATCTCGCGTGAGCTCAACTGCGAAGTCATCAATATCGGCATGTCGGGCGAGGGCAAAATGGACTCAATCATGGCCCGCGCCATAACCCGCATCCCCGATGTCGACCTATACCTCATCGACCCTGTGCCCAACTGCACCGAAATGATGTGCGACACCCTCACTTACGGCTTTATCGACATCATACGCAAAGCCCGGCCGGAAGCCGAAATCGTAATGCTCGAAGGTCCTATTTACCCTTACGCTCGCTACAACAGCTTCTTCGGCAATTATCTGCCTAAGAAGAACGCAGCTTTCCGCCGCAATTACGAGAGGCTCGCAGCTGATGCCGAGCATCCCGAACGGCTCCATTATGTGACATCCGAAGGTCTGGACGGCCCCGAGGACGACGGTACGGTCGACGGCATCCACCTCACCGACCTGGGTTTTTTGCATTACGCCAATAAACTCATCCCCGTGCTGCGCCCGTTGCTTTACAAGGACTCAACCCCGGTCAAATAGCATCCCATGCGTATCGTAATACAGCGTGTCAGGCACGCCCGGGTAAGCGTCGACGGTGTCGAGAAAGGTTCGATAGGACAAGGGCTGATGGTGCTCGTGGGCGTTGAGCACGGCGACACCGAAGCCGACGCCCGGTGGCTTGCCGACAAGACTGCCGCCCTGCGCATCTTTGACGATGCCGACGGTGTGATGAACCGCTCGGTGGCAGATGCAGGCGGCGGCGTACTTGCCGTGAGTCAGTTTACCCTGACGGCATCGACGCGCAAGGGCAACCGGCCGAGTTATATCCGCGCGGCAGGCCACGATGTGGCGGTACCGCTCTACGAAGCCTATTGCCGTATGCTCTCCGAGCGCTTGGGTCGGCAGGTAGAACGAGGCGTGTTCGGCGCCGACATGCAGGTCGAGCTTGTCAACGACGGCCCTGTGACCATCATCATCGACTCCCGCCTGAGGGAGTAACAAATATCAGTGCCGACCGTCGTCCACGGTCGGCACTGATTGTAAATAATTAGCTAAATTAGCAGGGTCAGTATTGTTCGTTTTCGTTGGGGAAGTCGGATGTCTTGACATCGTCGATGTATCGCGATACGGCTTCGTTGATGACAGTGGAGAGGTCGGCGTAGCGACGGAGGAATTTGGGTGAGAATCCTTTGTTGATGCCCAGCATGTCGTGCATCACAAGCACCTGGCCGTCGACTCCGCCTCCGGCTCCGATGCCTATGACGGGGATTGTGAGTTCTTCGGCTACGCGTTTTGCCAGCGCTGCGGGGATTTTTTCGAGCACGAGTGCGAAGCAACCGATGTTTTCGAGCATGTGGGCGTCGGAGATGAGTTTTTCGGCTTCGGCTTCTTCTTTGGCGCGCACGGCGTAGGTGCCGAATTTGTTGATCGACTGCGGAGTGAGACCGAGATGGCCCATAACGGGAATACCGGCTGAGAGGATGCGTTCGATTGATTCGCGTATCTCGACGCCGCCTTCCATTTTCACGGCCTCGGCGTGGCTTTCTTTCATTATGCGGATGGCTGAAGCGAGGGCTTCCATGGGGTTGCCCTGATACGAGCCGAAGGGCATATCGCATACCACCAGAGCGCGGTTGGTGCCTTTGATCACGCTTTTAGCGTGGTAAATCATCTGGTCGAGGGTAATGGGTAGGGTGGTCATGTTGCCGGCCATTACGTTAGAAGCGGAGTCGCCTACGAGTATTATGTCAATGCCGGCTTCGTCGATGAGTTTGGCCATTGAATAATCGTAAGCGGTGAGCATGGCGATTTTCTCGCCGCGAGCTTTCATTTCTGTGAGGCGACGTGTTGTCACCTTGCGCGTATTGTCTACTGTGTTGGTTGACATTATGTTGTGATGTTTAAGATTCGATTGTTACATATCTTGTACCCGGCGCTTGAAGGCCACCATTTTGAGCGCTGCGTCGGCACATTCGCTGCCTTTGTCGCCTACGGGGCCTCCGGCGCGGTCGAGGGCGTCCTGTTCGCGGTCTACGGTAAGCACACCGAAGATTACGGGAGTGTCGCAGTCGGCGTTGAGGGCAGTGATGCCTTGTGTCACGCTTTGGCATACGTAGTCGAAATGCGGTGTACCGCCGCGCACGACTGTGCCGAATACGATTACGGCGTCGAAGAGTTCTGATTCGATGAGCTGGGAGGCTGCGAATGTGAGTTCGACGGCTCCGGGCACTTCGAATATTTCAATATCGTTTTTTTTGTCGAGACCGAGCTCGGTGAGCCGGGCTACGGCCGAGCGGGTGAGGCGTGAGTTGATGTGGCCGTTCCATTGTGCTTGCACGATGGCAATGCGCACGTCGGAGATGCGCTCGGGAGCAGATGCGGGCAGAGATTGCGACATATTGAGTGACGGGTTGGGGTATTGATGGTCAATTTTCAGTTTCGGCTGAGTCCATGCGTGCTTTTGAGCCGAGGTATCCGCCGTGGTGGCGCTTGGCGTAGTCTTCGCGCGAGAATCCGGTGGCTTGCATCGTGCCCACCACGAGCACGTCGCCGATTACGGTCATCATTGTGGTCGATGTGGTGGGTGTGAGGCCGAGGGGGCACACTTCGGGAGAGCCACCGGTATAGAGGCACACGTCGGCGGCTTCGGCAAGAGGACTGCCGGGATTGCCGGTGATGACGATGAGCGGAATCTGTGGGTAGAGTCGGTGAGCCAGATGCACGAGCTCGATGATTTCGCGTGTTTTGCCTGAGTTGGATATCAGGAGCATCACGTCGTCGGACTGCAGCACGCCGAGGTCGCCGTGCTGCGCTTCGCTCGGGTGGAGGTTTACGGCCGGTATGCCTGTGGAGCAGAATGTCGTGGCGATGTTCATTGCTATCTGTCCGGCTTTGCCCATGCCCGAGGTGACGAGTTTGGCGCCCCTGCGGTGCACGTGGTCGACAATCATGTCGATCGCACGCTCGTAGGCGTCGGTGACAGGTATGTTCTTAACAGCTTCGCTCTCAGCGGTGAGAATGCGACGCATGGTCTGTTTTATATCCATTGTTAAAACACTGATTTTGTGACTTTTTTGCCTTGCTTTACGATTACGGGCTGTCCGGGGGCGGGATGTGCGATGCGTATGCCCTGGAGGTTGTAATATTCAACGGGGGTGTCGCACTCATCGGCTGTAACGTTGTCGATGCCGGCGGGACTGCCTACGTACACGAGCTCGGATGGCTTGGAGCGCAGCTGGCTGTTGAGCGCAACGACAGAGTATGCGTAGCGGTCGGCGTCGGGGAGTCCGGTCACGGTCACGGTGCAGGCTCCGGATGTTGAGCGGGCGTCGTATTCGGGCACAACCGACGAGCTTTCGGCGCTGATGGAGATGTTGATGTCGTCGATGGCGATATATCCGTTGGTGATTTGTCCCACGAATGTGATGCGCGAGACATCGGAGAGATTGGCTGTGATGTCGTAGCGGCGTCCCTTTGAGCCGAGGTCGGTGATTGTGGCGATTTCCTTACCGGATGATGCCGTGCCGTTGAGCACACGCAGGGAGCTTGGGGCCTGCGATGTGGACGAGGGCAGACAGATGGCCCAGAACGAGAGCGAAGCCACCTTGCCTTCGAATTCGGGGCTCTGCAGGTAGCGGCCGTTGGCGGCAAAGCGGAATGACGGTACGCTCTCGCCGGCGTAGGCCGCAGTGCGGTACCAGTCGGCGCGTGTGGCTGACCAGCCGGAGGGGAGAGCCGAGTTGTCAAATCCGATGGCGGGGAGGGGTGTGGAGACTCCCTGATGGCAGGCGTAGACGGTGATTTCGTAGTCGGTGGCGTCTTCAACCGGCTCCCACGAGGCTGTGAAGCCGTCGGCTGTGATTTCGGTCGCCGCAGATGTAACGGGCACATCGAGCGAGGGCTCCGGAATGCCTCCGGCTGCCTTGGCCGTAATCACGCCGGAGTTTTCGGCAATATCCGTTATGGGCATGTCGATTGCCGTGCCGCTCCATGTTTTGAGTGCCGGAGTGGTGAAGGCAGTAAATTCGGTTTTGGCTGAGGTGCCGGGAAACGGGTAGCCGGCCATTGTTGTCGTGTTCTGGTTGTTGGCCGTGCCGTTGGCTTCCTCGATGTCGACATACTGATGTGAGGAGGTGTTGTTTACGGCGTTGCTGTTCCAGACCGAGCTATTGTAGTCGATGTGCCAGATGAGCATGCCGTGTCCGGGGATGTAACGGTCCGAACCGGCCTGCTGTCGGTTTTCGAGGAGGAAAAATTCGTTTTTGTCGCCTGTTGGGATGATGTATGCTTTGTTGGAAGTGAGTATGTGCTCCATTTCGATCCGGCAGGGCTCGTCGAGCACCTGACAGTCGATCCAGCCCATGGCGTTGCGCTCGAAGGCGCTGTATGTGGGCGGTGTGCGGCCGTTGTTGTTGTAGGGACCGTAGTCGAGCACTGAGTATGCGCCGGGGGTGAGGCTCGCTGCGTTGCCGTAGGTGGTGGTGTAGAGGTCGGGTAGTCCGAGCACGTGTGAGAATTCATGCACGAATGTGCCTATGCCGTCTATTGTGTTGCCTTCCAGCTCGTTGGAGCAGCCGTAATGGTCGATGTATACGCCGTCGACGAGGTATCGCGAGCCTGTGGCCGAGAGGTCGTAGGAGTGAGGCCAAACAGTGTCGGCTGTTCCGCCTGAGGCTTCGCCTTTGCCGGCGTAGATGATGTATACGTTGTCGACCACGCCGTCGCCGTCGTTGTCATAGACCGAGAAGTCTACTTCATCGTCGAGGATGGCTGCCGCGTGGCGCACCATGTCTTCGGCGGCTTTGTCGTCGCCGTAGATGTTGTTGCCGCCGTAGTAGCTGCGCTTATTCGGGAGGGTGACAGGGCCGAGGACGTCGAAAACGGGCTTGAACTGTCCTGTGGACGCTTCGGTGAAGTAATCGACGACGCTGCCTGTGGCGCCGTTGTCGCTGAATCCGGTCTGATTTATCTGCCGGTTGAAGTAATCGCCCGGGTCACTGATGGAGAATTCCACGTCGCTGTATTCCACGAGAATCACCAGACATCGGGGCGAGCCAATGCCCTTGACATAAGAGTCGGCGTAGAGACCTATCCCCTTCGAGGTATTGGTTGTCGCTGATGCTTCGGCCGCCGGAAACAGGCGGGTTTGCGGTGCTTTTGACCGTATATTTTTGTTTATGGCCGGGCGCAGTGCGTCGAGCCGGGCCGAGGCTTTAATCTCAGATGTAGCGGGAAGAGCGCTGCGAATAAGGCGGCCGTCGGCGCTCTCGGCGGCGTAGTATAGTTTGCCCTGCTCGTCGGGCATGAGCACCTGATTGTCGGGCGTGAGGTAGAAGCGGCAGAATTCGTCGCCGGTGAGTGTTACTGTCGTCTGAGTGCCGTCGGCGAGTGTCACGGAGCGTGTTATGCGCTTGGCGGGTACTGCTGCGGCCGACAAGGAGAGAACAGCGGCGGCGAGAATCGGTATGTATCTTCTCATTTGAGGTTGATGAAAATTGCTGAAATATGTAGACATATTCGCCGGCCCGGCATGACAAACGGTACACTGTGTGCTGCAAGTCGGCTGCGATGGTTGCCGTGCGAATGTCGCGCAAAATTACGAAAAAACCGCCGACCGCGCAAATTTTCTTACACAATCGCGCGGTCGGGAGCGGCGGTGACGGTGTCACTCCATGAGTTTGCGGTAGCGGCGGCGCGGCGGCTCTTTGCCGCCGTTGAGCTGGCGTTTGTATTCTTCGTATTCGCTGTAAGAGCCCTGATAGAACACTACTTTGCCGTCGCCTTCGAACGACAGGATGTGGGTGCAGATGCGGTCGAGGAACCAGCGGTCGTGACTTACGACAACGGCGCAGCCGGCGAAGTCGTCGAGGCCTTCTTCAAGGGCGCGGAGCGTGTTGACATCTATGTCGTTGGTGGGCTCGTCGAGCAGGAGCACGTTGCCTTCTTCTTTGAGAGCCATGGCAAGGTGCAGGCGGTTGCGTTCGCCGCCCGAGAGCACGGCTATTTTTTTCTCCTGATCGGCGCCGGTGAAGTTGAATTTCGAGAGGTAGGCGCGCGCGTTTACGTCGCGGCCGCCCATGCGGAATGTTTCAACTCCCTGCGAAATCACTTCGTAGACTGTGCGGTCGGGCAGGAGGTCGTGGTGACGCTGGTCGACGTAAGCGATTTTTACTGTTTCGCCCACGTCGAATGTGCCGGCATCGGGTTTTTCCTGTCCCATGATGAGGCGGAAAAGGGTGGTTTTGCCGGCGCCGTTGGGGCCGATTACGCCTACTATGCCGTTGGGCGGCAGGGAGAAAGAGAGGTCGCTGAAGAGATGTTTTGAACCGAATGATTTGCTGAGACCTGTGGCTTCAATCACTTTGTTGCCTAAGCGCGGACCGTTGGGAATGAAAATTTCCAGACGCTCCTCTTTTTGTTTTTGATCTTCGTTGAGCAGCCGGTCGTAGGATGCCAGACGGGCTTTGCCTTTGGCCTGACGTGCTTTGGGCGCCATACGCACCCATTCGAGCTCGCGCTCGAGGGTCTTGCGCCGCTTGCTGGCCTGTTTTTCTTCCTGGGCCATGCGTTTGGTTTTCTGGTCGAGCCAAGAGGTGTAGTTGCCCTTCCATGGTATGCCTTCGCCGCGGTCGAGTTCGAGAATCCATCCTGCCACGTGGTCGAGGAAGTAGCGGTCGTGCGTGATGGCGATGACGGTGCCGGGATATTGCTGCAGATGCTGTTCGAGCCAGTCGATCGACTCGGCGTCGAGGTGGTTGGTGGGCTCGTCGAGCAGGAGGATGTCGGGTTGCTGGAGCAGGAGGCGGATGAGAGCCACGCGACGTCGCTCGCCGCCGGAGAGTGTGTCGATTTTCTGGTCGTCGGGCGGGCACTGGAGGGCGTCCATGGCGCGCTCGAGCTTGCTGTCGATGTTCCATGCATCGGCGGCGTCGAGTTTGTCCTGCAGCTCGGCCTGACGGGCGATGAGGGCTTCCATCTTGTCGGGATTGTCGAGCACTTCGGGGTCGCCGAAGCTTTCGTTGACCTTGTCGAATTCGGCAAGGAGGTCCATCGTGGGTTTCACGCCTTCGCGCACAACTTCGATTACGGTTTTGTCGGGGTCAAGCTCGGGTTCCTGAGGCAGGTATCCCACGCTGTAGCCGGGAGCGAAGACAACTTCGCCCTGATAGCTCTTGTCGAGCCCGGCAATAATTTTGAGCAAGGTGGATTTACCCGAACCGTTGAGACCTATGATGCCGATTTTGGCGCCGTAAAAAAACGACAGGTAAATATCTTTGAGTACTTGTTTCTGTGGAGGGTAGGTTTTTGATACGCCTACCATTGAGAATATGATTTTCTTATCGTCGGCCATATTATATATGTGGGGATGATGATTATTTTTTCTTGGGAGCGAAGCGGGCGGGGTAGGGCACGCGCACTTTGCCGGTGAGGATATTGGTGAGTTTAGCCTTGTTGAGCTGTCGGCGGATGGGTGAGGTGTGGTCGATGTAGAGGTGTCCGTCGAGGTGGTCGCACTCATGCTGGATTATGCGCGAGATGAAGCCGCTGAACTCCTGCTCGTGGGGTTTGAAATTCTCGTCGAGCCAGCTCAGACGGATGTGCTCGATGCGCTTCACGTCGTCGGAGATGCCGGGGAGGCTCAGGCAGCCTTCGGCGCGGCTCACCTCTTCGCCGTCGAGCACTTCGACGACGGGATTGATGAGGGCGTGTCTGAAGCCTGCACATTCGGGGAAGTCTTCGGCCACCGGCGTGGCGTCGATGACGACGAGGCGTATGTTTTTGCCAATCTGAGGAGCAGCCAGACCCACACCCTCGGAGAAGGCCATAGTCTCGAACATATCAGCGATAAGCTGCTGCAAGTCTGGATAGTCGGCCGGGACATCGGTGGAGATGTTTCGGAGCACCGGATGGCCGTAGCAGTAGATGGGAAGTTTCATATCTTTGATTTTTTTTCGTTGTCTGTTGAGCCGGACTCAGGTCCGGCGCGAGGAGAGGTAGTCGTTGAGGATAATCGTGGCCGAAATGCGGTCGACCACGGCTTTGTCGCGGCGTTGCATCTTTTTCATGCCTCCCTCGAGCATGGCACGGTGGGCAAGCACTGAGGTGAACCGCTCGTCGTATAGCTCTACGGGCACGTCGGGGAGTATTTTGCGCAGCCGGCGGAGTGCGGGCGTGATGTACCGCATCGATTCCGAGGGCTCGCCGCGCATGGTTACGGGCAGTCCCATAATAATTTTTTCGACCGGCTCGCGTGCTGTATAGTCAAGCAAAAACGCTTCAAGCTCGCAGGTGCACACAGTGGTGAGAGCGTTGGCTGCAAGCTGCAATGTGTCGGTTACGGCTATGCCGCACCGTTTACGTCCGTAGTCGATGGATAGGATACGAGCCATAAAATCTCCGGTAGGGATGTCAACCGGCTTGCAAAGTTACTAATTTTCAATCAAATGAGCAACTGTTTTGAGTCCGCAGCGGCAGCCGAAGGCTTCTTTGTAGCGGCAGAGACCGGTGTTGGGGATGCCGTCGGTGGAGGCGGGACCGATGTCGAGCGTGTGCACATCGGGCTGATTGTCAGCATAATGCCTGAGGATGAGGTATGGGAGAATGTTCATCGGCCGTGCTTTGTCGTAGCCGGGAAAGTCGCCCCAGTATATCACCTGACGTATGCCGGGCGCAGTGTGGTAAATGAGCGCAGCGGCCGCATCGCCCCGTGGATGTCGGAGCACAAAGAGGTCGGCCGCGACAATCTCTATGGTGGCTCTCACTTGCTCGAGCGTCATGGCCAGAGGATAGCCGCGGTGGTCGCGGTTGGCTTTAATGATATTGTAGACGCGTGTGAGGTCGTCGGTTTTTTCAAGCTCGAAACCTTCGCCGAGTGCGTGATTGAAATGGTTGCGAAATGCTGCGTCGAGATGCGACCGGAAATCGGGCAGCTGCTCCAGCGGATAGTGGTAGTTATACTCCATGCGCAGGCGCTGAGGCGCGAGGTTGGCCACCACGCCGGCGATTTTCGCTCCCATCGTGCGGTCGTAAATCTCGGGCGGCAGGGTGAGGTTGAGCGGCGCGGGAGCAAGCCGGCGCACCAGTTCGACAAGAAAGTCGTAGATGTGTTCGAGCGACTGGGGCTTGCGGTATGCGATTTCACCGAACGGGGCGGAAAACGGACAGTGCCACTCGCCGTCTTTCATCCCTAAAACTATGCCCAGACGCGGAGCGTCTTTGTCATCGTAGCCGATGGCGAAGGCGAGCGCAGACGCACGGCCGGCATTGAGCGAGACAAAAGTCTGTGAGCCGAACACCGTAAGAGACTCGGGAAATGAGCTGTAATATTCTTTGGCGGTTGTAAAACGCAGATACATAGATGGATAATAATGTCTTCGCACCGGGCTTGCGTATAGTTGCAAGCTTTTTGTGCTATCTGAGTACAAAGATACGCAAATTCTGTCGAACAGCGGTCCGAACAAGCCGAAAAATGCCTGTCGTGTCGCAAAAGCCACATTTCCGTGCCATATTTTATAGTTTTTATGATTTTATGGTTCTGATTTTTGTTTTTCATAGAAAATTGTGTAACTTTGCCACTTCCAACTCCTGTAAAATTTTTAAACCATGAATATTTTTAAATCCTGTCTTCTTTCTGCCATATCAATATTGGCCGTTTCATCCGCCGCGGCGCAGGAGCCCGACGGTTATTATTCCGCTTGTGAGGGTTCGTCCGGCTCTGCTCTGCTTACCAAGCTGAAAAACAAAATATCATCGCACACCAACGTCGGATACGACGGTCTTTGGGAAGTCTATAATGATGCCGATGTCGACGAAAACGGCAAAATCTGGGATATCTATTCCACTAAACGCTGGACTCAGGGCAAAGAGCATTGCGGTAATTACAGCAAAGTTGGCGATTGCATCAACCGTGAGCACTCGGTGCCGCAGAGCTGGTTCAGCGAGGCCAATCCCATGAAGAGCGATGCGTTCCACGTCTATCCCACCGACGGCAAAGTGAACGGTCAGCGCAGCAACTTCCCTTACGGGGAGTGCGCCAACGGCACCACACTGCCCTCCAACGGCAGCGTAGACGCTCTGGGCAAGCTCGGCACCTGCACTTTCGCCGGATATTCGGGCAAAGTGTTCGAGCCGGTGGATGAATACAAAGGCGACATCGCGCGTTCTTATTTCTACATGGTCACCTGCTACAACGATAAGATTTCCGGATGGGGCGGCGATATGTTCGGCAACAGCTCGTACCCCGGTCTCAACACCTGGGCGCTTAATCTTCTGCTCAAATGGCACCGTCAGGACCCGGTGAGCGAGAAAGAAATCAAACGCAACAACGGTATCTACAAGCATCAGAAAAACCGCAACCCCTTCATCGACCATCCTGAGCTTGTAGAGCACATCTGGGGCAACAAATCAACCACGGCCTGGTATATTAATTCTACACCCGACCCGACATTCGTTCTCCCGGTCGACGGTTCTTCTGTCGATTTCGGCACCATCGCGCTCACAGGCTACACATCGGCCTCGGTCAACGTAAAAGCCGAAGGACTCACCTCCAACGTCACTGTCACGGTCGACGCAGCCGGAGTCACAGCTTCGCGCTATTCCATACCTTACAACGAAGCATGCTCGACATCGGGAGCGAACCTTACCCTTAGCTGGTCACCTCAAAGCCAAGGTGCTCTCTCAGGTACCATCACATTCAGCACCGACGGAGCACAGACAAAAGTCAATCTCGCAGGCACGGCCGTAGACGGACTGCCCGCGCTGGCGGCTGCTGATATCACCCCCGAATCGTTCACGGCCCGCTGGATATACGTAGGCGATGCCGATGCCCGCGACTGCTACACACTGCACGTGCTCAAAGATGGCAGCGAGCTTTCAGGCTACCCCAAGGACGTCACGGCAGCCTCGCAGCAGTACACCGTAACCGGACTCGACCAGTTCACCACCTATACCTATTACCTCGTTTCGGCTTCGATGACATCAGACCGCGTCAGCGTCACCACGTCCGAAATTATCCCCACCATCGACGCTTCTATCGAACAAAACGAATTCTCGACCACACCCGAGACTCCGTCGGCCTACGCTCTTGTCGAGCTTGACATACAGAACATCACCGATGATGTAGAAGCCACCGTAACGGCTCCTTTCGAAATCAGCACCGACCGCGCCACGTGGACACAGCACGCCGTATTCCCCGCCTCAGCCACCGCCCTCTATGTACGTCTCGGCGCCACGTCAGCCGGACACTACGAGAGCACGCTCATCATCTCGTCGGGTGACATCGTCAACGACGCCATCGAACTGCAAGGCACAGCAGCCGTAGCTCCCACTGGCGGTACGACATACTTCGTCGCCGACGGTTACGAGCTCACCGGCGCCGACAGCGATGCCGTGATTGTCACTCTCTATAATCCCGGCAAATCGACTCAGGCAACCAACGACATCAAGACGAACAAAGACAAGACCCTTGCAGCCGTAGGCCACAGCCACTCTTCGGAAACGGCTACTATAACATTCTCTGAGGGTACCAACACTAACAACGGTCCCGTGGTCTGGTACTCGTCTGGCAATCCCGAAAAAGACCTGCGCATGTACATCGGCAATACATTCACCGTCACGCCGGCTACATCGCAGCAGATTGTGAAAGTGGAGATTCTGAGCAACAACAACACACCTTTCAAGGTAGGCCAAACTACCATCACCCCGACCGACACCCCGACCGATTATGTGACAACATACACCCACGACCAAAAAGGTGCAGTGACATTCACCGCAACAGGCTCTACCCGTCCGTCGTACATAGCCGTCTCCACCGAAGGCGTGTCATCAATCATCGACACCGTGGTCTCTCCCGCTGCTGAAGAAGCGACATACTACGACCTCCGCGGCATCCGAGTGGCAGCTCCTATCGAAGGCGAAGTATACATCAAAGTCACATCTCGCGGCGCTCAGAAAGTAGTGTTCTGAAACTCACTCCTCATTAAGAGGGCTATGCCCCGTAACAAAAGCATCAGACCCGTTGCATTAACATGACGGATACATCATTTTCACGACAGCAACTGCTCCTTGGCCCCGGCGCCATGGAGCAGTTGCTCCATAGCAGGGTAATCGTTTTCGGCCTCGGCGGAGTGGGTTCTTGGTGCGCCGAAGCGCTTGTGCGCGGCGGAGTGGGTCATCTCACGCTCGTCGACGCCGACTGCGTAGACCCTTCCAACATCAACCGCCAGCTCCCGGCTCTCACCTCAACGCTCGCACAGCCGAAAGCCGAAGTGCTCGCCCGAAGGTTTCGCGAAATCAACCCGGAGGCTGAAATCAACCCGATAGTAGAGTTCTACGACGCCACAACTGCTGCTAACTACGACTTCGACACTTACGATGTAGTAATCGACGCCATCGACTCGGTGCCGAGCAAAATGCTGCTCATAACGCGAGCTACAGCATCTAAGGTTACATTCTTCTCATCGATGGGCGCAGCCCGCCGCCTCGACCCCGGCAGAGTCCAAGTCGCCAATTTCGACAAAGTCACAGGCTGTGCGTTGGCCCGCGCCCTGCGCAACAGATTTAAGAAAACAGGAACGATGCCCCGGCGCAAATTCCACTGCGTATATAGCGACGAACAGCTCACAGGCCAGCCCAAGGGCACCTGTATGCCGGTCACAGCTACTTTCGGACTGCGTCTGGCAGCCCTTGCCATCTCCGCCCTCACATCCTCACAGCACAATTGACCGGGAAGCGAAGCGCGGCCTCGGGCGACCGGGAAGTGCCGCACGGTCTCGGGCGGCACACAGTTGCCAGTTGGTTTTTGTCGTGAGCGGGCCGCTCACGACTTCCCAGAACGGCCGTTCGGCACCTCCCGGTGCTGCCGCTCACTACTTCCCGGTGGGTATGGCTGCGTAGCTACCGGGAAGCGAAGCAAGGACTCGCGCGAGCATAAAACACCATCGCCTGTTGCTTTGTCGTGAGCGGGGACGCTCACGACTTCCCAGTGCGTCCTCGCGCGGCACACCGGAGCGGGTTAGCTAATTTAGCTTCCGTAGCTATTTTAGCTAATTTAGCTAATGCCGCTATTTAGCTAAATCAGCAAAGCTATCGTGTTCAATTTTTTCATCCTCTCGAGCATAAAAAATCCCCTCGCCCGCAGTGGACGAGGGGATATGCATTGGTTCGGCGTACAGATTATTCTTTGTTGCCTGAGAGTTTCTCTTTGAGAGCTGCGAGTGCTTCGAGGTCGCCGAGTGTGGTCTTCTCGAGAGCGGGAGTAGCTGCGGGAGCTTCTTCGGCGCGTGCGGGTTTGGCTGCACGTTTCTGTTTGCGTTCGGCGGCTTTTTCGGCGCGTGCTACATCTTCGAAGATGCGGCTGTGGCTGAGGATGATGCGTTTGGAGTCTTTGTTGAATTCGATGACTTTGAACTGCAGTTTCTCGTCAACCTGAGCCTGCGAGCCGTCTTCTTTTACGAGGTGCTTGGGAGTTGCGAAGCCTTCTACGCCGTAGGGGAGGGCAACGACAGCGCCTTTCTCGAGCATTTCGATGATGGTGCCTTCGTGAACAGAGCCGATGGTGAAGATGGTCTCAAATACGTCCCAGGGATTCTCTTCGAGTTGTTTGTGGCCGAGAGAGAGGCGACGGTTATCTTTGTCGATAGCAAGAACTTCAACTTCGATGTCAGCGCCGATCTGGGTGAATTCGCTGGGGTGTTTGATTTTCTTGGTCCAGCTGAGGTCGGAGATGTGGATGAGACCTTCTACGCCCTCTTCGATTTCAACAAATACGCCGAAGTTGGTGAAGTTGCGCACTTTGGCTGTGTGGCGGCTGCCGATGGGATATTTGTTTTCGATATCTTCCCAGGGATCTTTTTTGAGCTGTTTGATGCCGAGGCTCATCTTGCGGTCTTCGCGGTCGAGAGTGAGGATTACGGCCTCAACTTCGTCGCCGACTTTCATGAAGTCCTGAGCTGAGCGCAGGTGCTGGCTCCATGACATTTCGCTCACGTGGATGAGACCTTCTACGCCGGGAGCAATCTCGAGGAATGCGCCATAGTCGGCCATGACAACCACTTTGCCTTTGACTTTGTCGCCGACTTTGAGGTTGGGATCGAGAGCGTCCCAAGGATGGGGATGAAGCTGCTTGAGACCGAGTGCGATACGTTTTTTCTCATCGTCGAAGTCGAGGATAACGACATTGATTTTCTGGTCGAGCTCAACTACTTCGCTGGGATGCGAAACGCGGCCCCAGCTGAGGTCGGTGATGTGAATAAGACCGTCTACGCCGCCAAGGTCGATGAATACACCGTAGCTGGTGATGTTCTTGACAGTGCCTTCGAGCACCTGGCCTTTTTCGAGCTTGGAGATGATTTCTTTTTTCTGCTGCTCGAGCTCGGCTTCGATAAGCGCTTTGTGCGAAACGACAACGTTTTTGAATTCTTCGTTGATTTTCACAACTTTAAATTCCATTGTCTTGCCTACGAACACATCGTAGTCGCGGATGGGCTTGATGTCGATCTGCGAGCCGGGGAGGAATGCCTCGATGCCGAACACATCGACAATCATGCCGCCTTTGGTGCGGCATTTGATGTAGCCTTTGATAATCTCATCGTTGGCCAGAGCGGCGTTGATGCGCTCCCAGGAGCGTGATGCGCGTGCTTTCTTGTGCGAGAGGATGAGCTGGCCTTTTTTGTCCTCCTGGTTTTCGATGAATACCTCCACAACGTCGCCTACTTTGAGGTCGGGATTGTAGCGGAATTCGCTCATGGGGATGATGCCGTCACTCTTGTAGCCGATGTTAACCACAGCCTCGCGCTTGTTCATTGCGATGATGGTACCTTCGATTACATCCTTGTCCTTAACGGTGTTGAGAGATTCGTCGTAGGATTTGGTGAGCTCTTCACGAGAGCGGCCTGTGTTGGCGTCACCGTTTTCGAATGCATCCCAGTCGAAATCTTCGATAGGGGTGTTTTTAACTTCTTCAGTCATTAATAAATGGTTAATAAAAATGGTTAATTAATAAAATTGACCCGAAGGTCTGGATTAGTTCGGCAAAGGTAAGCAAATTTTTGATAATGTGCAAGTTTGCAATAAAATATTAATTTTTTTCTGCGAAATCCTCTCCGGCTACGGCCGTTGTCATGGCGTATTGGCCGGATTTTTGTAAAAAAACGCCCGCCGCAGGCCTCCTTTTCGGATAATATACGCTATCTTTGCGAAGTGAACCTCCGGTGCAAACAGGCACGACCGTGTCACCTATATATATTCACAATCATGGATATCCTCCGCAAAGAGTTAAATTCTATCTATGAGGCTCAGTGTCTCGACTGTGAGACGCTCGACAGCGCCGAGATCTGCGGCGCAAAAGCCGAAGCCGAAGTCATCGCCGCGGCCACCGGCGGCTGCACTGTGGTGACCGATGCCTCTTGCGACCGGTGCTATATATATGCCCGGAATATGGGAGCGCTTTTGGGTTTGTCCTGCGGACCGGATTTCTTCGCGGAGGCCGGGTCGGGCGACGAGGATATTATATACGAGCGCATACACCCGGAGGATTTGGTCGAGAAGCGAATGTTGGAGTATGAATTTTTTAAACTGGTCGACGCTCAGCCCTCCGGTGTCAAACGCGACTACAAAGCCACGTGCCGTCTGCGCATCAAGGATAGCCGCGGCGAGTATCGAGCGGTGGATAATTCCACTCAGATACTCAGACTCTCGCCGCGAGGCCGAATCTGGCTTATTCTCTGCTGTTACAGCCTGTCATCCTCCGCTCAAGATGTCTACGGCATCAGTCCGCATATCGTCAACACCCGCTCGGGTGAAATTCTCCTCCTTTCCCTCGCAACGCGTCGCGCGCGCATACTTACCCGACGTGAAAAGGAGGTGCTGAAACTCATAAGCGAGGGCAAAGCCAGCAAGCACATCGCCGACAGACTCGGCATCAGCATCCACACTGTCAACCGCCACCGGCAGAATATCATAGAAAAACTCAGCGTGGGCAGTTGCGTGGAGGCCATAGCCGCTGCAACGGCTATGAAGTTGATGTGACAAAAATGGTTATTTTTCAGTATTGCACGCAACAGAAAGCGACAATACCTTTGCAAATAAAAATTGCAATGAAAATGAAAAGTATTATTTATCTGTTGCTTGCGTCGCTGCTTTGCCTTTCGGCAGCAGTTCAGTCTTCGGCCCGAAAGACATACGACGCCGACGCGGCCACTGTCTATTTCGTCATCACCGACCGGTTTTGCAACGGCGATTCGGCAAACGACGTCAACTACGGTCGCATTGTCGATTACGGCAGTGAGCGGCTCAACGCCGCCACATTTCACGGAGGTGACTTCAAAGGAATGCTCAAAAAGGCCCGTGAAGGCTACTTCACCGACCTCGGCGTGGATGTGGTGTGGATGACCGATGTCTACGAACAAATCCACGGCTGGATGTCAGGCTCGGGGCCGGTCAACGATTTCCCCCACTACGGCTACCACGGCTATTACCCGCTTGATTACACACAGATCGACAAGAACTACGGTACAGTCGACGAATTTCGCGCCCTTGTCGACACACTCCATGCACAGGGTATCAGAGTGATGCTCGGCGCCAACCTCAACGACCCGGGATATCCCACCCTGCTCGATGCCGTGCAATATGGCTTTGCTGAAACCGGCATGACCGAGGCCGAGGCGGCGAAGCACCATCCCCGGTGGAGCTTCGATGACTTTTTCGCCGGTCGGCTCAACTGGAAAGGATGGTACGGCCGGGGATGGGTGCGTATGCCCGACGAAGACTGGGACGAAAACGACCCCTTGCAGGCCACGCTCTTCGGTATGCCCGACTTCAAAGACGAGAGCGACGAAAAAGTAGACATACCGCAGTTTCTTATCAATAAATGGAAACGCGAAGGCTGCGACAACAATCCGTGGGTCAACCCTGCGGCCATGAAACTTCGTCAAAATCGCCCGTGGTCGCCCATGCAATACGTGATAGCGTGGATTGCATCCTGGGTCGAAGAGTTCGGTATCGACGGATTCCGTTGCGATATTGTCGAAAATGTGCACCTCTACCGATGGAAACAGCTCAACGCGGCCTGCAACGACGCACTGCGGCGCTGGCGCAATAAACACAAAGGCAAACCCGCATCCGACTGGACCGAACGCTTCTATATGACAGGCGATTATGACGGAGCATCGATTGATTACAAACCCGACTACGCCGATGCCGGATTCTCAAGCATGGTCAATTTCTACTTTCCCAAACACGGCGACCTCGACGGCATCGTCTACACATGGCAAGCCTACGCTGACTCCATCGCGGCACATCCCGGCTGGCATCCGTTCAGCTACCTCAACAATTCCTATCATCGCGACGCCGACATGAACAACATGATTGACTGCGCGACCACACTTCTTCTCTCGCCGGGTGTCATACAGATATTTTACGGCGACGAGACCGGACGCAAACTCAGTGACGCGCGGCTCAACGTCGACAGCGACCAGGCCTTCCGCTCCGACATGGACTGGGACGATGTAGATGCAACGCTATTGGCGCATTTCAAAAAATTAGGTCAAATACGCAAGAACAATCCCGTGATAGCTGCCGGCAAACAGCTGACTCTCGACACGCACACCTGTCTGAGATATGATGACACCGACAAAGCGCTCATCAGACTATGCCCCGGTCCCGGCACCGAAATAGACGTGAACGGAATATTCAGCGACGGCGTCATACTCACCGAACTATACACCGGTAAGCAGGCGGAAGTACGCGGAGGCAAAATCACACTCGACAGATACGAAAACAAAATAGCAATCTTTAAATGACGCTCCGTCATATAACAATTCAGAAAACCGGATGTCAAAACACATTATCCCTTGACGTGAGAACATCAAATCTCGCAAAACGATACCCGACGCGCGGTTTCAGCGCCGTTAATGCCCGATATTCAAAAGGGTTAAAAACAAATTTAAATAATTAGCATTAAAAAATTTGGCGTGAACGAAAAAAATCATTAACTTTGCACCGCAAATCGAGGCAGACAACAATCGCCATCCGATTTTCTAAGACTCCGTAGCTCAGTTGGTAGAGCAACTGACTCTTAATCAGTGGGTCGAGGGTTCGAGCCCCTCCGGGGTCACAAAACGAAACGGCAAGATGCCGAGAAGCACTGAAATCAGTTGATTTTCAGTGCTTTTTTTAGTTTGCCAAAATTTCAGAACGGCGCAGAATACGGATCAAGCCGAAATGTCGGATCAAGCCGAAATGTCGTTGCATTTGTTAAATTTCGGGATTAGAAGTGTTAAAATTTTAGGCGTATAGTTTGACCAGTCGGAAGATGAAGAAATCACGGTCTCGTACTCCCCGCATTTGCGAACGAAATATCTTGACTTTTGAATTGAATGCTTCAGCAGACGCGTTGGTTGGCCGCCGACGGAAGTAATTGAGTATCGTAGGGACGTGATTTTTGAATGTCTTGATAACTGAGCGAAAATTGCTGTTGGCCAGTACAGACACCTTTTCATACCACTTGTTCATTTTTTCCATGGCTTTTGTCGGGGAGATTTTTAGATTGAATATGCGGCGCAGCTCCATCGCAAGCTGATACGCGGCTTTGAGTATCGGATAGTGCTTGAAGAGTATGTTGGCGCGATGACGCTGTATGTCAGTCC
>JBJEDE010000026.1:0-10787 GCA_051871795.1 Muribaculaceae bacterium | reverse complement strand
ACAATCCCCTGAGGGGGAAATTTTTTACCGGCGCCTGATGTTGTGTCGTGAGCGGGCCGCTCACGACTTCCCGGTACACTGGGAGGTGCCGCACGGCCCGTGCGGCACATAAATACCATCGGCTTTCGCTATGTGCCGAACGAGGCCGTTCGGCACTTCCCAGTAGTTCCGCACGGCCCGTGCGGCACATAAATCACCGTCGCCTGATGTTGTATCGTGAGCGAGGCCGCTCACGACTTCCCGGTATTTTTGCTCGCGCGAGGCCGCGCTTCGCCTCCCAGTGGGGCCGGGCGGCCGGCCGGTTTCCTCTGTCACGCATTGCGCGACACACCCTACTGTTTTTTTTGAGACGGAGGGAGGATTATTTGTCTTTTACGATGCGGCCGCACATCTGTGCGAAGAAGCAGTAACGGCAGTTGTCGCTGTCGGCCGCCGGAGTGAACGGATATTCGTCGTTTTCCTCAAATATACGGTGTATCAGATCGTTGAGCATCGGACGGAATGTGTCGTGATACTGCCGATAGTCGCCCATAAGGCTGCGGTTGAGCCTCAGCTCGGGTATACCCTTGGTTATCAGGTCCTGTGTCTTGTAGATTTTAGGATAGATAGCTCCGGTGTAGCCCCGGATGTCGGCGTATGCCTCACAGTAGGTCATGAGCTGCAGCATACCGGACTTTTTCGGCGCTTTGAACAGCATTTCCACACTGTCGGCTGAAATTTCGTCGGCTCCGGTCTTGTAATCTATAAAGCGCAATGCTCCGTCGGGGAGCATATCCACGCGGTCGACCGACATTTTGAAATTGATGGTGTGTCTGCTGTCGACTTTCCACACTTGTTTTACACCTTCGCCCATCTCGCTCTCGAGGAATGTGAAAGCCGGGAGGGATTGCTCGGCGCGCAGCATTGCTTTTATGTAGTTTACCATCACGCCGGCGAGCACATGACCCTCGCCGGGCACCATGGAAGGGTTTTTGTCGTAGCGTCCGGCATAGCCATGATGGGAAATCATGCGCAGAGCGAGCGAATCAAGGTCGGAAGAGAGCATCTGCTGCAAAACATAGCGGTCAATGACGCGGCTCGGAGCGTTGTCGTAGAGATAGCGCGCGATTTCATGGAAGATGGTGCCGGTAAGCGAGGCGTTGATGTAAGCCTCCGGAGTGTCTTCGTCGCGCAATCCGCGCACGTATTTGAGGTAGAATTGCAGCGGACAGTTAAGGTAAGTTTTCAGGGCCGAAGCGGAGAAATAGCGTTTCTGCCGGGCATCGGGTGAGAAACGGCGCAATGCCTCGATCACTTCGGGAGTTTTGTGCACTACGAGCACGCGTTCGGCGGCCGGCTGCATGGCTATGTTCACTCCCCGGTGAGTTACGTTACAGCCGCAAGGCATATAGCTGAGCTGATAGAGGAAGCGCGACATCTCGCCCGAGACATTGTCCTTTGTACGGTTGTCATAGAGCAGCCTCACGCGGCGGGCACGGGAGATGAGGCGATAAAAGCGATATGCCGCCGTGCTCTCCTCGAAGTCAAGCGTGGGCATTGCGTAACCGGCTCGGAGGTTTTCCGGAATGAACGAAGGCCGCAGGACACGGCGCGGGAAGATGCGTTCGTTCATCGACAGCACAATCACATTTTCAAAATCGAGGGCTCGGGTGTCGGCCATGCCCATGATTTGCAGCCCGACTATCGGTTTGCCGGAAAAGTTGATTTTCATCTTTGAAAGCGAACGTTCGAGCGTGAGAAAGAACGTCTGTTTGTGCATCGCTACCGAGAACCGCTCTATGTACGAGCACAAGTCGTCGACAAGCCCGGCGTAGGCTTCGAGGATATTGATTTCGTAGCCTGTGGAGCGCTCGCGGTCGGCGTGCGTGGTGAGCGCGGTAGCAAGGCGTTGGGTCAACTGTCGCATGAATGAGATGGAGTCCTGCACGTCGGAGTCGGATATCGGCCGGAAAATGAACGCCAGATGCGGCGCCTGCTCCATGATTTCGGCTGCCGGGACGTTGTAGAGCCGTTGCTGACGTATGTAGCCCCGCAGGGCATCAGCCTCTTCGGGTGCGATGGCGGCCACGTAGGGGTGTGAAATCACCTCGTTCACGTCGTCGTAATAGTAATGGCCCGTCTGCAATCCGCGCCGCAGGTGCATTCTGAAGATGCCGGATAAGAAGGCTGCGAGCGGTGTGGATTCGTAGCTCAGTCCGAGTGTGACATTTATGGGGTCGATGGCCGGATCGATGGAGTTGAGCATGGGAGTGAGCAGCGAGTTGTCGTTGAGCACGACTGCCGTGGACAGGAGCCTTCCGGGGATCAGTACACCCTCCCGCATCCATGAGTTGAGGATGAGCGATGCGGTTTTGACCTGTGCCACATTGGAGGGAGAGGATATGATTTCAATCTCGGGAAGCGCGGCGGCGTGAGGCGGTTCGTAGCCGTCGGGCATCGGGAATTTATTGCTCAGGGGGAGGATAAATTTCGAAGCCTTGTTGAAACTTTCGGCATACTTGCCGGCTGCGGTTGCATCCGGGGAAAAGAACGGAGAAACTATATCCCAGAAGAAGTCGGCAGCACCGAGTTTTTGCAAATGTTTGAAAATGAGAGTACGTGCCGTAGAGAGAACGTTAAAGCCGACAAAAGCGTAGCGACAACCGCCGAGGTCGTGAATGTCAGTCTGCCTTATACGCTCGCAAGCGCGCCGCGACTGACAGCCGGAAGTTGCCATAGGCACGGGCCGGGAGGCAAGAGCCCGGGTGAATTCGTCGTAAAGTTCGCCCATGATATGCCACAGGCTCAGAAAACCGGCTTTGAGATGCGAATCGGGGTTATCGGGGTCGGTGGCTCCTACATGACGCCAGAATTGTGTGAGGTCGCCCGAGGGAGTCGTACCCCACAACTCTCTCACGACTTCGAGCTGGGCATCGGTGAGATAGTTGCTCTGTATTTCCTTAACGTCGCGCAGATTGCGGAAAAGCATCTCGGTGTCGACCATATAAGCGTCGGCATCGTCAAAATCACGCAAAATGATTGTACCCCAGAAAATGAATGTGTCGAAATCTCGTATTTCGTCTTCCCGACCGTGGCGTGTGAGCACCCGGCGGTAGCAGTCGTAGAGGGTGAAAAGCTGTTCGACAGGCGATGCAAGCTGCGAGCCTCCGGCCATCATCTGTGTGAAGTAGCTTATCGAGACCATGCGCGGCATGAAGTTGACACCTTGCAACCGCTCCTTGAAGTACATGCGCATGAACATTGCGGCACGCTTGTTGGGGAAGACCATTGTAAGGCGCGAGAGGTCGATGCCGGCATTGCAATAATAATCGGCGACTGAGCGAAGAAAATTGTGCGAGTCCATAGAATAAAAAAGTGACGGCGCCGGCGCAAGGTGCAGACAGGCTCAGCGTTTAATCAAGAGAATAAAGCGGATGGCTGTGTCGAAATTCACGAGCTTGGCGTTGGCGTTGGCAAGAATGTCGGCGCATGCGTCGTCGATGGTTTTGAGTATTTGCACGACGTTGCGCTCGTTGATGAACGGGGAGAAATTGCGCGAGAAATCGCTCTCGTCGGGCGACATATAGTTAAGCGACGGGATGTGAATGTTGAGTACAAAATTCTCACGCACCATACGGGCGGCGTAAGTGTAGAATTGCACATTGCGCTCTCTGCCGAGCGCGGCGAGGTCAACGGCCCACTTTTTGAGTTCGGCCACGTGCCGGGAGTAGGCCTTGCGCATGAGTTCGACAAACATTTTCAGATTCTCGCGATTGGTTTTGCTTTCGCCCAGCACATGGAGAGCCTCGGTTACGCTGCCCTGCGCGAGCCTGACCACAGATTTCAGCGCATCGGGGTCAACCCCGGGCTCGGACGAAAGCGCCTGCATGACATCGGCGTCGCCGAGAGCTGAAAATTTGACTCGCTGAAGGCGTGAATAGATGGTGGGCAGTATGCGTCGGGGCGCATCGGAGGTGAGGATGAAGAGCGTGTCGGGGAAAGGCTCCTCGATGAGTTTGAGCATCTTGTTGGCGGCAGCCTCCTGCATGCGTTCGGGAAGCCACATGAGCACGATTTTGTATTTCGACGAGTGAGCGGTATAGCTGAGAGCCCGGATGAGCTCGACAGCCTCGTCGACATAGATCACCGGCTGTGCGTTGATGTTGTCGAGACTCTGCAGCCAAAGCTGAAAGTCCATGTACGGGCTGCGGGTAATGAACTCGCGGAACTGAGGCAAGAAGTCGTTGGATATAGCCGGCTTGTCGCTCTTGATTTTGACAATGGGAAAAGAGAACAATGTGTCGATATGGTTGAACGATTCATGCCGGCGGCACGAGGGGCAACAACCGCATGAGTCGCCGCCACGGCGGTCGGTGCAATGGATATACTGTGCCAGAGCGCGCGCCATAGCAAATTTGCCGCACCCCTGCGGACCTTCGAGCAGAAGGGCATGTGGCAGACGGTTGTTATCCACCATGGCCCGCAGATGCTTTTTCTGCTCTTCATGTCCGGGTATATCGCTGAATTTCATATGATTGCCAATTTGATTTAAATTTAAGGTCTAAGTCTTTGCGACACGACACAATCAAGCGAATACTTATTATTTGCGCCTTGCCGCGCCATGCGCCTTTATGCCGCCCTGTGCGAGGATGTACTCCTTGACCTCCTGAAAAAGGTCGGTGGCAAACACAAAGTCGTTGAGAGCCTCGGACGTGGTGGCGAAGATTTCTTTCATATTGCCCACCCACTCGCGGTGACCTTTGTGGATAAAGACAATGTTCTCGCCAATACCAAGCACCGAATTCATATCGTGAGTATTGATTACGGTGGTGATATTGTATTCGTGCGTAATGTCGCTGAGAAGTTCGTCAATGACGATGGATGTGCGGGGATCGAGGCCGGAGTTGGGCTCGTCGCAGAACAGGTATTTGGGGTTGAGGGCGATGGCTCTCGCGATGGCTGCTCGTTTCTGCATGCCGCCCGATATCTCCGAAGGAAACTTGTTCTCAGCGCCGGCAAGATTGACACGTTCGAGACAAAACATGGCGCGGTCGCGCTGCTCGGCCGGCGACATCGATGTGAACATCACCAGCGGGAACATCACATTGCCGAGCACCGTCTCGCTGTCGAACAGCGCCGAGCCCTGAAACAGCATACCTATCTCCTTGCGCAGCTCCTTTATCTCCTTGCTGCCCATAGTGATGATGTCGCGCCCGTCGAAAAGTATTTCGCCGCATTCGGGCTTGAGCAGACCCACAAGCGATTTCATGAGCACTGTCTTTCCCGAACCGCTCTGACCGATGATGAGATTGGTCTTGCCGGTCTCGAAAGTGGCCGAAATATCATGCAGCACCTCGCGGCCGTCGAACGATTTCGTAACGTTTTTTACCTCTATCATTGCAGCAGAAGTTTGGTGAGTATAACATCGAAAAGGAGAATGAGTATCGAACTTGCAACAACTCCGTTGGTGCTCGATTTGCCCACATCGAGGGCGCCGCCTTTCACGTAGTAACCGTAGAACGAAGCCACGGAAGCTATAATATATGCAAAGACAAGCGACTTGATGAGCGCATACCACACATACCACTCCTGAAAGAGCGCCTGCAGACCGTAGACGTAACGCGAGACAGTAATCATATCGGTGAATACAGCCACAAGCCATCCGCCCACAAGCGATGTGCCCATGCACAGCACAACCAGCACCGGCATGAAAAGCACAAACCCTACAATCTTGGGCAAGACGAGATAGTTGGCCGAATTCACACCCATTATTTCGAGCGCGTCAATCTGCTCGGTGACACGCATTGTGCCGATTTCCGATGCTATGTTCGACCCCACCTTGCCTGCAAGTATAAGACAGAGAATGGAGTTGGAAAATTCAAGTAAAACTATATCTCGTGTAGCCAAACCAACTGAATAAGCGGGAATTAAAGGAGATGAAATATTCAGCTGCATCTGTATCGCAATCACCGCGCCGATAAAAATCGAAATCACCAGCACGAGCGGTATAGAGTCAATGCCGAGCTTAGAAATTTCCGCCACAGTGCGGCTGCCGAACACACGCCATCGGTCAGGCACAGCAAAAACCCGGCGAACGAACATACAATAACGGCCAAACGTGGCCAGACTGTCAGATATTATCATTGAGCGTAACTCAAAATTTTGTTTATAGCGTTATTTAAATGCAAATGTACACAATTTTTTTGAATATCCGAAAAATGTTCACTACCTTTGTATGAATTTATAGTTCACGCACAAAGTAAATGTGCATTTAGATATGTAGGGATGCTCCCCGGAGCATCCGGCCAATGGAGTTGTAAGCAGTCGCCATGACGGCTGCACCGGGGTGCAGCCCTACATAAAAATGCACAAATACTTACTGTTTTATCTATAAGCGCCCATCGGGCTTTACGACAATGAAACTGCATTATTTAATTCTTATAATAATGATATCGGCACTCACAGGTTGCGGCAGCGCAAAAAGCACGTCGGCCGACGCTCAGCCGGCCGAAGTTGTTCAGACCTCCGGAGCGCAGAGCGCCTTAATACCCAAGGCTGTGGCTTACCGCACCAACGGCGACTACGCATCCCGGGTGATGATAAACCTTAACCCCGACGGCGACATTCTCTCCTATCCCGCTCCCGGCGATGTCTCCGCCGCATCCGCCCCTGTCGACCTCGGCGACGGATGGTGGCTCGACCGTCGCGGCGGCGTCTCTCTCAATTCGGTCTTCCTCACCTACACCTATCCGCAATACGCCGCGCTTCCGGCCGCTCCTTCGCTGCAAGAGTTGCGCGAGAGCATCATCCCCGGCGCACACGTGACCGAAATATTGAAGCTCCCCTGCAACGCCGGTCAAGCGCAACGGGAGATTGACAATATCAAGCAATACATCAAATCTCATCAGCAAAATGCTGGTGTAAAAACAATTATCAGCAGCAAAAACTAAGCCATATAAAATGTCACCGGCTTGACATATCATGATTACGCACAGTGCATGACTTATTCTACATACTCCCCCGAGGCATCCTCATCGGCATCCTCATCTCTGCGCCGATGGGGCCGATAGGTATGCTCGTCATCCAGCGCACGCTGTCCAAAGGCCGTTGGCCTGCCTTCTGCACAGGTATCGGAGCTGCGCTGAGCGACCTTATATATTGCTTGCTGTGCGGTCTCGGCATCAGTTTCATCACCGACCTCATAGAGCGGCATCAGTTTGCTCTCCAGATGGTGGGAGGAGTGGTTCTCGCCGCTTTCGGCGTATTCCTCATGCGCAAAAACCCTACACGCGCCCTGCGCACGCCCGAAACAGCATCGGCGGCAAGCTACGGGCAGGACATAGCCTCCGGTTTTCTGCTCACATTCTCCAACCCCCTCATTCTGTTTTTCATCATCGGCCTGTTTGCTCGCTTCAATTTCATCCTGCCCGAGTTTGGCATACATCACTACATAGCGGCTTACCTGACAATATTATGCGGTGCATTGCTGTGGTGGTACGGCATCACATTCCTGGTCTCGGTGCTGAGAAAACGCATCAACGTGCGCTCGCTGTGGCTGGTAAACCGCATTATCGGCACGATACTGATAATCATGGCCGTTGTGGGCGTGACTATGGCCATCAATGAGCACCTCTGAAACTTCTGAAACCAGCAAAATGAAATCGCTCGACATACCACTTATCGGCAGACTCGACATTGAGCTTCCTACCGAAGAAATACTCAACCTGCTTGACACCGACGGCGTGCGCGACGCAATCGACTGTGTCAACTGGCCCGGTCTGTTCCCCTATGAACCGCTCACGACCTTCACCGCCGCTCACGACGGCAGGAATATCTACATCGACTTCTTCACCCGGTGCAACTACCTCCGAGCCGAGAATTTCGAACCTCAGTCTCCTGTCAGTCAGGACTCTTGCGTGGAGTTTTTCGTTGCCCCGCGCGACGACGGCCGGTACTGGAACTTTGAGTTCAACTGCATCGGCACCATCAACGCTTCCAACCGCACAGATCGTCCTCACCCCACCCGGCTCTCGGCCGACGAGCTCTCCCGCATCAGAGTATATCCCTCATGCGGCAAGCGGCCATTCTGCGAACTGGAAGGACTGTTTTCATGGAATCTGCTTGTAATCATCCCCTTTGACCTTATAGGCGTAAAATTTGACGGAAAACCGCAGACTATGCGCGCCAATTTCTACAAATGCGCCTCGGCAACGTCGATGCCTCACTATCTGAGCTGGAATCCAATCAAAACCGAACGTCCCGATTTTCACAGGCCCGAATTTTTCGGCCGGATCACCTTCAATTCTGCCGAGGGGTAACGGGTATTTTCCACCTTTTGTGCGACCAGAGCCACAACGCCGGATTGCGGCGTATGGTTTGCTCGAGCAGGCGCGTGTAGCGTTCTGTCACCTCCATGGGCGACGTAGCCGACATATCGGGCGAGATAACACGCACCGTGATGCGGTAATGTCCGCGAGAAGTCTTCTCCGTATCCCAGTACACGGCGGCCATGCCCAGCCGGCGTCCGAGTGTTTCGGTGCCGGTAATCATTGCCGTGGGACGATTGAGAAAGGTTGTGACGTATGTCGGATCGCCGTGGCTCGGTTTCTGGTCGGACATAAACCCGGTGACCGACAGAACTTCCTCCCGACGATAGTCGAGCAAAGCTCTGAGCGTGTGCTGTTTGGCTATCGACACCGAGTGAAAACGGCTGCGCACCTCAAGCATAAGGCGGTCGAACCATCCGTTGCGCAACGGACGGTAAATCTGACAAAATTCGACTTTCCGGCTCTCAGCTCCGGCCACACCGCCGAAGGGATGACACCAAAGGGTGAACGACGGCGCCCACTCCCAGTTGAAACAATGCGAAAAATAAGCGACTACCGACTTGCCCTCGAGCAGCAGATTGTCGATTTCCTCCACTCCTGCAAATGTCATCCTCCGCATCATCTCTTCGTCGCTTATATGCAGCAATTTAATAGTCTCGACGGCATTGTCGGCAAAGTTGCGGTAGAATTGCCGCACTGTTTCTTCGATACGAACATCGTCATAGTCGGGGAAGCACTGCCGGAGATTGTCAGCTATCGTACGGCGTCTGTACCTCACTACATGGCAGAGCATGAAATACAGCACGTCGGCCAGCAGATAAAGCGCACTCAGCGGCAATCTTGCCAAAAGCCTTAGCGGCGCCGTCGATATTTTATACCAAAAGTCGGTCATCGTTCTGTCACGCAACTTAAATTCAGACTATTTCGCCCGTGATTTGCATCGTTTCGGGATTAAATTCGTCAAGACGGACGTTTACGATAGTGTTAGCCAGCTCCGTCTCGGCCTTCACACTGACTCTCAGGTAATTGTCGGTAAATCCCGACATCATGCCTCCCGGTTCGGGATGCTCGAGAAGCACCGGTCGCACTGTTCCGGTGAAAGCCGAAGTAAAAGCCCGCTGCTTTGCGTCGCTCAGCCGAAGCATAACATGGTCGCGGCGACGTTTCTCCTGCGGCGAGACTGCCCCGTCGATGCTGAGAGCACGTGTGCCGGGACGCTCGCTGTAAGGGAAAACGTGCAGGCGCGATATCGGAAGCGAATCGACAAAACTGCGCGACTCCTCGAATCGCTCCTGTGTCTCGCCTCTCGCTCCCACTATGAGGTCGACACCGATAAATGCGTCGGGAATGGCGCTGCGTATCATGAGCATTTTGTCACGGAAAAGCGCCGTATCGTAATGGCGGTGCATAAGGCGCAGCACCTCGTCGCTGCCCGACTGAAGAGGAACATGGAAATGCGGCATGAATGCACGTGATGCAGCGCACCAACTGATGATTTCGTCGGTGAGCAGGTCAGGCTCAATCGAGGAGATGCGGAACCGCTCTATGCCTTCCACCTCGTCGAGCCGCCGTATAAGGTCAAAAAACGTCTTGTCGGTGCCCTTGCCGAAATCGCCGATGTTTACGCCGGTTATCACAATCTCCTTGCCGCCGGCAAGAGCCGCCTCGCGGGCCTGACCGACGAGCATATCGATATCGCCGCTGCGTGAACGGCCGCGAGCCTTGGGAATCGTGCAGTAGGTGCACCAGTTGTCGCACCCGTCCTGCACTTTGAGAAAAAAGCGGGTGCGGTCGCCCCGCGAACACGACGGCATAAACTCCCTGAGCGACTTGGCGTCGGGCACATCCACTTGCGTGCGGCAATCGTTGAGCCAGCTTTCGAGATATTGATTAAGCAGCAGTTTCTGATTCACACCGGCCACCACCGCCACACCGTCGATAGAGGCGACCTCATCGGGCTTGAGCTGTGCATAGCAACCCGTGACCAGAATGGGCGCCTGCGGATAGCGCTTGTGCAACGAGCGTATTGTCTGGCGGCATTTCTTGTCGGCGAGTTCGGTCACCGAGCAAGTGTTGACGACAATGATGTCGGGCACTTCGCCCGGCTGCGCGCGCAGGATGCCGTGATCGGCCATTATAGCGGCCACGGTCGAGGTCTCGGCGAAATTGAGTTTGCAACCGAACGTGTGGAAGAGAGCTTTGCGCGATGAGAATATGTTAGTATCTATCATGTCGGTAATCGGTATGCCGATTTGGCAATCAAATGCAAAGTTACGAAAATTTTACCGACAAAAGAGCAGCGACCTCCTAAAATCAACCGTCGATATCGATTGCTCTCAGCAAAAAGCGACAATTTTAACCCGGCAACAAGCATAATCGGAGCCGAAAGGGAGTATTGCCCGGCGGGCACATAAGACCGGGAGGTACCGCACGGCCACGGGCGGGCACATGTTGGCATCCGCGGCAGCGGATGGTTGTTTG
>JBJEDE010000025.1:0-11246 GCA_051871795.1 Muribaculaceae bacterium | reverse complement strand
ATTGAATTTCAATAATTTCAAAGTGCTCTTATGATTTTTTAGTGGACACTAATGAACCTTACATTATCATCGATGGAGATTGCATTACGGAGTCATATTATCTCCATACGACATCCGGCCACCATATAGAGCTGAATTATTCGTCAACCGAAACCACCTGTACCCTGAAGTCGGTAAAACAATTGTCTTCTGATGGTACAGTCAAAGCCACTTCTGTAAAATTATTGGTAAATGGCGAGACACACGACATCCCGGGTTATAAACTGACCGGACTTCGTCCTCAACCTATGGACAACGAGTCGCCGATAAATGCAGCGATGGTCAGATTGTATATCGGTGAAGAATATTTTGATTATCGGATTGCCCTAAGAACACAAAGGCTCGGATTTGTTCTCTCCGAAACTATAACACCCACAGGCATATTATTCAATCCAAAATTCACAAGTCAAGAGCTCGAACTGGATAATTTTATTATCGCATCCAATTTCGGGGATAAAATTACAAGCTCCGAGAGTAAAGAAATTTGGTTGGGTTCGCTCAGGCCTAATACTACTTATACAATGACAGTGACGGTAAATTATAAGACGAAAGATGGCAAGACTGAGTCTTACGCGTTTTGTCGCTATAATGCCTCTAAAAAACAGATGGATCCTAACATAAGTCTTACCACGCCCTCACTCTCGCTTTCCATGCCCGAAACGCAGCCCGTGTCGGCTACGTCGGCCAGAGTGAGCGCCGAAACCAATATCGACGATCGCGAAACAAACATCGGATTTCAATGGAAGAAATACGAAGCTCCCGCTTCGTTGAAGCCATCGGAAGGATACGGAATTTTAGTAGGGGGAAGCATCGAGGGTCTGATTAAAAACCTTCAGAGCACGTCTTTCTACAATGTGCGCACTTTTTATAAAAATAAAGACGATGAGTATTACTACAGTCAATGGGTAACTTTCGACCCGAGCGATTTCAGCTACTTTGAGCCCACCGTGCATACATTCGCAGCGGAAAATGTCAGCGGCACGTCGGCCGAACTCAAAGGATGTGTCATACCCGGATCTGACAATATCATCGAACAGGGATTCCAATATTGGAAAACCGGTTCGGACAAAGTTCATTTCAAGGCTGCCCCCATCGACGGCTACTCCGCAGTATTCTCAAGCGGTCAGCGTATGTCGGCCACAATCAAGGATCTCGCTTCGGGCACGGAATATCATTTCAGATCTTACGCTAAAACTGATGCCGGAAACGTCTACGGCGAAGAGTTGATTTTTACCACTCATGAAGTTTCAGGCATTGAGCACGTTGAAACCGATAACGAAAACCATAATGAAATTGTGGGCTATTATACAGTATCGGGAGCAAAAATTAATCATCCCCAAAGAGGATTGAATATCGTCCGTTATAGCGACGGTTCTGTTAAGAAAATATTCGTAAAATAAGGTTCATCGCCACTTGAACCACCATGACCCGAGTCAAAATATTTTTACTTCTGAAAAGTAATTTTGGCTCGGGCCTTTTTTAATTGAAAAACGCAAAAAAGCGGCTGTGCGTTTGTATGTTTGAGAAAAAAGCCGTAACTTTGCCGAGCCATTACGAATATTCGCGCCCTACCAGCGCAAAATTTCTATCAGCAAACTTTTTAGAGCTCTATAAAACAATGAAAAAAGGTATTCATCCTGAAAACTACCGCGAAGTGGTGTTCAAAGATATGTCGAACGACGAAATCTTCATCACTCGCTCTACCGTAGCCACCCGTGAGGAAATTGAGGTTGACGGCAAAACTTATCCCCTCGTGAAGCTTGAAATCACAAGCTCATCGCACCCCTTCTTCACCGGCAAGCAGAAACTCGTCGATACCGCCGGTCGCGTCGACAAGTTCATGAGCCGCTACGGCAACCGCGGCCGCAAATAATATTGCGCCGTCGCTAAGCACATTCGCCCCACATTTCTGCAGAGTGTGGGGCTGTTTTTTTTAAGATAATCCTGTACAATTCATCAAGCATTTTTCTCGATGTCAGCTATCTTCATTGTCATCCCGATTCTGACAGTACTTATGTACGAGCTCGGTCTCAAGCTGCAGTATGACGACTTCCGTCGCATCGCATCGCAGCCCAAAGGCATAATTGCCGGACTCTTGGGACAAATAGTTTTTCTGCCTCTGGCCGCTTATTGCATATGCGCATTGTGTGGCCTGCCTGTGGCGATGAGCGTTGGACTTATGCTGCTGGCTTGTTGCCCCGGAGGAAGTTCGTCCAACGTGTTTTCAATGCTCGCCGGAGGCAATGTGGCGCTGTCGGTGTCGCTTACAGCATTTTCGAGCATCATCACCCTATTCACAATGCCTATGATTCTGGCATGGTTTACTACGGGCGGCAACTATGCCTCACACATCTCACTTCCGGTGGGCAACCTGCTGATACAGAACGTCGTTTTCATGCTCGTGCCTATTATATGCGGTTATCTCACCCGATACTACATCCCTTCAGAGGCTGAGAAAATCGACAAAGTGCTGTCTAAATGCGCCTTCCCTGCCCTGATGCTCCTTGCCGCTGTCTTTTTTGTGGGTCAGTATAGGGCAATAATCGACAATTTCGCTTCAATAGGTCTGTCGGTGTGTCTGCTCATGGCGGCGGCAATGATTGGCGGCTCTTTGATTGCACGCAGTTTCCGTCTTGACACCCGCGACCGCCGTACAATAGTCATAGAAACAGGTATGCAGAATGCGGCTCAGGCAATTGCCGTAGCCGGCAGCCCGTATGTTTTCAACAATGCGGAGTTCGCAATACCGGCCATCATCTACGCGCTTGTAATGAATGTGGGGCTGCTGAGCTATATAGCAATCATAAAAAACACGCAACAACGCAGATAATCAAATGATTGAATACATAAAAGGCCGGATTGCGGAAATCACACCGGCTACAATTACAATAGAGACGCCGTCGGGTATCGCATTCGGGCTGAACATAGCGCTCACCACCTACGACTCGCTGCACGACAAGAATGAAGCCTGCCTGTATGTGCACGAAGCCATACGCGAGGACGCATGGGTGCTCTACGGGTTTCTGAACCAACGCGAACGCGAGCTCTTCCGCTCGCTTGTTGGAGTTTCGGGAGTGGGTGCTTCTACTGCCCGCATCATCCTCTCGTCCATTCCGGCCGCGGAACTGGAGGCCGTGATTGTCAACGGCGACTATTCACGCCTGAAAAACGTGAAAGGAATAGGTCAAAAAACCGCTCAGCGCATCATTGTTGACCTCCGAGATAAAATAAAACCGCAAGACGATACGTTATTAAACATATCTCCCGACATGAGTTCGGCTTCGGAAGAAGCGCTTGCCGCATTGGTCGCACTCGGGTTTGCCCGTCAGGCAGCCGCCAAGGTTCTGAATAAAATCTACCATGAGGCTCCCGGCACCAAAGTGGAAGTAGCTGTGCGCAAAGCCCTTACCATGTTGTAAGAAAGGTTTAGTATCAATCGTCAGGTGAAAATATATAGGAAAAAGTATTTCTGGCTGCTGCTGCCGATGGTTGCGGCTCTGCTGCTTTATCCTATACTGTCTACCGCGCAAGTCAACGACCCCGCTACCTTTTCCCCTCCTCCTCCCCCGTCATACCCAGCTCCACAACCGACCGACAGCGTGCCTCTGCCCCTGCCGATTCCGCCCACTGTGCCAAGAGATTACGGGCAGCTGGTCGATGACGAAATTGCTTACGACCTTGCCACTCCCTCCAACATCCAAACCACAGCCGAATACGACCCGGCCACCGGTTACTATGTGATACGCACCAAAGTTGGCGACTTCGACATAGCCACTCCCTTTCTGCTTTCCGAATCGCAATACAACGACTGGCAACTGCGCCGTTCTCTGCAACAGTATTACAAAGAGCGCAATCTCAGTCTGATACAGGAAAAAGAGAAACAACCTTTCGACGTGCTCGACATGAACTTTGCCGTGGGCGCGCTCGACAAGATTTTCGGCCCCGGCGGTGTGTCACTGCGCACTCAGGGCTCGGTTCAAGTGAAAATGGGCATCAAGAGCAACAAGACCGACAACCCTTCGCTCCAGCTCTCGTCAAGGCGCAAGACATATTTCGACTTCGATCAGAAAATTCAAGCCACAATTAATGCATCGGTAGGTAATCGTCTGAAATTCAACATGACGTATAACACCGATGCGACTTTCGACTTCGACTCCAAAAACCTCAAGCTCGCCTACGAAGGCGAAGAGGACGACATCGTAAAAAATATTGAGGCCGGTAACGTTTCGATGACCACAGGCTCATCGCTGATTCGTGGCTCTACGGCACTGTTCGGTATAAAGACAAAATTGCAGTTCGGCAAGCTCACTGCCACAGCACTTGTTTCTCAGCAAAATTCCGAATCCCGCACCGTGAGCTCAAAAGGCGGCGCGCAGACCACTCAATTCACCATAAACGCCGACGAATACGACCAAAACCGCCACTTCTTCCTCGCGCACTGGTTTCGCGACAATTACGACAGGTTCGCATCTAAGCTCCCCTACGTATCGTCGGGAGTTAAAATCACACGTATTGAGGTTTGGGTGACAAACAAGAACAGCAATTTTGACCAGAGCCGCAACTTTGTCGCCTTTATGGATATGGGTGAGAACCGCGTGCTCGCTAATGATTACTGGACAACAAATCCCTCGCTGCCCAACCCGGCCAACGCCTCCAACAACCTTCTATCCGAAATAAAGACCTCCTACCCCGACGCGCGTAACATCTCTCAGGTGACTCAGGCCCTCGAACCTCTGCAAGCCTACGGTATCACGGGCGGCCGTGACTTCGAGAAAGTAGAGACAGCGCGTATGTTGAGCTCAAACGAATACACGCTTAACTCCACACTCGGCTACATCTCGCTTAAGAGCGCACTCAACAGCGACGAAGTGCTCGCTGTAGCCTTTGAGTATACACTCAACGGGCAAGTCTATCAAGTGGGCGAATTCTCGGCAGATATCACATCCACCGACCAATGTCTGTATCTGAAGATGCTCCGCAGCACTACACTTTCACCGGCTCTTCCATCATGGCACCTGATGATGAAAAACGTGTATAACCTTGGCGGCTACCAGATACAGAAACAAAAATTCAAGCTTAACATTAAATATCTCAGCGATACCACAGGCACGGCAATCAACTATCTGCCCGTAGCTGGGCTCAATGACAAATCACTCCTGCAAGTGATGAACCTTGACCGCCTCGACACTAATCTCGACTCCAATTCCGACGGATTTTTCGACTTTGTCGACGGCTATACCATCTATCCTGCCACCGGCAAGATTGTGTTTCCGGTCGTCGAGCCTTTCGGCAGCCATCTGGCCGAGCAAATCGGCAACCCCGTGACAGCTGCAAAATATGTCTATCAGGAACTGTACGACTCTACGCTGGTGGTTGCGCGACAGTTCGCCGATAAGAACAAATTCCTAATGACCGGCGAGTATCAGGCATCATCGGGCTCGCAGATACGCCTCAACGCCATGAACGTGCCGCGAGGCTCGGTCGTTGTGACCGCAGGTGGACGCACCCTCACCGAGAACTCTGACTATACCGTAGACTACGCCATGGGCATCGTCACCATCACAAACCAGTCGATTATCGACTCCGGTCAGAATATCAGCGTGTCGTTGGAGAACCAGTCTCTCTTCTCTATGCAAAGAAAGACGCTTCTGGGACTTGACTTGCAATATCAGTTTAATAAAAATCTCAACATCGGCGCCACGCTGATGCACTTCTCCGAAAAAGCCATCACGGAGAAAGTAAACATCGGCGACGAGACCGTTAACAACTCGATATTCGGCTTTAATCTGAGTTATAACAACGAGTTCATGTGGCTCACTAACCTTCTTAACAAGATTCCGACAGTCAACGCCACAGCTCCGTCTAAAATAAGTGTAAACGCCGAGTTCGCACAGCTCGTGCCGCACACACAGAAAGCCGGATCGAACAAGGGCTCGTCGTTTATCGACGACTTCGAACAGAGCCAGTACGGCATTGACCTGCGCTCGCCTTATTCGTGGT
Organism: Muribaculaceae bacterium; assembly: GCA_051871795.1. Lineage (GTDB taxonomy): Bacteria > Bacteroidota > Bacteroidia > Bacteroidales > Muribaculaceae > CAG-873. The sequence goes on along the minus strand of JBJEDE010000025.1, from coordinate 5,207 downwards.
TTCTCGCCTCCACGCCCTACGACCCCTCGGCTGACGCTCTCTTCCCCGAAGCCAAGCTCAGCAACAACGTTGACTACGGCAAAAACCGTGCTCTACTCAACTGGTACTATATCGACCGCATGTTCACACAGCGCAACTCGTCGCTCGCTCCCGGCTACATCAAGAGCGACCTTGAGCAGCAGTCCAACCCCTACGTGCGCGAAGTCACCACGCACGAGATTTTTCCCGGCCGACAGCTCACCTACGGCGAATCGTCTACAATACAGACGCTCAACCTCTCGTTCTACCCCACCGAGCGCGGCCCTTACAACCTCGACGCCGAAAATATCGACGATCAGGGCAACCTCACGCATCCCGAATCGCGCTGGGGCGGCATCATGCGCAAAATGGAGAACACCAACTTTGAGCAGAGCAATATAGAGTATGTGCAATTCTGGCTCCTCAACCCCTTCCTTGACCCTGACAATCCCAACCTCGACGGCGGCGACCTGTATATCAATTTCGGCGAACTCTCCGAAGACATCCTCAAAGACGGCAAGAAAAGTTACGAAAACGGCATCCCCTACGACGGTAACGACAGCTACCTCGCAGAGACGGTCTGGGGACGCGTGTCGACTCAGACTTCGCTCACCTACTCGTTCGACAACAATACCGGTTCGCGTCTGGTGCAGGACGTCGGTCTTGACGGACTTCCAAACGAAATGGAGTACAATTTCAACTCCTATCAGCAATACCTCGACCGATTGCGCGCGAAACTTGCTCCCGACGCACTGCAACGTATGCAGGAAGACAAGTTTTCACCCCTCAACGACCCAGCCGGCGACAACTACCACTTCTATCGCGGCTACGACTACGACCAGCAACGGCTCGGCATCCTCGACCGATACAAACGCTACAACGGAGTGGAGGGCAACTCCCTCTCTCCCGACGACAGCGACGAACCGCTCTATCAAAGCTCCCGCAGCGGTCCCGACGTAGAAGACATCAATCAGGACAACACCCTCAACGAGTACGAACGTTATTTCCAATACCGCATCTCAATACGCCCGGCCGACCTCGTGGTGGGCAAAAACTTCATCACCGACAAACAGACATCGCTCGTGCGCCTGCGCAACGGTCAGGACAAAGAAATGGAATGGTATCAGTTCAAGATACCTTTGAAAGAGTACGAGAAAGTCGTCGGCTCAATCAAAGACTTCTCGACCATTCGCTTCGCACGCATGTTCATGACCGGATTCAAGGCCGTGACTCACTTGCGGTTCGCAACGCTCGAGCTTATTCGTGGCGAATGGCGCACCTACGACTTCAACCTCAACAACCGAGGCGACACACCGGCCGAAGGCAAAATCGACATGTCGGTAGTCAACATCGAAGAGAACTCGCAGCGTGAGCCGGTCAACTACGTCCTCCCTCCCGGTGTCGACCGCATCTCCGATCCCGGACAATCACAGATTGTGCTTCTCAATGAGCAATCCATGTCGCTCAAAGTTGACGGTCTGCAGGCCGGAGACGCACGCGGCGTATACAAAAACACGATGCAGGACCTGCGCAATTACAAACGCTTGCAGATGTGGGTCCACGCCGAAGCGCCGCTCGACGATGTTTACAACCTATCCAACGGACAGCTCTCCCTGTTCATCCGTCTGGGCTCGGACGTCAAAGCCAATTATTACGAATACGAAGTGCCACTCGAACTCACCCCGGCAGGCACGTACGAAGACACTCCCGGCAACCGGCGCATCGTATGGCCCGAATCAAACTTTTTCGACATAAATCTCCAGACCCTCATTGACCTCAAGGTCGAGCGCAATCGCATGAAGCGCGAAGAAACCTCCGGCGTGGGATACGCGACACGATTCGAATCGCGCGACCCGGAAAACGACCGCAACCGCATCGCCGTGCTCGGCAACCCCACCCTCTCCGACGTGCGCGTAATGCTCATCGGCATCCGCAACAACGCCCCAACGGTAAAGAGCGGCACCGTGTGGGTCAACGAACTCAAAGTCACCGAATTCAATCAGGAAGGCGGATGGGCCGCAAAAGCTAACGTCAACCTCAATCTCTCCGACATAGCCACAGTAAACTTCGGAGCTCACGTCGAAACCTCCGGATTCGGCTCAGTTGACCAGTCACTCAACGAGCGGCGTCTGGACGACTACGAACAGTACAACATCGCAGTGCAGGGCGACCTCGGCCGATTCCTGCCCGAAAAAGTAAAACTCACCGCTCCCGTATATTATTCGCTGTCAAAAGAAAAAACAACACCCAAATACAACCCCCTCGATCAGGACGTTAAACTTAAAGACGCCCTTGACGCCGCCTCAGACAAAGCCGAGCGCGACTCTATCAACAATTACGCCATCGAGCGGACCACAATTACCAATTTCTCCCTCTCAGGCATGAAATTCGATGTCCGCAGCAAGAAACCTATGCCCTGGGATCCGGCAAACTTCACCGTAAACTTCTCCTTCTCCAAGCAAAATCGACAAGACCCCACCACCGAATACGAGTATACCAACGACTACCGCGGCTCATTGCAGTATTCATACTCCCCGCTCATCAAAGGCTTCAAACCCTTTGCAAAAATGATGAAAAACAATAAAAACAAAAACCTGAAATTCATCAAAGACTGGGAACTCAACTGGTTGCCCAACACCATAACATTTCTCTCCTCGATGTCGCGGTACTACTACGAACAGCAGACACGTTCCGAGGTCGACGTGATGTTCCAACTCCCCGTGGCCGTAAGCAAAAACTTCCTATGGGACCGCCAGCTGGCCGTGACATGGAACATCACCAAATCGCTCAATCTGCAATTCCAAAGCAACACATCCGCCCGCATCGAAGAGACTATGGGCGCCGTAAACCGCAAGCTCTTCCCCGACAAATACCGCGAGTGGAAAGACACCGTATGGCAGTCAATCCTCTCGATGGGCACGCCATGGGCCTACAATCAGACCTTCACCGGCTCCTACAAGCTCCCGCTTAACCGCATACCCGTGCTGGACTTCATCTCAGCCTCTGCCACCTACAACGGTACATACCGATGGGACCGGGGAGCCACCGTCGACGGCGAAAAGCTCGGCAACTCAATCGCAAATCAAGGAGCATGGAACATCGACGGTCGCATCAACTTCGAAGGCCTCTACAATAAGCTCCCATACATCAAGGACGTAAACAAACGCTTCGCCAATACACGCCCGAGACAAAACACAGCCAAAAAACCGAAAAAATTCGAACGCACCTACCGTCTACTCCCCGACACATCGCTGACGGTAAAACACAACCTGCGGGTGTCGAAAGTCAAAGTCACCGCTACAACTGTTGCCGGCAAACCCATAGCAATAAAAACACGCGTCGTCGACAACAACAATATCGAAATCCTCACACGAGGCAACGATGACATAAAACTCACAGTCACCGAAGTGATGAAAGACGAACGCTCGCTCTGGCGCAATATCGGCGAATACGCCACACGTCTGGCAATATCCCCGCGAAGCATATCCGTACGCTACCGCACCACCCGCCAGACATCTCTCCCACTCTTCATGCCGAATATCGGCAACATATTCGGACAGACCTATCATTACGGACCCATGGCGCCCGGACTCGGGTTCGCATTCGGATTCACAGGCGAAGAATTTATCGACAAAGCTCTCGACCGCAATTGGCTTATCACCGACGACGGACAGACATCCCCCGCCGTATTCACCAATACGAACGAGCTAAACATCGAAGGACAACTCGAACTCTTCAAAGGCTTCAAAATACAGCTCACATTCAACCGTACCGACAACCACACCAAGTCGATACAATTCATGTTCGCCGACATGCCCACTTCACTCTCCGGCTCCTATACCAAGACTCACTGCGCCCTGCTCACCGCTCTCCGCTCATCAAGCGCATCCGACGGCTACAACTCCGAAGCATTCAACAAAATGCTCAGCTACATCCCCATAATCCGTGACCGCGTAGAAGCACAATACGCCAATGCCACATATCCCGATGCCGGATTTATAAAAGGCACAGCAATTGCCGGCTCACCGTTCGACCCGGAAGTCGGTACTGTAAGCCCCACATCATCCGACGTCCTCATCCCCGCTTTCATCGCCGCATACACAGGCTCATCACCCGACAAAATATACCTCGATCCCTTCCCATCATTCGCACAAGTGCTCCCCAACTGGCGCATAACCTACGATGGCCTCATCAATATGGGGAACATGCGCTCCATCTTCAAATCATTCACACTCAACCACGCATACCAATGCACCTACTCCGTTGGCTCCTACTCATCATTCCTTAACTGGGTGAGCCTCGACGGCAAATCATTGGGATTCACACTCGACGAACTCTCCGGCAGACCCATCCCCTCCTCTCCATACAACATATCGTCAGTAGCCATCACCGAACGTTTCGCACCTCTCTTCGGCGTAAACGCAACAATGCAGAACAACCTGCAATTCAACGCCGAATACAAAGACCAGCGCACACTCACACTTAACACGTCAGCCGGACAAGTAGTCGAAGCCACCACTCGAGGCATAACCGTAGGCGCCGGATACAAAATCGTAGGCTTCAATACCGTGCTCAAAATGAAAGGCTCACAACAAGGCGTAAGCAACGACCTCACAATCAACGCCGATTTCTCGTTATCCACCACACAAGCCCTCATACGACGCATCGAAGACAACTATACCCAGCCCACATCAGGCACCCGCACCCTCGGCATCAACCTCACCGCCAGCTACGTAATGTCGAAACGCCTCACACTCGCCGCATACTTCGAACATCAGGTCAACACACCTCTCGTGACCACAACATCCTATCCCACTACCAACACATCCTACGGCCTATCGTTCAACCTCTCGCTCTCACGCTGACACTGTGACAGCGAACGCAGCGATAAAGTGACCAAGCAAACACACCGACAGAGCATAACAGTCATGTCAGCTCATTCCCGTGACACATCGCACAAGTCTAAAAGAACCATTCTACACACAAAAATCGGCGCTCTACAACCCTGAAACCCAAATCTATAACCATTTCCTGGTAAAATTGAGCAAAAAAATGCGGCCAAAAACTTGCACAATACAAAAAAACGTCGTAACTTTGCAGAGCAAAAAGGGAAACACCTTACGCAAGACAACAAGATGGTGCCATAGCTCAGTTGGTAGAGCAAAGGACTGAAAATCCTTGTGTCCCCG
>JBJEDE010000024.1:0-115720 GCA_051871795.1 Muribaculaceae bacterium | reverse complement strand
CATTGAGACGGTCGATCGGGGTGAGTGTATAAGTGTTGTCGGGGCAATACATCTTCAATGTCACCGACTCGGCGGAAGAAGCAATACAACCGGCTAAAAATGCAAATAGAAAAGTTAGAAATGTCTTGTGACAAACTGGGAAAGAAACGCGAGATGAAATCATAAAATATAAATTATAATGCAGAATATCAGGCAAGAGTGCCATATCAAAGGTACATACTATGAACAAAACAGCCAATAAATTTTAAGCTAAATATTGTTAAACCAACATAAAATGCCACTAATCTGTGCGATGCGATAACATTAACAGCCGAAAATGACTGAAAAACTCTCGGATAATGCCTGCGTGGCAACATCGGTCAAATCCGAGAATATAATGTTGGAAACAGGAGAATTTGAGTACATACTAAAAGGATATTTCAAGGGATATTGGAACTGACTGGCCGTGGCCGAAGTCTGAAAGGATTTCGGCATTCCTGACGTATGACATTAGACTGCGGCTGATAAGAAAATAGTCGATACGGTTGCCCATCCGGAGGTGTCGCCAGGCACCGAAGTAGGTTGGTTTCTTCTCGTTTGGATGAAGCAAGCGATATGGATCAATGAGGTCACATTCCGACAGGAGACGATTGAAGTTGTCGCGCTCCCACTTGGTAAAGTTGGGGCGTGTCTGTTCTAACTTGCATTCGAAGTTATCGTATTCGGTATGAACAATATTCATGTCGCCGCATATGATAACAGGGAGCCGGGACGAGAGCACCTTAACGAAGGTACGGAACCCATCGTCCCACCTCCGTCGATATTCAACAGCTCCATCAAGGTTGATGTTACCGTATGGGACATAGGCGTTTATCAGAGCAAACGATTTGCAATCGAATGTCTGGAGATGTCCGTCGCAGCTGAGGCTTGGCGTCTCGACCCTCTCCGGCATGACGGAGGAATCGGAATCAAGTCTTGCGTATACTGTTACGCCGCTCCAGTCTGCGCAGTCTACCGGAGCAAAGAGCTGTCGGTAGCCGTTGACCTCGAATTGGAAGCGTTCGGCATTGCTCCTAACTTTCTGTAAACATAGAGAATCCGGAGCATACTCGCGGAGAAGTTGGTTGACTTCTTCAAAACGTTTGGCGAGCCCATTTATATTCCAGCTGATGAAAAGCATGGTGTTAGATACTCAGCCTTCGAGCAAATACTTACGAGCAGCAAGATATTTGTTATATCTTGCAGTCATGTCGGCATCGAGTGCCGTCAGACGGAAGATGTCGAGGTTGTCTTCGAGGTCGTGGAGTTTGACTACACGGCCTAAGGGATTTTGTTTGGCGCGAACCACAAAGTCCTCGTAACTTTCGCCGACTCGTTTAGTTACGGATAGGATGCCGTCGACCACCGTCTGCGGAAAACCTTCGGCGATAAGATATTCAGGCGTGACGTCAGTATCCTCGATGGTGTCGTGGAGGAGTGCGACAATCTTTTCTTCATCCGTGCGGCATCGCATGGCCACACGCATAGGATGCTGAAAGTAGGCGCATCCCATCTTGTCGCGTTGTCCGGCATGTTTCGTCACGCAAATCAGAGCCGCTTTATCAAGCAATTCGGCAGATCGTTCGTCAGACATCTTGTTTATCAATCAGTTTTTGTGCTAAAATCTCGTGAGGCATTTCCTCGCAGTTTTGGCAAATGTTGAATAAAAGACGTTTCAAACCAATGAATTTGACAACCGTAGGATAAGCTTGTAAGTCACGGAGTGCTGCATCGTCTCCGCCGAATACAGACTCATAGGAGTATCCGCAGACTTCGCAGCGGCATCCTTGCCGTTTGACAAGTTTCTTAGCTTCGGTTTTAGAGATGATGCAGTCGTAATAATTGTCGCCCCATGCATCCCCATTGCTAAATGCCGGCTGACTGCTGTCAAGATATTCAACCCACAGCTTTTCGAGTTTATTGGTGTCTGCCACACCAAGCCTGCGGCCGGAATGTCCGCCGAACCAATCAAAATCGGGTATTACTTCGGTAAGTCTTTCCGGAGTGAGTAGCGGAGTACTCGACCATGGATTTATACTCGCCCCTGTCTCTAAGTTGGCGTAGTAGATGTTTTTGCGACCTTTGGGAGACCAGTCATCACCTTCATAACATTCAGATGTTACAGCCCCTCGCATCACTATGCCGGTTTTCCCATTGCCACATTTTACCATGAAGAACGAGTCGCCATCCTTCACTTTGTCATGCTCATAGAAGCTCCAGTTTACGACGCCTTCTCTATTAAAGAAGTCATGGAGAAAGCGCTCCTTGGTATAGCTTGAGATGTCAGGATTCCAAAATAATATATATGTTGCCATATTTTTTTGCAATTTGATAAATAATCTACATGGAGTCGCGAAAGGCATCGCTTAATCTTTTGATAAAAAGTTAAAGGCTTTGCGAATAATCTGAGCCATCAACTTTCTACGTGCATCAAGAAAATCAGCATACGTCATATTTTCAAATCCATCAGGGATTGCGTTTTGAGCGAGAGTTACTGCGTATGCATCTTCTCCTAATTCTGCTCGTTGTTTAGCCGAATAAATATTGGGCGCATCATCGGAGATAGCGATGTTTGTCTGATAGTCGAGGAACGTATAGTTGGCTATCTGATTGCGGTCACGGTCATCCACGATGCCGAGCGAAGCAAGGTAATTTTTAGGGAAGATGTGGTGAACATCAATCGAAGATTTGGTGCCACTTGTGCCTGGTGTAAGATAGGCAACTGTCGGAACGGTGCTGAACAAAATGTTATGATGAAGGACATTAAGCGCAGCCAAATAACCCTTCCATATTGGAGAGCCGGTTGAAGAGGTAACCAAATCCCGAAGAAGATTAGAGTTGAAGTAGTCATCTGTGAAATTTGTTCGGATTTCGCGTTGCAAGATCTCAACGAAATCTTCCGGCGTTGAGAGTACACGCATATCGGTAAGCAATCTTTCAACAGTTGATTCGGGCGAATCGGTAAAGTAACCCGTAATGGTTACCATGAATATCCATTTGGTCATTATCTTACGCAATTCAAGAGGCTTGACATTGAATTGCGTTTTACCGATAAGGTAAAGCAAGTAAGAGAACACGACAGCGTTTTGAGATGAGACCAAACTACTACGCAAATAACCGGCAGCGGCCATAATGTTCATAAATGTATGCCAGTTGTTGAGATTGGTAACAACATTCAAAGCATTTCGGAATTTGTCGAGGTTCTCGGCCTGAGTCTCCGATGAGGTTTTCTGAGTTTCGAGGTCTTTACCGCGAAGTAGCATATATGCATAGCGCAACCGTGCGCGATGGAATGCCAAACCAACTGCGGTGCGGATAAGGTGCACGGGGTCAACCTCAATGATATGATTAAATGAGGTGTTATCCTTTGGTATGCGCGAGTCGCGGCAAAACTCATTTATTCGCTTGTGTATATCGTTGTCATAGACCGACAAAAGCGTTTCTATGAAGTTTTTCTCTGTTAACTTTTGACCGCCGGAATTGACACGCACGAATATCTCGGCTACATCTTCTTCACTTGCAACGGCCCGAACTTCAAGCGTCGGGAGGTGGTATGTTTCGAGGTCAAGCAAATCTTTAAGATTGTCTTCGATAAGAATTTCTTCATCATCGGTCAACAGAGGTTGCTGATTTCGCTCTCTCGCCTCGTTCAAATTCTTGATGAAGTTCCGCCTAAAGCGGGATTCATTGTGTTCGGCGGCGGCTTCAAAAGCACTGCTGACAGCACTAATCCATTCGGCAGAACGTTCGTATGCTTGTGACCATACGGCAAATTCCCTCGTCAGAGGGTTGAATGAAATTTTAATGTTGCGCTCTTTATAGTCAACGTCCTTGATTTTTACTCCTCGTATGGCTGCCAATAAAGCCGTAAGGCGTTGCTGCCCATCGATGACAAGGTCTCGCGGTTGTTGAAAGGATTTCTCATTGCTTCCGATCTGGCATTTGTTTTCAAAATCGACAGGCGATTCCCAGAGCATAATGTAACCTATAGGAAAGCCTTTAAGCATCGAATCCAATAGATTGCGAACCTTTGAATCTTTCCATACAAAGGGGCGCTGTAAGTCGGGAAGACCGATACGACCTGAAGCGACATCTGCAAGAAGTTCGCCGACCTTTCGATTTATGGGTGTAAAGATTTCTGCCATTATTTTGTAGTTATAACAGGAAAACGCTGAACAGGTATAGCAGTTACAGCATAAGAGACGGTTCAATGTACAGGGGATAGCCAGAAAACTCTCTCGCGGCGCGTCGTGCCTGCGATTCATCGGCAAAAATTCCGTAGACAGCTGAACCTGAGCCTGACATCGAACTGTAAAGGGCACCACTTCGCATCATCACGACTTTTACTCTTTCTACCTCAGGCGCCAACGGGAAAATCGACTTTTCGAAATCATTGACAAGACGCCCTTGCCACTCATCAATCCCGAGTTTGGTCAATTCTGCGACGGGCACTTGTGGCAACGATGGCGTAATGCCGCGGTAGGCTTGGGCTGTTGAAACAGATGTGCTTTCAGGCTTTACGATAAGCAAACTCAACCCGCGTATGACAGGCAAGTCGACCGGCGAGAGCTCGGTGCCGGTGCCGGTGGCAAGCATGGGTCTGTTGAAGATGAAAAAAGGACAGTCGGCACCAATTGTCGCGGCTATTTCAGCCATTCTCGCATCGCTGAGCCCGAGAGCGAAAAGCTCATTGAGTCCCTTGACAGTCGAGGCGGCGTCGGCCGATCCCCCACCCAACCCTGCGCCGTCGGGCACAATTTTCTGCAGCACTATATCCACCGGAGGTATGTCGCATACCCTCTGAACGGCCCTGAATGCCCTCACGACAAGATTTTTCTCGGGCTCACAGTCGATGCGGCGCCCCAGAATGGTGAGGCGCACATCATCGGCTTGTGATGGCAGCAATTCGAGCACGTCGGTCCAGCCCACGGGCATCATTACGGTCTCGATATCGTGGTAGCCGTCGGCGCGTTTGCGCAGGACATTGAGTCCGAGATTGATTTTACAGCCCGGAAAGAGTATCATGCCTGATGAGTAGGACGCAGGAGGTCGTTTACTGTTTTAACGGGATTGAACGTTGCGCCCGGCACCTCGACAAAGATAGTGAGCCAGTCGCTCATGGCGCCGTTCCAAAGACCGGGAAGCTCGAGGGCTCGCAATTCGCGGCCGCCAAGCGATTTCTGCGAGATGAAACCGGTATCGGGATCGACAAAATCAGGCAGGTTATATTTTTTGCCATCCGGACCGGACGTATAGCATACGAGGTCGACAGGATTGAAATGTGTGGCCTGCGACATAAGCTGAGCGTTTTCGGGCTTGGATGTATCGATTTGCGACGATTCGAGTATCTGTGGTGACGCTGTGCCGTCGGCGTTGTAAGCGATAAACGGACCGCCTCCGGGCTCGCCTTCGTTTTTTACCATGCCGCACACACGCATGGGCCGGTCGAGCTTGCCAAGGAGGAAAGATTTAAGCTCTTTGCCGTACAACGACTCAAACTCTTTGGCTTCGATACAGAAGAGAGTGCGCATCAACTCAACGGCAGCGTCGAGCACCGATTGCTGAGGTTCGTCGGAATCTTTGAGCAAGTTGATGATTTCAGCGACGCGGTCATGTGCGAGCAGTAGGACTCCGGCCAGCACTTTTTTGCTGTGAATAGTGGCCGAGCGCTGCGAGTCAGGCACTACATTGTCAATATTCTTGATGAATACAACGGTCGAGTCAATGTCGTTGAGATTTTCGATAAGAGCGCCGTGGCCGCCGGGACGGAATACCGGCTTACCGTTTTCATCGCGGAAAATTTCGTTGTTCATTGTAGCCGCCACGGTGTCGGTCGATGGTTTCTGTTCGGAAGTGGTCACATCAAATTTCACACCGGTAAGGGCCTCCATTTTGGGGACTGCGACTGCGAGTTTGTCGACAAATAGATGTTTATGATTGGACGAAACGGTGAAATGCAAATGCACTTTGCCGTTGGTTGCGGCTGTCATAGCGCCTTCCATGAGTTGCTCTTCGAGCGGAGTGCGAGTCGACCCGTCGGCGTAGCGATGAAAAGTAAGCAATGCCTTTGGAAGAGCCCCGTAGTTGAGACCATCGGGAAGAATGATGGCTCCGATTACATCTTTGTATCGGCCTTCGGCAAGGAGAGCCTGCAGGTTTTTACCGTGTCGGCTCACAAGCGCTTGATTGAGCTCGTCGACAAACGGCATACGGTCAATATCGGCAATCAGCTTATCGACATCGCTTCCGGGCGATGGCACATCGTCAGCACCGTTGACAAAAGCGAACAATGCCTTAAACATACGCGAAGCCGCACCCGAAGCCGGCACGAACTTGCACACGCTGCCACCGTCGGCGAGATACTGCTGCCAACGTTCGAGAGCTGCTTGTTGCTGTTCGACAGAGAGGCGTGTGATACCTCCGCTCACTGTTGCCGAAGAGTGCAGGTGCAGGAAAGGAAAGCCTGTCACGAAGCGGTCAAGCTGGGCTTGGACTCTTTGTGGCGTAATGCCTTTTGATTTGAAAAAATCAAGATCGTCGGGAGTAAACATGGATAAAATGGTTTTATGGAATTATTATATTTGTCAGGTATTGATCGCAGGACTGATGATGCGGTATTAGTTTGACATACGCTTTATGAGATTGTAGGCTTTCACAACACCGAGTTCGCCGGCCTTGCTCAGGTCGGTAATGCCGGCCTCGGTATTACCCATCTTCATGTACACGTAGCCGCGGTTGTAGAAAGCCTCGCCCATGTCTGATTTGAGATCGATGGCCTTAGTATATGCCGATATGGCCGAGGTGAGATCGCCGAGCAGATAATGGATATTGCCTTTATTGTACCACAAAGGCGCGGAGCGAGGTGAGAGTTTGACGGCGGTGTCGATGTCGTCACGCACTGCCGAGAGCAGCGATTGGCGCGCAAGCGCATCGTCGCTCTCTGAAATGTTATGATATCGAGCCTGTGCGCGCAGCGCGTATGCCACGGGACTGTCGGGAGTTATGGCAATTGCCCTGTTGAGGTCTTCAATTGCAGATGCATAGTTACGCACGGTTACGAAGTCCATGGCTCGGCCAATGTAGTCAATGGCACGGGCGCTATGCGTGGCCAGATACGAATTGTAATAGTCAATAGAGTTGAAGTGGGCGGATATGAGCTCGGCATCGTTGAGTCGGCCGGGAGATGACGTAACATTTATGGCCATACGCAGCAATCTGGAAGCGTTGATGTCGTCTACTTCTTTTATAAAATACGTAGATGCGCCGAGCTCGCCGGAACTCATGTAATAAGTCAGTTCCATGAACGGTTCAATCTCCATCGGCACATTTCGCTCCTGCACACGGCCGCGGATGGCTGAGTTGTTGTACTCTTGGTCAAGTTCGGTCTCGCTTTCGATGGTGAGCAGCGAGGCGAACCGTCGGGCGGCTGCCTCGGGCGATGAATCGTGCATCGACTCTGTTGTCATGTCATCTGCGGGCAATGAAGACGCATCCGGCGGATTCTTCATCAGAGCCATGGCGCGGTCGTAGTCAGCTTTGCTCTTGGCTGTCTGCCCCATTTTACGGTAAAACTCGCTGCGCATGAACAAAGCTCCGTCGAAGTCTGGGAAACGAGCGATAATGCGGTTTATGTCGGCAACAGCCCCTTCGTAGTCATGTTTTTCGCCCTTTACAACAGCGCGGTTATAGAGCGCGCGCAGATTGTCGGGGTCAATTTCGAGCAGGCGGTTGTAATCTTTGACCGCACGGTCATTGTCGCCCACTTCGCTAAGGAGGAGTGCGCGGTTGAAAAGAGCCACCTCATTGACCGGTTCAAGGCCGAGAGCATAATCGAAATCGGCCATTGCACCGAAATAGTCATCGAGCTTGTAACGGAGATATGCGCGGTTGATGTACAGGCCGGCAGCACGAGGTTCAAGACGCACGGCATTGTTCATGTCGACAAGTGCGCTGTCAAGGTCTTTTCCGCGGCTTATGGCAATGCCGGCGCGCATGACATATCCGTTTAGGGCATTTTTATTGATGGTCAGTGCTATATCTATGTCGGCCTGAGCTTTTAGGGTGTCGCCTTCGGCAATGTTGAGTTTCGCACGGCCGAGATATGCGTTTTCAAAACCGGGATAATAACGAATCAGAGTATCAAAGGTAGAATCGGCGGCGGCAGTCTGCTTGTCGTCGGTCTGCGCGAGCGCCATATTGAATAAAATCTGACGGTTGCGCGGAATGAGCGTGAGAGCTTGCTTGTAGTCGCCGATAGCTCCCTTGAGCTTGTTTTGGTTCTGACGGGCCACGCCTCTCACTTCCCAGGCGTCGGTCAGGAACGGATTGAGCTCAACAGCCTTGTCGGCATCGGCTTCGGCGCCGCTGAAATCGTCGAGATTTAGCTTTGCTATGGCTCGGTACAGGTAAGGTTGCGCAAGATACGGCTTAGCCTGAATCGCTTGGTTGAAATATTGTATCGAGAGCACATAATCCTCGAAATAGAGAGCATTCTGCCCCACTCGCATTACACGGTCAACATCGATTTGAGCAGTCAGAGCAAAAGCCGGCAGAAGCATGACAACGAGCGTGGCGCTTCGGAATATATTGAGTAGCCTGATCAGGACGTTCATATTGCAAAATTAATCTTTTTTTTTATACTAAGCAAAAATTTGCGTAAATTTGCGCCCTGAATCAAAAGTTAAGCGGAATGAAAGTAATGAAATTCGGCGGCACTTCGGTGGGCACCCCACAGCGCATGGGGCAGGTTGCCGAACTTGCCGGAAACGGAGATAAAAATATCGTCGTGCTGTCGGCCATGTCGGGCGACACCAACACTCTGATAAAAGTTGCGGAGTGCTTCGATGAAAGCAGACTGCCTGAGGCTTTTGCCATCATCACCGACCTCTACAAGAAATACACCGAAACCATCCGCACGCTGATAGCCGATGAAATGACGGCCACAATGGCTCTGTCGGAAATCGATAATCATCTGGCCGAGCTTCCTGATCTGAATAAGGAAGAGATTGTGGCAAAAGGCGAGATCATCTCCACCACAATTATGTACTATTACCTTATGAGTCAGGGCGCAAGCGTGACAATGCTACCTGCCCTGCTTTTTATGCGGACTAAAGAAGACGGCTCTCCCGATTACGACTTTATCGGCTCAAAACTCAGTGCACTGCTTCAGCGCACGAAGGCGCAAATCATAATTACACAAGGCTTTATCTGCCGTGACTCTAACGGAGAAATATCCAATCTCAAACGCGGTGGCAGCGACTACTCGGCCACAATCATCGGGTCGGTGCTTCACGCCGAAGAAATACAGATTTGGACCGACATCGACGGTCTTCACAACAACGACCCGCGCTATGTCGAGGACACTGTCCCCGTGCGGCATCTATCTCACTCTCAGGCCGCGGCGCTCGCCTATTTCGGCGCTAAAATCTTGCATCCTCTGTGCATTGAGCCGGCACAAAAAGCCGAAGTCGCCGTAAAACTCCTCAATACATTCGCTTCCTCAGCACCGGGAACAATAATCGATAATGTGACCGCCGACGGCGACATCATAGCCGTTGCTGCCCGCGATGGTATAGCATTACGAATCGACAGCGAGTCGACTCTCACTTTTGCCGACAGCGACGACACTTACATCTTTGCATCGGCCGAGTCGCACCCACGAGAACTTGCCGCTGTTTGCGCCGTTGGCGACATCGATGCCTCACGCCTGAGCGATAAACTCATGCATGCCGGCATTACCCCCATAGCTGCGGACACAATACCTGTCGGGGCAATAGCCGTAGTAACGGCGGGTGAAAAAGTAGCCGCTCTGCAAGCTTTGAGAAGTTAAGAGCCGGTCAGTGTTGGCTTTCGGCGTCATCGGTTGCGCGGTTGGCAATCTGGTCGCGTGCAGTCTGAAGCTGACGATCAAGTTTCTCACGCAAAATCAGCGCCGAACGCAACTGATTTTTCTGATTGCCGTATCGCCATGATTTAACCAGACCTTCGGCCTGCGACTGCGACACTTTCACCTTGCGACGACCATTGTCACCAATGAGCACAATTTCGGTTACAGGAGCCGTCGATTCGAAACCGATTTTGCCGATGCTGTCAACCTCTTCGGGAAGAAAAGTAGCCAGCTCTCCGCCTTCAAGCGCAGTTGAACGTTCACTTCCGGCGGGTATGGCCTCGGATATATATTCCTTCCCTGAGATGACATAAGCCAGACGCCGGATATTTAATTTTGAACCGTTATTGCTTGCCACGAGATAAAAGCGGAAATCAGCATCATTTACCCTCGGCTGCACACCGGTAGTGTTGGTGAATGCCTGAGATTTATAGCTTTTGTGCAGATAGTATCCTTCAAGATCGCCTCCGCTGACATGAGTGAATTCATTCTCGAGACCGGCTATCTCTTCCTGAGTGGCGGCTATGAGGCTGTCGGCTCTCTGTATTTGCTCTATTGTGTACCGCTCGATGGCTCTTGGCCGCAAATTATGCACATGTCGGCGCACGTCGATGTTTTTTGGATAATGCACCTCGATGCTGTCGAGAGCCGAGAGAGCACTGGCATAAGCGCCGTTAGAAATCATAGAATCGGCCGCGGCCAGCTCACGGGCGGCAGTTTGCTCCTCGCTGTTGTCTGTCCCGCAGGCCGCCAGAGCGAGCGCGGCGGCAACGACAATCGGGAGGCTTGATTTATACACGTTGCACATCTTTTATTCCTTTCACTGTTTTAAGTTTCTTAATAAGATTGTCGGTAGCTTCCGTATCACTCACGCTCACGACGAGATATCCCTGAAACAGGCCGTCGAACGAATTGATGGAAATGTTGCGGAGCACGGTATTCTTCTCCTTATTGATAATAGAGGTGATGTTGGTGACAATACCTATATCGTCTTTTCCCACTACACGCAGTGTGACTGCAAAATCGCCCCCCGATTTGCCCGACCATTGTGTGGTGATGATTCGATAGGGATATTTTGCGCGTATGTTGGCCGAGTTGGGACAGTCGCAGCGGTGTATCTTTATTACCCCCTCGGATGAGACAAAGCCGAACACTTTATCTCCATAAATGGGATTGCAGCATTTTGCAAATCGATAGTTGAGACCCTTGATGTTGCTGTTGTCAATAATCAGGATATCGGTATTCTGATTGTCTTCTTTTTCGCCCTCTGATGGAGGTTGCATAACGTATTCTTCGGCCGAAATCTTTTCGGAGGATGCATTTGATTTGATTTCGGCCTCGGTGTAGGCGTCGATGATGGAATTAATGTCGATTTCTTCTTGCGCCAATGCATGATAGAAGTCGGTTACAGTCTTGAAGCCCATCTTCTTGACAACACGCATGAGCGAAGCCTCGTCAATATCGATTTTGCGGTTTTTGAAACGACGCTGAAGGAGTTCACGCCCGATTTCGGCGTTACGGTTTTCCTGTTCCTTGAGCACAACGCGAATTTTATTTCGTGCCTTGGATGTGATGCAGAAATTAAGCCAGTCGGCCTTCGGATGCTGAGTGTTGGCGGTGAGTATCTCCACAGTGTCGCCCGTGCGCAGCCGGTAATTGATTTTCTGTACTTTGCCGTTGACCTTGCCTCCGGTGCAGCGGCAACCGAGATTGGTGTGGATATGAAAAGCGAAATCAAGCAAAGATGCGCCCTGGGGCAACTTGTAAAGGTCGCCTCGCGGAGTGAATACAAAAACCTCCTTGTCGTACACATCCATCTTAAAATTTTTCATCAGCTCCATGGGTCCGGTTTCGGCTGTCTCGAGGATGTCTCGCACGTTGTTCATCCACTTGTCGAGATTGTTCTCGCTCTTTATGCCTTTGTATTTCCAGTGTGCAGCGAGACCCTTCTCGGCAATCTCGTCCATACGGCGGGTGCGTATCTGCACCTCTACCCACCGCTCTTCCGGGCCGTAGACAGTGATGTGAAGACTCTCGTAACCATTGCTTTTGGGTATAGAGAGCCAGTCCTTCATGCGAGCCGGATTGGGCGTATACATATCCGTGACAATAGAGTACACGAGCCAACATTCTGGCTTTTCACGCTCAGGCGGCACGTCGAGGATGATGCGGATAGCGAAGAGATCGTAAAGGTCTTCCACATCGTTTTTCTGCTTGCGCAGTTTGTTCCAGATGGAATAAATCGATTTGGTACGGCCTTTGATTTCGAAGTTAAGTCCCTCTTTTTCGAGTCTTTCGCGTATGGGTTGAATAAAGGCTTCGATATATGCGTCGCGCACCTGCTTTGTCTGGCTCAACTTGTCGGCGATGCGGCGGTATGTATCGCGGTCGGTGTATTTGAGCGACATATCTTCAAGCTCCGACTTGATGGAATAAAGGCCAAGACGATGAGCAAGCGGAGCATAGAGATAATTGGCCTCGTATGACACATCGTGCACGAGCTTTTCGTTGGGATGATGGTTGATCGAGCGCATGAGCGTCAGTCGGTCAACAATCATAATAATAATTACGCGTATGTCGCGGGCAAAAGTAAGGAGCAGTTTGCGGAAATTGTCACTTTCGACGGCGGCCTGTTTGCTGTACAGTGAGGCCACTTTCGACAGGCCTTCAAGGAGCTTGGCCACATCCTCGCCCCATCGCTCACCCATTTGGCCTATGGTCATCACACCTTCCTTGACCAATGGATAAAGCAAAATTGCTACAACCATGTTGCGGTCGGGTGATATCTTTTCGCACAGGAGTTCGGCTGTGATAAGATTGTGCAGTACAGGATTGATGCCGTATCGGTCGCGGGCGCATTTGCCCGACTCGATGGCTTGCTTGAGCATCATGTACACTCCATGAAAATCGTCATGGAGGGCCACATCGAGCATATAATTGCGCAGACGCATGACGGTCACAACCGCCCGGTCTTTTTCTTCGGGAGTAAAATATGCCATGTAGGTCAGTTCTTTTTTAGAGTATAAACATACGTGTCACCGCCGGGGTTCACCATCTGCAGGATCATGTCGTGCGACGAGAGATTTACCACACTCAGCGTATAAACAGCGGCGTCGGTGAAACCGATAGCCGACGGCGTTTCGTATGCGTAGTCGATGGCCGAGTCGGTATTGTCGTAATCAATTGTCATTATCTTGTCGGCCATCGTCCACGATCCCCAATACTGACGATAGTCATGCGCAACGACATCGACATGAGAGATCAGAAAGACTTGATTCTGAAATCGCCAGTTCCACTCAGTGGGATTGATGTCGGCCGGGGTGTCGCCGTTGACTGTGATGCCGGTCATGATCCATTGTCCGAATAATGGACCGATGTCACCGTTGTTGTGTGTGCAACCGGCCAACAGCGACATCGCCGATAGTATAATGATGGAAAATATATGTTTCATTGTCTGCGATTTTTAGCAGTAACTATTTTTGCATGTCAAAAATTATATCCGACGCCGATGAGCACGCCGAAATTATTACCACGAAGCTTGCCGGCGTCAAATGCCATCTTGCCGCAGACTTTAAGTCCGGGCAGCAAACGGAGAGCGTCGTAGTTTATCTCGGCCATCACCGAGGTGTTGTCGCGTGCGGGATAGTAAGGCACGTCATATCCGCCCAGACCGTGCTGATAGCTCACGAGCATACGCCAGTCAACGACAGTCGACACCGAGCCCTCGGCGCCGATGTGGAAACCTCTGGTGCGAGTGCAGGCAAATGCAGCATAACCGTCGAGATTGTAGAGAGGCGAGAGCAGAAAAGGCGTACCGATCGACATACCGTAGTTGGCGTAAGAGTTATACATTGCGTTGTTATAATAATTGTCGAAACCGGTCGCATTTGATGTGATTGTAGTGCCGGGACGGTCACCTGGCGCCCAGTGGGTCGGTCCGCTCTGATTTGTGAAATCGACATATTCGGCTACGACAGCTTTGAGCCATTTCGAAGCAGACAACCGCAACTCGAGCCCCCACACACCGTCGAACCCGTTGAGCTTGCCTATGCCCGAACCGTCTTCGAACGGCCATTGAAAATATGCGTTAAGCTCTGTCCCGGACTGAAAGCGATAACGGGCTTTGAAGTCCCACGAACCCAACGAACTGCCTTCATAATAATCGCCCGCCGCGCCCTCGGTGGGGAGCAACATCTTGAAGAAAGATTTCAGCGATTTGGAGTATTCATGACGGCCTACGACCTCGCCGTTACGGTAGCTTGTCGATTTGCCCCCGAAAAAACCTCCTACCTGCATTCCCACCATCACCGACAGAGGCTGTGACGGTTTGGTGCGGAAGTAGCAACGCTTATAAGTGTATAAAGCATCCGTGTTGAGATGATAGGAATAATAGTTGAAATGATGCGTCATGTAATCGTCGTCGGGCATGACGCCGTAAGAGAGTTCGCCCTGAATTTGCACCCAGCCGCGTGTGAGAGGAATGTCCTGAAAGTCGACAAATCCGGCACGGACTTCGGGTATTGGACGCGAGTTGCCGCTCTCAACGAAATCACCGCTCGAGAGTCGGGAGTTGAGCAGCGCCGAAGTGTGTTCTTTAAGTCCGACCGAGAGAAATACGCCGCGATACTTGATTTCGCCGTAGAGTTGCTGAAGCCAGATAGCCGCCGGTCCCTGCGGGTTGCCGATCCATGACTTTGAAGCGGCGTCGTAACGGCTGTAAACGTTATCGGAGCTGTATCCGGTGATGACATCGGCTCCGGCAGCCCAAGAGAAACGATTTTTAAGGTTGAGCGGCTTGAGAGCCTTGACCTCGAGCAATGCCGAAGTCTTGGATGAAGTCTTACCGTGATTCCACGAACCAATCATATAAGGTGCAAAATCACCGGTAGAGGCCACCGTTGTGGCTTCGGCCGAAAGTGATAATGTTGTGTCGGAGAGCTCGAAAGCTGAAGCAGTCGTGACGGCGGCACACATTGCTGCAATCATTAGTTTTCTCAATTCCATAATGTATATTACCTAAGTAACTGACCTGAAAATCAAATATTATTTACGGCCGAAATCGGCCGGAATCTCACCCCAGAGTTCAGTCTGCCATTTCAGGATGGGGTTCTGGAAGGTGTGATTTGCTATCCAAAGGTCGGCCCGGTGCAACACTCCGGCAAGCGGGAGCGACGGGTCGATTTGCACGGTGCTTCGGTTGTGCCGGTGTCGGAGCCATGCGAGTCCGGTGCGCGAGTCGGTGTAGACCGGCGTGGTATTGTCGCCTTTCGATTGCAGAAGGGCCAGTACGTGCACCAGAGCAATGTATTCGGCAATATTGTTGCTTCCGCCGGCGAGAGGGCCAACGTGAAAAATTTCTTCACCTGTGCCAACAACCACTCCGCGATACTCGATGTTGCCGCCGGGATTGCGGTCGCAGGCGCCGTCTACAGCAATTGCATCGAGACGGATGTCGGGAAAGGCGTTGTAATTTATCAGTTGTTGCTTCTGTGCTGCCATGCGGGAGAAAATCAAAACATCGGCGGCATCGCCTTCTCGTCGGAACGCAATTGTGGCATCCTCGCATGAGTTGAACGATTTGTAACGCGCTCCGGGGAAGTTCTCTACCTGGTCTTTGGCATCAGCCCAATTGTCATAAATACCGGGCACCCGGCCGGCCCATACAACATAAAACTTTCGGGATTTCTGCATCAGGAAAATTGTAGAATGAGGTTGATATCCACCGGACGCACGCCCAACCGTGCAGCCACCCGGGCGTTGGTGGGCTTGCCCATGAACGTGAGCACAGCCCGTTGCAATCCGCCATTAAGCATGAGTGCGTTGGTTATGCCGTTGCAGGTGAATATTTCGGTAATCATCGTGATGAACGTATTGCTCAGGGCCATAGCCACGGTGCGAGGCACAGCTGTGGCCGGATAGAGATAGGTACGACGGCCTTTGAGCGAAGCGAGCGCACTTAACGGTGTGTTGCCTATATCTACCGGAGGCAGAGATGGAAACACCATACGGTCATTTGTCGTAATGTCGAAAATTACAACACCTTCCTTCATTTCGGAAACGACATCGCTTGAAATTTCGTAGGCCGGACGAGCATCGGTGGCTATCACCACATCGGCCGTGCGCAAAGCGCCCGCGAGCACTCTCGGGTGCATCGACGAGCCTGTGATACCGGCTCCGAGGTCTCGCAATGCTGCACGGAGCGAGTAGACGTCGTTGTCAAACATTTTTACTATCGCACCCAGACCCATGGCGCTACGGGCTGCGGCGCAGGCGCTTATGCCCGACCCCATGATTGTGACCTCGCAGGGTATGATGCCTGCCACACCGCCCAGCAATATACCCTTCCCGTGATCTGAATCGGCAAGCAGCGAGTTGGCGATGCTCATGGCAGCGCGTCCGGCTATCTCGGCCAAAATGTCGGCAAAAGGACGGAGCCCGTGCGAATCCTCGATAAGGTCGAGGGCGAGCGTTATCACCGAATTCTGAACAAGCACACCGAGTGCGGTTGCATCAGCAACGGCCGAATCGGTGAATGTCAGGAGCATTGCTCCGTTGCGCAACGAGCGTGCGTCCATACCGGTAAGCGGCGCAAGGTATATGACAATGTCGCATCTGAAAGCCTCTCCTCGGTCGACAATGTCAACGCCATGCTGCTGATAGCGCAAGTCAGTATAATGAATCGAATCGGCGCCCCCTTGCTGAATCTTGACAGTGAAACCGCGCTCCACGAGCAGACTCGCCGCTTCGGGCGTAAGAGGGAAACGACGGTCGCAACCGGCAGGCGGCGTGGGCAGTCCGATTGTTATCTTGCGGTGATTGGCAGTGAGCTTCAACAGCTTTTCCCGCGGTATGGCATAAGGGTTACCCATATGACTAAATAATTAATGTGATTAATGATGGCGGTAAGCTCAGGAGTTTGATGCGGGGTCAATAATCGACGCCACAAACTGCTCGACAGTGTCGGAGATCTCCTCTTCGGTTTCGAGACGCGAGGAGTCGAAACAATACTGAGCGAGTTCGTAATACGGCCGGCGTTCCTCCATCTTGCTTATGACAAATTCCGACATTTCGGCTTCTGAGTTTATACCTTGCAGCAACGGACGTGTGGCTCGGCCATCCATTAGCCTTGCTGTCAGCCGCTCGGGCGATGGCTCAAGCCAGACTGTGATTCCGGCCTTGTCAAGTCGTGCCATTGCACCGGCTCGGCATGGAGTGCCGCCCCCGAGAGCTATCACTCGGCCCGATGCTCCGGCGAGTACTCGCGTGAGTGTCTGCTCTTCGATTTTGCGAAAGGTCTCTTCACCTCTGCTACGGAATATATCGCCTATCGACATGGATTCGCACCGTTCAATCTCGGCGTCGAGATCAGTGAATGGCACCTGAAGGCGCCGGGCAAGCGCCCTTCCGAGGGTTGTCTTGCCCGAACACATGAATCCGATAAGAAAAATGGGACGGAGCATACGCGCCACGCTTACCTCTCAGATACGTTATTTCTTCTGCTCGAGCAGGTCGCGAATCTGAGTCAGGAGCTCCTCGGTGGTGGGACCTGCGGGCGCGGCCGGGGCAGGTGCTTCTTCTTCCTGTTTTTTGAATTTCATAATCACTCTGAGCGCGATGAATATGCTCAGGGCGATGATGAGGAAGTCTACAATGTTCTGGATGAACATACCGTAGTTGAGCGTAACGGCGGCAATCTCCTCGCCGGCCTCGGTTGTCGTGGCTTCTTTGAGCGTGTAGGTGAGATTTTTGAAGTCTACACCTCCCGTGAGCACACCTACTACCGGCATAATGATATCATTGACAAGCGAGCTTACGATTTTACCGAATGCACCGCCGATAATCACACCGACAGCCATGTCTACTACATTGCCCTTCATGGCAAATGCTTTGAAATCCTGAAGAAATCCCATAAAAATATACTATAAATTATTAGATATCTGTAAGTTAACGCATCGTCTACACATTGACTCCGCCGGATGTGTCATTATATTTGCATACTGAGGAGGAAAGTATCGACAAGTTTCCGCAGCGGGCGCGTGACAACGCAACGCGTATTTAACATTATGCAAATATAAGGTTAATTTTTAAAAATTTGTTCATTTCGGCATCTTTTTTTATTTTTCTCCGGATTTTTTGTAATTTTATCCCCGTTTTTGCGTCAAAAGAGCATGAAAGATATTTCAGAAAAACAATTCGCCGAACTGGTAGAGAGTCAGCGCGCCAACATCTACAGCGTTTGCTATATGTATGGTCAAAATCCTGACGATGTTTCCGACCTTTTCCAGGAATGTCTTATCAACATCTGGAAAGGATTGCCGGGCTTCAAAGGCGATAGCGCAATAGGCACCTGGATCTACCGTATATGCCTCAACACCTGCATCTCGGCCGGACGCAAAAGCAAGCAGCGAGGCGATCAGGTTAGTCTTGATGTGGCCGGAGATGTGTCGTCGCCTCCCGAAGATGACCGCCAGGCGCAGATGTTGCACAAGCGCATCCGCGCTCTCGGCCCGCTCGACCGCGCCATCGTGCTTTTATGGCTCGAAGATTTGCCTTACGACGAAATCGCTGCCATTGTGGGCATTACCGCACAGAACGTGGGTGTACGCCTCTACCGAATCAAACAACAACTTAAATCTACAGACAATGCAAACTCCTGATACACTCGATATACTTCGCCGGCGGTACAAAGCGCTTAAAGAAAGGGCCGCCAGCCAATGCCCCGTCACACCTCAAATGATATCAAAGGCATCGCGCACTCATGTGTCTAAAATACACTCACTTATGCTCCGCAACATGATATGTGGCGCCGCCGCGCTTCTGTTATGGCCCTTTCTGTGCCACAAGCTCGGACTTTCGATTGCTTTCGAAATCACCACTATTGTGATGCTGTGCTATTTTCTGGCTTCAAAGTGGTGGAGCCTGAGAAATATTTCCGACCCATCGGACTCCGATGTCAGTCTTCTCAAACTCGCACAACACAGTCTGCAAGCGCGCAAACGTCTGCTGACCGAACTCTACATCGGCTCATTTGCCGCGGCATTATGGTTCATATTCTTCTGCTTTGAAATAGCAAGAATCCTTCCGGATGATGAAGCCGGCTTCATGATTGGGATATGCACCATAAGCGCATGCATCGGCTACATCATAGGCTACAGAATGTACAGGCGCATGAGAGAAGAACTTAAAACACTTCACGATAACATTACCGACATCCTCGCTACTGAGAACGAAAACCAGACAGGAGCATAAGAACGCAGTCAACTAGTTTTATTCACGATTTTTTTGTATCTTTGCGAGTGATAATGACTACGACACCTGCAAATTTACAAAGTGAATACGTAGAAGTGATTGTCCCGTTGCCTTTGCATGGGCCTTTTACGTACCATATTCCGACGGAAACGGTTTCTGAAATCCGTCCCGGAGTGAGAGTTATTGTACCGTTCGGCTCACGCAGGTTTTACACCGGCATTGTGAGAGCTTTTACCATACCGCCTGATGGCATGGAGGTTAAAGACATCATCAGCGTGCTCGACCCTGAGCCGGTGGTGACCCGAACCCAGCTCAAACTCTGGGACTGGATGGCTCAATACTATCTGTGTACCGCAGGTGAGGTTTTCAAGGCAGCTCTGCCGGCCGGTCTCAAAATCGAAAGCGAAACGAAATTTGAATTCAATCCCGATTTCGATCCCGAAACTCCCCTCAACGACCGACAGGCACGCATCGTTGCCCTGCTGCAAAGCAAAGGCAAACTCACATCGGCCCAAATCTCAAAATTCACATCCGAGGCCAACATCACCCCCACCCTGCACCGCCTTCTCGGCATGGGCGCTGTGATTGTAAGCGAAAGTCTCAACGACTCTTACCGTCCCAAAACCCTCAAACTTGTTGTTCCTGCCTTCGAGCGCTACAATGACGAAGCTCTGTGCGAGGCCTTTGCGTGTGTAAAAAGTGCAAAACGACAGGAACAGATGCTGCAGACACTGCTCCACCTCTCACGGTTCACCTTGCGCGATTGTGCAATGAAAGAAGTGACACAGTCCGAACTAATCGACACCGCAGGCGGCACCACGGCCACGCTCAAAGCCTTGTGCGACAAAGGTCTGGCGAAAACAATAAAACGCACCGTGTCGCGGTTCTCTCCGCTGGGGCTGTCTACCACCCCGCTCCCTGATCTGTCAGAAACTCAAAAGAAAGCGCTCAAAGAAATACATCAGAGCTGGAACAGCCGGTCCGTTACCCTCCTGCACGGAGTCACAGGCTCCGGAAAAACCGAAATTTATATTCATCTCATCGACTACGTCCTCAGAGAAGGGCGACAGACACTCTTTCTCGTTCCGGAGATCGCGCTTACCACACAACTTACCGGCCGTCTGCAGCGAGTGTTCGGCGACAAGGTCATCATTTACCACTCCAAATTTACCGACAACGAACGCGTCGACATATGGCGCAAGATACTCACCTCCTCCGAGCCATGCGTGGTCATAGGCGCGCGATCGGCCGTTTTCCTCCCCTTCGCCCGTCTCGGGCTGATAATAGTCGACGAAGAGCACGAACCTTCCTACAAACAACAAGACCCGGCCCCACGCTACAACGGCCGCGACACGGCCATCCTGCTGGCTTCGATGCACGGAGCTCGCACACTGCTTGGCAGCGCCACACCGGCCGTCGACACCTACTATAAAGCTCAGACCGGCAAATACGGACTCGTGACACTCTCCGAGCGCTATGGAGGCGCCGTGCTACCGCGCATCGAGCTTGTCGACATGTCGCTCGCCGGCAAAAAGAAGGAAGTAAACGGAGCTATGGCATTCGCCACCATCAGTCGCATCCGCAACTCCATCAAGGACCACCGACAGACCATCATCTTCAACAACCGCCGCGGCTACTCGCCCATCGCACGATGCTCCAAATGCGAATATATTCCCCGATGTCTTTATTGCGACGTTTCGCTCACCTGGCACCGCAACGAAAATGCACTTGTGTGTCACTATTGCGGCACACGATATCCCATGCCCACGGTTTGCCCCAACTGCAAGGAGCCGGCGATGCGCGTCGTGGGCTACGGCACCGAACGCATTGAAGACGAAGTCGACCGCATCTTCCCCGAAGCCAAAACACTGCGTCTTGACCTCGACACCACGCGCTCGCGCACAAGCTACGACAACATTATCTCGGTATTTTCATCCGGCGGCGCAGACATCCTCGTGGGCACACAGATGGTGACCAAAGGCCTCAACTTCACTCACGTCGACACAGTGGCCGTGCTCAATGCCGACCAAATAATCTCATATCCCGACTTCCGCAGCTCGGAGCGTGCTTTCAATATGCTCTCGCAAGTGGCAGGACGCGCCGGCCGCACCGCTGACAATCCGGGCACTGTGATCATACAGACACGCACGCCCGATCATCCGCTGTTCGGCTTCGTTATCAATCATGATTACAGCAGATATTACGCTCACGAAATCGAAGAGCGACAGGCCTACCTCTATCCTCCGTTTTCGCGCGTGATAGTGATTACTCTAAAACACCGCGACCCGCAATCTCTCGATACGCTCACAGCTGCATATACCGACCGTCTCAGAGAGCTCTTCGGCACAAGGCTAAGCGGGCCATCGACCCCGGCCGTGTCGCGCGTCAACTCACTGCACATACGCAGACTGATGCTGCGTGTCGAGCTCACAGCATCGATGACAAAAGTCAAAGAGCTGCTGCGCCGGACACACGCCTCGCTGCAAGAGATGCCTCGTTTCGGCTCGCTCATCGTGCAGTTCGATGTCGATCCATCGTAGACTCGTCTTAAACTCATATTTTTAATAGTATAATGTTAGGTGCAATAATAGGCGATATCGCAGGCAGCCGCTACGAATTCAATGCCACAAACGATTACAACTTCGAGCTTTTCAGTTCAAAAAGTGATTTTACCGACGACACCGTCTGCACATTCGGTGTGGCCGGAGCTCTGATCAACCCAAAATACACCTTCGGCCAGAGCATTCATTACTGGTGCAGGAAATACACGGCCCCAAAGGGTGGCTACGGCATGAGATTTCACGATTGGGTCATGAGCGAAAAGCCCGAGGCTTACGGCTCGTTCGGCAACGGCTCGGCCATGCGCGTGAGTCCCATCGGCTGGTGGTACGATTCACGCGAAGAAGTGCTGGAAGCCGCCAAAGCCACAGCTGAATGCAGTCACAGCCATCCCGAAGGCATCAAGGGCGCACAGACTGTAGCGCTTGCCGTATGGCTTGCCGTCCAGGCGCGATTGTCCGGCAAAGCGCCTGACGCCGGGGAAATTGTCAACGAGTGTGCAAAGTTTTCGGGCTACGACATCGATATAGACTGGAAGAAAGTGCACAATCGATTCGACGAGACGTGTCAGGGAACAGTACCGGTTGCACTTGCCATCATCCGCGACAGCAAAAGTTTTGAGGATGCCATACGTCGGGCAGTGAGCCTCGGCGCCGACGCCGATACACTCGGCGCCATCGTGGGAGGCATAGCCGAACCCATCTGGGGAATACCTCAGTGGATAAAAGAAAAAGCTCTGAGTTACCTCACGTCCGAGATGCTCTACACGCTCAGACGCTTCCGCTCGGGAGTGTGCGAGCGTCGTGCTCTTGCCAAAGTCGAAAAAGAAAAGCTCACAGAGACGCTCTTGCTATGGAAACTGGGGCTCGGCGACATGGGCAAATATTTTAACGGCGAAGACGCAACCCCGGCCAAGGACACCGTGGCGACATCCGAAAGCTGGAATACAGAGCCTATGCCGCACAACGGGGTTACAGCAAACACATTCATAGAATTATCCGTATTGAAAATGGATATACTCCGGCGCGGGCATCTCCCTGAGGCAATGGAAGACCACTGGTTCATGTACTGCGACGACAGTTGCATCCGCTACTATCGCAGCTGGACGGGTATGTGCGTTTTCGAAGCTCGCTACGTGCGATCAGGCGAGCTGTACATGATAGACAGTGTGACATACAATCCCGCAATAAGCGACATGGGCGTTCCGGGCAAAGTGTCGGCAATGTGCCTTTTCCGCTATCTCATCGAGGCCGAAACCGGAGGTGACTCACAGATGTATTGGGATAACTTCATACGAGCGAGGCGCATTGAGGAGAAATAATATTTCTTTCTCATCCGAAGAGCTCGCGCAGAGCTTCCTCTACCTTGCCAACCTCGACGATACGGATGCCGAATTGTGCAGGGTCGAGTCCTTTGAGATTGCCGCTCGGCACGAGTATTGATTCCATGCCGAGTTTTGCTGCCTCGGTGATGCGTTGCTCAATGCGGCTCACGGCTCGGATTTCACCGGAAAGCCCGACCTCGCCTGTGAAGCAAGTGCGCAAACCGACCGCTACGTCAAAGTTAGAAGACAGAATTGCGGTAATCACAGCCAAGTCGAGCGCAGGGTCATTGACTTTAAGTCCGCCTGCGATGTTGAGAAAGACGTCTTTGGCTGCAAGTTTGAATCCAGCTCTCTTTTCAAGGACCGCAAGCAGCATATTCATACGTCTGGGGTCGAAACCGGTGACTGCCCGCTGTGGTGTGCCGTATGCGGCCGTGCTCACAAGCGCCTGAGTCTCGATGAGCAACGGACGGTTGCCTTCGACAGTCACTCCTACTGTTATGCCTGAGAGCCTGTCGGTATCGGAGGCGTGACTAAGGAGCATCTCGGAGGGATTGGTCACTTCGCGCAGTCCCTGCCGCTGCATCTCGTAGATGCCCAGTTCGGATGTGCTGCCGAAGCGGTTCTTGATGGGACGGAGTATGCGGTAGAGACCTTGGCGGTCACCCTCGAAGCGGAGAACTGCATCGACGATGTGCTCAAGCACTTTGGGACCTGCCAGCGAGCCTTCTTTCGTGATGTGACCGATAAGGACTACCGGTACGCCTGACGATTTGGCGTATTGCTGCAGACGCGAAGCGCACTCCCGCACCTGCCCAACTGAACCGGCCGATGAGTCGAGCTCTTCGCTGACGATAGTCTGTATAGAGTCGATGACGACGATACCCGGAGCTGTGGTTTCAAGTTGCTCAAACACGCCTTCGAGCGAAGTCTCGGAAAGAATAAAACAATTTTTAGACCCGCGTCCGATACGGTCGGCGCGCATTTTGATTTGCGTAGCGCTCTCCTCTCCCGACACGTAAAGTATTGTTTTTGACTTGATTGCGAGCAGGTTTTGAAGCACGAGTGTCGATTTGCCGATACCCGGCTCGCCTCCGAGTAGTATAATAGAGCCTTGCACGAGTCCGCCACCGAGCACACGGTTGAGTTCGGCGGATGGCATTTTGATACGGTTCTCTTGGGTGGCCGTTATGTCGTCGATAGCGACGGGCCGAGCGTGACCGGCGGCAGAGCGTGCGGCTTTTGTTGCAGATGGCGATTTCGTTGGAGCTTTCTCCTCAACCATTGTGTTCCACTCGCCGCAGGCGGGACAGCGTCCTTCCCATCTCAGCGACTCATTGCCGCACGAAGAGCATACCCAAATTGTTTTATTTTTCATGCAATCAGCGTGTTATCAATAATTAATGCAAATCGTTGCCAAGCATCCGGCGTCGAAATTCGGAGAGAGTGAGGGCAGTGGCAACTGCCACATTGAGCGATTCGGACGTAGGGGCGCCGGGGGGATAAGAGGGAATGCGCAACCTGTGAGTCACAAGGGCCGCCACTTCCGGACTGATACCCCGGCCCTCGTTGCCCATGACCACAATTCCGTCGGTGCTGAGCTGAGATGTGTATATGTTGTCACCGTCGAGGAATGTGCCGTACACTTTTGCGCGGTCTCTGAGCATATCAGGGAGATTGCAGTATTGCACTCTGACCCTCGAAATGGCTCCCATTGTGGCCTGTACGACTTTGGGAGAATAACAATCGGCCGTGCCTTCCGAGGCAAGGATAGTACGCACACCCATCCAGTCGGCCAGACGCATGATGGTGCCGAGATTTCCGGGATCCTGCACGCAGTCGAGAGCAAGCACAAGCCCTGATGTGTCAGGTGCGCAAACATCGGGAATCCTGTACACGGCAATAACTTCGGGAGGAGCGGTGAGTGTCGTGATGCGCTCTATATCGCGCTGTCTGACAACTGATATATCCGCGATATGTCTGTGTGACTCTGCCCACTCCGAGGTGGCGAGCAATGCGCGGAGGGTGAAATGTCCGAGAGTGTCGAGCACGCATTTTGTGCCCTGAGCCATAAAGAGTCCCGACTCGCGGCGCCCTTTTGCCGTAGCCAAAGAAGCATAAAGTTTGCGGTCGGCGGCAGTGAATTGCTGTTCGGAGCTATGATTTGATTGAAAATTCATGCTACAAAGTTAGTTATTTTTTTGAATTATTTTGTACCTTTGCCAAAAATAAGTGACCGCTTAGACTCAGGCATTGCCTGATGGCCTGAATTCAAAAGCCAAACATTTTGATTCGGGCCGGATTTAAGTTCATCACGACATCTGTCACTTACTATAATATTTTGATTTTAACCGTCATAATGTCAATAAATAGAATTCTTGCCGATTTGCTCACGGCTACTGCCCTTGCCGGATCTTCGTCAGCCTTGGTAATGATGCTCAAGCGCGATTTGATGATGCTGCAGCAAAACAGTTACCGCTACGGCCGATTCCGCACATGGATGTCACAGTCGGGCGAAAGCACCACGATGCCCCGGCTTGTCGCAGTAATGATTATACTGCTCGGCCTGAGCACGTTCGCATCAGCGATGCTCACTGCAATACTTACGGCAGTGTACGGAGTGTGGGTAAGCCTGGATTTATGGCGGCGCAAATACAAGAAACCTCTTGTATTCACCTCCCGTGCGACCCGCATCTTCATTCTGTCGCTGCTGCTTGCGTTTGCCGTCGGCGCCGCAGGTTTTGTCGCCGGCTACAACGGGATGCGCGCTGCTGCAAGAAGCGCTGCCGTATGGCTTACAGGATGCTGCGCGGTGAGCTATGTTTTTGTAATCGCAGCCAATTGGTTGCTGACGCCGGTGCAGCGCCTCATCGACCGAGGATATCGTCGCGATGCCGAGCGCATCCTCGCCTCCATGCCCGGGCTCAAAGTCATAGGCATCACAGGCAGCTATGGCAAGACGAGCACCAAACATTTTCTCCACGCCATACTCTCGGAACAGTACTCTACGGTGATGACCCCCGGCAACTACAACACCACTCTCGGTGTGATTCTCACCGTACGCAATCATCTGAAGCCTTATACCGAAGTATTTATTGTCGAGATGGGAGCCAAACAAAAAGGCGACATCGAGGACATATGCAATCTGGTGCATCCGTCGACGGGTATCATAACAGCCGTGGGACCGCAGCATCTCGAGTCGTTCGGAACGCTTGAGAACGTGCGCGACACGAAATTCGAGCTCGCCGACGCTATCCCTGCCTCGGGTCTTGTCGTTCTCAACAACGATTTCCCGATGACAGCCTCACGCGAAGTGAACAATTGCCGTGCGCTTCGCTATGCAATCGACAATCAGGACCCCGCCGACTATCACGTCACCGACATATTGTACTCCCCCTCCGGCACCACCTTCACCATCCGCAGCGCCGGAGAAGAAATAATCACGCTGCACACACAGCTCCTGGGTTCGGCCAACATCTCCGACCTCACCGCCGCAGTGATTGTAGCTCTCGATATGGGACTAAGCCACGAACAGATACGATACGCCGTCGAGCGTATCACCCCCGTCGAGCATCGTCTGAGCATAAAACGTACGGCATCGGGCGTCACACTCCTCGACGATGCCTACAACAGCAATCCCGTGGGTTCGGCCATGGCTCTTGATGTGCTCTCGCAAATGCGCGGAGGACGCCGTATCGTCATCACTCCCGGAATGATAGAGCTGGGAGTTGATCAGGAACGTCTAAACCGAGAGTTCGGCCGCAAAATCGCCTCATCGGTCGACATAGCCGTGGTCGTAGGGAACTACAACCGCGAGAGCATCGTCGGCGGCATCAGCGAAGGCGAAGGAAAGCCCGAAGTCAAGATTGTCGACACCTTTGCCGAAGGTCAGCAATACCTCAATACGATAATGCGCCCCGGCGACACAATACTCTACGAAAACGACCTTCCCGATACGTTCAAATAAAATATCCCGGGAAAAAATCAAAATAAGAATAATCAAACAACTGATAATGAAAACCAACATAGGCGTATTTTTCGGTGGCCGCTCCACCGAGCATGAAATATCTGTAATCTCAGCATCGCAGGCCATGGCTGCCATAGATCGCGAGAGATTCGACGTTACGCCCGTCTACATAACAAAAGACGGCAAATGGTACACCGGAGAAGCTCTGCTCGACACATCAAACTACCGCGATGTGCCGGCTCTGCTCAAACGCTGCACACAGGTTTATATGCGTCCTTGTCTGGGCGATTATACACTCTATCGCTACAACAAACCGCTGTTCGGCTCGGACAAAGCCGCCGTGCTCGATGTCATCATCCCCGTCATGCACGGACACGGAGGTGAAGACGGCTCGCTGCAAGGTGTGTTCGAGACCGTAGGCATCCCCTACGCCGGTTGCGGTATTCTCGCCTCAGCCAACGGCATGGACAAGATAACAATGAAGCAAATACTTCAGGCCAACGACATCCCTGTGGTTGACTACGTGTGGTGCACCGACCGCGAATATTTCGCCGACAAACCTTCAATTGTGGGAAAAGTAACCGACAAACTCGGTTTCCCGGTCATTGTCAAGCCCGCCGATCTCGGTTCCAGTGTCGGAATTTCAGCCGCACATGACGCAGCCCAACTCGATGCGGCCATTACCGATGCAGCACGCTACAGCTCGCGCATCATTATAGAGCACATGGTCGAGCACTTGCAGGAAATCAACTGTTCGGTGCTGGGTGAGCCGGACAACTACCGCACTTCGGTGCTCGAGGAACCTGTGAAAAGCGGTGAGTTCCTCTCATACACAGATAAATACGGCGGAGGTTCCGGCTCGAAAGGTACCAAGGGCGCTCAGGGCGCCAAATCATCGGGCAGCATGGCTACAAGCCAGCGCCGCGTGCCGGCCGACCTGCCCGCCGACGAAACCGAGCGCATACGCAAACTTGCCGGCGACACCTTCCGCGTGCTCTCTTGCAACGGCGTAAGCAGAGTAGATGTCATCGTAGACCGCGACACCCGCGAAATTTTTGTCAACGAAATCAACACCATCCCCGGTTCGCTCTCTTTCTACCTGTGGGAGGCCTCAGGCATCACATTCACCAAACTTATGGAGCAACTTGTGGCTCTTGCGCTCAAACGCAGCCGAGAGGCCGAGAGCAAGACACTGTCGTTCGACCAGAACATCTTCGCCATGGGCTCGCTTTCGGGCACAAAAGGCGCCAAAGGCACTAAACGCTGACCATAGGCATTACATATTCGAAAATCAAAATCATACTATACAATGGAATCTCCCGAAGAGAAGAAAAGCATGAACTTCGTTGAAGAAATCGTATTCAACGATCTTAAAGAAGGTAAAAACGGCGGACGCCTTAATACTCGCTTCCCGCCTGAGCCCAACGGCTATCTGCACATCGGTCACGCCAAGGCCATCTGCATGGACTTCGGCATCGCAGCACGGTTCGGCGGCACATGCAACCTCCGTTTCGACGACACCAACCCCGTGAAAGAAGATGTTGAATACGTCGACTCAATCCGCGAAGACATACACTGGCTCGGCTTCGACTGGGGAGACCGCGAATACTACGCTTCCGACTATTTTCCACAACTCTTCGACCTTGCCGTGCGCCTCATCAAAGAAGGCAAAGCATATGTCGACGACCAGACCTCGGAAGAAATCGCCGCTCAGAAAGGCACACCCACCACTCCCGGACAGGAAAGCCCTTACCGCAACCGCTCGGTTGAGGAAAATCTCGACCTCTTCATGCGTATGAACGCCGGCGAATTTGACGAAGGCTCGCGCGTGCTCCGCGCAAAAATCGACATGGCGTCGCCCAATATGCATTTCCGCGATCCCATCATGTACCGCATCATCAAGACGCCCCACCACCGCACCGGCACCACATGGAAAGTCTACCCCATGTACGATTTCGCCCACGGACAGAGCGACTATTTCGAGGGTGTCACTCACTCTATATGCACACTCGAATTTGTACCTCACCGTCCGCTTTACGAATACTTCGTTTCGGAGCTGGCCGACGAGAGCTACTGCCCGCGCCAGATTGAATTCAACCGCCTCAACCTCACCTATACCGTGATGAGCAAACGCAAACTCCTCCAGCTGGTTAAAGAAGGTCTGGTGGCCGGATGGGACGACCCGCGTATGCCCACCATTTCCGGAATGCGTCGCCGCGGCTACACACCGGATTCGATACGCAACTTCATCAACACTATCGGATATACAAAATACGAAGCACTCAACTCAGTGTCGCTCCTCGAGCACGCCGTGCGCGACGATCTCAATCGCATCGCCACCCGCGTGATGGCAGTGATGAACCCCGTAAAGCTCGTTATCACCAATTATCCGGAGCACAAAACGGAAATGGTGGAGATGGAGAACAATCCGGAAGACACCACTTCGGGCACACACAAAATGCCCTTCACCCGCGAAATCTACATCGAGCGCGACGACTTCATGGAGAATCCTCCGAAAAAATTCTTCCGTCTCGCACCCGGCGCCGAAGTACGCCTCAAAGGTGCCTATATAATTAAATGTGAAGATGTGGTGAAAGACGCCGACGGCAACATTCTGGAAATCTGTTGCACCTACGACCCTGAGACACTTAGCGGTATGCCCGGAGCTGCACGCAAGGTAAAAGGCACGCTCCACTGGGTGTCGGCCGCTCACGCAGTCGATGCCGAAGCTCGCCTCTACGACCGACTCTTCAACGTCGAGAACCCCGCCGCAGAGACAGAACGCGACTTCCGCGAAATGCTGAATCCCGACTCGCTGAAAGTGCTTCAGGGCATCAAGATTGAACCCTATGCAGCCGAAATAGCTTGTCCCGGCACCAAACTGCAATTCCAGCGCATCGGCTATTTCACTCCCGATTACGACTCTACGCCGGAGCATCTCGTATTCAACCGCACAATCGGTCTGAAAGACAGCTGGGAGAAAATCAACAAATAAAACGACTCAACCGCAACAATGCAGCCGCTTCACGACAATCGTGGAGGCTGCATTGTTCACTGTAACTATATCATTAGTAAAGTTTTGGACGAAGAATACAACGACACTGACCGGCTAATTGAGCGTTTTCGCGAAAGCATGTCGCTTCCGCTCTCCGACCGATATTTTGATGAGGACGAACTCATCGACATATTTGACACTGCCGGCGACACTGCCGATGACCTGCTGCGAATGGAAGTGCTGAGCGTGGCATCGCGCTTCCACCCCGACAGCGATGAGCTCAATCAGCGGCGTTGCCTTTTTTATAATCAGATTTCGGAGGCTGCCGGCAGGCAATATATCGAATCTACAGGCCCGAAAGAAGGCCAGATGTGGGATGTGCTCAGAATGAGAAATATGCTCTCACGCTCCGACGCCGACTTCAGCAAAGAGTTTGACTCATTCTTGGCTTCTGTAAGGAAATTTGACGAAGACGAGGTGGCGATACAGTTTATCCGTCTGGTAGCCGACGCCAATCTTCCAGACTGGCTCCTAAACAACGTCGAAGGGATCAAAAGCCGCTCGTCGAACAAGAAAATGATACTCTTCGAGACCGCTACCGCTTTCGAGACCATGAACTGCAACGAGGAAGCGGCACGTCTCCTCACCGAACTCACCGAAATCGACCCCTTCGGCTACTCCAACTGGCTAATGCTCGCCGAGCAGTATCTCGCCATAGGCAATTTCGACGAATTTAACAACGCAATCGACTATGCCCTTGCCATTAATCCCGACGACTGGCAAGGCATCTACGTGAAAGCAAAATACTATTTCAACAAAGGCGACTTCAACGAGGCAAAAACCCTCTTCGGCCAATGCTGCGCACTTTCCCCGACGATGTACGACCCCTATCGGCTCTATGCGTTCACATTGCAGAGATGCGGCGATGAGGTGTCGGGAATCAGCGTCCTCAAATCGGCCATGGAGAAATTTCCTGCCGAAATACTCAACATCATTCCCGACCTCATTATATTCCGTCCCGCCGACATCAGCAATCAGCTCGACACTTATTTCAGGTTCAACGCAGACAACGACGAGTCAATCTGGCATTCGTGGATAACGCATCTGTGGGAATCGGGATACCATGACATCGCGGTAGAAGTAGCCGAATGTTACCTGCGCAACACCGGCCAATATCTTGTCACATTGATTGTAGCGGAATACTATTTCAGACACGACATCAAGCACCTCGAGACACTCAGCTGGATTAAAAATTACGCCAGCCGCTCCATAGAACTCTCATTGCCCACCGACCCGATACTTATTTATATCATTAATACGATCACACTTGCACGTCTGGGGTATTTCTTAATGGCAGAGGAAAATCTGAGATGGTTGAAGCGATACACCGAAATAGAATTGCCCACCTACTCCATCAACCGTCGCCTTGCACAGAAGCAATGCGAAAGCGTGGTACAGAAAATTGAAGAAAAGCTCTCCGGCACGCCTCGTTGCGAAGACTTCAAGGACCTGAGCCAATTCGGATTGTAAGCTCCGACAAGACCAAGGATAAAATCAAACGGCAAAAACATTCCGGCCAGATTGTTGCAAACACCACGCAGCTATCGCGCGACAGCCATAATTTGGCGTTTACGGTGATTTTTCGTAACTTTGCGCCATATTTATTTACTCGTTTATGCAACCTACATTATTAGTTCTTGCTGCCGGTATGGGCAGCCGTTACGGTGGATTGAAACAACTCGACGGCATCGGACCTCACGGCGAAACAATCATGGATTATTCAATCTACGATGCCATCCGGGCCGGCTTCGGAAAGATTGTATTTGTCATCCGCAAAGATTTTCAAAAAGATTTTGAGGATAAAATTCTCTCCAAATACAAAGGACATATAGCAGTTGAGGTCGTTTTTCAAGAGCTTACCGACCTGCCCAAAGGTTTCACCCCGGCCGAAGATCGAGTAAAGCCCTGGGGCACAGGACACGCAATCCTTGCAGCCCGCAATGTTATCAAAGAGCCGTTTGCAGTAATCAATGCCGACGACTTCTACGGCCGCGACTCATTCAAGACTATAGCCGGACATCTTTCATCGGGAGAGAATGAATACGTAATGGTAGGTTTCCCTGTTGCCAACACGCTGTCGGAGAGCGGAAGCGTGAGCCGCGGTGTGTGCACAACAGCACCCGACGGCACACTTACGTCGATTGTCGAGTGCCACGGCATCCATCGTGAAGCTGAAGGCATCGAATACACCGACGAGAGCGGTGTAGATCATATCCTGTCGCCCGTCACCCCCGTTTCGATGAACCTCTGGGGTTTCGGTCCCGACTTTATGATGCTGGCCAACGAGCAATTTGTGGATTTTCTCAAAGCGCACGGCGGCGAACTGAAAAGCGAGTTTTACATTCCTACCGTAGTAGATACACTCATCAACAGCGGCACCAAAGAGGTGAAAGTTCTCTCTACATCATCAAAATGGTTCGGTGTCACATTCCCCGAAGACCGCGAGCATGTTGCCCAGGCCATGGCCGCACTACACGCAGCCGGCGAATATCCCGAATCACTTTTCTAAAAACGGTGTCATGGATTTCAGCCTCATTGCCACTGCCAGCGACTGCAATGCGCGTGCCGGAGCCATCACCACCGACCACGGCACAATCGAAACGCCTATATTCATGCCTGTGGGCACTGTTGGCAGCGTAAAGGGCGTGCATTTCCGCGACCTGAGAGACGACATTAAGGCTCAAATCATACTCGGCAACACCTATCACCTCTACCTCCGTCCCGGCGTGGAGATACTCAAACAAGCCGGCGGCCTTCACAAGTTCGGCGGATGGGACAGACCTATTCTGACCGACAGCGGCGGTTTTCAGGTATTCTCGCTTTCCGACCGACGCAAACTCACAGACGAAGGTGTGACTTTCCGCAGCCATATCGACGGGTCGAAACATCTGTTCACCCCTGAGAACGTGGTGGACACACAGCGCGCCATCGGAGCCGACATCATGATGGCTCTTGACGAGTGTCCGCCCGGTACGTCCGACTACGACTACTCGCGACGCAGTCTCGACCTCACGCTGCGTTGGCTCGACCGCGGCTGGAAGCGTTATAATGAGACCGAAGGACTCTACGGCTACCGACAGGCCTACTTCCCCATCGTGCAGGGATGCACCTACCCCGACTTGCGCCGTGAATCGGCTCGTCACGTTGCAGCCCTCGGCGCCGACGGCAACGCCATCGGAGGCCTCGCTGTGGGAGAACCGGCAGAAACCATGTACGAGATGATTGATGTCGTCAATGACATCCTCCCTGCCGACAAACCGCGATACCTTATGGGTGTGGGCACACCCGTCAACATACTCGAAGCCATCGAACGCGGAGTGGACATGATGGACTGCGTGATGCCAACGCGCAACGGACGCAACGGTATGCTATTTACAGCCCACGGCACGATGAATATGCGCAACAAGAAGTGGGAAAACGATTTCTCACCTCTTCAGGAAGACGGTCCGTCATTTGTAGACCGCACATATTCAAAAGCTTATGTGCGTCACCTTTTCATTGCCAACGAGCTTCTGGCTCTTGAAATAGCTTCTATACACAACCTGGCCTTCTACCTTTGGCTCGTGAGAGAAGCCCGCAGGCAAATCATCTCCGGCACGTTCCGCTCCTGGAAACAGGAAATGGTGGAAAGACTCAACGTACGCTTGTAGCTCTAAGGCGCAGGCAGATACGATAACTTAGATAGCGATGTTCAAATTAATCGACAGATACATTATCCGCAAATTTCTCGGCACGTACGTCTTCGCAATAGTACTGCTGCTGGCCATCGTGGTGATGTTCGACATCAATGAGAAGCTTGATGCATTCCTCAAAGCGCCGTTGGATAAGACCCTGTTTGATTATTTCCTGAATTTCCTGCCCTATTTCGCCAATCAGTTTTCGCCTCTGTTCACATTCATAGCCGTAATCTTCTTCACATCAAAACTGGCAGAAAACAGTGAAATAATAGCAATGCTCTCGGCCGGGATAAGCTTCCGCCGCCTGTTGCGTCCTTATATGTTCTCGGCGGCAATCATAGCGCTGGCCACATTCGTTCTGGATGCCTACGTCATTCCCCCCGCCAATGTAAAACGCATCAATTACACCAACACCTACGTAAAGGACAAACGCGTCGATTATGGCGCCAACATCATGCTCATGGTGGCACCGGGAGAGATAGCTTATATGAACCGCTTCGACAACAACACCAAAAGCGGCACCCGCTTCTCGCTTGATAAATTTGACGAAGAGAAACGACTGATTTCACGTCTCACGGCACAATCTATACGCTGGGACACACTCTACAGCTGGCGCGTATATGATTACGTGATCCGCGACATCGAGGGCGAACGCGAATTCATAACCAAGGGTCAGCAACTCGACACGATGATACCATTCGAGCCACGCGATTTTCTTATTTCCGAAAACGATCATCAGCTGCTCACCACTCCCGCATTGAGCGAATATATCGACCGACAAAAAGAGCGCGGCGTAGCCAACATACAGTCATTTCAGGTCGAATACCACCGCAGGTTTGCCATGACGGCAGCCGCGTTTATTCTTACCGTGATAGGTATGTCGCTGTCGTCGAGAAAGGTAAAAGGCGGTATGGGTCTGAACATCGGCATCGGGCTTGTGCTCAGTTTCAGCTATATCCTGTTCATGACCATCACCCAGACATTTGCCATCTCCGGCCTCACGTCACCCTTTGTGGCAATGTGGATTCCGAATATCATCTACACCATCATTGCCATTATCCTCTACCGCCGCCGAGCCAATATGTAAAATGTCACAGTCAAATATAAACACCCCATCGGCATGCCGATGGGGTGTTTATATTTGAAGCGCTACCGGCGAGTTACTTCTCGTCGGCAAATTTGTCGGGGAATGTGAGCTTGACTTTGGGTCGGCACATTGCGTAAATGATAAATCCTATGCCGAGCAGAATAAACGGTATGCTGAGCAACTGGCCCATGTTGAGGGTCATGCCCTGCTCAAAGGCTACCTGCGGATTCTTTACAAATTCGATGAAGAAACGCGCCGTGAAGAGCCAAGTGAGAAAGACGCCGAAAATGAGTCCGGGACGCTCCTCGGCGTTCTTTTTCCAATACATCCACATAAGCACTCCGAAAAGCGCCAGATATGCCAGAGCTTCATAAATCTGTGTAGGATGACATGGCAGTCCGGGCCATTCGTGACCGCGCACAAAGATAAAGCCCCAGGGCAATGAGGTTGGATAACCGTATATCTCCGAGTTCATGAGATTGCCAATGCGTATCATTGCTCCCACCAGGGCGATTGGAATGACAAGACGGTCGAAAGTCCAGAGCGGGCTGCGCTTTGTGGTAAAAAAGGAGAACAGCAGTACGGCTATTATAATGGCTATCGTACCGCCGTGGCTGGCAAGTCCTCCTTCCCAGAAAGCGATAATCTTCTCGGGATGCTGCGAATAATAATCCCATTGATAGAAAAACACATGGCCAAGACGCGCTCCGATGATTGTCGCACCCACCACCCATAGCAGCAGTATGCTCAACCAGCTCTCCGGGGCACCCTCGTGACGGAACATTTTACCTACAATGATAGTGCCGAGCCAAAAACCGATGGCAAACATCAGGCCATACCAGCGTATGTGCAACGGACCGAAATTAAATAGAATCGGATCGGCATTCCATGTAATGAATTCAAGCATCAGAGTTGAAGTTTATGTTGAAGAATTACGGGCAACGAAGCGGGCCCGATGTTTATGACTTTTGTCTTTTCTTATCAAAATATTGTTTCGTAGCGGCTCTCACATGGCGGCTCAGGGCTATAAGCGCAATCATTGTCGGAATAGCCATTAGGGCATAGAATAAATCGCAAAGTCCTACGGCAGCCTCGAGCGGAATCACGGCAAACACAACAAGGGTGAGGATAAAAGCCCATGTATAATACCGTGCTTTCTGCTCGCCGAAAAGATATGCCGCGCAACGGGTGCCATAATATGAATATGAGAACATCGACGACAGCGCGAAACATACCACAATGACTATGAGCATATATTGTCCGCCTGGAATGCCCTTGGCAAATGCGTCCATAGCCACCTGCAGTCCTTTGACTCCCTCCACGCTTGTATCGCCGCAAAGAAGTATGGCCAGCGCAGTGAGCGTGCATACCAGTCCGGAGTCGATGCTCGGGCCGAGCATGGCTATCAGTCCCTCACGCACGGGCGAAGTATTGCGGGAGGCTCCGTGCATTATAGAAGCCGTACCAATACCGGCATCGTTGACCAGAGCTGCGCGGCGGGCGCCTATGATAGCTATGCCGGCAAAAGCTCCGAAGCCTGCTCTGAGATTGAACGCTTCGGTAAAAATACTCGTGATTACAGCCGGGACCTGTGTTATATTGGTGATGATAATATACAGAACCATAAGGAAATACACTCCAACCATGAACGGAACAAGCACAGATGCCACACGCGCTATGCGCTTGATGCCGCGCAGAACAACCAGAGCCACGATAAGAGCGATAGTCATGCCGAACAGGAGCTTGAATATTGACACCTGACTCATGCCCGTGGCTGCCGACATCGATGTAAGCGCACCGTTGGAGACAAGCGCGTCTGGTGTGGCGAAGACGCTCATGAAGGCTTCGGTGAGCTGGTTGGCATTCATTATGCACAGAGTGCCGAACATACCGGCTATGGCGAAAAACACCGCCAGCGGACGCCATTTCTTGCCCAATCCTTGCTCGATAATATACATCGGACCGCCTTGCGGAGTACCGTCATCGCCTTTGCCTTTGTACATGATAGCGAGCACACCCTCGTGAAACTTGGTCGACATGCCCACTATCGCGCTCACCCACATCCAGAAAATAGCGCCGGGACCGCCCATAACCAGAGCAATGGCCACGCCGGCGATGTTGCCGAGTCCCACTGTGGCGGCTACGACCGAGGCAAGCGCCTGGGCTGAAGATATCTGGCCGTTGTCTGCATCGCTCTTCTTGCGCAGCTCAGCCACGGCATCGGGGATACGTCGCAACGATACCATGCCTGAGCGCAGGAACATATACAAACCTCCGCCTATAAGCAGAAAAAAAAGAGGATAGCCACCGAGAAAATCGGCGGCTACCGTTATGTAATGTGAAATCGTATCTAACATTCTGTTAATCAATAGCAGAGAGCGGTCTCAGTCTCTCGGTATTATATGGCCGACATTTATATCAAAGACTGCACACCCGCATCGGCCACCTGCTTGCGCATATTAATCAAGGCATAACGCATACGCCCCAGAGCTGTATTGATGCTCACGCCCGTGAGCTCGGCAATCTCTTTGAACGACATATTATCGTAATATCTCATCATCAGCACTTGCCTCTGTTCTTTGGGGAGCATCTCCACAAGCCGGCGTACGTCGGAAAGGGTCTGATTGTAAATGAGCATATCTTCGATAGTGCCTTCGCTGAGCTCCTTACGGTTGAGCACGTCTACATCTTCGTTGTCGGCAGAAATCGTAGCAAGAGCCTTCTCCTGACGGAAATGGTCGATGATATGATTGTGCGCGATGCGGGTGATCCAAGCGCCGAACTTGCCGTCGCTCTGGTATCGTCCCTGCTTTATAGTCATGATAGCTTTGACAAATGTCTCCTGAAACAAATCGTTGGCCACATCTTCATCTTTCACCAGACGCAGGATATAAGAAAGCACCCTGTCCTGATAACGGTACAAGAGATTGTCAAAAGCCGTGTTGTCGCCGGAAACAAAAGCGCGTACCAGCTGATCATCGGTACACTGTGTGTAGTTTTGCATTATTTTCTATCTTTTCGATTTTTTTTGAGTAGAAATGTGCAATAGGCCGATTGTTTTTTCGTTATAAGATAAGATGATAATTTTATATTTCAGCAATTTTTGAATGCTAAACATCCGCAAATTTACCAATAAAATTTCGGGTGGGCAACTATATTGCGTCCTTTTTAGTATTTTTTAAAGATTGCTCTTTCCCGGAATGTCCAAGAGTCTGTACAACGTTTTTTGTTTCCGATGGGATGATGTAGGAATTTTGCTGCTAATTTTTTTTTTTGTAACTTCGCAGTCGGAAAACTACTCTTATTATGAAAATACTTGTCACAGGAGCCAACGGCCAGCTTGGCAACGAGCTTAGAAACGTATTGGAAGATAAACTTCCCGGTGTGACTACCTACGTCGACATTCAGGAACTTGACCTGACCGATGCTGAGGCCGTGAAGAAATTTATGCAGAAAGGCGAATTCACACACGTAGTGAATTGCGCCGCCTACACCGCCGTTGACCGCGCCGAAGAAGACAGCGCACTGTGTGCTGCCGTAAATATTGATGCCGTGAGCAATCTTGCCCGTCATGCCGAAGAGCTGGGATACAATATCGTACACATTTCCACCGACTATGTGTTCGACGGCACAGCCCACACGCCTTATACAGAGGGCGACAAGGTGAACCCTTGTTCGCAATACGGCTCCACGAAACGCAAAGGAGAGACGGCGCTTCTTGCGCTCGCACCAGATGCGGTGATTATACGCACAGCATGGCTCTATTCGCCCTACGGGAAGAATTTCGTAAAGACCATGCTCAAACTCGGAAAAGAAAAAGGCGAGCTTCGCGTCGTGGCCGACCAGATAGGCACTCCCACCTACGCGCTCGACCTTGCCAAAGCCATTTACACTGTGATTACCGCTCCCCAG
Source organism: Muribaculaceae bacterium (assembly GCA_051871795.1). GTDB lineage: Bacteria > Bacteroidota > Bacteroidia > Bacteroidales > Muribaculaceae > CAG-873. The sequence goes on along the minus strand of JBJEDE010000024.1, from coordinate 76,986 downwards.
TGGGTGCCCGGCATTTTCCACTTCACCGACGAAGGCGTGGCTTCATGGTACGACTTCACTGTTGCCATCCTCCGCATTGCAGGCATCGACAGCTGCAAAGTGATGCCGATAGCCACCCGCGACTATCCTACAGCAGCCACACGCCCCTTCTACAGCGTGCTCGACAAATCAAAAATCAAGGCCACATTCGGAATTGACATACCGCACTGGGAAATGTCGCTGCGAGATTGCATCAATCGCCTCAATCAGCTTTCATAATGGCATCGCAACAAGACGAAATCAGACGCCGCCGTACATTTGCCATCATCTCTCACCCCGATGCCGGCAAAACCACACTCACCGAAAAACTGCTCCTCTTTGGAGGAGCCATACACATAGCCGGAGCTGTTAAATCCAATAAAATCAAAAAGACCGCTACCAGCGACTGGATGGAGATAGAAAAGCAGCGTGGCATTTCGGTGGCGACATCGGTGATGGGATTTGAATACAACGGTTATAAAATCAATATTCTCGACACACCGGGCCACCAGGATTTTGCCGAAGACACTTACCGCACTCTCACAGCCGTTGACTCGGTAATCATAGTCGTCGACGTGGCCAAGGGCGTGGAAATGCAGACTCGCAAACTGATGGAAGTGTGCCGTATGCGCAACACTCCTGTCATTATTTTTGTCAACAAGCTCGACCGCGAAGGCCGCGACCCGTTCGACATTCTTGACGAACTCGAAGCAGAACTGAAGATTGCCGTACGTCCGTTGAGCTGGCCTATTAATATTGGTGCAAAATTCAAGGGCGTATATAATATTTACGAACACACGCTCGACCTTTTCGCGCCCGACAAACAGCGGGCCACCGAACGTGTAGAAATCACCGACATCAACGATCAGCGCATCGATGCCGCAATCGGCGACGATGACGCCGCCCGCCTCAGAGCCGACCTTGAGCTCATAGAAGGCGTGTATCCGGAGTTTGACACAGAGGAATATCTGCGCGGCAAGCTTGCTCCCGTATTTTTCGGTTCGGCGCTCAACACATTTGGTGTCAAGGAATTGCTTGACTGCTTTGTAAAGATTGCACCCGAGCCAAGAGCAACCGACACCGAAGAAAGGCGCGTCGAACCGGGCGAGAACCGATTCACAGGCTTCGTGTTCAAGATTCATGCCAATATGGATCCCAACCACCGCTCGTGCATCGCTTTTGTAAAGATATGTTCAGGCCGGTTCGAACGCAACGCCAACTATAAGCATATACGCAGCGGCAAAATGATGCGTTTTGCCTCTCCCACAGCCTTTATGGCTCAGAAAAAAAGCATTGTCGACGAAGCATATCCCGGCGACATCGTGGGCGTTCCCGACACAGGCAATTTCAAAATCGGCGACACACTCACCGAGGGCGAAGAGATCCATTTCAAGGGCTTGCCGTCGTTCTCCCCCGAAATGTTCAAGTATATCGAAAACACCGATCCCATGAAGTCGAAACAACTCGATAAAGGCTTGCAACAACTCATGGACGAAGGCGTTGCGCAGATGTTTGTCAATCGTTTCAACGGGCGCAAACTCATCGGCACCGTCGGTCAGCTGCAATTTGAAGTGATACAGTACCGTCTCGAACACGAGTATGGCGCCTCATGCCGCTGGGAACCGATATCACTATACAAAGCATGCTGGATAGAGAGCGATGACGCGGAAGCGCTCGAAGCCTTCAAGCGACGCAAACATCAGTTCATGGCCGAAGACCGCGAAGGACGCGACGTCTTTCTGGCCGACTCGGCTTATGTGCTTCAGATGGCCCAGGCCGACTTTCCGAAAATAAAATTTCATTTTTCGAGCGAATTTTAGGGCATAATCCGAAGCGAAATATTTGTCGGCAAATGACAGCGCTTTTCCCTCGTCAAGCGGAATTGCAAAATATTTTTCACTCAACGATTGCCCCTGAAAAAGGAATTTTGGTTGTATTTCAAAATTCGTCGGAGTATAAAAAATTGCAATTTTAAAAAAAAGTTTGTAACTTTGCAGAGAAATGTTTTCAGACACGTTTTTAGCCACAAATATGTAAAAAAGCACCCAATCAGCGCTTTAACTCAATTTGACTAAACGCAATACGACATCTAATGGTAGAGTTTGACTTACTATTTGAAACAAGTTGGGAGGTTTGCAACAAAATAGGCGGTATATATACCGTCCTCTCCACTGCTGCCAAAACGCTTCACGACTCATATAAAGATAAAGTGATTTTTATCGGCCCGGATGTGTGGTCTGATGACCGCCCTTCGCCGTATTTCACTCCCTCAAAGACACTGCTCAAACCATGGCTCTCACAGCTGCACTTGCCAGAGGGCGTGAGCGTAAGGGTTGGCCGTTGGGAGGTGCCCGGACGCCCGGTTGCCGTACTGGTCAGATTCGATGGCATGTACGCCGTCAAAGATCAGTTTTACGGTCGTATGTGGGAACTTTTCGGCATTGACTCGCTGCATGCTTACGGCGATTATGACGAAGCTTGCGCTTTCTCTCACGCAGCAGGAATAGTAATACGCGATCTTGCAATCTTCCACGGCCTGAACGAGGGAAAGAAAATGATTGCTCACTTCCATGAATGGACAACAGGCATGGGCCTCCTCTACACCAAAGCAGAACTTCCGTCGGTAGCTACCGTCTTCACCACTCATGCCACATGCATAGGCCGCAGCATATGCGGAAACGGCAAGCCGCTTTACGACTATCTCAAAGGATACAACGGCGACCAGATGGCACGCGAGCTCAATATGGAGTCAAAACACTCACTCGAAAAAGGAGCCGCCCATCAGGCCGACTGCTTTACTACGGTCAGCGAAGTCACAGCACGCGAATGTGAGCAACTACTTGACCGTCGGGTAGATGTAGTCACACCCAACGGTTTCGAGGCCGATTTCGTGCCAGGAGTTAGAAAATACAAATCCGTCCGCCGTGAAGGACGCGAAAGGATACTGACTATGGCTCGCGCTCTCACAGGCTCGGACTTTGGCGACGATACATTCATAATCGCTACTTCCGGTCGGTGCGAATTTCGCAATAAGGGCATCGATATGTACCTTGATGCCATGCGGCGCCTCGGCAACATCACACTTCAGAAATCGGTAATAGCGCTCGTGCTTGTGCCCGCATGGGTCAACGCTCCGCGCATCGACCTACAGCAAGCCATGCAACATCCCGGCGGCACTCCCCTGCCCGACCCCGTGTGCACTCATACATTATATAACTACAACGACGACGCCGTGATCGGACGCATCCACAGCCTCGGATTCACAAACGACAGCAAGAAGGGTGTGACGGCAATTTTCGTGCCCTGCTATCTCAACGGCAACGACGGCGTGCTCGACATGACTTACTACAACCTCCTCCCTGCCATCGACGCTACGGCTTTCCCATCGTACTACGAACCATGGGGTTACACACCAATGGAAAGCGTGGCATTCGGCATCCCTGCCATCACGACCTCGTTGTCCGGATTCGGTCAATGGGTCCTCTCGCAGGACAAAAACGGATTTGACCGTTCGGGCGTGGACGTAGTGAGCCGCGGCGACTTCAACTACGGCTCCGTGACCGAAACAATCGCAGAAGATATGGCCTCGCTCGTCAATGCTTCTGACGAGCAGATGCAGCAATACCGCAACGCTGCTTCCGATACGGCCCGCAGGGCTTCGTGGCATGAATTTATAAAATATTACAACGAGGCATTCAGTATAGCGCTCGACAACGCCTGCAAAAGATAAATCGCCAATCACCGCCACCGGCTTACCCTCCGGCAGCGGCTCGATTTGAAATATAAAATATAAATAAACTATATCAAAGTATGAAACTCCCTGTAAGTAACACTAATGCCCCCGTATGGCGCGACATTACTGTTAAAGCCGAACTCCCCACTGAGCTTAAGCCTTTGGATGAACTTGCCAAGAATCTCTGGTGGGTTTGGAACAGCGAAGGCAAACAACTCTTCCGCGAACTCAATCCCGACCTGTGGCGCGTTACCGGCGAAAACCCCGTGATGGTGCTCCAGCAGCTCTCCAACGAACGTCTCAACGAAATCATGGCCGACAAGGACATGATGGAGCGCATCACCAAAGTTTACGACGATTTCAAAGCCTATATGGCCAAGCCTATGCGCACCGACATCCCCTCGGTGTCGTATTTCTCAATGGAATATGGCCTCTGCAACTGTCTGAAGATATACTCTGGCGGTCTCGGCGTGCTCGCAGGCGACTACATCAAAGAAGCCTCCGACTCATGTGTAGACATGACAGCCGTGGGCTTCCTTTATCGCTACGGTTACTTCACACAGAGCCTCAGCGTAGACGGCCAGCAGATTGCCAACTATGAGGCTCAGAACTTCAATCAGCTCCCCATCGAGCAGGTAATGGACGCCAACGGCGAGCCTATGATTCTTGAAGTGCCCTTCCCCGGCCGCATAATCTACAGCCATATCTGGCGCGTAAACGTGGGTCGCATGAAGCTCTATCTGATGGACACCGACTTTGACATGAACAGCGAATTTGACCGCGTCATCACCCACCAGCTCTATGGAGGCGACTGGGAGAACCGCATCAAACAGGAGTACCTCCTCGGTATCGGCGGTGTGCTCATGCTCAAAAAGCTTGGCATCAACAACACCCTCTATCACTGCAACGAAGGTCACGCCGCTCTGCTCAACCTCCAGCGTCTGGTCGACTACGTAAATCAGGGTCTGAGCTTCAACGTAGCACTCGAAATGGTGCGTGCCTCGTCGCTCTATACCGTGCACACCCCCGTGCCCGCAGGCCATGACTATTTCGACGAAAGCCTCTTCGGCAAATACATGGGCGAATTCCCTGCAAAACTCGGCATCTCATGGGCCGACCTCATGAACATGGGCCGCGAGAATCCCGACTCAGGCGAACGTTTCTCAATGAGCGTCTTTGCGCTTAACACCTGCCAGGAGGCCAACGGTGTGAGCTGGCTGCACGGCGAGGTTTCAAAACGTATGTTTGCCGGCATCTGGAAAGGCTACACATGGGAAGAAAGCCACGTAGGATACGTAACCAACGGCGTTCATATGCCCACATGGGCCGCATCAGAGTGGAAAGCATTCTACACAGAGAAACTCGGCGAGCAGGTATTCTCTCACCAAAGCGATCCCGAAGCGTGGGACGGCATATACAAATGCACCGACGAGGAAATCTGGAAAATGCGCTGCACGATGAAAGCCAAATTCATCAACTTCGTAAAACGCGATTTCAAAGCCAAATGGCTCGCCAACCAGGGCGATCCATCTTCGGTAATGAAAATCGTGGACAAAATCAACCCCAACGCTCTCATCATCGGTTTTGCCCGCCGTTTTGCCACATATAAGCGCGCTCACCTGCTCTTCACCGATCTCGACCGTCTGGCCAAAATTGTCAACAACGAGAACTTCCCCGTACAATTCATCTTCTCCGGCAAGGCTCATCCCGCCGACGGTGCCGGTCAGGGCCTGATCAAGCGCATCATGGAGATTTCGCGCATGCCTCAGTTCCTCGGCAAAATCATCTTCCTTGAAGACTACAACATGGTGGTAGCCAAACGCCTTGTAACCGGCGTTGACATCTGGCTCAACACCCCCACCCGTCCTCTTGAAGCATCCGGCACATCAGGAGAGAAAGCCGAGATGAACGGTGTGCTCAACTTCTCGGTGCTCGACGGCTGGTGGTACGAAGGCTATCGCTTCAACGAGAAAGCCGGATGGGCACTTACCGACAAACGCACCTACACCGACCAGGCACAGCAGGACAAACTCGACGCCGCCACCATCTACTCGATGCTTGAGAACGAGATCATACCTCTCTACTTCGCCAAGAACTCTAAAGGTTACTCGCCCGAATGGGTACAGTACATCAAGCGCTCTATCGGCGACATTGCGCCTCACTTCACCATGCAGCGCATGATTGAGGACTACATCAAACGTTTCTACGATCCCGAGGCCACCCGCTTCGCGCGTCTGGCCAAAAACGACTTTGCTCTTGCCAAGAGCATCGTGGCATGGAAAGAAAATGTTGCTGCAAAATGGGATGGCGTGAAAGCTCTCGACATCCGCACTCAGAGCGAGGGCAATCTCGGTGTGACCGGCCAGAACGTAGAGCACGAAGTCATTATCGACACCAACGGTCTGGGTCGTGACCTCGGCGTGGAGCTTGTGGTTTACCGCGTGCATGACGGCAAGGAAAGCTTCTTCAAGAGAGAAGAATTTGAGGTCGTTAAAGAGGACGGCAACGTACTCACCTACCGCCTCAAGACAAAAATTCTCGATGCCGGTGTATTCCGCTACGGATTCCGCATCTATCCCAAGAACGCCGAGCTTCCTCACCGCATGGACTTCGCCTTCGCCCGCTGGATCTGATTAAAAATCAAAATCTTACAATACCTTACTCAAGCGGACTTCCCTTTAATAACAGGGGAGTCCGCTTCCGTTTGATCCGGCGAAACAATCGGCCGATATATGCGGTGAGAGGAAAAAACGGAAATACAATTTTATACGTATTCTGTCGTTATTAAAGTATGTCACTGAATATTAGAATACGCAAAACAGCGCTTGTGACTGCTTTGCTTACGAGCCTTGCAGCAGCCGGCGTGAACATACGCGGCAAAATTACACAAGAGACCAACGAGCCGCTGGAATTTGTAACCGTGCGAGTACAGGGCTCGGCACTGGGCACGATGTCGTCGCTCGAAGGATTTTATCAGCTCTCGGCGCCCAAGGCCGACACCATCCGCCTTGTCTTTTCCTGCATCGGCTATGAAGATGCCACACGCCGGCTCATCAATGCCGCCGACTCTGTAACAGTGAATGTGAAAATGACCCCCAAAGCACACATGCTCGGAGAAGTTGAGGTCTCAGACTTCAGAAAGCAGACAGGCGCCATGCAGACAGTCAACGTCGACAACTATCGCCTCAACCCAGATGCATCCGGCGGTTCGGTAGAATCGATAATAACAACCATGGCCGGTGTGACATCAGGCAACGAACTGTCGTCTCAATACTCGGTACGCGGCGGTTCGTACGACGAAAATTCTGTCTACATCAACGGTATAGAAGTGTTCCGCCCACAGCTCGTGACCTCCGGACGACAGGAGGGTCTCAGCATCATCAATCCCGACATGGTAGACAACATCGAATTCTCGACCGGAGGCTTCCCGGCACGCTACGGCGACAAAATGTCGTCGGCCCTCGACATCACTTATCGTCATCCGCAGCAGTTTGAAGGTGCGGTGTCGGTTTCACTTATGGGCGGCAGTCTCACCGTCGGTTCGGCAACGGGCCGTTTCTCTCAGCTACACGGAGTGAGATACAAGAGCAACGCATCTCTGTTAAGTTCGACAGAAGACAAGGGTGAATATGACCCTAAGTTCTTTGATTACCAGACAAATATGTCGTTAAAGTTGTCCAACCGCTTCTCAGTGTCGGTGTTGGGAAACATCGCTGTCAACAATTATAAATTCATTCCTACATCGCGTACCACAAGTTTCGGTACGGTCAACGATGCCAAGCAGTTTAAAGTCTATTTCGACGGACAGGAAAAGGATCGATTCGAAACCTTCTTCGGCGCCCTCACACTCGACTATAAAGCAGCATCCTCGACCAACCTCAAACTTCTCGCATCAGGCTATCTCACCAACGAACTCGTGAGCTACGATATCCAAGGTGAATACTGGCTCGATCAGGCCGGCGGCACAGGCGGCGACAACGGCTCCGTGATAGGCGGCGAACTGGGAGTGGGACGTTATCACGAACACGCACGCAACCGGCTCAAAGCGTCTGTGATGAGCATCGGACTCAGAGGCTCGACAGGCATCGCCCGGCACAACCTTGAATACGGAGTGGATTTTTCACATCAAAACATACGCGACCGCGCCCGAGAGTGGGAGAAACGCGACTCGGCCGGCTACTCTCTCCCTTTCGACCCTGATGCGCTGAAAGTAATATACGCCATGGATGCCAACCAGGAAGTGGGTTCAAATCGCTTTGCTTTTTATGCTCAGGACACTTACCGTCTCTCCACATCGGCAGGATATTTCAATATCAACGGAGGCGTGCGCCTTTCATATTGGGATTACAACAAAGAACTGCTCGTAAGCCCGCGATTCAATATCGGTTTCGTGCCCGATGCAACGCCGCGTCTGGCATTCCGCTTCGCTACCGGACTTTATTATCAGAGCCCGTTCTACAAAGAATACCGCAAACCCGTGACCGATGAGATGGGGCACACAATTATCACACTCAACAATGAAATAAAATCGCCCCGAAGCCTGCAGTTCATATTAGGCGCCGATTACTCCTTCCGCGCCTTCAACCGCCCCTTTAAACTCTCGGCCGAAGCCTACTACAAGAGCCTTTCCGATCTCATACCTTACGAAGTACAGAATCTCAAGGTCATATACTCAGGCGAAAACACATCAAAAGGCTACGCCATGGGCCTTGACATGAAACTGTTCGGTCAATTCGTTCCGGGCTCCGACTCATGGGTTAGCTTCTCTCTGATGAAGACACAGGAAGAACTCTCGGGAGTAAAAGTACCACGCCCCAACGACCGACGCTACTCGGTAGCGCTATTCTTTACCGACTATTTCCCTCGCTGGCCAAAACTCAAATTTTCGTTGCGCGGTATCTTCTCCGACGGCCTGCCCACGGTGGCACCGCGTTCGAGCCGTGATGTGTACTGGTTCCGCGCTCCGGCCTACAAACGTGTCGACATCGGCCTTCAGTATGCCCTGCTCAGCCCCCCTGCCGAAGGCACGCACCGCTCAGGCATTGCAGGCAAGCTAAAAAGCGTATGGCTCGGATTTGATGTCTTCAACCTTCTTGACATCAGCAATGTAAGCGGATATTACTGGGTGACCGATGTCAACGAAATCCGCTACGCTGTGCCCAACTACCTCACACGCCGCCAGTTCAACATACGCGTCAACATCGAGTTTTGACAACTTTTCATGACTGTGCACTGACAAAAAGATTGGTCAGTAATGAGCAAACAATCTTGTCGAATTTCTGATTTTTCCGTTTAAGCACCTGCCAAACACTCCTTGCCACACTGTAAAAACAGCCTGAATACCGGTTATAATACATTTTAATGGCCCAATTTCCTGACAGGCCTAAACACTATATTTATGTCAAAATCAAAGAAAGTCAAACCTAATTTTGCCCCGTCTAAAATCACACGGTTCGAATTTTGCGCTACACACTTCAACGCCGAGCAGTTTCCAACCGATACGTTTTATATCGGTGTTGCCAACAAGATTTATCCCATTGTACACAAAGTTTTCTCCACACAACCTGCTTTCACCGACAGAGTAAGCAGACGCATGGCTATCGTTCTTGCCTGCTATATTGAAGACCTCGTGTCAGGTACAGGCGTATGGGCTGCATTCACATCATTACATAAGAAGAAATACGGCAAAAAATTTCCTTTCTACAATCTCAGAGAATCGGTATCGACATATCCTTACGACGATGAGTTTCCATCGTTTCATGCAGTGCTGTTCTTGCTATGGTATGTCACTAACGATGTCAATCCTGAGACGGTGCTGAATCCCAATAATCCTGCGCTCCGTATGCTTGCAATGTCTTTAATGCCTGAACTTGTGAAAGCCTACGAAGATGCTCCGGATACTCCGTCACGTCCAATGATTATGCCCGAAGAGGAAATAGGAGTACCTGTTTTCTATCAAATCCGCCGTCTGTGCGCATGGCTGTGCGACAGATGCTACCTGACCCGTATAAACGACAAAGAAACAGTGACCGAGGATTTTGAGGATTTCATAAACAATATGTTTCAATCGGTTGGAAACAAAGAAGCGGGGGCAAGGTCCTATGCTCTTGAATCGTTCATCCCGATGAATGCCAAAATCGGTCCGCTGGCTATTCCTGCATACGAATGGCTTGCCGAGATAATCGCTGTCTCTCACGAGCCTGAGGAGAAGATGTACATCCCGATTCTGGCTTCGATACAGTCTCGCCCGTATGAATATTACAGATACGAAACAGTAGGCGAAAGCACACTTACCCTTCTTGATTCCAACGGCGAAACGCTCACTCTGTCGGCCTCCACAATGCCCGGCAACAAGTTCGGCCGGGATATTGCCCCCGGGAAATCGGCGCTGTTATCGCTCGTGCATTTTGACGGAGTATGGCTTATGAACGGAATCGGTATGCACGGTCTGGCGCATGAGGTATTTGACGAGTGTCAAAAGACTCTCCTTGAAAAAAAGAAGCAGAGAAAGGACACATATAAATATCTGCTGAAAGCCTTCGGCAAACAGCACATAGGCGTTTGCAAGTCGTACGAGGAATTCATGAAACTTGCCTACGGAGACAATGACTCTGAGGCCAATTGTGACCCTAAAATTATTGCCGATATCCGCGACGCGGGCAACTTGCTTTACTTTCTCAACCAAGACGGAACCATCACTCTTCTGCCCGGATGGGGATCAAGCGTAAAAATCAAGGATAATCCGTATTACGACGAAGAAGAAGCTAAGCATGACGGCCTTGCGCTCATATTTAACCATTCTTTGTCAACACCCGAGATGCGCAACTACATCATCAAAAACAAACTTATACCCGATGCCGCATTAACCTCGGTGATTTCTCCTGAGGCCGGAAGAGAATTATTTCAAAATAACATCAGTTTTTTCAATGACTATTCCGACCGAGACACGATGCCTTTTGTAGCGGATATATAATCTGACTTAAAATACATATGTGACATACATGACTCAGAGCCTGTTGGACTTTCTTTGATAATCGGCTCTGAGTCTTATTATTCTCCGATGTTTTTACAATCTTAACGTGTATAACGGCAAATTAGAAAATACGATTGGATCTAACATATAAGAGGACCCCAAACAGAAATATCAAAACCAAGATGAATCTTTAGCAAAAAATTGTACAGGCTATGAAACATACCTGTACGTGATAGAACTAAGGAACAGGGGAGAATAGAACCATTTAACTGATTATGCAACTTCAGACGGTGATTATTTTGACTGCGACGGAGTGAAAATTTCAAAACTGTTGTCGGTGTAAAAAACCATGATCGACTGAACTCTTTTGCCACTGTCAGGGCTTATCGAAAGAGAGGAGCTGAGATTTGCCTCACGGCTTACACTGCCACGAACAGCGGAATTACGCTCGTTCTCAGACTTCCTGCCGCTTATTGCATCGCGTGCAGAGCCATAATACGTATCACGCAAGGATTGATCGTCATTAGGAAGACTAACGCCAAACGAAGATCCACCCGCACCCGAAACGCCATAAGGAGCGTGATCCTCAAAATCCTCGGCCACACTATCACTCGAATAGCCAGGTTCCGGACGGCCTGAATGAGAAAAAAGAGAATAGTCCGACGTCTGAGGCTGAGAAGCCGTAGGAGAAACCTCCATCGTACCGTCGCCAAAAAGCATCCACAAAATATTTAACTTAGGAAATCCGGAATGTAACTTAGCAATCAATTCGTTTGAAATTTTCTTATTTCTGCCATTCAAAATCTGTGATAGAGTAGGACGCGGTATCTCTGCCGTATCAGCAAACTGTGAAACAGCCAATCCTGTAAACTCGATATATTGTTTCAGTCGTGTTACAAAATCCATAATCAATCTGCAATAAACGATTTTACATCGGTGAATTATCTGTTTGCAAATTTATAAATTAAAATTTAATATACCAAATTTTCAAATGTAAAACTTTCGTTTAATTTTGAAAATCCATGAGTTTACGGATGGTAAATATTGCGCGGTGTAATTGTAAATTTATTACACTTGTACTTAATAAAAACTCACTATTTCACTCACAAGCAGTACGTTAGCATAAATTGGCGCTCCGACAGGCAGCATCGCTGCCGTCGGAGCGCCAATTTATTAATCAGTAAATTTAAATATTTTTTATTACGTACTGATATTGTGCGTTATATATTATATGTTAAAAACTCCTACCATATAAAATACGGATTGCAAACCGTTTACTAATGCCAAACTTTAGTCTGTTCGTCTGTGTTGTCATTTGTTATTTCTATGGGAGAATTTTCGGTATTAGACTATGTCGATTTTGTATTTTTTAACGTTTGCGTTCTGAATTTCGATTGTTTGCTTTGTTAATTGGGTTTTTCGCCGTCAGAAGCGCCACTCGGAGATGTTAATTTTGTAACATTTTATATTTAAAACGTAGTTCAGACAGTTTTTGTTCGTCAATTTTAGCCATTATTTTAATGTTTTTCAATATGTTAGAGGATTTTTAACGCAGTGAGAATACGATTTCAGGCTGCTGTGCGTATTTCTGTCGGGTTTTTGTGATTCTTGTCCGTTTAACCGCACGGTTTGGCCGGCGTAAGACATTGATTAATCCTGTTGTTACAGTCCCCCGCTTACCCAACGGGTGATCGGGCAAATAAAAATCTTTCCTGAAAATTTGCAACATTGTTAAATATTGCGTATTTTCGCGTATCGAAACATCATTATATTTTAATATGAATGTGCGTACAAGTCTAAATCTATATATTCAGGATTCGATACGTGATAACTGGGAGCTTCTGGCTCTGACCGATTTCAACGGCGAGTCTTTGCAGTATCGCGACGTTGCAAGAAAAATTGCAAAGTTGCATTTATTATTCTCCGAGGCCGGTTTGCAGAGGGGGTTTAAAGTTGCTATCTGCGGCAAAAACAGCGCACAATGGTCGGTCGCATTTTTGGCTTGCATAACCTATGGCGCAGTGGCTGTGCCTGTGCTTCATGAGTTCAAGCCCGAAAGCATAGTCTCTCTGGTCAATCACAGCGATGCCCGGCTGTTTTTCTGCGATGAGAGTATTTTTTCGGAAATAGATGCCGAATCGCTCACAACAGTAGAGGGAGTGATATCGATAGCGGACTATTCGCTGCTGATGACTCGCTCGGAGCGGATCACCAACGCACGTCATCACCTCAACGAGCTTTTCGGGCGCCGCTATCCCGAACGGTTCACGCGAGACGATGTAGAATACGCCGAGATGGAGCTTTCCGAGCCCGCCGTAATCAATTACACTTCCGGTTCGATGGGCTCGCCCAAGGGCGTGGTGCTTTCTCACCGTGCGTTATGGTCAAATATTCAATACTCAATCGACGGGCTGGATTTTCTTCTGCCGGGCGACGGCGTGGTGTGTATGCTTCCGCTTGCGCATATGTTCGGTCTTACGGTAGATTTGCTTCACTGCTTTGTCAAAGGCGCTCATATACATTTTCTCACTCATCGCCCCACTCCGAGAGTGATCATGGAAGCTTTCGCGCAGGTGCGTCCCAAGCTTATAGTCACTGTACCGCTTATCATCGAGAAGATTATCAAAACCAAGGTTTTCCCTCTGCTTGAAAAACCGCTGATGCGTCTGATGCTCATGGTGCCGTTCGTTGACGATCATTTGTTGGGAAAAATCAAAACGCGCCTTACCGATACCTTCGGCGGTAATCTGCAGGAGCTCATCATCGGAGGTGCCGGTCTGAGCCGAGATGTGGAAGATTTCCTTCGTCGCATCAGATTTCCTTTCACCGTGGGTTACGGTATGACTGAGTGCGGTCCGCTCGTGGCCTATGCTCCGTGGGATATTCAGCGTCCGCACTCGTGCGGCAGACTTGTCGACCGCATGGAGGCTTATATCGACTCCGACGATCCGCAGCATATCCCCGGTGTGCTCTGGGTGCGGGGCGACAACGTCATGACCGAATACTACAAAAACCCCGAAGCCACCGACGCGGTCTTCCGTCAGGGATGGATGAGCACCGGCGACATATGCACTATAGATTCCGACGGCTTCCTGTATATAAGAGGAAGAGACAAAAATATGATCCTCGGTCCCTCCGGGCAGAACATCTATCCGGAGGAAATCGAGCAAGTACTTGCCAATCTACCCTACGTGGAGGAATGTCTGGTGGTGAAACGCGGCGAGAGGCTCGTGGCCATTGTGGTCCCGGACCGTGAAGCGATGAAACAGGCTTCGGTGCCTGAAAGCGGGCTCTCTGCTATCATGAAACAGAACCTTGAGCAGCTCAACCGCGAAATGCCGTCATATGCACGTGTGGCCGAGATTGAGATACGGGACTCGGAATTTGAGAAGACGCCCAAACGTTCGATAAAACGTTTCCTGTATAAATAATATATTCCGCCACCGGAGAGAAAGTTCAGCAATGTAGCCTTCACTGTCGGCGTCTCAACCGTGAAGTGAACGCACTCTGAAGATAAAGGCATGAAAATTGCAAACATTCTGATAGCCCTTGTAATATTCGGATTAGGAAAAATATCCGTCCGCTCCTGTTGCGGCGTTCGAACGAACAGCCCGCAGTCAGAGGCTGTGGATATCACATCTTGCACCGGCTGTCCGGTCTCATTACATAAGGATTATACCTCAAAGTGAAATTTGTTTTAAAGTCGCTGAGATTTCTGTTTTTGACAATACTGTTGCTTACAATAGTATTGCCTGTGGCGTTTTACATACTTCTTTCCACAGACTGGGCGCAGGAAAAAATCTGTTCGTATGCCGGCGAAGAGTTTTCTCGCCTTCTGGGCACTGAAGTCGCAATCGGTCATGTATCTCTTGCTCCGTTCGAGCGGGTACATATCTGCGAAACAGACATCTATGATGACAACGACTCAATAGCAGCCCACATCGGTACAATCGAAGCACGCATCGAAATAACCGAACTTATCCTTCGCGGCAAGATTGTAATCGATTATGCGACTATAAAAGACATCGAAGCACACCTATACCGCGCCACACCTCAGTCCCCTCTCAACATTGACCGTATAATCAGTCATTTGCGTTCACGCAAGAAAAAGCCCACGGGATCCGGAATCGATTTGTCGCTCAACAATCTCACCATCCGTAACGGTCACATCTGCTACGACGTGCTCGACATTCCTGCCACCCCCGGACTGTTCAATGCCTCTCACATAGCTCTCGACAGTCTTGACCTCACCGTATATGCACCCAGAATTTCAGGGTCGGAATACATGATGGAGCTCCAGCATCTATCGGGCAGCGAACAGTCGGGGCTTGTGCTCAGCGACCTCGGGTTCAATCTTTCGCTCACGCACGATCGTCTGCTTCTGAGCGACTTCCGTCTGTCTATGCCACGGTCGCATATTTCGCTCTCTACCTTGCAGGCGCCGCTAACGGACGGAGCGCGGTCGTTAGGGTCGTTGCTGAGCGAAATCCCGGTAGAAGTGGAAGTGCTTGAGGGATCTCAGCTTTACCTCCCCGACCTGAAGGCTTTCTCTCCGTCTCTCTCTGCACTGACACCGATAATTTCGCTGCACGCAAAAGCCACAGCCTCTCGCGATTCGATGTTGCTCAACGTGCTCTCGGCCGAAACTGAAAACAGCCTTTCGGTCATGCTCTCGGGCAATTTTTACAACCTCCGGCAACCGGACAGCATCGCTTACCGCGATATTTCATTCCAGGTCGACGCTCCGATGCCGGCTCTGGCCGAAACGCTCTCTCGCGCCGGTATACAATTGGACAACAATCTCCGAAAATTCCTCCTCCGCACCTCCGAAGCAAGAATAAACGGTACGGCCGACGGCAATGTCGACAAAGGACAGACAGATATCACTTTCTCAATGGCCAGAGGCAACGGAGTGATAGTCGCTGACTACCACAGAAAACAAAAAGGCATGTATGACGTGTGCGGCAACATCAGTCTTGACTTCCCCGACGCCGGAGCCATAGCGTCGGTAGACAATCTCGGTGAAGCCGGTTTAAAAGCCGGCTTCAGCCTCACAGCTTCTCGTACAGGTGTCGAGGGCGAAGGCGTACTCCTTCTCGAACGTCTCTTCTACCGCGGCCACATGTATCGTGATATTTCAATCAGCGGAACATACCGTGACCGCCGCCTTTCGGCCAGTGTCGAGAGCAACGATTCCGAAGCGGCCTTCTCCTCTTTTATCGATTATGCCGACCTCGGCGACAACACTCACAGCCTGAATCTCAATCTCGACATAAGGCATTTGTCTCCGACGGCGCTTTTTAGCGGCAACGACCCCGGACAAACTTCCTACTCGCTCTCGTCTGCCATTGAGACGGAGATAACCATCGCCCCCGGCAAACTCAATCCGGCCCACGAATCCATCACGGGCAATATAAAGATTGACAATTTTGAGTTGCTCTCGTCGAAAGGAGATGAAATGAAAATACCACAAATCGCCATCGATATCGACACCTCCAACCCTCGCGGCGGTCTGTCGGTGAGATCCCCGCTCCTCTGCGGAGAAATCAACGGCTATATGGTGCCCTCGGCACTTCCCGGTGACATACTTGAAATAGCCGGTCGCTGCATGCCTCAGTTCGTCAGCTCATCCGAGAGAGAACTCTCCAACAGCTTTGTCTACGACTTCACAATCGACAATGCTCTGCCTCTGTGTCATATGTTCGCAACCGGTATCGAGCCGGTGTATCCTATTACACTGTCGGGCAGCGTCGACGCCTCCTCAGGCAAAGCTTCGCTTATGGTCGACGCGCCATGGTTGATGCAAGGCGACAAGGCTATAGAGAACACCGTAATAAGCGTATCTCTGAACGGCCTCACCGGCCAATCTTCGCTCTACGCGACCACCCTGATGCCCACAAAAAAAGGACCGATGACACTTGTAGCCCGACTCGACGGCGATCCGGGAAATATCTTCACCGATATCGACTGGCAGATACAACGCGCCATCCCCATCAACGGCAAAATAAGTTTCAACACTGTCATCAACCGTCAGGACGACGGTTCGAGAGGTTTTGCTGTCGATTTCAGGCCATCTGCCATTAATTTCGGTCAGGACGTATGGCAACTTGCACCGTCGACCATTGTTTATGGCAACAAGTGCCTAACAGTGAATAACTTCTCACTTTCCACAGCCACTCAGCGCATCGACATCAGCACACCGACGGCATCAATTGAAAGCAACGACGAAATACTGATTTCACTTACCGGAGTGAACCTCATAGATATCTTCGAAACGCTTGAAATCAACAATGCCCTCATCGGCGGCCACACATCCGGCGAAATACTCCTTACCGACATCTTCTCACCCCGGCCGAAACTCTTCAGCCCCTGTCTACATGTCAAAGACATAAGTTATAACTACTGTGTGCTCGGCGATGCCGATGTAAAAATGAATTATGACAATGAGCACTCTGCCTTTATGCTCGATGCCGACATCGCCACCCCGCAGGGACGGCACTCGCGCATCTTCGGCTCCATAACGCCGGCCACCGAGCAGCTCGACATAACTTTCGTGGCCGACAAAGTGAAAGTGGGATTCCTGAAACCATTTATGAGCGCCTTCTCTTCCGACATTTCAGGCTATGCCTCCGGTCGCGCCCACCTTTTCGGCACATTTAAATATATAGACCTCGAAGGCGATATTTTCGCCGACTCGGTACAGGTAAAAATTGATTTTACCAACACCGTCTACACGGCCACCGACAGCATACACTTACGCCCCGGCAGCATTGACCTGCACGACATCACCATCACCGATGCCGAAGGCAACAAAGCATTGCTCAACGGCGTGGTAAAACACACCTTTTTCAGCGCTCCGGTGTTTGACTTCTCCATAACAAAAGCCGACAATCTGCTTTGCTACAACGTGCCGGAAAAGCTCTCGGCCACGTGGTTCGGAAAGATTTACGGCGACGGCTCGGCGCACGTTCACGGGCATCCGGGCACGGTGGATATCGCGATCAATATGACCACAAAACCCAGGTCAACGTTCACATTCGTACTCTCGGACCTTGAAGAAGCCGACGAGTATTCATTCATCGAATTCCGCGATGCCACACCTGTGGCCGTTGTCGACTCCATTACTGAAATTTCCACTTTGCCTCAGGCTGTAATCGACTACCGCAAACGCCGCAACGCACAATCCGTTTCGGCCCCGACCGCTTTTAATCTCGACATTCAGGCCGATGTGACTCCACAGACTCAGGTTGTGATTGTGATGGATCCTATCGGCGGCGATCGCATCCGCGCCTACGGCGCCGGCAACCTGCGCATGACATACGCCTCGCTCGAAAACGACCTGAGAATGTACGGAACCTATACTCTCGAGCGCGGCGACTACAATTTCACTCTTCAGGACATAATCATCAAAGATTTCACCATCCAGCCGGGCAGCAGCATCACATTCAGCGGCGACCCGTACTCGGCACGGCTCGATTTAAAAGCCATCTACTCGGTCAACGCCAACCTCTCCGACCTCGACGAGTCGTTCCTCAACGACAAAGAGCTGAACCGCACCAATGTCCCGGTACACGCTGTTATGAACGTGACCGGGGATATGCGGCAACCTTCCGTTGCGTTCGACCTCAATTTCCCGACTCTCACTTCCGATACCTACCGCAAAGTGCGTTCAATCGTCTCCACCGACGAAATGATGAACCGACAGATTATCTACCTTCTCGCGCTCAACCGATTCTACACTCCCGACTATATGGGCTCGACCACACGCGGCAACGAACTCTTCTCCGTGGCGTCGGCCACCATCGGCAGCCAGCTCGGAAATATGCTCGGCAAACTCAGCGAAAACTGGAGCATAGCACCCAACCTGCGGAGCGAGCGTGGCGATTTC
Organism: Muribaculaceae bacterium; assembly: GCA_051871795.1. Taxonomy (GTDB): domain Bacteria; phylum Bacteroidota; class Bacteroidia; order Bacteroidales; family Muribaculaceae; genus CAG-873. Next base: position 58,374 of record JBJEDE010000024.1, on the reverse strand, counting down.
TCCGACATCGAGGTTGACCTCACCCTCTCGTCGCGATTGCTCAACAACCGGCTGCTGCTTGGCGGCAACCTTGGTTACCGTGATAAATCACTCAACACCAATCGTTTTGTCGGCGATTTCGATATCGAATATCTCCTTGGCAGACGCGGCAACTGGCGATTGAAAGCCTACAACCGCTATAACGATCAGAACTACTATCTGCGCACTGCCCTCACAACTCAGGGCATCGGCATCATGTACCGCAGGGATTTCGACAATATGTTCAACTTCCTCAAACCCAAGCGCAAAAAGAACGCCGAGACTACCGATTCAATACCCGACAATGACCGCAAATAACACTACTCTGAAACTTCAGGTGCTCATCTGCACGCTCGGCCGCGAAGGTATGCAGCGCGTGGCTGAAATGAACCTTCCTCGGGTTGCAGGCACCGGATGGATTATATCATGTCAAAGCGAACAGGCTGTTATACCTCCGCAATTGTTGCGCGACGACATCGAGGTATATTTCACCCCCACCCGCGGCCTGTCGAAAAACCGAAATCATGCCCTGTCCAAAGCCCGGGCATCATATTGTCTCATTGCCGACGACGACCTGATATTTACAAACGAAGGTCTGGAGGCTGTAATCCGCTCAATGGATGCCCGGCCCGAAGTCGATGTAGCCACTTTCAGGTGTGATTTCCCGTTCAAAAAGGATTATCCCGACTCAGAAACAGACTTGCCTGCCTCTGCGCGCGGCTACTATGTGACCTCTTACGAGATAGCGCTCAGACTGGAATCGGCAAGACGCGCCGGATTGCGCTTTTGCGAAATTATGGGCATCGGAGCTGATCGTTTTCAGTCGGGCGAGGAGTATATCCTTATGCGCGACGCTCAGAAGGCCGGTTTGCATTGTCATTTTTTCCCCGTTACGATTGTTTGCCATCCGGGCATCCCCACAGGTCGCAGACTTAGTCCCGGCAAAGGAGCTATAGAAGCCGACGGCGTTGTCATTGCACTGGAATACAGGCTTACCCTTTTGCCCCGGCTGCTGCTCAAAGCATTACGGACAGGAGGCAATCCGCTCAGAAACTTTCACTACCTGCTGAGAGGCGCCGTTTACGCGCTCAGACACAAGGAACTTTTTACAGGATTTTGAATTTTTGTAATAATTACAATCAGTGGATCTTAATATTTAGAATGGATTTCTTAACAGCTATATTTTGGATTGTTGCCGGAGCCGTCCTCATCATCTGGGGCGCCGACCGGCTCACCGACGGCGCATCGTCACTTGCCCGCCGTCTGGGCATGTCTGATCTCGTTGTCGGACTCACCGTAGTAGCCTTCGGCACATCGGCACCCGAACTTGCAATCAGTCTCATATCTGCGATCGAAGGCTCATCGGAGCTTGCCATCGGCAACGTGGTGGGCAGTAATACTTTCAACGTCCTTGTCATAGTGGGCGCCACAGCCGTGATTAAGCCCGTAAAAGTAGGCAAAGGATTGATGATAAATGAAATACCGCTTACCGTACTGTCGGCCGTAGTGCTTCTCTCAATCGGGCTTCAACACGAAATAAACCGTACAGACGGCATCATGCTGCTGTGCTTCTTCGCTATCTTCATGCGCTACGTGCTTGCCCAGTCGTCAGGCAAATCGTCAGACAACAACACTCCGGCCACAGTCTCAAACACGGTATCATCACAAATGTCTCTGTGGAAATCAAGTATGTGGATAGCTGTCGGACTGATATGTCTCCTTTTCGGCGGCAACCGTTTCGTGGCAGGCGCCTCCGACGTCGCCCGCCTTCTTGGCGTCTCCGAAGCCGTGATAGGCCTTACAATCGTTGCCATAGGCACCTCGCTTCCGGAACTCGCCGCATCGCTCGCTGCCGCCCGCAAGGGTCACACCGATATGGCTTTGGGCAATGTAATAGGAAGCAATATTTTTAATATATTTTTGGTATTGGGCGTTTCGGCCACCATCACACCGTTGCCCTTCGGCGACATCACAATGACCGACCTGTGGGTGATGCTCGGCGCATGCTGCCTGTTCTGGCTTTGTGGCAGGATTATCGGTCGAAACGTCATCACCCGCGTAGAAGGCGCTCTTATGCTGCTATGCTATGTGGCCTATACCATCTACCTTGTCCTCACTGCCACGGGGGCTTGAGCCAAGAAGTAAAATTACACAAAAATCTGTCTGAATACAATAAACCTTACTCGTGCTACGTTATTGACTTATGCATTGACCTTCATGACCGCGTCGATTGTAACATACCGCACCCCACCCGAAGAGCTCCGCGAATGTCTTGCCTCCCTGTCATCGACTGAGGTGGAGAGAATTTACGTTGTGGACAATTCTTCGTTGCCGGAACTTGCCGAAGTGTGCAGCGAAGACTCACGCGTCATGTACATTCCCAACAAAAACACCGGCTACGGGTCCGGACATAATATGGCCATCAAGATGGCCATGGAGTCGGGCTCGGAATTTCATTTGGTACTGAACAGCGACGTTGAGTTTGTGCCATCGGTCATTGACAACATTTTGGCATATATGCGTCAGAACCCCGAGGTGGGCATTGTGCAGCCGCGCATAACCTACCCCAGCGGACGTCCGCAGTATACTTGCCGCCTTCTCCCCACACCTGCCAACGTATTTTTTCGACGCTTCCTGCCCCCCGTGGGCAGGTTGCTCGACAAGCGGTATCTCATCAGCGATTACGACGGCAGCTATCCTCTGTCGGTGCCTTCGCTTCAAGGCTCTTTCCTGCTCATGAGGATGCAGGCTCTGCGAGACTGCGGGCTCTTCGACGAGCGTTATTTCATGTATTGCGAAGACATCGACCTGACACGCCGCATCCACACACGGTACCGCACCGTATATTTTCCACAAGAAAGCATACGCCATGTGCATCGCGCTGCATCGTACCACTCGCTGAAAATGCTGTTTATTCACATGGTGAACATGACCCGTTACTTCAATAAATGGGGCTGGTTTTCAGATCCTGAGCGCGGACAGGTCAACGCAGCTGTAATGCGCGAAGTCAAAAGCCATATCGCCGCCGATCACCCCGAATAAATCCGCAGCATCTCATCTCCTGTCTATAACTCACAGAACAAAAAGCCAAAGCTGCGACGCGCATAGACCGACCATATAGACATATACAAGGCCCAAACAACGTATCCCGGCATTGTGGATACGGAATTTTGTATGTAACTTTGCATAATCAAAAATAAGACTATCGGCTGCGCCGGGCTAACTGTCAAAATGCTCCGGCAACATTCGATTTCTTGTTTTGCTCTTTCTATACCTGTTTAAGCAACTGCTTAAGGTACAAAATAATCCGATCATATAAGTGAAATCATACCTTAAAAAAATATGCTTGCCTGCATTGGCGACTCTTTGCACCGCGTGCAACGGTATTTTCGGCGGCGTCTACGACGAGCCTCAATTGCAGCCGGACACTACCGTATCCGGCGAGCTCTATATCGACGCCTCCGACTGGCAACAATGGCATTACATAGACCTCCGTGCCGTGGCAGCGGCTTCGGCTGCCAATCCCGGATATAACCCCTCGTCGGCATGGGTGACAATGCCCGTTCCCACCGAAGAGCTCAGCGGCTCTCAAACCGGAGATTGCGGCATATACACTTACTGGTACGACGTCCTCGGCCAGGGCATTTCAGTGCGCGAGTTCCGTTCGAAATATCCAACGCTCTGTCAGAATGAGCCGGATGTATGGACCATAGCAGTGCACCGCAACAATGTGCGCACCAACGGTGCTTCCGTAGCCGAAACCGACTTCAAAAACATAGAAGACGTGCCCGAAGACACCGATTTTCTGGCCTCTCTCAATTTCGTGTCCGACACATGGTCCGAAAGCGAAGTGTGGGTAATACCCGACAAAATGCTGCTCGGCCTCATCGGCAATCAGGGCATAGACATCAACCCCGTGCTCTCGCGCTGGCTCACCATCAACATTCCACCTTTGCCACCCTCCTTCACACTAAACGACAACGTATTTGTAATAAAATGCGACGACGGCACATACGGTGCGCTTCAGCTTGTCAACTACCAGAGCCCTACCGGACTGAAATGCTGCCTTACAATAAAATATAAATATCCCATCAACGTATGAGATTCGGAATATTTACATCCGCGCTCCTGCTCGCCGTCATTTGCGCAACCGAAGCCGAAGCCGCCGAAAAAATCGACTCCCTCGATCTCAATTTCGACCTCGACGAGATAGTGGTCACAGCCACACGCGCACCGAAACTGCTCAAAGACACTCCCATACAGACACGCCTTATCACCCGCAGCGACATCGAACGCGCCGATGCCACCGACATCCGCGACCTGCTGATGCAGGAAATGCCCGGCATCGAATTCACCTTCGCTATGGACCAGCAACAACACTTCAACTTCAACGGTCAGGGCGGTCAGAGCGTGCTGTTCCTCGTCGACGGCGAAAGGATGGCCGGCGAAACAATGGACGACATCGACTTTTCCCGTCTCAACATGGACAACGTCGACCGCATCGAGATTGTAAAAGGCGCATCGAGTGCCCTGTACGGCAGTAATGCAGGAGGAGGCGTAATCAATATAATCACGCGCAAAGCCACCGACCCGTGGCGAGTCACCGCCGATGCACGCATAGGCCGGCACAACGATCAGCGTTATAATCTCGGCCTCACACTCAAAAACAAATATTTACAGAACGTTTTTGCCGGTAATTTCAATACCGTAGACAGCTACGATGTACACAACGGCTCTAATCCGACCTCGCGCGTCGTAACCACCATATACGGCAGCCGGGTGTGGAATTTCAGCGACCGCGTCACCTGCACTCCCATCGAAAACCTCAAACTGTCGGCCCGCGCCGGATACTTCTTCCGACAGCTCGCCCGCATACCCGACTCACCGGAGAGATATCGCGACTATTCGGCCGGACTTGGCGTCGAGTGGAAACCGACATCGACCGATGTCCTGAATTTATCCTACTCATTCGACCAATACGACAAGTCGACATTCTTCCGCTTCAGCCGGCTTGACGTGCGCGGCTACAGCAACGTTCAGAATAGTGTGCGCGCCCTCTACAATCACACCCTCGCCGACGGCAGTGTCTTCACCGCCGGCTCCGACTTCATGCGCGACTACATGATCAACACCAAAATCGCCGACTCCGAGCGACATCAGCTCTCTTGCGACGCTTTTTCGCAATTCGACTGGATAATTAATGAAAAATGGGAAACAGTGGCGGCTCTGCGCTATGATTACTTCTCCGAGGGCAACTACTCGCGCCTTACCCCAAAAATCTCAGCCAAATACAAACCGCGCCATGATGTGAACGTGCGCTTCGGCTACGGCATGGGCTTCCGAGCACCTTCGCTTAAAGAGAAATATTACGAGTTTGACATGGTGGGCATCTGGATTGTCAAAGGCAATCCGGCGCTTAAGCCCGAAAGCAGCCATAACTTCACCGCCTCGGTCGACTACACTCACGACAGCTTCAACTACACTGTCTCGGCTTACTACAACAATATAGATAACAAAATCACAACCGGCACCCCCTACTACCTCCCCGGTGACAATAAACAGCTATACCTCGACTACGTGAATCTCGGTAGCTACTCGGTCTATGGAGGAGAGGCTTCGGTGCAGGCACGCTTTCGCAACGGCCTCTCGTTCAAAGCTTCTTACGCTTATACGCATGAGAACCTTGCCCGAGACAAAAACGGAAACGCCATAACAAGTCAATATATACCACTGCGCAACCACACTTTCACCGCACGTGCGTCATATGACAAATCATTCTCCAAAAATTACGCCATCAGCGCATCGATCAGCGGCCGCGCACTTTCGGACGTAGACCACATCGAATACAAAAACTACTACGACATGTCGGAAGGCACAATCACAGTGCATTATCCAGCCTACACGTTATGGAAACTCTCACTCGTACAGCAGATAGGACGATACGTCAAAGTAACACTCGCCGTCGACAACATCTTCAATTACAAACCCGAATATTATTATCTCAACTGCCCGCTTACCGACGGCGCAAACTTCATGGCCGGCCTCAGCCTTGATATATTCTGATCACCACCCCAATGCAAGCAAACATTCGGACCGCAGACACAAAATCAAAAAAAGCCTGAAAACTTGCACGGTTAAGAAAAAAACGCTAACTTTGCGGACGAAAACGACACCAATGCCGCAATAGCTCAGTCGGTAGAGCATTTCATTCGTAACGAAAAGGTCGTGGGTTCGAGTCCCACTCGCGGCTCAAAAGCATATCAATAAGAGCGCCGATGTCGGTGCTCTGTTTTTTTATTATCTTTGTATGGCAGACAATTATATCGAACGTAAAATGGAAGAGCACAGCTCTCGGGCACCCAAGCCGGTAAGCCGGCGTCCTGCGCACCGTGCCGTCTTCATCACCGATGTCTTTGCTCCTGATGGCGAAGAAGCATTGAAACGATGTATCTCAGCCGGAGATTGTCGTATTGCCTTTGCCGCTCACGATTACGCCCGAGGCAGCCGACTCGCCCAGGCCACAGGAGCTCGCTTCTATTGCATCACCCGGCAACTTTCATTAGATTGGGCCATCAGCGATGCTCGTCACCATTTTGCTCCTCTCTCCCTCGAGATCATTATCTGACCGTTAGGCTCAGAACCATGTTCGATATAAACGACGGCATCAGGACCAAAGACTTGTCTCTTCCGGATTTTTTCATTAACTTTGCATAGAAGTACGACCCGCAAATTAATTCCGGCGTCATCCTTATCCAAAAATCATACCCTCTATATGACTTTATGTAAAGAATGTCAATCTATCTATACTGCCGGCTTATGCTATTCCGCATATTATCCATATACTTCATTTTTTCGCTTTGTGCATTGATAGCATCTGCCCGTGATTTCACATATTCCGGCGCCGGCACAACCATTATATACACTGTGATAGACGAAGATGCAAAGACTTGCCGTACAAAAGATTGCTTCGGCTATAACAACAATTGCGTGCTGTATGCCTACGGAGATGTCACTCTCCCGGCCAATCCTTCCGACGGCAAGAACACTTATACTCTTGTAGAAATCGGCCGTAAAGGGTTCACAGGCCATTCATGGATAACTTCGGTGTCCATTCCATCCACCGTTACGACAATCGGCGCAGAGGCTTTTTCTTACTGTTCCCGACTCTCTGATGTCTCTTTCGACAATGTGCAGACCATTGGCAAGGAATCGTTCAGAGGATGCAATATGATACGTAGTTTTAATATCCCTGTTTCTGTACGAGAGATAGGTGTGAACGCTTTTGCCGATTGTCAGCAGCTTGAAAAATTTGATGCGGCTGACGCTAACGAGCATTTTGCAACTTTTGGCGGTGTGCTCTTCGACAAGACATTCTCTACACTGATAAGATATCCTATTAAGGCGGAATCAAATTACTCCATTCCCGCTACCGTCACACGCATTGCGGATTATGCCTTCTACAATTGCACAGGCCTTGCATCGGCAGAGCTGCCTGATGCTCTGGTATCAATAGGCAATTTCGCTTTCTACGGCTGTAACTCTCTTACATCTGTCTGTTTATCCAATGCCACGAAGGAGATAGGCATTTCAGCCTTTGAGCGTTGTACGGCTTTGCGCTCAATAAAATTCGGAGAACGAACTGAGTATGTCGGCGATGGCGCATTCGCTTACTGCTCAGATCTGCGCGACATCGTTATACCCGCAACAGTCAATGAAATAAGTCCGCAAACGTTCGCCTTCTGCGACCGGCTGGAGACGGTAACTCTTGTCGATGGCATAGGCAGCATCGGCCGTCAAGCTTTTATCGGTTGCAAATCGCTTGCAGGCATCGACTTGCCCAACAGTGTGAATGCCATGGACGATGGAGCTTTCATGCAGTGCGCGTCGCTTAAAAATGTAAAAATCGGAAGCGGGATCGTCTTGCTCGCCAACGACGCTTTCACCGGATGTACAGCGCTTGAGAGCATAGATGTATGTGCTGATAATCCTGATTTTGCAAGCTTTCGGGGCGCTGTATTTGACAAAGAGATGACACATCTGCTGATGTGCCCTGAGGGCCGTGGCGGATATTTTGTCGTCCCCTCAGGTGTTGAGGAAATAAGCGATAAGGCATTCTATAATTGTTCGAATCTGAAATCTGTTTCGTTTCCCGTCTCCTTGAAGGTGATTGGAGAATGGTCGTTTTATAATTGCCGTATGCTTTCGGAAATCACAATTCCGGAAAATGTTGCTGAGATTGGTTGGGGCGCGTTCGATGCTTGCTCTTCGTTGCTTAACGTAAGTTGTGCATCTCTCACTCCACCGCATATCTCCAACAGCACTTTTGCTCAACCGACACTTGACAATGCAACGCTCCACGTGCCGACACAGGCAGCCGAAGGTTATTCCAACCACGAATACTGGGGAGCGTTCGCAACAATTACAAAAGATGAATTCAATTCATTAACCGACATTACCTCCGACCCTGCATCTTCCGGCATTGACCTTTCTCTGCCCTATCAGATCATCACATTGCAAGGGACGTCGGCCGGTTCTGACATCCGCGGCCTGAGTCCGGGATTCTACATTATCCGTCAGGGCAGAATATCTTGCAAAATTGCGGTGAAAGCCGACTGACAATCACTAACCGGTCAATCGCTGAAAGAGTGTCGGGAATGGAGAAACAAACTCTTAATCTTTCGATTTTCCGCATCGGAAGCTTGATTTTTTGATTTTTATTCGTAACTTTGTGTACTAAACATTAAGATATTCTGAAACATGAACGTTGTAGACAGATTTCTCCAGTACGTCAAATTCGACACGCAGAGCGATGAATACACCAACATGACTCCCTCAACCCCGGGACAGATGGTATTTGCTCAGCATCTTGAAAATGAGCTCCGCGATTTAGGGCTCAAAGACATTTCGCTCGACAATAACGGCTATCTTATGGCCACTCTTCCCGCCAACACGCCCGGCAAGCCTACAATTGGCTTCATCGCCCACCTCGACACCAGTCCCGACTGCTCCGGCAAACACGTCTCGCCTCGCATTGTACAGAAATATGACGGTTCTGACATCGTACTCAACACCGAAACCGGCACCACTCTGTCGCCGGCCGATTTTCCGGAATTGCTCGAATACATAGGTCAGGATATCATTGTCACCGACGGCAATACGCTTCTCGGCGCAGACGACAAAGCCGGCATCGCCGAGATTATCACCGCTGTCGAATATCTCAAAGAACACCCTGAAATCAAGCACGGCGACATACGCATAGCATTCAATCCCGACGAGGAAATAGGCCAGGGCGCCCACAAATTTGATGTTGCAAAATTCGGCGCCGACTGGGCATATACCATGGATGGCGGCGAGATGGGCGAACTTGAATACGAAAATTTCAACGCTGCCGTTGCTCACGTCAACTTCGAGGGCCGAAACGTGCATCCCGGTTATGCCAAGCACAAAATGATAAACTCGATGCGCATCGCCAATCAGTTTGTGATCATGCTTCCGCGCTGGGAGACGCCGGAACATACCGAAGGCTACGAAGGATTTTACCACCTCGTGGGCATGGAAGGCTCGGTGGAGAAAACCACACTCACCTACATAATCCGCGACCACGACCGCGACCGATTCGAACGCCGCAAACGCGAACTCGAACATCTCGCGCGCAAGATTAACCACGAGTTTCCGGGCTGCTGCACTCTCGACATCAAGGATCAGTATTACAATATGCGCGAGAAAATCGAGCCCATGATGCACATCATCCATGTGGCCGAACAAGCAATGCGCAATCTTGACATCGAGCCCAAAGTGCAACCCATCCGCGGTGGCACCGATGGCGCCCAGCTCTCGTTCAAGGGTCTGCCATGTCCCAATCTCTTTGCCGGCGGCCTCAACTTCCATGGCCGATATGAGTACGTGCCCATTCCTTCGATGGAAAAGGCCTCGATGGTAATCGTCGAGATTGCCAAAATCGTAGGCGCTCAATAATGACCCGTCGCGAAGACATCCCCACACTTATCGTAATCACAGGAGCCACGGGGTCGGGAAAATCCGACCTCGCGGTTTCTCTTGCCCTACGGTTAGGTACCGAAATCATCTCGGCCGACTCACGCCAGATATATCAGGACATACCCATCTGCACCGCTCAGCCCTCGCCGAGTCAGCTCGCTGCTGTAAAGCATCACTTTATCGCAACTCTGCCGCTTGAAGACACGTACAGTGCGGCACGATTTGAAACAGATGCTTTAAACGTGCTGAAACAGATATGGCAACACACACCTTATGCGGTGATGTGCGGAGGCTCGATGATGTACGTCGACGCTGTCACTGACGGACTCGACATCTTGCCCGATATCTCACAGGCAGTAAGAAGCCAAGTGCTCGATATCTACCGATACGGAGGCATACCGGCGCTCCGGACGATGCTTGCCGAACTCGACCCGGAGAGCATACGAAGGGTTGACCCACTTAATCCGGCTCGAAATATCCATGCCGTGGAAATATGTTTGCAATCGGGGCAACCGGCGTCGTCACTACTCACAGGTAAAAAAAAAGAGCGGCCTTTCAGAATCCTTAAATTTCACCTCGAAATGCCTCGGGATGTGCTTTTCGAGCGCATCAACCGTCGTGTGGATGCAATGATAGCCGACGGTCTCGTCGACGAGGCTCGGTCGCATTATTCTCATAGACATCTGAACGCGCTCAACACGGTGGGATACAAGGAATTGTTCGCATATTTTGACGGTAGCTTCGACCTCCCAGCTGCCATCGCGCGCATACAGAAAAACACACGCGTCTACGCCAAGAAGCAACTTACCTGGCTCTCACGCAAAGGCGTACGGCCTTCGGTCGGACTCAACCCGCGCAACGCCCTCAACGACATCCTCCGTGCACTTTGAGCTTGTAACAATTACACCTCGCCGCAAAAAAATTCGAGATGTGCCGGGGCTCAACAAACGGTAAGTCCTGAACGGACTGCACTATTTAAGTTCCGAAGGTTGAAGCGTGATGTCGAACGTGTCGTCGGTGATAGTGCCGGAAAAATGAAAGACAATTGGCTTGTCAAATGCCAGACAATACTGGCGCATAGCCTTTATACCCGGTTCTGTTCCCGAAATAAACTGCGACACATATACCTGATGCAACATATCTTTTTGCTCCGAGAGTGTGTCGATAGAAAGCGTCTGTTCGTTCACTTCAAAATTCAGCCGGATGCCGCTGTCGGCGAGTTCTACCGAAGTGAGAGTGAGTCCGGGGCCGGATGGCACGGGGCACGTTGTGTTGATGTGGCTGATTGTCGACTGAAGTTGAGACTGAGACGACGGCTGAGTACAATTTTGACCAAAAACCGACGATATTGACGATATAGCCAAAGCTAATACAATGAAAATGTGCTTCATAGATTTCGCGAATTTAATAAAGTTATGTGAATATGGTCAAAAATTATAGAATTTCTTTTTGCTTGTGTAGTTTGAGTGAACGGTCAGAAAAGGTCGAGCTGCAAGCCGCCGTCCTTGATATCGTTCAGTTCTTCGGGTGTGACGATGAGGTCGACAGGATCGAAAGATTCGTCTTCGTCCTCAACGCGGATTATGATGTTGCAGTTATACTCTTTGGCCACTTCGATCAGAGATTTAAAGTCCTGACCGCCGCCCATATTGAGAGCCTGCAGAATCATCATCTTTGCTCTGTCGGGAAACTGCAGAATCACATTGCGCAACATCTGATTGCACGTAATCGAGCAAACAATGTTTTCATTATCGAGCTCTATGCTTTCAAGTTGCCCGACGTGGAAGTTCAACGGACATTCAAGGTTGGCCTGGTCAACAGCGTTCTCAACCTCGGTAGGCGCGCAGGCACAGAGTGTGGCCGTCAGCAGCAATGCTATAAACAGTATCTTTTTCAAAATCGGTAATTTAGAGAATGAGAGAATTATATGAAATAATACGGCAGGGAGGTCGGAATGATCCTCCCTGCGGATATGTGGTGTCAGCGACGGTTGCGACGGGCCTGTTCTTTGGCCTGTTGGCGCATATAGGCTTCCTGTTTTTTCTGAGCTTCTTCGAGGCGGGCAAAGAATCCGGTCTTTTTGCGCGGTTTCTTGGCGTTCTCCATAAGCTCCTGACGCACTTTCTCGTCATCGGTGAAACGGCGGAATATCCATGTCTGCACTATGGTGATGAGCAACGACAGGAAGTAGTAGTAGCTCAGGCCGGAAGCGTAGTCGTTGAAGAAGAAGAGGAACATCACCGGCATTAGGTACATCATCCATTTCATACCGGGCATCGACGACTGCTGAGGCTGGCTCTGCATGGTGATACGCATATACACGATGTTGACAACTGTCATCAACAAGCAGAAAAGACTCACCTGATTGCCGTAGAACGGGATGGTGAAAGGCAAGGTGAAAATTGTGTCAGGCGCCGACAGATCATGAACCCAAAGGAATGACTGGCCGCGCAGCTCAATGGCAGAGGGGAAGAAAGAGAACATGGCGATAAGCACCGGCCACTGCAGAAGCATAGGCAGACAGCCGGAGAAGGGCGAGGCTCCTACACGGCTGTAGAGAGCCATAGTTTCTTGCTGGCGCTTCATAGCGTTCTCGTCGCCGGGGAATTTCTCGTTGATTTCTTTAATCTCGGGCGCGAGCACTCTCATTCTTGCCTGAGACTGGTAACTCTTGTAGGTGAACGGGAAAAGTATGAGTTTGATGAAGATTGTGAGCAAAAGGATAATTATACCGTAATTGGAAATGAATCCGCTGAGGAATGTGAATACCGGTATGACTATCAGCTGATTGATCCATCGGAATATACCCCAGCCGAGAGGAACAAGGCGATTGAGCTCGAGGTCGCCGTCGTCAGTGCCGAGAGTGTCATCGAGACTGCTCAGCAAAGGATAATCGTTGGGACCGAAATAAAAGTCGAATCCTGCCGGTGAGCCGTCGGCTGTATTATAAGGCATCACAGCCTGCATGCTCATGTCTTTAAGATAATTGTCATCCTTAATTATCAATGAGTTGAGCTCGGCCGATGAGAAATGTCGACGAGGAATGATTACCGAAGAGAAGAATTGGTTTTTGAAGGCCACCCATTTGACGTGACCGGTGAGTTTCTCTGCCTCGTCTTCGTTGGCGCTGAGATCGTCTGGCGAGTCGCCGTGCATCTTGTAGTAGATGCAGCTGTTGCGCTCCTCGAACGTACGGCCTTTCTCATTACGGGCCATCTTGAGCTGCCAGTCGAAGTTCATAGTCGTTGTGCTCGGCGGTATCACCGCTCCTATGCCTGACTGCACAATATCCATCTTCACGAGATAGAATTCAGGTACGACAGTGTATTTAATTTGCCAGGTTATACCGTCGCTCAGGGGCAAGCTCATAACCACCGTCGAGTCGTTGGGAACAATGGTGTTGAAGTTGAGATTGGCCGTATTGATGCGCTGGTCGGCCGTGTTGAATGTAAAATTATAACCCGCAGTTGATGCGTCGAAAAGACAGATGTCGGTCGGTGTCTCGGTAGTTTCCGTTTTGTATTGCTTGAGCACAACTTTTTCAATCACGCCGCCCTGCGAGGCAAATGTCACGGCCATACGGTCGTTTTCGATCACGGTCTTTTTGTTATCGCCGCCAAGAAACGGTGCAAAGCTCTTGTACTTATTTATATCGGAGATATTCTCACGGAGCACCTTGTGCGCGAGCTGCACTTGCTCCGGGGCGAGAGAGGCGGTACGACCGGCTATAAGGTCGGCTATGGCAATGTCCGTATTTCCTGCGTGGACGGTTCCGAGCAGTCGGTTGAGCGAGTCGGCGGCAGGATTGTAGGTTATGTATATACTGCGGTTGCTGAGGGTGTAGATGCCGTCGTGCTGCGTGCCGTAGGTTGTAACCGTGGGGATAATGCGTGATATTTCAGCTTCGCTCAGCGGAGGAATGGTCTTTACTGTCTCCGATTCCGGTACGGTTTGTTCGGTGGGTTCAAGCTGTGTGGCATCCTGATTGGATGGCTTGTTGAGCCACATGAACAGAAACACGACGGCTGCCATGAGCAGCAAGCCTGTAAGGGAGTTTTTATCCATTTTTGAGTATAATGATAAAATGCGTTACATCGGGAAGCTCGCGGCTTCGCCGGTTATTTCTTTTCTTCGGAATATTTTATGGCGGCTTTCATAAAATCAATGAACAACGGATTTGGAGCCAGCACCGTGCTTGAGTACTCGGGGTGATATTGCACACCTACGTACCAGCGCTTCTCGGGCAACTCCACCACTTCGACAAGTCCGGTCATGGGATTTTCGCCTACACAACGCATGCCTGCCTTTTCGAAAGCTTCGCGGTACTCGTTGTTGAACTCGAAGCGATGGCGATGACGTTCCTTAACCACAGTTGTGCCGTATGCCTTGGCGGCAACAGAGTCGGGCTGCAGGCGACAGTCGTAAGCACCGAGACGCATGGTGCCTCCCATGTTTGAAATGCTCTTCTGCTCTTCCATTAGGTCGATAACGGGATAAGCTGTCTTTGTGTCCATCTCGGTAGAGTTGGCTTCGGAGAGGCCGAGCACGTCACGGGCGTATTCGATGACCATGCACTGCATGCCCAGACATATACCGAAAGTGGGCACATCGTGCTCTCGGCACCATTTCAACGCGGCGAACTTGCCCTCGATGCCTCGCTGACCGAAACCGGGAGCCACAATCACGCCGTCCATTCCGGAGAGCTTCTCTCCGGCATCGGCATCGCTGATTTTCTCGGAATGAATAGTCACAAGCTCAAGCTTGCGGTCAAGATATGTAGCGGCCTGAAACAGCGACTCGTTGATCGACTTATAGGCATCCTGCAGCTCGACATATTTTCCGACAAGAGCAATGCGCACGGTTTTCTCGGCATGATCCATCTTGTCGAGAAATTGCATCCACAGGTGCATATCGGGCTCGCCTTCGACCGGCATGCCGGTCTTCTGCAAGACAATTTCGTCGAGGTGCTGCTCGTGCATCTTGATAGGCACTTTATAGATTGAGGGCACATCGGGCGACTGTATCACTGCCTCCGGGGCCACATTGCAGAAAAGGGCTATTTTGCGGCGCATATCGGCCGGTATGTCCTTCTCTGTGCGCAGAATGAGAATGTCGGGTTGAATACCCACTTCCTGCAACTGTTTGACCGAATGTTGTGTAGGCTTTGTTTTAAGCTCCTTAGCGGCACGCAGATAAGGCACGTAAGTAAGGTGGATGCACAGGCTGTCACGACCAAGCTCCCAGCGCAACTGGCGCACGCTTTCGATAAACGGCAGACTCTCGATATCGCCCACAGTACCGCCTATTTCGGTGATCACGTAGTCGTAATTACCGGTGTTGCCGAGCATTTTTACATTGCGCTTGATTTCATCGGTGATATGAGGCACAATCTGCACTGTCTTGCCCAGATAGTCGCCGCGGCGCTCTTTGTCAATCACACTCTGATAAATGCGGCCTGTGGTCACATTGTTGGCTCGGGAAGTGCGCACATTGGTAAAACGTTCGTAGTGCCCGAGATCGAGGTCAGTCTCCGTACCGTCCTCGGTCACGTAGCACTCGCCGTGCTCGTAAGGGTTTAGCGTGCCGGGATCAATATTGATGTAAGGGTCAAATTTCTGAATTGTAACTCGCAGACCTCTGGCTTTCAGCAGACAAGCCAACGAAGAGGAAATGATTCCTTTTCCCAACGACGATACCACACCGCCGGTGACGAAAATATATTTTGTGCTCATATCTTGATTTAAATCAAAAATTTGTGCAAAGATAGCGAAAATTATTGTAATCAGCAAACCATATTTCCTCTTTGCCGCGCTCTTCTCGCCACCGGGCTTCTTTGCCGCTTTCTTCCTGAACTTTTAATCATTCACATATGTTATATTTTCAAAAATAACTTATAAATTTAACTATTTATTATGACCAGACTTACTTTTTACGGACAGAGCCGCGCATGGTGGCTCATCCTCGCAATCGGGATTCTATTCATCATAGGCGGATTCGCTTACTGGGTATGGCCGGCAGCCGGCTACGCAGTGGCTTCGCAACTCTTCGGATGGCTTCTGGTTGTCACCGGAGTGGTACAAGTGTGCGCATCGGCATCGGGCAACCGTCCCGCAGGCTGGGGCTGGTGGCTCGCAGGTGGCATTATCAACATGTTCATCGGATTTATGCTTGTTCGCAGTGTGCTCCTCTCTGAGGCTGTATTTCCTTATTTTATGGCCTTTTTCTTCTTCTACTGGGGCATTGAGTCGCTCGTTTCGGCAGCCTCGCGCCGTCGTCGCTACTGGGTGCTGGGCATCATCAACGGTATCCTCGAACTCATCATCGGCTACTTCTTCCTCGAATCAAGCATCGTTTCGGTAGCCTTCATGACTTCGTTCTTAGTCTCTATCGCATTCATTTACTGGGGATTCACCATCACAATCGTCGGCATAGAGTTGAAACCGGTAAGCGTCGATCGCTGACATTCTGCCGATGACAATTTACTCCAAAGACTCTGACGGTTATGCGCCGTCAGAGGCTTTTTCGCAATCATGCATCAGGACATTGCCCGCAAGCAGCGATTGCTTGATTTTTTTGTTTATTTAAGCATAATATTGGAAAAATCGGCCGAATTATTTGTCAGTTACGCTTTTGCATTGTAACTTTGTTAAACTTTTACACTCATTGCAAGTCAAAGTTATTGATTCACATTAAGAAAAACGCATAAACATGGCAAAATACAGAAAATATGTATCGGTTATCGCCCTCGCTCTGTTGCCTGTGGTCGCTTTGGCCCAGTATGACAACGAAGACGATCTCTATTTCAATCCCGACAAGCCGGCTAAGTCAAAGACAACAACCCGAAAGACTCAACCCGCTCAAAATTATTACAACTATACCACGCTTCCCGGGTCAGACACCTATACTGTCAACACCGGCTCAACCCTCGACGTTGACACTTACAACCGTCACGGCGCTTTCCTTGTGTCCGACACCGTAGCTTATGATTCAATCACTCCCGACCTCTTCGCCAACACACGACGTATCGAGCGGTTCCACGATTCGGAGATTATCTCAGGCACCGACAATCCCGACCTCGCCACCTATTATTACAGCTCGCAGCCTCAGGATGTTAACGTGTACGTAATCAACAACGCTCTGCCCTCGTCGTGGTACTGGCGATACGGAAGTCCGTGGTACGACTGGAGCTGGAACATCGGCTGGAGCGTCTACGACCCCTGGTACTCCTGGACATGGGGGCCGTCATGGTCATGGACATGGGGTCCGTCATGGAGCTGGGGACCTTCATGGACATGGGGTCCCTCATGGGGCTGGGGACCGGGCTACTATCCTCCCTACCCAGGCCACGGTCCGCATCCCGGATGGGGCGGCCCGAACTGGGGATATCGGCCTAACACAGGTCCCGGTTCTTCCCGGCCAATGCCACCGGCATCAGGCTCCGGCTCTTACCGCCCCGGCAACAACCGTCCCGGTGGAACTGGTGCGGGCGCCAACCGTCCCGGAAATATGGGTCGCGGACGCACAAGCACCGGCACTGGCCGCTACACATCGGGCTCGTCATCTCACAACTCGGGCTATAATTCAGGATATCAAAGTTCCGGCTCACAAAACAATTCGCGCGGACGGTCGTCACACACTTCCACATACAATAACAACCGTTCGAGCCATTCATCATCATCCAATCACGGTTCTTCATCGTCGAGCTGGGGATCAGGCCGTTCGTCCGGTTTCGGCGGAGGCAGTCATTCCGGTGGCAGTCGATCAGGAGGCGGACATTCGGGCGGAAGAGGCTCATTCGGCCGTGGCCGCTGACCTTATAACTCCGGCGCTCACTCTCTCATAACTTAAGCAAACGATAAAACATAAAATAATGAAACGTACCATCATCGCCCTTATCCTCGGCCTTCCTGCGCTCTCCTATGCTCAAAGCGCTGTCGATGCCCTGCAGATAACACAACCCGATTTCAAAGGTACCGCCCGATTCATGTCGATGGGCGGAGCTTTCACCGCACTCGGCGGTGACCTCACCGTGCTCGGTCAGAATCCTGCCGGTATAGGCATCTATCGCAGCTCTGATGTGGGAGTCACTCTTGACATCAACTTTCAGGGCACAAAGACATCCCCCTCATTCAGCAGTTTTGCATCCAAACAGGACCAGACCAAAGCCTACTGCAACAACTTCGGGTACATCGGCGCCACCAACTTCGACGGCCCGCTCAAAACATTCAACTGGGGCGTAAGCTATGGCCGTGTGTCGAGTTTCGACCGCATTTACAGCGGCTACACCGTGCCCACTCATAACTCCCTGAGCAACTACGTGGCCGCGGCCTCTAACGGCATCATTGCCGACGATATGCTGTTCAACGGCTCATACAATCCTTACAAAAATCCTGACCTCCCCTGGCTCTCTATTCTCTCTTACTCATCAATGCTCATCAACCCCACATCGGCCGACACCTACGTTGGTCTTATGCAAGACGGCACCACGGGCGACGCACAGTACAGCGTAAGAGAGAAAGGTTATGTCGACGAATACAACATCGCTTTTGGCGGCAACGTCGAAAACATAGTATACTGGGGTCTTGATTTCGGCATCACCGACATTGACTACCAGCGATTCGCTTACTACAGCGAAAGCATGGCCGACGCACGCATCCCCGTTCAGGGTGACAGGTATGCCGACGGCGACGCAGGATTCGAGCTCAACAACCGCAAACACATCTCCGGCTCGGGCTGGAACATGAAAGTTGGACTCATATTCCGACCCATCAACGAACTGCGCATCGGTGTGGCCGTGCACACTCCCACATGGTACAAACTCTCACAAGGCTACGACGCCGAGATCGATTACAGTTATTACAACCCCGCAGCAGCCCCCGGCCGCGACAATCCGCTCTCCGGTACCAAATACACCGACATTGCATCGTTTGACTGGCGGCTCAACGCACCATGGAAACTCATGTTCGGTGTAGCCGGCGTCATAGGCAATAAAGCCATCGTTTCGCTCGATTACCAGTACGACGCATACGGCTCAATGAAAGTAAAACGACCTTATTATGGTCCGTACGACTACGTGAGCGGTTTTGAAGAAGACCCCGACGTATGTCAGGACATCAAAAACTATTGTCAGGGCGCGTCCACCATCCGTCTTGGTCTGGAATACCGCGTCACCCCGCAATTCAGCCTCCGCGCAGGTTACAACTATCTCACTTCCTACATCAAAAACCAGGCCGCCGACGGCAACATCGAAATCTACACATCAGGCACCGATCCCTCCTACACTTTCGACAAACACGCTTATAACATCACCTGCGGACTCGGCTACCGATACAAATCATGGTACATCGACGCCGCCTACATCTACCAAGGCCGCGAAAGTGCATATCATGCGTTCACCGACTACGACCGACTGAGCGCTCCGCAGTCCAAGCTGACCGACAACAATTCATCACTTGTCATCTCCACCGGCTTGAGGTTCTGAACCGAATCTCCATATCGCTAAAAACGGCGCCACAACCTTGAAGTTGTGGCGCCGTTTTTATCTACCGTTCTAAAAATTACCTGAGAAACTTGCGGCCTTCGGAAGCGAATACATTTCCGTCTTCATGATATTCGCGGTACGGTCTGTCGAGATCAAGATAATGGAAGTTATGCTGCAGGCGCTGCTCAGCGGAGGGCAGAGTCATGTAATCGCCGTACATGGCCCGCAGGTAAGGGTCGTAATGCGCTATGCCCTGAACTTTGCACCCTTCGAACTCGAACGGTCCAAACGTATCTACGATCTCCTTCGGAAGAATACGACGATAGCAGTCGGTGTAGCTGGCGGCATAGCTGCAATGGTCGTAGTCGTATCGGGTCATGACTCGTTTAATTTTTGTCTGCAACTCCTCTCTTGTGAAAAACTTGCGTACCAGCAACGGCAGCCAGCTCGACAGGCCGCGGCCGTGACGGTAAGGGTCGCGGTGCACGAGATAGAGCAATTTTTTGTATATGTCGTAACGCACTCTCTGCACGCGGCGCATCAGGGCGCTGTCGGGATAAGCGTCGAGAGGGAAAATATCAATGTAGCATCCTCCGAGATAATAGAGATGGCGTCTCTCTATCAGCGTAGTCGAAGCATCCTGAATCTTGCCGAAAGGAAGTGGATAAAGGGGGTCGTTCTCCGCGCATACAAATTCGTATGGCTCCGGAAGCCACTCGCGTGAGTGTGCTATCAGTACCTCATAGTCAGGTCGGGGCATGGCCACATCAAGGTCGTCGTCCCACGGTATAAATCCCTTGTGACGTACAGCTCCAATCATAGTGCCGCCGCAGATAGCGTAGCGCAGACCGTGCTCGGTGCACACGCGGTCGAGAGCAAGAAGGATGTTGAGAATCTTTTTATGAAGAGCCTCAATATCGTAGTTAGCCATACTTTCTTAATCTTTTACTTTTTTAATCTAATTGTGCCCTAAAAGTCATGCAAAGTTATAGAATTTCTTTATTGTATAAAAATTATTGGCCGTTTTGGCGCAATTTCACCCCATTTTCGTACAAATCGGCAAAGTCGTCTACTTCGGCATCTCGACGTGCGGAGAGACGCGCCGAGCGTCCATGATATGCAAATAATGCCGATAATATGACATTTCAGTTCTTGCAGCTGCACGAACAAAACCGCCGGGGCTGGACAGGCCCGGCGGTCTCAGTGAGAGTATATGTGGAATGTCTGTTATTGCAGTGTGCCGTTTTCGGCCTGCTGAATCATCTCGGGCGACGCTGTGATATAAATCTCGACGCGACGGTTCTGCGCGCGGCCTTCGGGTGTATCGTTGCTGGCAACATAGTTGGCCATAGGTATGCCCTGTGCCGTGATGCGTGTGGGCGAAACGCCGCTGTTTACGAGATAAGTGAGTACGGCATCGGCACGACCGGTGGATACACGCTGATTCACCTGCATTGAGCCGGTATTGTCGGTAAAGCCGAATATCTGTACGTTGGTACCCGGGTTCTGGATGAGCGATGTGGCGAACTTGGTAAGCTCTGTTTTAGCGTTGGCGCTGAGAGTTGTGCCGTTGGTGGGGAAGAGGATGCCGCCGTCGAAAGTGACTTTGATGGCGCGGAGGCCGTTGGCATCGGTTGTCTGCTCCACTGTGGCCTGGTCGGCAAGCTGGCGCTCGAGTTCTTTCTGCTGCTTGTCCATGCGGTTGCCGATCAGCGAACCTGCGCCTGCGCCGACGCCTGCACCGATAGCCGAACCGATTGCGGCGCCTTTACCGCCACCGATAAGTGCACCGATACCGGCTCCGAGAGCAGCGCCGCCGCCACCGCCGATAAGGGCACCTTTGCCTGTGTTGGTCATTGACGAACATCCTGTTTCGCCAATCAGAAGCGATACGCCTACTATGGCGATGCAAAGTGTCTTGAGTAATTTCATCGTTGTGTAGTTTATTAGTTGTTAAACGTGTTTATTAGTTCGCTTTTGGTTTTATGTTATAAACGCACGAGCCGCGAATAATGGTTGGCGTTTAGGTTAATTTAACTTTCCGGGTGACTGTTGCGGTGCATTATGAGCCGGGATTTCATCAAAAAGTAGGCTGTTACGAGCACCGTAGTTACGGTTATGGCATAGACCCACTGCATATAGACGGGTATAATGAAAAATACGATGTCGATGGCGAGCTGCACTCCGGCGTAAGAGAGCGCCACAACGTAGTTGGGATATCCGCCCTCGTTTACAAGCATCTGAAAGAGGAAACGGCGATGCGGTATGAATATATTGGCACCCTCGAAAAGACGCCCGAGGATGGTGAGCACGGTTTCGACAGCGCATACGATAAGGAACACAAGATATACCGCGTTGCCTGTACGGGATATCAGTTCCCACATCAGAAAAAGGATAATGTACCCGAGGGTGATGGAACCGACATCTCCGGAGAATATCACAGCCCGGCGGCGGAGATTGAATATAGAGAATACGATCACCGCAATAGACATGAGAATTATAATCTGATAGAGATAATCGTCCGGCGCAAGAGGTATAAGTCTGTAAGCATATGTGATGGCGCCGAAGGTTACGAGCGCATAGGCCGACATGATGCCGTTGATGCCGTCGAGGAAGTTGAAAGCGTTGATAAATCCTACGCCGAAAAGCAGAAGCAGAATATAGATAGTCGCAGTTTCGGGCGCGCACCAGTTGCTGTAGACCAAAGATATAACGATTATCTGCACAATAAGTCGTATCACCGGCGAAAGTGGCTTGATGTCGTCAATCATAGACACTGTGGCGAGCACACACATGCCCCCGAGCATGAGTATAGTCAATCGGCTTAGGCTCTCCGGAAATAAAAGAGCGAAAAGCAGCATAGCCAGAGGAAAAATCACACCGCCTCCGGTGAGGGTAAACCGATCATGACTCGACCGAGGCTCTACTATCTGACCTATGGCGAAATGCCGGGCCAAAAGTATATAGAGCGTCTCGGCTATAAGGAGGGAAATCAGTGTAATGAGATATGGCACTGTTGTATAGTGAGGCTTTCGGAGGCAATCATTTGTTGTCAAGATACCAGCGGTATAGCCGTCTCACGCCTTCGGGGAGCTCTACCTTGTGTCTCCATCCCAAGGAATGGAGTTTGCTTACGTCGCAAAGTTTGCGCAGGGTGCCGTCGGGTTTGGTTTTGTCCCAGCGTATCTCGCCCCGGTAGCCTACGGTGTCTTTTACGAGGTCGGCGAGAGATGAGATAGGAAGTTCGATGCCGGTGCCGATATTGATATGCGTATTGCGTACCTCACGATTGTCCGGATCGACAAGGTCGCCGAACGAAACATTGAGGAGGATATGAACCGAAGCGTCGGCCATGTCTTCGCTCCATAGAAATTCACGCAGCGGAGTACCCGAGCCCCAAAGCTCGAGCCGGTCGGGAAAAATGCCGATTGTCTGAAGTTCGGCGGCTATCTCCTGAGGTGAGTTGTTGCCGGTGAGCTTGCCGTAGGGCCGAAGGGCAAAGTCGGCGTTGATGGCGTCGAAGTCGCCTTCCATAAGCAATCGTGCAAGGTGCGTCTTACGCAGCATTGCAGGCAGCACATGGCTGTTTTGTAGGTGGAAGTTGTCGCGCGGGCCGTAAAGGTTGGTGGGCATTACGGCGATGTAGTCGAGTCCGTATTGCAAGTTGAGACTCTCGCAAAGTTTTAGACCGGCGATCTTGGCTATGGCGTATGGCTCGTTGGTGTATTCCAGAGCAGAGGTGAGAAGAGCCGATTCGGGTATCGGCTGCGGAGCCTCACGGGGATAGATACACGTGGAGCCGAGAAAGAGGAGCTTCTTCACGCCGTGACGCCAGGCCTCGCCTATGACGTTTTGTTGTATCTGCAGGTTCTGATATATGAAATCGGCACGGTATATGCTGTTGGCCATTATACCGCCCACGTGTGCCGCCGCAAGCACAACCATCTCGGGCCGCTCTTCGTCAAAAAAACGTTGTACTGCCACGGGGTCAAGCAGGTCAAGCTCTGAGTGCGTGCGTCCCACGAGATTGTTATATCCGCGAGAGAGCAGATTGTTCCAAATAGCCGAGCCCACAAGTCCGCGGTGACCGGCTACATATATTTTTGTATTTTTGCTTACCATAGATGGGAGTGAATGTTGATGTCCTTAATCGCCGACGCTGTCATTTGCACTGCGATACAAGCCTGATGTCGTGTTCAACCATGATGCGCACAAGCTCTTCAAAGGGTGTTTTGGTCGGATTCCATCCCAGTTGCTCGCGGGCCTTCGTGGGGTCGCCAAGCAGCTGCTCGACATCAGCCGGGCGGAAGAATCGTGGGTCAACCTCGACCAGAACACGTCCTGTGGCCGTGTCAATGCCTTTTTCGTCGACACCTTCACCCACCCAGCGCAGATTGATGCCTGCGTGAGCGAAGGCAAGTGTGGTAAACTCGCGCACTGAGTGATATTCGCCGGTGGCTATCACATAATCGTCGGGCTTGTCCTGCTGGAGTATGAGCCACATACACTCAATGTAGTCGGGAGCGTAACCCCAGTCGCGTCGGGCGTTGAGATTGCCGAGATAGAGGCGGTCCTGCTTGCCGGCGACGATATTGGCTACCGCAAGTGTGATTTTACGTGTCACGAAATTTTCGCCACGACGCTCGCTCTCATGGTTGAAGAGTATACCGTTGGCGGTGAACATACCGTAACTCTCGCGGTAATTCTTCATAATCCAGAATGCATAGAGCTTGGCCACTGCGTAAGGCGAACGGGGATAAAACGGCGTGGTCTCGCGCTGCGGGACTTCCTGCACCTTGCCGAACAGTTCGGATGTCGAGGCTTGATAGATGCGGCACTTTTGGTCAAGTCCCAACAGGCGCACCGACTCGAGCAGGCGCAAAGTGCCGAGTGCGTCGGTGTCGGCCGTATACTCAGGCACGTCAAACGATACCTTTACGTGGCTCTGCGCGGCAAGATTGTAGATTTCGTCGGGCTGCACTTTGGCAATGATACGTGTGAGCGATGAAGAATCCGTCATATCGCCGTAGTGGAGATTAAGCGCGCGCGGATGATGCATGTCGCGCACCCACTGGTCGAGATATAGATGTTCGATGCGCTCGGTATTGAATGTCGAAGAGCGGCGCATGATGCCGTGCACTTCGTAACCTTTTTCTATAAGAAATTCTGCAAGATACGAGCCGTCCTGACCCGTGATGCCTGTGATTAGAGCTTTTTTCATATATTATCAATGATAAGAGGGAGAGCTTGAGTGAGCGAGGGCACGCTGTAGTCTGCGGCGTGAGCCTCTGATGGAATGTCTTGCTGCGAATGTATATTCTCGCGACGGACGTCAATGAGCATTATGGTCTTCCAGCCGAGGGCGCGGGGGTGAAAGAAGTCTTTGGCCGGATTGTCGCCGATGTATATCCATGATTTTTCGTCGGGATACATTTCCATAATCCGTTCGAAAGGCAGGGACGATGTCTTTTCTGCTCCTGTCTCGGCCGATATGAGCAGCCGCTCCTGCGGGATAAAGCGATCGAGCCCGAGAGCGAGAAACTTGTTGCGCTGTCCGACGCTCCGGCCGTCGGTAATCATTGCCATAGGTATGTTTCGCTCACGCAGAGCATTGAGCAGATTCAATGCGGCGGGGTCGAGCGAAATAGAAGGATAATGATGACGGTAGAGCATCACGTATGTCTCAAGTGGCATTATACCCGACTTGGCTGCTTCGACCAGTGGATCGGAAGCAAGGAGCATACGTCCGAGCACTGTTCGGGCATCGAGCCCGCTTTCGAGGCTTACCTGCCGGGCCACGGCATTGTAGCCTGACAACACATAGTTGTGCTCTTTATATAATGTATCGTCGAGATCAAAAACTACCATCGTCTGTTTTCTGCTATAATAGATGAACGTGTGTCGAATGACAACAGTTCACTGTGTCGCTGAAATACTTTGCAAAGATAACTAAAAGCGATGAAAAATGCAAATTTTTGCGCCGAGCCCTAATCCGCTTTTAATATCGCCTGACCGAGCGGCACTGTCTGCGGCGATATTCGCGGTTGCGCAATCGGGATGATATGAAAAACGCGGTTGCCGGTATGGCGGAATTTTTGTATCTTTGCACTCTGCATACCGATACAGTGTGCACACTATTTATCACCCTCTGACCTTTATGTTTTGTTACCCTCGAAATATTGAATCTAAAATCGGATTTGATGCCGTAAGAAAGCTCATCGCCACGCAGTGCCTTAGTGCTCTCGGTAAACAGAGATGCGTAGACATGGCTTTTTCGTCTGATTTTGAAACGGTTAGCAACAAGCTTGCCGCCGTAGCCGAAATGGTGTCGGTAATCGATGCCGACGACGGTTTCTCCCTTGCCGGCGTGCACGATGTGAGCGGGCGCATTGCCTCTATCCGCCCTGCCGGCACGCATCTGGGCGCCGAGGAACTGCCGGCTCTCCGCTCGTCGCTCATCGCCATCGAAAGTATTTGCCGATATTTCACCACATCGGCATCAGGCGACGATGCCTCGCCCTACCCCACGCTATGCGCTCTGGCCTCGGGTATAGTTTCGCCTGCCGCAACTATTCGCGCCATCGACCGTATTATTGACCCTACGGGCGAAATCAAGGACAACGCCTCTGCCGAACTCTCGCGCATCCGACGGGAGATTTCTTCCGCATCATCCGGAGTGTCTTCCGCCATGCGCCGCGTCATGGCCCGGGCTGCGGCCGAAGGAGTTGTCGATGCCGACGCATCGCCTGCAATGCGCGACGGGCGTCTGGTGATACCGGTGGCTCCGGCCAACAAGCGCCGTATCCCCGGCATAGTCCACGACGAGTCGGCTACCGGAAAGACCATATACATCGAACCGGCCGAAGTCGTTGAGGCCAACAACCGTTTGCGTGAACTCGAAATCGAAGAGCGGCGCGAAATACTGCGCATTCTCGTTGCTCTCGCCGACACTCTGCGCCCCGACCTGGACTCTCTGCTCCACGATTTCGACATCCTCGGCGATATGGATTTCATACACGCAAAGGCCCGCTTCGCAATCAGCGCGGGCGCTCTTATGCCTCACCTGCATCCTGAGGCCGAAGTGGACTGGTACAGAGCCTGTCACCCCGTGCTGGCTCTCTCGCTCAGCCGTCAGGGCAAAGAGATAGTGCCGCTCGACATCACTCTCACACACAAAGATAGAATACTTGTGATTTCCGGCCCCAATGCCGGCGGCAAGTCTGTGGCTCTCAAAACTGTAGCCATCGTGCAATACATGGCGCAATGCGGTGTGCTCCCCACCCTTGCCGAAAACTCTCACATGGGCATTTTCGCAGACATTATGATCGACATCGGCGACGATCAGTCGATCGACGATGACCTCAGCACCTATTCGTCACATCTGCGTAACATGAAGTATTTTCTTAATCATGCATCCGACCGTTCGCTTATTCTCATCGACGAGTTCGGTTCGGGTACCGAGCCTACACTCGGCGGCGCCATCGCTCAGGCTCTTCTGCAAGAATTCACAGCCATGGGGTGCCGGGGTGTTATCACCACACACTTCCACAACCTTAAACAATACGCATCCGAGACCCCGGGACTGCTCAATGCCTCGATGCTCTACGACCGGCAGCAGCTTAAACCGCTCTTCAAACTCAGCATAGGCAATCCGGGCAGTTCGTTTGCCCTCGAAATAGCTCGCAAATCCGGACTTCCGCAGTCTATCGTGGATGCAGCTCGCGAGATTGCCGGCAGCGATTACGTAAACATCGACAAATACCTCCTCGACATAGCCCGCGACCGCCGTTACTGGGAAAACAAACGCATGACCATACGCCGACGCGAGAAGGAAATCGACGAAACGCTCGAAAAATATCAAGCCGAAGCCGAAACACTACATTCGCAACGCCGCGAAATCATCAACGATGCCCGTGAGCAGGCGCAAAAAATCCTTTCGGAGAGCAATGCTGCCATCGAGCGCACTATCCACGACATACGCCGCACTCAAGCCGACAAAGAAGCCACCAAAGAGGCTCGACGCAAGCTCTTGGAAGAGAAATCGCGTCTCGGCGACTCTCCCGATGCCGAGACGCATCCTCTGCTGCAAAAGGCTTCGCGTAAAAAGAAAAAGAAACAAACTGCGTCACCTGTCGCTGCAGAAAAGAAACCTGTGGGACAGGGCAGCATTGTTCTCCTCGACAATGCAGGCACTCCCGGCGAAGTACTGGAAATCAACGGCAATAACGCTGTCGTGGCTTTCGGCCTCATGAAGACTACGGTAAAAATCGAGCGTCTCACGCCCACTTCGCGCAAACCGGGCACATCCTCCGGACGTCCGGCCCTGGTGAGTGCGGCGTCATCAGAGGCATCCCGACAGCGCCAGCTTAATTTCAGTACTGAAATCGATGTCCGCGGCATGCGCGTCGACGAAGCGTTGCAAGCAGTCACCTATTTCATCGACGACGCCGTGCAATTCAACGCCGGACGTGTGCGCATTCTTCACGGCACGGGCACGGGCGCATTGCGGCAAGCTCTGCGACAATACCTGCACACAGTGCCGCAGGTTGAGGCCGCAACCGACGAAGACGTCCGCTTCGGAGGCGCCGGCATCACCGTGGTGACATTGAAGTAATCGGTTCCTTTAAGAGCCGAACAATTGCAGAAAACCGTTGTAAATTTTGCCGCCGCTGAAGCCGTCAGTTGCTACCGGTGTAGAAGCATTTGACTTTGCCTACCGGGAGCTTGCCTTCGAGCCTGTACGGGATGTGAGGAGCTTCGGTGCCGATCCACGCCTCCATATCGTCGGAGGTTCGGTTGCGTCCGTCGGACGTAAAGATAAAGGAGATATGGTAGCAGTCGAATTTTCCAAGGTCTGTACTTACGCTCTGTATTCCGAGATATTTGATGGTCAGCAGCTCTTTGCGCTTACCGGAAAAAATGTTGATTGTGAGCACATGCCCGGGCTTCCATGTCGAGTACGGCAGCCGGCGCATATAGTAGAACGCCGTGAGCATGTCGACGGTGGTACCGGTGGCTTGAAGCGTACGCTTCTCGTCGGTGACAAGTTTGCCGTTTTTCCACTTGCGGCGCGTGCAGTCGGCGCTCATGCGGTGTCCGTCGCGACTGTATACGACTTTGTCGATTTTGTCCTCCGAACCTTCGTGCGAATTTTTTTCGTACACAACGGGGTATAAACCTTCGCGTATGATAACAGATTTAAGAGTATCGCGCACGCGGTAAAATTTATCGGCCCAAGGAGCAGAATGGGCGGTGAGCCGGGCTCTGTATCGGTCGGTCGCGTTGGCGAGTGTGATGTTGACCGAACCGGCATTTTTGTTTATTATTCCCCACTTGAACATCACCTTATAGTTGAGCGACTCGTCGGCAAAATGCTCGGCAAGCGCAGATACAGAAGTGAGCGCTAAGAGAATGATGGCAATAAGATGTTTCATTTCTGTTTGTATAAAGCTGTGCACGGGCCAAATTGCAGCCCTCGAATCATTTAGACACCCGAAAGCTAAAATGGTTTAAAAAAAACGCATGACACCGTGAATTATGCCGATCGAATCATCGGCGTGACTTTCGGCTTTATTTCAGAATGTCGAACGTGTCGACGTAGATTTCGGTCACGGCACGTTTGATGGCATTGCGGTCTTCCCAAATGCGTGTGCGCAGTTTGCCCTCGATAAGCAATTTAGAACCCTTGCGGATATATTTTTCGGCAATTTCGGCCTGAGCGTCATACATTACAATATTATGCCATTCGGTGCGCTCGGGCAGCTCGGTGCCGTCGGGGAGCCGTCGTGCCCGCTCATTGGTGGCAAGTGAGAATGTTGCCATCGGTCGCGAACCGATGTAGCGGATTGTGGGATCCTGCCCCACATTGCCCATAAGGATTACTTTATTCATTATGTAAATGTTTTATCTGAGAAATTTCGGGGCAAGCACATAAAGACCGAAGCTGATGCCGCAATTCCAGTTGCGCGCAGGCGATGATGCGTAATTACAATAGGCTGTGAGTGTGCCGAAAGGAAAGGAGTAGCATACGTCGGCCTCGCCGAAAAATTCCGGATCGCTGACCCAGCGGCTGCTGTATCGTGCCCGCCCGGTGCCGTCGTTGAGAATTTTGCGCAACGGCAGGAAACAATATGCAGCAATGCGCGCCGAGAGGTTGGAATTGATTTTCCACACGGGCACCGCACCGGCAGCGGCATAAGAATTGGCCTGAAAAGCCGGATTATAGTAGTTGCGCAGTGACGGCGTAGGCATGAATGCGGGAGCTGCGACAA
Organism: Muribaculaceae bacterium; assembly: GCA_051871795.1. Classification (GTDB taxonomy): domain Bacteria; phylum Bacteroidota; class Bacteroidia; order Bacteroidales; family Muribaculaceae; genus CAG-873. The sequence goes on along the minus strand of JBJEDE010000024.1, from coordinate 28,608 downwards.
GCGAGGCGTCGTAGCCTTGCATCAGCTTGCGGGTAGACAGGATGACGTCGCTCTCAAGTCCGAGAGAGAAGTGTCGCGAGGGCGATATATAGCTGCGGGTGGAAGCGCCGAGCTGCAACCAGCGCACATTGTCTGACCATGGGGGCAGGAGCTGATCGCCGTGTGTCTCGTCGGCTTTTCCAAGCACTCCCATGGCGCAGACATCCACGCTGTGGCCCATGGTGGGGAAGTTGATATTGTCGAGATTATTGGAGGAATAGCGTATATAGGCCTGCGAGAGTGTGAGCTTGTTGCGGTCGCGAAGCGAAGATGAACCGTAGTCAGAGGTTGAAGAGAAGAAGGAGTCGTAGATATGCCCTACACCCACGCCGAAATCGATTTTACCGGGGCGCCTTGCGGCCATCGACCACCTCAAGCGGCCGAAATATTCATGATCGGCGATGAATGTGGGCTGTTTGTCCTCAAAGAAGAGCACGTCGCTGTCGTAGAAGCTCTGACGATAGGCCACGCCTTCAATCTCAATGGCCGACGGTACCGGTGTGCGCAGATAAAGCCGCCCCTCGACCTGTGCGCCGAGATAAGACTGCCCTATCCAGATACCTGTGCGCACGGCGAGCGAACTGAAACTGAGCGTTGAATATCGCGCCGTGAGATACAGATAGCTCGAAGCCGATGAAGTGATGTAGCCCCCGAGACCGAGCCGGAAGTTGTCCTTGACAGAGGCTCGCATATCGAGCGAGAAGAGTCCTGACGACGGGTCAAATTCTGCCTGCGGAGTGAGATCACGCAACCGGCCCGGTGAGATGGCACGGTAGAACGATGACCGTGCCTGATCTATCGATATGGTGTCCGGACGGTCCGAAGCTCCGGTGAACAGGTAGCGGATGTAGGCGTTCTGACGGTCGGTGCCTCCGTGCACCTTCACATCGTTGAACCGCACGGCGGGCGTCGAAGCCTTGAACGCCGCACGACGCTGGCTGCGGCTCAACGGCGAGATGCGCGAACCCACGCGCGTCTTTATCGAGTCCATCATCTCCATGGCGCGGTCATACCCGATTTTATATATTGCTTTAGCTTTCGGGAAATCGAGCAGGGCGAACCGGTCGAGGTCGACTCTCATTTTTATGCCAAGCGAGTCGGGCAGCGAATAGTCGTTGGCCTGGGTCACGAGATTGTCAATCTGGTCCATCAGCGAGGTTTGCGGTCCTTTGGCCGAAGCCGAAACGTCGACACCGATCATTATGTCGGGAGCGAAATCTTTAATCATCACATCCACCGGAAAGTTGTCGTAGATGCCGCCGTCGTAGAGAAGCATCCCGTCGAAGCGCGTGGGCTGGAACACAATCGGGAAACTCATCGACGAGCGTATGGCATCGCCGAGTGAGCCCTGAGAAAGCACAACTTTGTGCTTTGCGGCCGCATCGGATGCCACACAGCGGAAAGGAACGAAGAGATTGTTGAAATCGCTTCCGCATTGGGCCGTGTAGGGCGCGAACAGCTCCATGAAGGCAAACGACATGGGCAACGGAGAAATGAGTGAAGCCGGCACGGCCGAGCGGGCCTGCTGTATCGAATCGCGCTTGGATGCCACAGGTATGGCCAGCATCATTGGCGATGCGCTCTCTCGCGTGAAATAATACTCCATTCCGGGGTCGATGCGCCCCGTGCTCCAATATGAAAAGCCGCGCGAAAGCAGCAGCTCCATCATCTCCTCGGGTGTATAACCGCAGGCGTAGAGGCCGCCTACTATGGCGCCCATCGATGTGCCAGTGATGTAATCGATGGGTATATCGTTCTCCTCAAGAGCCTTTATCACGCCTATGTGTGCTATGCCCTTTGCCCCTCCGCCGCTGAGCACGAGGCCCACAGACTGCCGGGACAAAGATGAGGATTTTCCAGTCATCACACTGTCGGAACTATTTGCGACAAACTCATGCGATTGAGCGCCATAAGCTCTCTCAGTCCATGCGGTTGCCAGGGTAAAAGCGACTACAAGCGATAATAGTATGTTTCTTTTCATTTCTTGCTAATTTAGCGCAAATATAAGCATTTTTGACTTTCGCGGCAATAAATCGGACAACAAAAAAAGGATACGCGTTTCAGCGCACCCCGTATATCTGATTAATAATGTTAGCTGTAAACCTCTGACTGCATCCCGCGGAGAGGTGAAGTGGCCTTGTGTTAAAGCACGCAGGCCTTGCAATACCATTCGATGGCGTGCTTGCAAAAGTTAATTACGTGTACCATAACTTGGATTTTTTGCCGATAGCTGCCAAGAGCAATGCAGGTCTCGGACTGAGTTAAACGTGTTTTCTAATTCGCTCTTTCGTTATTAATAACAGATGAGCACAGATAAATGTTTAAAAAATATGTTTTATAACATAATTTCTCGGTTTTTGAGGCTGCAAAGTTAAGCACTATTTTCTGAACAGCCAAGAAAAAACACAAAAAATTGAAAAATATGAGTTCCGATGAAACAGAATCCGTCAAAATTTCGTATTTTTGCACCATAATATATATAAGCCGTTGCAGCATTCTTGGCATCAGGAAGATTCTGTCACGGCATCAACAGAGAGCGAATATCGACTTATAACACATAAAACAATCTAAATAAGATAGTTATGACAATCGACAACTACAATTTCGCCGGCAAAAAAGCCATCGTGCGCGTCGACTTCAACGTGCCCCTCGACGAGAACGGCAACATCACCGACGACACCCGCATCCGCGGTGCCCTCCCCACCCTCAAAAAAATTCTTGAAGACGGCGGTTCGCTCATCATCATGAGCCACATGGGCAAGCCCAAAGGCAAAGTCAACCTCAAGTTCTCCCTCGCACAAATCAAAGACGCGGTGGCCAAAGCCCTCGGTCGTGACGTGAAATTTGCACCCGACTGCGCAGATGCATCAGAGGCCGCAGCCAACCTCAAGCCGGGCGAAGTGCTCTTGCTTGAAAACCTCCGCTTCTATCCTGAAGAAGAGGGCAAACCCGTAGGCATCGACAAAGAAGATCCCGCTTACGATCAGGCAAAAAAAGAAATGAAAGAGCGTCAGAAAGCTTTCGCCAAAAAGCTCGCTTCGTACGCCGATGTTTACGTTAACGACGCCTTCGGCACCGCTCACCGCAAACACGCCTCGACAGCCGTTATCGCCGACTCCTTCAACTCAGACTCAAAGATGCTCGGCTATCTGATGGAAAAAGAGGTAAAAGCCGTAGACAATATTCTTTCCGACATCCGTCGTCCCTTCACCGCTATCATGGGCGGTTCGAAAGTGTCGACCAAAATCGGCATCATCGAAAACCTCATGGACAAGGTTGACAACCTTATCCTCTGCGGCGGTATGACCTATACATTTGCCAAAGCTCTCGGCGGACACGTAGGCAACTCTATCTGCGAAGACGACAAGCTCCAGCTTGCTCTCGACATCATCGCCAAAGCCAAAGAAAAAGGCGTTAACCTCGTGCTCGGCACCGACTGCGTGGCAGCCGACGATTTCTCCAACGACGCTCACACTCAGGTCGTTTCCGTAATGGAAATACCCGACGGATGGGAAGGTCTTGACGCCGGCCCCGAAACACGCAAAGCATTCCGCGAAGCAATTAAAGACGCCAAGACTATACTTTGGAACGGTCCTGCCGGCGTGTTTGAGTTCGACAACTTCACTGCCGGCTCACGTGCTATCGCAGAGGCTATCGTCGAGGCTACCAACAAGGGCGCATTCTCGCTCGTAGGCGGCGGCGACTCGGTTGCTTGCGTCAATAAATTCGGCCTTGCAGATCAAGTGTCGTACGTCTCAACAGGCGGCGGCGCTCTGCTCGAAGCTATCGAAGGCAAAATCCTCCCCGGCGTAGCTGCCGTTAAAGGCTGATAACTTACAGCGCGTTTACAAGATTCTATCGGGTCGCGGCGTGCCGCGACCCGTTTCTATTTTTTCGATTTATATCCTGCAAGATACTTTTTTGAGGTTTCACTCCCGCTGCCATGCCGCTACTCCATCTGTTTAATCCCGACAACGACCTTGCCCTTGCCTCTGACCTGGCCAATTACACTCCGCCCAAAGCCGCTATGCAGCTCCGGCGCGACGGCGCACTGCTGCCGATGTGGTACGCCGACCCCGACGACCGAGTGGTCACATACGGAGTCAACGCCGAGTGGCTCGACAAGATGCACGAGGCTTTCCCTACCCTGTGCGCTCTCCACGATCACCGCCCGTGCAATCTCACACCTTCGCCGTGGGGATGGTCCAAGTCCGCTCGTGCCTCAATACTGCGCGAAGGGGTGGAACAGTCGCTGTTGCCATCCGACTCAGCAATCGGCCGGATACGACAGCTCTCGCATCGCCGCGTGGCAGCCGAGATGTGCAAATTTATAAATCAGCTGCTGCCAAACATCCACGTCGTGCATCCTGCCGTCGAAGCACGCAGTGTCGATAAAGTAGCCGAACTTATCGAGTCGTGGGGCGATGTATACGTAAAATTACCTTGGTCGGGGTGCGGACGCGGTGTTGTGAAATCATCAGGCAATCCTCGGGCTGCCCTAAATGCAGCCCGAAGTTTCATCAGTTCTCAGGGAAGCGCCATGGTAGAACCGGCCTGTGACGCATCGCTTGATTTTGCGCGCATCTACCGCTGCCGATGCGGACAAGTCGAAGATCTCGGCACATCGGTCTTCACCACCGACTCTCTCGGACACTACTCCGGCAACCTTCTGGCACCAGAAAGCGAACGGTTTGCATGCGTTTGCAAACTCTATCCCGAAGCCGACCTGATGCGAGTGATAGAAATGCAGCAAATTTTTATCGCTCAGACTATTGCTCCATATTACGACGGTATACTCGGAGTGGATATGCTCATCGGCAGTGACGGAACGATCCACCCGGCTGTTGAAATTAATCTCAGACACACAATGGGTTACGCAGCCAACCGATTTGCCGAGTTGCACCTTCATCCGGATGCTCGCGGACGCTTCAGCGTCGTGTCTTTCCGATCGCTTGACCAATTGCCCGAAGAGCAATTTTTCACAGAGGGCGGACGTCTCGTAAGCGGCACCCTTTACCTATGCCGGCCTCCTGTCGCCGGCTTTGCTCTTATGGTCGAAGCATCCATATAATCGTTACATTTGTTGCTGATAAACAATTCCGGCCGTAGCTGTGTTGTATTGACAGTTTCAACATCAATCAATGAGAGCAAGATTTTTATTAATTGTTTTGTTTATTTGCCTCGTGCCTCCATGCCTTTCGGCACGGGGGCTCGAGCATATTATCGACTCGCTGGAACATGCGTACAACTATAAGGCCAATCTTGAATTTGAGATATGGCTCCCTTCATCGCAAGAGCCTGTACGCTACACGGCCACAATGCAGAGCGATGCCACACCGGCCGACAGTCTCTCGCCGTGCCGATATGTGATAGCTTGGCAATCGGCCGCCGACACCTTACGAGGCTCAGGGTTCTCGGCCTATTTCGACGGCCATCACTATCGCTTGCGCGACAGGCGGTTGCAAGAATACCATTTCGCCGACTCGCCCGAAACATTCGCACCCGGAGGCGCTGTCAAGCGCGGTGTTCAGCAACAGGCTCAGTTCGCATCTTTCCTGCCTCAAATTATTGCTCATGATCTGTCGGAAATTGAAACTGACAGTGCCTGCACATATAATATAAAGCATACCGGAGCCGGGGTGATTGTCGAGGGCGAATCACATCGTGGCGGATACACCGGACGTCAGTTCTGCTATACTTTTTCGCCTGTCACACTTCTCCCGGTCAAGGTTGAGATTACCTACAATCCGGCTTCGGTGAGCGAACAGACTATCGTTGCAAGATACTCTGACACACAGGCTGACCCGGCCGGCGACCGCTTATATTCCGAGCAGGCGCTGACAGAAATGTTTCCGGAGGCTTTTGTGCGATACCGCAGCAGCACATTTCGGGCCAACTCACTAACAGGCGAAATGCTGCCGGCATTCACATGTCGCATAGCAGGCAGTGAACGGCACTTCTCTCGCTCCGACGGAGATGAATTGGGCAACGTGTCGATATTCGTATTTCTTGATACGGAAGTGGCCTCAACCCGGTCGACAATAGCCGCCGTGCGAACTGCCGCCGGGCAGTCGCCGGTCGCCGCCGATATCTATTGGGTCTTCCCTCTCACCAACCACAACGGCGACATCGCTGACGCCATCGGTCAGTTGCTCGATGGTGAAACCGCCCTCTCGGGAGCTCGTGAAGCTGCCGCCGCGTGCGGTGTTACACTATATCCTACTATAATCATCTGCCGGGGCGACTCAAAAGTGAAGGATGTGATTATCGGCTCGAACAATAATCTTGAAACGATTGTTTTACAGAAAATACTATTAATCAAATAACCCGCCGAACTATGGAAACCGTATATTTTAAGGGCAATCCCTGCCACACCTACGGCCTGTTGCCCGATGTGGGCGAGATAGCGCCCTGCTACGAACTTGTGACAAAAGACCTTACCGACATCAATTGCCGCGACTACGCAGGCAAACGCGTGGTACTGAACATCTTCCCAAGCCTCGATACACCCGTGTGCGCTGCGAGCGTACACCGTTTCAACACCGAAGCAGCATCGCTCACCGATACTGTCGTGATATGCGTGTCGATGGACCTGCCCTTTGCCGAAGCCCGTTTCTGCGCCGCCAACGGCATCGACAACTGCGTGGTGGCCAGTGCTTTCCGCAATCCTCTCTTCGCTCAGAAATATGGTGTGCAGCTTATAGACGGACCGCTTGCCGGACTGCTTGCCCGCGCCGTCATCATCCTTGACAAAGACCGCAAAATAATATATCGCGAACTCGTAGACGAAATCACACACGAACCCGACTACGACGCCGCGCTCTCAGTTCTCTCCAGCAAGTGACATCCCGAAACTGCGGCGCCCGCCACTAAAGAGGCATATAAAGTAGCCCTTGCCGTAACTGTTATAACACAGATAAAATTTTATAGATAGAATTATTTATCTTAGGGAATCTTATTTCTTCTGCAAAAATTTGTAAGTTCATCGAATTTGCCTATTTTTGCAGAATGAAAAAGGTACTTACCCTCCTTATGGCGCTCTCTGTCCTCACGGGCTTCGCCGCCGACCGCAGCATCCGCCTCTATGGCCGCGTAAAAGACTCTTCAACTAAGGCCGACCTCACAGCCGCCCGAATCTTCCGTCTCGACTCCGCCGGAGTGGCCGTCGACTCGGTTCGCGCCAACCGGGGTCTCACCTATTCTGCGGGCGTAATTGACACCCTGTCCCAATTTTTCATCCAGGCACCCCGGACCGACTCGCTCGTGCTCCTCGAGGTCAGGTGCGAGGGCTACAACTCCCTCATCGTCCCCTTCGACACCCGCTCAGTCGGCCGCCGCGCCGACTCGCACAGCCTTGAGACCATCTTCCTCGTCAGGGCGCCGAAGAAGCTCCGCGAGGTAACGGTCACCTCCACCAAAATCAAGTTCTACAACAAGGGCGACACCGTGGTCTACAACGCCGACGCCTTCCAACTCGCCGAGGGCTCGATGCTCGACGCTCTCATCGCCCAGCTTCCGGGAGCCGAGCTCAACACCGACGGCCAGATAAAGGTGAACGGCGAGTTCGTGGAGTCGCTACTGCTCAACGGGAAGGAATTTCTCGACGGCAACAACAACGCCTTACTCGAGAACATCGCCGCCTACACCGTCAAAGACATTCAGGTATACCGCGGTCAGACCACCGCCGACAAATACAAGGGTGACATACTCGCCCCCAAGGTCCTCACTATGGACGTACGCCTCAAAAAGGAGTTCAGCATGGGCCTCCTCCTCAACGCTCAGGCCGGTTACGGCACCGACGACCGCTACCTCGCCAAGGCCTTCGCCTCGCTCTTCACCAACACCTCGCGCTACTCGTTCGTCGGCAACGTCAACAATCTCAACGACAACCGCCGACCCGGCCGCAACGACACATGGACCCCCGACAAGATGCCTGCCGGACGGAAGGAGTACAGGATGGCAGCCTTCGATTACAACATCGACGATGGAAAGGACACCCGCCTCGCCGCCGGCGCCGTATCGTTCGCCCAGTCGGTCAACACCGAGGACCGCTCGGTAGACCGTGCCAACTTTCTCCCCGGCGGCGACTCCTACGACCGGTCGTTCTCATCCTCCCGCTCCCGGGAAACCGACCTCAGCACCTACCACCGTTTCTTCCTACGCAACCAAAGCATCTCGAAGTCGCTCATGCTCAGCGCCGGATACCGCCACTCCAAAAATTCCTCCTCAGGACTATCCGCCACCTTCGACCGCGATCTTCAGGACGTGACCATGCAGATGCTCGAAGGTCTCTATTCCGGCAACCCATCAGAGGCTCTCGAAGCCGTCGTCAACCGCAACCGCACCGCCACCGACGGCTGGAGCCGCAACTGGAATCTCGCCCTTCGGCCATACTTTTCCTACAAGCTCCCGGGCTCCAACGATCGACTCGCTCTCTCCTTCGACGGCTCATTCACCTCACGTAAGGAAGAACTATGGCGCGACTACGAAGTGAACTATGGACAAAATCCTCTCCCTGCCGTCCACTCACGCCAGTACGTTGACAATTCGCCCGACCGCCAGTGGCATCTGAAGGGCGCAGCCGATTATCAGGGTACCTTCGGAAAATGGGACATCGGTCTCCAATACCGCTACACTTTCAAAGACCGCACCGCCGACTCATACCTCTATGCCCTTGAGAGGCTTGAGGATATGGGAGTCTACGGCGTTGTGCCCGAAGGTTACCTCGCCGCTTTCGACCCGGCCAACAGCCACCGCACCCGCCAGTTCACCAACACCCACGCCGTCATGCCATCCGTGATGTACTACGACCGCAACGACTCGCGCTGCTTCTCATTACAGATTCAGCCCGAAATCAATTTCACCCACCGCAAGCTCAACTACTGGACCAACAACGCCGACCACCGCATCTCCAGCCAGAACACAACAGTCGACATCAACAACATCTGGTACGGACGCATCGAGGCAATGTTCGGCGGCGCCAACAAAAATGGCCGACCCGCCTACCGCCACTCGCTCCGCTATTCCTACCGAATCGGTTACACCCTCCCCGACCTCGTCGACATGCTCGACGTCACCTCCACCTACGACCCCCTAAACATCTATGTAGGCAATCCCTCGCTCAAGCCCGAGGTAACCCACCGCCACCTTGTGCGCTGGAGCTACAACCCTCACTCTTTCCCCTTCTACAACATCCTCTACCTCGGCGCCACACACAAGACCAACACCCTCGTGCGCGGCTACACTTACGACACAGCCACCGGTGTACGCGTCAATCGGATGTACAACGCCGACGGCGACCGTACCCTCGCTGTCACCGACGAGCTCAACTGGCAGTTCGGATCAAAGAAGCAGTTCACCATCGGAAGCGAGGCCGACGCCAGCTTCTCACGCTACAACGACATGATAGGAGTCGACAAGGCCGCCCCCGAACCCTTCCGTGTCAACTTCCGCCTCCTCAGCGAAAAGCTCAAGTTCAGTTGGCAATTCGCAGGCCAGCAGCTCACTCTCCGCTGTGACTACCTCGACCGCCGCACCACCTCAGCACGACGCGGATTTGATACCCAGCACGCCCGCCACGTCAACTACGGCCTCTCGGGCGTCTTCAAACTCCCCGCCGGATTCGGAATCAGCACCGACTTCATGTGCTACACCCGCCGAGGCTATGGCTCCTCGGACCTCGATACCACAGACCCCGTCTGGAATCTCCGCCTCACCTATGCTCCGCAACGCAACACCCACTGGGTATTCATGGCCGACGGCTTCGACATCCTGCATAAACTCTCAAACGTCAGCTATGCAGTCACAGCCACCGGACGCACAGTCACCTATACCAACTCCCTCCCTCGCTACTTCATGCTCAGCGTACAGTACCGTCTCTCCATCCAACCCAAAAAGCACTGAGCAGCCACATAGGCAACCCGAAGGGCGACATGAGCCTACGCGCGATCTCTTACCGGCATGAACCATCAATATTTTCCGACAAAATTCGCACAAAAGAAAAACTTTGTCCTCGAAAATTTGGCAGATTGAAAAAAAACGCTTACCTTTGCACTGCAAAACCCGATGGTACCATGGCCGAGTGGTTAGGCACCGGTCTGCAAAACCGTTTACAGCAGTTCGATTCTGCTTGGTACCTCAGTAAAACAGCCTGCTTCTGTAAAAGAAGCAGGCTGTTTTTTTTAACATTTCTATGGGACTATATCATACAAAGAGTAACGCTGTGCGGTAAACGACAAAGGCTGCGAGCCAGGCCACAAGCGTATTGTAAACGACAGAGAAAGCGGCATATCGCCACGAACCTGTTTCGCGCAATATAGCAGTTATCGTAGCCACGCACGGACAATAAAGCAGTATAAAGACCATGAAACTCAAAGCCTCTGGCCAAGCGAAATCCGGTCGGCCGGTCTCATGCGACGGCGCGCTCAATCTGGCACCGAGCCTGCGGTCGCTCACGGCTTCGTCGTTGGTATAGAGCACGCCGAGTGTCGACACCACAAGCTCCTTGGCGGGCACTCCGGCCAAAGCCGCCACCGATGCGCGCCAGTGGAAGCCGAGGGGTGCAAGCGCGGGATTGACCGCTTTTCCGGCCATCTGCAGATAGCTGTCGTGAGCTGTGATCGACGTATCGTCGGCTGATGCATTTGCGCCCTGTGCAAGGGCAACCTCGGACGCAACGGCATGTGTGTGCGATGAAAGCGGGAAATAATTGAGCGCCCACACTATCACGCTTGCTACCAATATTATGCCTCCCATCTTGCGCAGATATTGCTCGCCTTTGGCCCAGGTGTGACGCAAAGAGGCTTTGAGAGTCGGAAGGCGATAGGGAGGAAGTTCCATAACAAAAGGCGTCTCGTCTTTCTTGAAATAGAATTTTCTGAGCAACCGGGCAGTAATCATCGCCACGACGATGCCGCCGATATAGAGTCCCATAAAAACCAGCGTAGGATGTTCGGGAAAGAAAGTGCCGATGAGCAGGACGTATATGGGCAGACGAGCCGAGCACGACATGAAGGGATTGATAAGGATTGTAATGATGCGGCTCGACTTGCTCTCTATGGTACGGGATGCCATGATTGCCGGCACGTTGCAGCCAAATCCCATCACCAAGGGAATAAACGACTTGCCGTGAAGGCCTATCTTATGCATCACATGGTCCATGATGAAAGCCGCGCGGGCCATATAGCCCGAATCTTCCATAAACGATATGCAGAAATAGAGTATCAGGATATTGGGCAGAAACACAATCACGCCGCCTACGCCGCCTATCACACCGTCGGCGATCATATCCTTGACCATACCGTCGGGGAGGGTGTTGTTGACAAGTGTGCTGAGCCACGACACGCCGCTGTCAATCCAGTCCATAGGATACTGTCCGAGAGAGAATGTGGCCCAGAATATCATAAACATGATAAGGAAAAAGAGCGGGAATCCGAAGAGCTTGCTCGTGACGAAAGCATCAATCACTCGTGAGAGTGAATATTCCTTTTGCTCGCCGGCATCGAAAGTTTCTGCAAGCGCACCGGCTATGAAACCGTATTTTTCGGCGGCCACGGTCGAGGCTATATCCTCGTCGTGGGATTCGTTGTAAATTTCGAGAATGCTGTTGCGGAGTGCGATTATCACCTCGGCATCAGAAGCCGATTTGCGCACGAGCTCTTCGGCCTCTTTATCGCCTTCAAGCAGCTTGATGGCAATGTAGCGGGGAGAAAAGTGCTTGTCGACACGACCGTCAGCCTTTATGGCATCGACGAGCTTACGGATGTCGCACTCGATGTCGGAGCCGAGATTTACGTGTACGTGACGCACACTCTGATGGCTCTGCTCGAATACTTTGATTATTGTATCAAACAGACGGTCGACGCCTTCGCCCGATTTGGAGACGACGGGCACCATGGGCACGCCTATCATGCCGCCGAGCATTTCATAGTCGAGCTTGGCGCCGCGCGAACGGAGCTCGTCGTACATGTTCAGAGCAATGACCATCGAGCGGTCCATATCTATAAGCTCGGTGGTGAGATAGAGGTTGCGTTCGAGATTGGACGAGTCCACGACATTGACTATAACGTCCGGAGTCTCGTCTTTGAGATAGCGGCGTACGTAGAGTTCTTCGGGCGAATAGGAGGTGAGCGAATAGGTGCCCGGCAGATCGACAATATTGAACCGGTAACCCTTGTAATCAAAGTGCCCCTTCTTGGCATCGACGGTCACGCCGCTGTAGTTGCCTACGTGTTCGCTGGCTCCTGAGGCGATGTTGAAGAGAGATGTCTTGCCACAGTTGGGATTGCCCACCAATGCAACGTTGATGGTCTGCATATGCTGCGAATGTGTCAGGCCGCTTGCTCCTGCTTCAGCTGCCGGGTCAGCGTCTTTCGGCGCACCGTCGGCGTTGCCGAGAGGCTCTACCTCAATCATTTCGGCCTCCGACCTGCGCAGGCTGATCTCATAACCCAGAATTGAATATTTGATGGGATCCTTCATGGGTGCATGCAGCAGCACCTTAACACGCCGGCCCTTTACGAAGCCCATCTCCATTACTCGCTTGCGGAAAGCTCCGTGACCGAGTATCTTTACAATCACGCACTCCTGTCCGGTCGATAAATCACTTAGTCTCATATTATCCGGGTTATGATAAACGATACCGCCGCACGGCAGCGGCAACACACGATAATAATTAATAAATCAATCGGATAGCCTCAGCGGGCCATCCGCGCTCTCTTTGCTCCGAAAAGCGTATACAAAGTTACGCACAATTTTCGTAACTTGAAATACTCATTTTTAGGTATTTTGTGCCCACGGAGCGAAATATTGCAATTTTCATTTATTATTCGTATCTTTGCGATAGTTTTATAAACATTAATAAATGGCCGACGATTCATCACTTGATTTCAACGTGCCCGACACGGCGCCGGGATACGATGAAAACGACATATCCACTCTCAACTGGCAGCAACACCTGCGCAAGCGTCCCACCATGTACATCGGTGCCACCGGCGACGGCTCGAACCCCGACGACGGCATATATGTGCTCATCAAAGAGGTGATCGACAACTCTATCGACGAGTATTCGATGGGCTACGGCAAGCAGGTGATTATCGACATCACCCTCGAAGGACACGTAACGGTGCGCGACTTCGGCCGCGGCATCCCTTTGGGCAGTCTTTTGCCTGCCGTGTCGACGATGAATACTTCCGGCAAATTCGAGTCAAAAGCCTTCAAGAAGTCGGTCGGCCTCAACGGCGTGGGCCTGAAAGCCGTCAACGCGCTCTCTGTCGAGTTTGAAGCCTCGACTGTGCGCGACGGACAAATAAAAAGCGCCCGCTTCTCGCGCGGAGAGCTTCTGGGCGAAAGTCCGGTCGGGGAGACCGATGAGCCCAACGGCACCACAATCAGCTTTCTTCCGGACCGGGAGATTTTTTCCGATTTCAAATATGTCGAAGAGTATGTGGAGGCTTTGGTGAAAAACTTCTCTTTCCTCAACACCGGCCTCACCTTCGTGCTCAACGGCAAAAAATACGTGTCGCGCCACGGTCTGGTAGACCTCCTTGCCGAAAACATGGACAAAGAGCCGCTCTACCCCATCATCCATCTCAAAGGCGACGACATAGAGGTAGCCCTGACACACGCCAAGCAGTACGGAGAGGAGTTCTACTCATTTGTCAACGGACAGAACACCAAGCTCGGAGGCACGCATCTTGCCGCATTCAAAGAGTCGGTGGCAAAAACTATAAAAGACTTCTTCAACAAAGATTTCGAATATCAGGACGTGCGCACCGGCATGGTGGCCGCCATTGCCATCAAGGTCCAGGAGCCTCAGTTCGAAAGCCAGACCAAAGTCAAGCTCACATCGCGCGACATCGGACCTGAGGGTCCTACGGTCACACGCTTTATCGGCGATTTCATTAAAACCGAACTCGACAACTATCTGCACCGCAACCTCGAAATCACCGATGTGATACTCAAGAAGGTGCAGGAGAGCGAACGAGCCCGCAAAGCCATGTCGGGCATCACCAAACTCGCCCGCGAGAAGGCCAAGAAGAACAACGTGCACAACAAGAAACTATTCGACTGCACCGTGCACCTCACTGACAGCCGCGCTTCGGAAGAGTTGCGCAACGCATCATCGATATTCCTCACCGAGGGCGATTCGGCCGCCGGCTCGATTACGCAGATACGCGACGCACGCACACAGGCAGTGTTCTCGCTGCGCGGAAAACCAAAAAACTCCTACGGTCTCACAAAAGAGATTCTTTACCGCAACGACGAGTTCAATATGCTCCAGGCTGCGCTCGACGTTGAGGACGGCATTGACAGCCTCCGTTACAACAAAATCATCATCGCCACCGATGCCGATGTCGACGGCATGCACATACGTCTGCTGCTGCTCACTTTCTTCCTCCAGTTCTATCCCGACCTCATAAAGAAAGGTCACATCTACGTGCTGCAGACTCCTCTGTTCCGCGTGCGCTCGGGCAAGGCTCAGAAAAAGCGCAAGAAAGACACCGACGAGGAGATATTCTACTGCTACAACGACGCCGAACGTCTGGCCGCCATCGCCCACTTCGGAGCCGATGCCGAAATCACCCGATTCAAAGGTCTCGGCGAGATTTCGCCCGACGAGTTCCGGGGGTTTATCGGTCCGGACATTCGCCTCGACCGCGTGACTCTGCGCAAAGAGGATCATGTGGCCTCGCTTCTCGAATTTTATATGGGTAAAAACACCACCGAACGTCAGAACTTCATCATCGACAATCTCGTGATTGAAGACGACACACAGATGGAAGCCACCGACAAGAACAAATGAAAACTGCACTTTTTGCCGGTTCTTTCCGTCCGTTCACCATCGGCCACGCCGATATCGTGGATCGTGCGCTGCAGATTTTCGACCGCGTTATTATCTGCATAGGCGTCAACTACGGCAAAGAACACGACTCTGACACCGACCGACGCCTTTCCGACATACGCAGCATATATGCCGGCAATCCTGCTGTGACAGTGATGGCACGCCACGGACTAACCGTCGACATCGCACGTGAAGAGAACGCCGACTGCCTGCTCCGCGCCGTCCGCTCGGTCAAAGATTATGAGTACGAGCGCGATATGGCCGACGCCAACCGTGCCCTCTCCGGCATCGAAACCATAATACTCGTAGCCCGTCCCGAACTCAGCTACATTTCCTCATCTCTGGTGCGCGAGCTCCAATCCTACGGCCGGGATGTCTCGGCAATGCTCCCCCACCCTGCAAAATAACCAACGACTATGAAACATCTTACATACATACTTCTCTTTATCTCTGCGCTCATTGCCGCACCGGCCACAGCCCAGGACGACGGACAGAATATGTCGCCCGGACAGAAACTCGGCCTCACCAACTACATTATCGACAACTTCTACGTTGAGCCCGTAAACTCCGACTCAATCGTCGAAGCAGGTATCCGCGCTATGCTCAAGACGCTCGACCCCCACTCGGCTTACTCCGACCCGGCCGAGACCAAAGAGCTGAGCCAGCCCCTCGAAGGCAAATTCTCCGGCATCGGCATCCAGTTTAATATGGGCACCGACACCGTGTATGTGATACAGACCATTGCCGGCGGTCCGAGCGAAAAAGTAGGCATCCGCCCCGGCGACCGCATCATTCAGGCCGATGACTCGGTTATCGCCGGACGCAAACGCCCCAACTCGGCCGTAATGAAAATACTGCGCGGCGACAAGGGCACAAAAGTGCGTCTGAAAGTGAAACGTACGGGCGTGGCCGAGCCCATCGACTTTGTGGTTACACGCGACGACATACCTATCTACAGCGTCGATGAGGCTTATATGGTTGATAATCGGGTCGGATACATTCGTCTGAGCCGGTTTGCCGACGATTCGGCCAAAGAGATAGTCGAAGCTATCCAAAAGCTCCGCAACAAAGGTATGAAAAAGCTCATTCTCGACCTCGAAGGCAACGGCGGGGGTTACCTGAAAGCCGGAGTAGAGGTTGCATCTCTCTTTCTCCCGGCCGATGCGCCCGTGGTATCTACAAAGGGCCGCTCGGATGCTGCCGACTACACAGCAGTCTTCCGCAAGACTTGTTTCGAGGGACCGCTCGTCATACTTGTAGACCAGACTTCGGCATCGGCATCTGAAATTGTGTCCGGTGCCGTGCAGGACAACGACAGAGGCACGGTCGTAGGCCGCCGCACATTCGGCAAAGGTCTCGTACAGCGGCCTTTTCCCCTCCCCGACGGCTCGATGATACGTCTGACTGTGGCCAAATACTACACTCCTGCGGGCCGGTGCATCCAGCGTCCGTATGAGAAGGGAAAAGGCGAAGAATACTATCTCGACCTCCTCAACCGAATGAAAACAGGCGAACTCTTCCATGCCGACAGCATCCATTTCGACGAAAATCAGAAATACAAAACGCTCAAACTCGGGCGCACCGTATATGGCGGCGGCGGCATCATGCCCGACGTGTTTGTACCCGTCGACACCACTCTCTACTCAACTTACTACCGCGACATCGTGGCCAAGGGCGTGCTCAACCAGTATGTGCTCAACTACGTCGACACAAACCGCGACATGCTTAAAAACAAATATCCGACCGAGGAGGACTACTACTCTCACTTCACCGTCACACCGGAGATGATAAGCCAACTCGTGGCCAAAGCCGAAGCCGACAGCATCGCGCCCAAACCCGACCAGCTCGCCACATCTCAGAAGCTCATCGAAGGCGTAATCAAAGGTCTGATTGCTCGCGATCTTTACCAAAACGGCAGCTACTCGCGGGCTGTAAACCATCTCAACCCCACTTTCCGCAAAGCACTCGAAATACTCGCCACAAAAGACGAGTAACCGGCACCGCGCACCGACAACAAATTTTTAGATACGCGGCAATACAAAATTAAAACAATCCATTAACCAACCATATCGAAAAAAAATGAATCTTACCCTAATTCTCATTATCGCGGGCGCGCTGATTCTGCTCAGCATCTTCTTTTACTATTGCCCGTTCTTCCTCTGGATATCGGCCCGGGTGAGCGGAGTGCACATCTCGCTGATTCAGCTTGTGCTCATGCGCATCCGTCAGGTACCTGCATCGGTAATCGTGCGTGCGCTTATCGAGGCTCATAAAGCCGGACTCCAGGACGTGAACCGCGACGACCTCGAAGCTCATTACCTCGCCGGAGGCAACGTTGAAAAAGTGGTACACGCCCTCGTTTCAGCATCAAAGGCCAACATCGACCTCGGATTTAAAATGGCTACGGCCATCGACCTCGCCGGCCGCGACGTGTTTCAAGCCGTGCAGATGAGCGTAAACCCGAAGGTGATTGACACGCCGCCCGTAACGGCTGTAGCCAAAGACGGTATCCAGCTTATCGCCAAAGCCCGCGTGACCGTGCGCGCCAACATACGCCAGCTCGTGGGCGGCGCAGGCGAAGACACCGTCCTTGCTCGTGTGGGCGAAGGCATCGTGTCGTCGATCGGTTCGGCCGAAAGCCACAAGCAGGTGCTCGAAAATCCCGATTCCATCTCCAAACTCGTGCTCAAAAAAGGACTCGACTCCGGCACTGCATTCGAGATTCTCTCCATCGACATCGCCGATATCGACATCGGCCGCAACATAGGCGCCGCGCTGCAAATCGACCAGGCCAACGCCGACAAGAACATTGCTCAGGCCAAAGCCGAAGAGCGCCGTGCCATGGCCATCGCGCTCGAGCAGGAAATGAAAGCCAAAGCCGAAGAAGCCCGCGCCAAAGTCATCGAACAGGAAGCCGAACTCCCGCGCGCCATGGCCGAAGCATTTATCAAAGGCAACCTCGGCGTGATGGACTATTACCGACTGCGCAACGTGCAAGCCGACACCGACATGCGCCAGTCGCTGAGCAAATAAACTAATGATAACTGACTGAGACAAGCCATCCCTTACGGATGGCTCTGTCGGTTTTGTTTATTCGGTTTCCCTACCACAAAACGATTTTTTCCATACCAATGACTGCTTTTCTTATAGCCATAGCCGTGCTCATAGGCGGATATTTCATCTACGGCATGGTCATCGAACGCGTCTTCGGCATCGACCCCAAGCGGCTCACGCCGGCCTATACCCGCACCGACGGCATCGACTATATCCCCCTGTCGCCGTGGAGAGTGTTTCTCATCCAATTTCTCAACATAGCAGGCCTCGGCCCCATCTTCGGCGCGATTATGGGCATTATGTTCGGCCCTGCCGCCTTCCTGTGGATTACCTTCGGTACCATCTTTGCCGGAGCTGTTCACGACTATCTCTCGGGCATGATTTCGCTGCGTAGCGGAGGTGCGTCGCTGTCCGAAATTGTAGGACAAGAGCTCGGGCCGGGCGTAAAAAACGTGATGCGCGGGTGGTCGGTGGTGCTCCTTATCCTTGTCGGCGCCGTGTTCGTGATTTCGCCGGCCGGCATTATCGACGACATAACCCCGGATGCCAACGACCGTCTGATATGGGTGGGCGTAATCTTCATATACTATATGCTTGCCACGCTGCTGCCCATCGACCGACTCATCGGACGGCTCTACCCCATCTTCGGGGCCGCGCTTCTGTTCATGGCCGTGGCACTTCTTGTGGTAATGATTGCCGGAGGAATGACTATCCCGGATGGCTTCAGCGACGGACTTTCGAGCCGCTACGGCGACGACACACACATGATTTTCCCAATGATGTTTGTCTCGATAGCCTGTGGCGCAATCTCGGGATTTCACGCCACCCAAAGCCCCATGATGGCGCGTTGCCTGACCAACGAACGTCTCGCCCGCCCCATCTTCTACGGTGCAATGGTGGCAGAGGGCCTTGTAGCTCTGATTTGGGCGGCCGCAGCCATCGCATTCACAGGCAGCTACGGCAGCCTGCATCAATACATGACCGAGCATGGAGCCAACGCCGGTGCTCTCGTGCGCGAAATCTCCGTGACCTGGCTCGGCGACCTCGGTGGCATCCTCGCTCTGCTCGGCGTAGTGGCCGCTCCTATCACAACCGGCGATACTGCTCTGCGCTCTACACGCCTGATGGTTGCTGATATGCTGCACATCGACCAGAAAAAAATAACAAAACGTCTGCTCATATCCATACCGATTTTCGCGCTCACGTTCCTGATTATGTGCATCGACTTCAACGTGCTGTGGCGCTATTTCGCATGGTGCAACCAGAGTCTGGCCGTCTTCACGCTCTGGGCCGTCACCGTCTATCTCGCCCGGCATGGCAAGGCATACGTGGTCACACTACTGCCCGCGATGTTCATGACAGCGGTCACGGTTTCTTATCTGATATTCGCACCACGGCCGGAAGGTTTCGGGCTCGGATTCGGTGTGGCTGTTGCAGCCGGCAGCGCAGTGGCAATAGCGCTGATGCTCCTATTCATGTCAAAGATACCCAAATTCCGCGGTTTGCGCTACCCCGGCGAAGAATAGTAACAGGCCCGTCTCCTGCGTCCCTCTGATATAAGCCGTCCGAGATATCTCGGACGGCTTGTATTTTGTCAGTAATCCGTGTCGCGCTTGCGCCTCAGCTCTTCGGGTGTGTACCGAAGCACGGGAAGTGACCAGTTGTAGCGCAATGCGCACCAACGCAATGCAATGATGACAACCGCACAGATGCTTTGCGCCGCCACCGGACTCCATCCCGGCATAGTTGCGATCCAATAAGCCAGTCCGCCCGCCAGACACGCAGTGGCGTAGAAGTCTTTGCGGAAAAACAGCGGCTCGACGTTTATAAGGATGTCTCGCACAACGCTGCCGAACGAGCCTGTAATCATACCCATAATTATAGCCACCCACATCGGATAATCGGCCGCAAGGCTCTTCTGGATGCCGATAACGACAAACAACGCCAGACCCACGGTATCGAAAATATACAGCGCCCTATTCATGCTCACAAGCATCTTTCTGAAAATCAGAACTATAAAAAGTGCCAATCCGGTCACCAAAAGATACCACGGCGTCTGCATCCAGAAGACAGGAATGTCGAGCAGCACATCGCGCAGTGTACCGCCACCGATGGCAGTGACAAGACCTATGGTGTAAGCGCCGAAGAAGTCAAATTGCTTGTAGGCGGCAAGGCGTATGCCGCTTATTGCGAAGGCAAAAGTGCCCACAATCTCGATAATTAAAAGAAATGTCGCATCCATAGTCGGTTTTTGCAAAGAAGCAAGTCGCTGAAGTTTCCGCCTTGGGATATTACTTCAATTTTTTGCGCAAAGTTAACAGAAATTCCATTTATCACCCACATCTTGGCACATATTTTTTGCGCTCTTCGCAAAAACTCGTAATTTTGCATTTACAATTGCCGGCAACAGACCTTAATTGATAAAAATGCGCAGGTTCATAACATTGATAATACTCGTCACCGTCGTTTCGATTGCGTCGCACGCAGTGTCGCTGGCGCTCGATTCGATAAGGGAATGGGGCAAATTTCCTGCGTTTGTGGTTGACACCTACCGCTGGGGCGATAAGTTTTTCAACGGCTACGACACCACTTACGTGCGTGGCACGGGTTATAAATTCAACGTCAAAGCCCGCACCGAAAGCTGGCAGGACTACTACAACTTCGAGCTTCCCAACAATATGCGCATGCGTATGTTGTCCGACCCGAGCACATCGGTCGGCCTTTATGTCTCATATTTGGCCCTCTCGTTAGGATATGATGTGAACGTGAGCAACGTCCTGGGCATGAATTCTAAGGGACGCCAGAAACTTACCTTCGGATTCAACTGCAGCCTCTTTGCCGTCGACGCTACGTGGATAAGCAACAAAGGAGGCACGACGATTTCAAAATTCGGCAAGCGTGGCGACACTTACAACCCCGACATACAGTTCAACGGACTGGATATGAGTTCGACCAACCTCGACATTTATTATTTTTTCAACCACAAGCGGTACTCACAGGCATCGGCATTCACTTTCAGCCGCCGCCAGGAGAGGTCGCAAGGCTCGTTCTATGCCGGGTTTTCTTACTCCAAACAAAAATTCAAATTCGACTTCTCATCGCTGCCCGACGAGATGAAAGATGCACTGCCAGAGTCATGGAGTCAATATAAATACTACGCCAAGGCCAACAACTACCTGATTAAAGTAGGATATGGCTACAATTGGGTGCCTCACCGCCGCTGGGTAATAGGCATCACCGAGTCGCCCCTGTTCGGGCTCAAGCACGGATATATAAATGAAGAAAGCCGGCAGACCAACACGTTCGCCCTCTACAACGACCTGCGGGCATCCGTGGTATGGAACAGCGGCCGATGGTTTATCGGAGCTGTGGGGCAATTTACCATGAGTCTTATCTACGACGCCGACTCCACATTCACCAGCGCCATCCTCCAAGGTTCGCTCACAGCCGGCTACCGCTTCAACCTCTGGTAACGGAGATTACTTGCACCTGACAGAGTCGGAGGCAAACACTGCAGCCGAATCAAGGGTTGCCATAGCCGCCTCATAATATATCTGCGCCGTGGAGCTGTCGCCGGCAAGCACAATTCGGTGATAGCGCGCATGTATGCCGAGCAATGCTTTCTCTCTCAGCATCGACTTTTCGGGAGCATCAATCACTTTTTTTGCATCGGCGCGCGCACGGGCTACGGCTTCATAGGCAAAAGGCGACGTTTGGCCGGGCCGCGTGGTCGGGTCGGCATGGCACGAGGATAACGTCATGAGCAGAGCCGACACCATCGCAAGAGCCGCAAACTTGCAGGAGCGGCAACACGAACCGATAATAATCTTGCTGCTGCTCATTCTGTGATTTCTTTTGCCCGGTCTCTCACTCTCTCCATCAGCCATGTGGGCGTGGATGTGGCGCCGCAGATGCCAATGTGGGAAGCGTTTCGCAGCCACTCGGGGTCGATTTCATTTTCATTGCTCACAAGGTGGGTGCGCGGGTTCACTTCGAGGCAATGCTTATAAAGCACTTTGCCGTTGCTGCTCTTCTTTCCGGCCACAAACAGCACCACATCGTGATTGGCGGCAAATGCACGCAGATGCTGCACGCGGTTGGCTACCTGCCGGCAGATGGTGTCGTAGGTGGTGAGTTTGATGCCGGGAGCGAGGCGAGTCCGTATGGCATCGCTTATGACCCGGAATCCGTCAAGAGGCATAGTGGTCTGTGAATACAGGGCTATGTCGCGTGTGAAGTCGATTGATGATATTTCCGACACGTCTTCCACCACAGTCGCGTTGCCGTCGGTCTGCCCTACAAGACCGAGCACTTCGGCATGTCCGCGTTTGCCGTAAATCACGATCTGCGGACGCTCTCCGGCGGGCGAATTGTGGTAGGTATCGAAAATGTTGCGCTGCAGACGCAGCACAACCGGACAAGTTGCGTCAATGACTGTAATGTCTCTGCTTGCGGCCACCACATAGGTCTCGGGGGGCTCGCCGTGGGCACGCAAAAGTACTTTCACGCCTCGGAGACGGTTGAGGTCATCGCGAGTGATGGTGACCATCCCGCGCTGCTGCAGGCGCTCCACCTCGTCGGAGTTGTGCACGATATCGCCCAGACAGTATAGCCGGCCCGATGTCGAGAGCTCTTCTTCTGCTTTGCGTATGGCAGTGACTACACCGAAACAGAATCCGGATTTGTCGTCTATCTCAATCGTTGCCATCGAGGTGCGCCAGACAATTATTGTATTGCTGCATGAGCCATGCGTCCTGCTCGTCGAGAGTCATTGAAGAGTTGTCGATGGCTATGGCATCTTCGGCCCTTCGCAGCGGACTCTCGGCCCGTGTGCGGTCGACGTGATCTCGGTGCACTACATTGGCCAGAACGTCTTCGAACGACACTTCGTTACCTTTGGCTTTAAGCTCGGCAAAACGGCGCTGAGCGCGGGTTTGGGGCGACGCGTCGACAAAAATTTTGAGTTCGGCGTCGGGAAAGACTGTGGTGCCGATGTCGCGACCGTCCATCACGATGCCTCTGTCGCGGCCAAGACTCTGCTGCATGGCCACAAGAGCATGACGCACTTCGGGAATTGCCGAAATAGTGGACACATGGTCGGAAACGCGCAACCGTCGTATTTCCTGCTCCACGTCGACGCCGTCGAGCAGTGTGTGCTGTGTGTGGTCGGGCATCGTGGAAAAGTCAATATTGATATGGGGAAGCGCGGCTATGAGCGCCGGGGTGTCTACATCGCCGCTGTCGCTGATGAGCCCGTGATCGAGGGCATAGAGTGTCACGGCGCGGTACATGGCGCCCGAGTCGATGTATCTGTAACCTATGGCGGCGGCAAGTCGCCGCGCCATGGTGCTTTTTCCGGATGATGAAAAGCCGTCGATGGCGATTATGATTTTTTTCATCGTATGATTTCTGAAATTGACAGGTTAAGGTTAAGCATTAGCGTGGTGGCTCCTGAGTGCGGCTGAGCAAACGCCAGTCCGAAACCGAACGAACGCACTTTGAGCCCGGCGGCAAGCGAGATGCCGGAGAGCATGGTGCGGTGGTAGCTGCTCATGTCGGTGCGTGTCTTGTAGTTGTAGCCCAGACCTATGTACCAGTTGGGCGATGACACCAGATCGACGCCGAAAACGAGGTGGCGGAAGAGGTTGGAGCCGAAACTTTCTTTTTTCTCTATGCTCTCGCCCTCTATGCCGTTGCTTACTTTATAATAAGGAAGTTTCCATTTTGTAAGATTCCATGCAGTGACCGAAAACCGCAGGGGAAAGGTGCCGAATGTCTGCGACCATCCAAGGCGCACGTCGATGGGCAGGCGGTCGTAGCTGTCGCTGAAGCGTTTGATCTGGCCGCCGAGGTTCGCAACTACGAGAGAGAGCGACATATCGCGCTCGGGGTCGTAGTAGTTGATGCCGAGGTCGGTTGCGAGCGCAAGCGCCGAGTAGTCGGAATAGGCGCTGTAAAGGAATTTAAGATTGGCGCCGCCGCGCAGACGGTCGGTGATATCGTGAGAGTAAGCAACCGAGAGCGACAAGTCTTTTGGCGAAATCTTGCCCAGCTGATTGCCGAACTCGTCGGCTTCAATCACCTCGCCGTAGCCGAAATAGTTGACGGCTCCGGAGAGAGCCCCGTGCTCGCCTACGGCATTGGCATAACGTATGCCTGCAAAATTGCTTTCGCCGATGTAGCGCATATAGCCGAGCGACAGCTGTTTCGACATCTCACGGCCCAGAAGCGCGGGGTTTTGCTCTATGGTTGTGATGTCATCGTCGACGAGCGTGATATTCACGCCGCCGAGGCCGTAGATACGGCTCGACAGAGGCACGTTGAGGAAGTTGTAGGCCGGTGAGCCGTCAGAGCCGAGAGCC
Source organism: Muribaculaceae bacterium (assembly GCA_051871795.1). Classification (GTDB taxonomy): domain Bacteria; phylum Bacteroidota; class Bacteroidia; order Bacteroidales; family Muribaculaceae; genus CAG-873. The sequence goes on along the minus strand of JBJEDE010000024.1, from coordinate 4,311 downwards.
GTTATGGTCGCCGCGCCAAAAGCAGCAAGGGTGATGAAAAGTTGCTTTATATTCATACGTATATTAACGCTGCCGGGTCGTTATTTATTGCGTTGTGCGCGCAGCTTTTGGGCAATGCGGCGATGACGCACGGCATTATGCTCGTCGCCCGAACGGGAATAGGCATCGGCAAGCGCTTCATGCACGGCAGGTTGCTGCCGTCCGTTGCGCTCGGCTATCAGCAGGAAATCGAGAGCGTCGGCGATGTCGCCTGTGTCGGCGGCGAGCTTTCCTCCCTCGAGAGGCGCGCGCCAGTCGGCCGGGTCAAGCGACATGGCTGTGCGGAACGATTGTATTGCCTCATCGTAGCGCTCCATAGCCACCTGCACCTTGCCTCGCGCTATGTGTGCGAGATTGTAATCCGGAGAGATTGCGACAGCCTTGTCGCAATTAGCCAGAGCCGCGTTCATGTCCCAGCCTTCGGTGCGGCATTGTTCGGCCATCTCTACATATTCGACAGCAAGTTTTGCAAGCATCTTTTTTTGCGAGTCGATTATCGACAGCAGTCGTTCATTTTCGTCGCGCAGATGCTTGATTATATTTAATTTACAAGATATCAGTCTTGCCACTTCGGGGCGGTGAAGCTCGTTGCGGGCCGTAGCTCCGTGACAGAACCGCTCTGACGCTGTGACATAATCGCCGCTGTCAAAAGCTTTGGCCGCCGCCGCATAATCGGCATCGGCTTCGGCCGACGCAATGGCCGAATCGATGAGCGCGATGTCGTTGAAAGTCTCGCTGAAACGCACCACGGCCGGATTTACGAAGATGTCGCGTCCGCTTACCTCCGTACGCATTGTTATGCCTTCAAGACTGCGGCAACGGCTCAGCGCCACGTAGGTCTGGCCGCCGGAGAAAGCTCCGCCGCTGAGGTCGATGCACACATTGTCGAAAGTCAGTCCCTGACTTTTGTGAATCGTCAGTGCCCAGGCGGCTTTGAGAGGATATTGTGCGAAAGAGCCAAGCACTTCCTCTTCAACCTGCCGCTTCTCTTCGTTGTAGGTGTATTTCACATTTTCCCACACCTCAGGTTCGACGCTGTGACGCGTGCCGTCATCAAGTTCGACCACGACAGTGCCATCACCGAAGTCAACGACTTTGCCAAGCGTACCGTTGACCCATCGCCTCTGAGTGGGGCCGTCGGATGCGGCCGGCATGGCGATGTCGTTGCGTATAAATACAACCTGTGCCCCGATTTTGAGCACAAGTGTCTTGTCGGTTGGCAGCGCGTCATCGGGAAAATCGCCTTTAATCAGGCCTTCGAACGTCCGGGGAGCGCTTTTGAGCAGACTCAGTTCGTGCTCGTTGATGCTGTCTACTATCTTGCGGCGCGTGGCTATTGTCATAGTCATTTTGCCGCTCGGCAAGACACCAACACGCTTGTTGAGGGCTTGAATGTCGCTGCCCAGAGGCTTGCCGGCGCGCACCCTGTCGAGCAATCTGATAAAGGCGTCGTCGCGCTGACGGAACACTTTCTGCAGCTCAATGGGCACAAGGTGCAACTGCTCGAAAGCGTGGGCGTTGAAGAAAAACATGCCGTTGAGATAGCTGCGCGATAGGATGTCACGCTCGTCGCTGCGTATTACAGGCTCAAGCTGAAACACGTCGCCCACGAGCAGCAATTGCTTGCCGCCGAACGGCAAACGATAATTGCAATAGACGCGCAATATCCTGTCGACCAAGTCGATAACGTCGGCTCTCACCATCGACACCTCGTCGATGATAATAAGATCCAGAGCCTTGATGAGCTTAAGTTGCGCCTTCGTGTACTTGAATCGCTTGCGCAATCGCTGCGCGGTGGCCACATCCGGGTCGTCGGGAAGCACGGGCTTGAACGGCAGATGGAAAAACGAGTGCAGTGTCTGGCCAGATGCATTTACCGCCGCGATACCCGTGGGTGCGAGCACCACATATTTCTTGCGTGTGGTTGCAGTAAGATATTTCAGAAAAGTAGACTTTCCCGTACCCGCTTTGCCGGTTAAAAACACCGAATTGCGAGTATGGTTAATCACTTTCAGAGCTGCTTGAAACTCGCTGCTTGAAATGTCGATTTTTGATACGTCTATATCTTTTGCTTTTCCCACACCGCGAAGTTACGAATTTTTCGTACATCAGACCGACGGGCGTCATCAAAAATTACAGCCTCATTAACAAAAATTAAAACGGTGAATCTAAAATAAATTTGTAAATTTGCATCAGAATAAAAACCACCTTATTACACAATATATAGTAATGAAGAAAAGTGCACTTCAGAAGGCACGTGCTGCCTATCAGCCCAAGCTCCCCATCGTGCTCACAAGCTCTGTAAAAGCCGTTGAGGGCAAGCCCACACAGTCGGTCGCCGATCAGGAAGAAATCAAAAAACTCTTCCCCACAACCTACGGTCTGCCCGAAATCCGTTTTGAAAAGAACACCACCCCTACCGCCCAGAAGCCCGTCAACGTGGGCGTTATCCTCTCCGGCGGTCAGGCTCCCGGCGGACATAACGTTATCTCAGGCCTCTTCGACGGTATCAAGAAAATACACCGCGACAGCCGCCTCTTCGGCTTCGTAATGGGCCCCGGCGGTCTCGTAGATCATAAATACATCGAGCTCACCGCTCCCATCATCGACGAATACCGCAACACCGGCGGTTTCGACATCATCGGCTCGGGCCGCACCAAACTCGAGAAAAAAGAGCAGTTCGACAAGGGTCTTGAAATTCTTAAAGAGCTCAACATCACCGCTCTTGTAATTATCGGCGGCGATGACTCCAACACCAACGCAGCCGTTTTGGCCGAATATTACAAACAAATCGGCGCAGGCGTACAGGTGCTCGGTTGCCCCAAAACCATCGACGGTGACCTCAAGAACGATCTGATTGAAACTTCATTCGGTTTCGACACAGCCACAAAAGTTTACTCCGAAGTAATCGGCAACATCCAGCGCGACTGCAATTCGGCAAAGAAATACTGGCACTTCATCAAGCTCATGGGCCGCTCGGCAAGCCACATCGCTCTCGAATGTGCGCTCCAGACCCAGCCCAACGTGTGCATCATTTCAGAGGAAGTTGAAGCCAAAAACCTCTCGCTGCAAGATATCGTGAACAATATCGCCGACATCGTGGCACGTCGCGCCGAAGACGGCAACAACTTCGGTACCGTCCTCATCCCCGAAGGTCTCATTGAGTTCATCCCGGCAATGAAGAAACTCATCGCACAGCTCAACGATGTGCTTGCTGCCAACTCCGAGAAATTCGCCGCACTCGACGCCGCCGAACAACGCCGTTTCATTCTTGAAAACCTCTCAGAGGAGAACGCCGCCGTCTACGCTTCCCTTCCCGAAGGCGTGGCTCGTCAGCTCTCTCTCGACCGCGACCCTCACGGCAACGTACAGGTTTCGCTCATCGAGACCGAAAAGCTCCTCAGCGAAATGGTCGGCCGTCGCCTCAAAGAGCTTAAAGCCGAAGGCAAATACAACGGCAAATTCTCGGCACTGCATCACTTCTTCGGATACGAAGGCCGCTGCGCCGACCCCTCGAATTTCGACGCCGACTACTGCTACGCGCTCGGATTCAACGCCGCTTGTCTCATCAACGCCGGTGTCACCGGATATATGTCGAGCGTGCGCAACCTCGTGAAACCCTCCGTGCAGTGGCTCGCAGGCGGTATCCCCATCACCATGATGATGAACATGGAGCGCCGCAACGGCGAGCTCAAGCCCGTTATCCAAAAAGCCCTCGTGCGCCTCGACGGTGAGCCCTTCAAAAAATTCGCTTCCAAACGCGACCAGTGGGCAGTCGACACCTGCTATATCTATCCCGGTCCCATCCAGTACTTCGGTCCGGCCGAAGTGTGCGACCAGCCCTCGATGACACTGCGCTACGAGCACCAAGGCAAATAATCTCAAGCTTGCATAAAATCCGGGAACCCCAATGCCGCACTCCGCGACTTCGGGGTTTCTTTTCTTTTCAAATCACTTTACCAAGACCAATTGATGAATTATCACCCGCCGCTGTCATATCACAATTACACCTCGACACACCCGTTTCGTCTCGTGCGCAAGTGCAAATTTACGCATCTTTTGAGTTTTAACATTTTTTGTTAAATTCTTTTTCTGTTTTGATGCCAAAGTTCAAAGGATTTTGTTTAACTTTACAGCACCGAATAATGAACTTATATCCACGGCTGTTGTTAACATATTAAATGCAAATGTGACGAAACAACAACCTAAAATTCATCATTACTACTGGTGCGATAAAATCGCGTTAGTTTAGAAATCATCAAATAAAGAGAG
>JBJEDE010000023.1:9802-12275 GCA_051871795.1 Muribaculaceae bacterium | reverse complement strand
TTCGCTATTGCTTCTTCTCTCCCGAGCGTCACCACTCGAAACTTGCAAGTCGCTACGGGGTTCGTCGGCAACTACGCCCCTTGTGGACTTTCACCACAGATGTATGACATGCCCGTCATACCCCCAAAAGAGAGTCAGCCACCCGTGCCGGATGGCTGACTCTCTGATATCAATGATATTGAAAACCCGACAAGCGGTATCTGCCGTCACATGGACGGCGGCTCACTGCCGACAGCGGCGCCCCACTCTTTGTCGGGCTTCGGCCCCATCACCAACACCAGCCGTCCGCCTTTCATCAGGTCGGCATGGCTGATCCACGGCTTATCCCAGGGGTGTCCGTTGAGTTCTGCACGCTGTATATACTTATTGTCGCGCGAACATCCGTCAGCCACTATCTCGAAAGTCTTTCCGTTGGGAAGAGACAACGATGTGCGGGTAAACAGCGGTGAACCGATATTGTACACCGGAATACCCGGAGTGACGGGATAGAGACCTATCGATGAGAAAACCACAAACGACGTCATGCCGCCTCCGTCTTCATCGCCCGGCACACCCATAAGGTCGGCACGGAACCACGTGTCGAGCATCTGACGGATTCTTTTCTGGGTTTTCCACGGCGCTCCGGCATAGTTGTAGAGGTAGGGCACATGCAGCGACGGCTCATTTGCCATGGAGAACTGCCCCACATTGCCTGTATGATCGGGGAGCTTCGAGTAAAAATCGTATTTGCTGCGACCGAGAGGCTCGGCGAATGTACGGTCGAGATTTGCCACGAATTGCTGGCGACCACCCATCAGCTTCACCAGGTCGGCGACATTGTGGGGCACATCCCAGCGGTAAACCCAGCCGTTGTTTTCCCCATAGTATTCGCGCGCTCCCATGCCGCCAGGGAAGGAATAGTCGAACGGCTCGATAAACCGTCCGTCCTTATCCTTCGGATGGAAGAATGCAGTCGACGGATTGTAGAGGTTGCGGTAGTTGAGCGCCTTCTGACGATACTTTACCGCTTCTTCGGTCTTGCCAAGGGCATCGGCGAGGAGCGACAGGCAATATTCGTCATAGGCTGTACCGAGGGTGACTGCCACAGGCTGACGCTTCTCGAATCTGTTCACGTTAGGATCAGTCTCCTGTTCGCCGTCGGCAAGTGCAGGAATATACCCGTGCTCGTTCCAGAATTCATCGATCCATCCGGCAGGCTTGCCCGACCACGGCGCCAGCGTCTTTTCCTCGATGCCGCGACGGCATGCCTCGTATGCCTTGGGGATATCCACTTCCAGACCCTTCGCTACGGCATCTGCCACAGTGGCGACTGCATGATTCGAGTTCATGCGCCGGCTGTCGCCTGTCACTTCCGGGAACGTGGGCATCCACATGTTTCCCATCTGCTCCGCCATAGTAAGGTAAGATGCGATGATATCTTCTTCTTTTGCCGGTTCTATCAGCAACCGGAGCGGATGCGCAGCGCGGTATGTATCCCATATCCAGTCGTCTGTATAGAAAGGCGTGCCGTTGTCGGGGTGTACAGCACCATCGAAGGCGCTCCAGTAGCGACCGTCCTCACTCATACATACAGGGCGTTCGAATGTACGGTAATAGGAAGTGTAGAACACCTCACGCTGGGCATCATCACCGCCCTCCACTGCAATACGACCGAGTACACGGTTCCATTCGTGGCGACCACGCCGTGCCTGCGCGGCGACATCGTAATCCTTGATTTCGCGGCGAAGATTCTTCTTTGCCTGTTCCTCGCTTATGAAAGATATTCCGTAGCGCACCCCTACGCCGGGGGTGCCATCCTTGAACTGCCATACGGCACATACGTTGCGTCCCTCAGCCGTTGTCTGCTCCGAGTCGATTATTCCGTCGCGGAGGATACCGGCATTCACAGGTGCAGCGTCGCATTCGGCATAGACATATACACGTGTGCGTCCGTCGAGGTCCTGATAGCCGGACGCAGCCGCACCGTCTACCGTCATACGACCATTCCGGCTTGTCAAAGAAATATACACAGGCTTTCCCGGGCTGAAACTTATACCGTACACACCTGCCTGATGCGCCGGCGAATAATCGGCATGCATCGTATTGTCGTCGAGGTCGGTTGAGTAGCTGTAGGGCGTAATATGCTCGTTATCGTAGTTATACTCTATTACAGACGCCGGCACAGACCGCTGGCTCGGCGTCAGGTTGAACGCCGACCGCTCACGATGGTTGGTAACTATCACCGGCAGCCCACGCACATACTCCGAAGTATAGTCGCCGCGCTCAGGATAGACGCGAAGCATACTGTTGGGCAACTGCACCGTAGGGAATGTCGGTACGAGCAGATGACTGATATTACCGATATACGGGTTGACATAGTCTACCGGTTCTTTCGCCTGAGCGGCTGCCGCCAGAGCGGCTGCCAGCATCAGGACGGGAAGAAAAGTTCTTAACGGGATCCTCATGACAATATGTGTAAGATTAGTATATATAA
>JBJEDE010000023.1:7413-9702 GCA_051871795.1 Muribaculaceae bacterium | reverse complement strand
TAATTATAATACAATCACTTTCGATACTTTGTCGCCTTGGCGGCGTATATACAGACCCGACTGCGGATTGCGTACCTTGCGTCCCTGGAGGTCGAAGTATTCGGTCTGGGCGTTGACTGTGGGAACGATGATTGAACCGATTCCGGTCTGTATGGCCTGACCGTGAACATCAAAAGCGTAAACTCGTGATGTCGCGTGGTTGAGGTCATGTCCGCGGTCGCCGTCAACATTGACACGCGGCACTTCTAATTTCACATACCGCGCATTTACAGGAGTGTCAAGCACATGCTCATGTGTCTTTTCATCCTGATTGACATCCATGGCGTTCACCACTTCTGTCCAGCATGTATTCGAGTCGCCGGAAGGAGTTACCAGCTTTACGTCCGGACGTTCGGTAGCGATGCTGATTTTGTAGTGTTCGAGGTTATTGTCGGGTTCGTGCAGTTTACAGTCGTAGATGGTGAACTTATTTACGGAATACAGGTCTTCGAGGTCGATGACGACAAATTTAATAGGGTCATTATTGATGTCGGCAGCAAAGAAGCACCATTTGCCGCCGCTTTTTTCGTAAACGCCGTTGATAAGATTTAAGGCGGACTCACGCTCGTTGACGCAATCGTAGGATTTCATTACAGTTTTACCGATACTCACCACGTCGCTGCCCTCACGGACGAAAGGGCGGCTGTATTCTCCGTATATGCGGCAGCCATAGATACGCACGGCATTGTCAGCCTTGGTGAAGACAGCCTTTACAAAACGGCCTTCGACAGGGGCGAATGTCTCTTCTTTGACATTCTGGTCGCCGACGCCTGACTTGTGGAGAACGGGCTCACCCCAGTTCTCGCCGTCGTCGCTGACATAGAGCCAATACTCCGGTGTGTTCATGCTGGCCTCATGTGTGCAAGCGTCGTCGAAACCGAAACCATCGAATTTATAGTAGTCGAAAAATTCGAATATCACCCAAGGATTCTGGTTCTGGTTGTCGCACCATTTCTTGTTGGGCAACCAGCTGCCGGTATTGAGATAGAAGGGACTCTCATGGTCGCCTGTCTGGCTGCTGTACGATTTGATAATGCAGCGCGACTTGCCGTTGCCGTAGCGGGGGAAAGCGTTGAGTACACGAGAGTCAGCTGTCTCGATTTCAATGGGGTCGCCATATCCTGAACGGACAGCGGGATCATATACAGCCACACCTACCTTGGAGTCGGCGCATCCGTAGTAGAGATACCACTTGCCATCCTTGTAGACGAGACCTTCTATGAATACTGTGCCGTCCTTGTACTGACCGCTTTTCTCAGCAGCCTCCATCGGGCGGAAGAAAGCGTTGTCGAGTCGACCGATAACTTTCGTCGGTTCATTAATATCAAAAAGCACCTGACCTGCGGCATAGGTAGAGCCCGGATAGTCCATGCATCCGTTGCTGCCGCCATCATTCTTGCCGTTGTAGAAGAGGAGGATGCCGTTCTCTGTGATGATTGCAGGAGGGCCGCATTCTGTAAGATTGCTGTCGAAATATCCTTTGCGCGGCTTGATGAGCTCAAGGAGCTTGCCGTCCTGGTTCTGGAGCGGAGTCCAGTGGATGAGATCGTCGGAGGAAGCCAGATATACAGCTGTCTCACCCCAGTACATGAGATATTTGCCATTGACTTTGGCTGCTACCTGACGACCATCTTTGATTTCCGTGACAACAGAGCCGGACTTGCAGCCCAGGTCCTTGTACTTGCCTTCGTAGGCATCAAGGAAAGCCGGACCATATTTGGTCCACTCTGTAAGATTCTCGCTTGTGGCAACAGAGAGACGGGGAATAGAGTTATTCCACGATGTATATGTCATCACATAGACGGTTTTGCCATCGATATCGGCAGCTACCACACGAGGGTCTTCGCAGCCGCCTTTCCATTCGTACGTCTTGGAAATTTCTGTCTCGTCCGGATAGAACACAGGTGTGGCACTGCGCCAGTCAATTGTGATACCGTCGCTCGATTCTGCCAGACCGATACGCGATGTGCGTCCTCCGATTCCTGCTTTGGGATCATCTTCCGCACGGTAGAGGATGTAGATTCTGCCGTCTTTTACTACGGCTGCCGGATTGAAGGTGTCGGCAAATTCCCATTTCACTTCCTCGCCTTTCATCGGGCAGTTGAATACAGAAGTTTCATTGGGCGAAATGATAGGATTTACGCCTTCGGGGCGGACAAATCCGCCAAAAGCCCAGTCGGGAAGCGGATTGTCGGTGACAGCGGTCTGGGCATTTGCCGAGAAGGCAATAGCCACACCTGTCATGACTGA
>JBJEDE010000023.1:0-7313 GCA_051871795.1 Muribaculaceae bacterium | reverse complement strand
AAATTAGAATTTCGGATACCGGGTTCAGTCTAACTTTTACGACAATTGTATAATGAATAGTGACAAATTCTCAATTTGGGTATGAAAATGAAGGCGCGAGTCACTTCCCTGACGTTTGGCTCAACGAAGGCGGTATTGCCGCAGCCGATGTGCCGCGCTTACGGTTGGGGCGGTTGCTCATCACGAAGCGTAGCTCGGCACCGTCCTTTATGTCATCGTAAGTAATATAATTGCGGTCGTGCCGCTTACCGTTCAGATAGAACTCCTTGACATAGACATTTTCCGGCGTCCAGCCGTCTGCCACCATACGTACATCCCGTCCACCGCCCAAATGCATTGTCACTGCAGGAAGAGCCGGCGAACCTATATTGTACACGTTCGATGACGGCGCCGTGGGGTAGAATCCCATACAATTGAAGATATACCACGCCGACATCTGCCCGCAGTCGTCATTACCGCTCAGTGCGTCGGGTTTATTACCGTAGAAGCGGTCCACGACCTCACGCACCCGTTCCTGGCATTTCCATGGCTGACCGAGATAGTTGTAGATATAAGCGACCTGATGACATGGTTCGTTGCCGTGCCAGTATGCGCCTATACGCCCCCAGATGTCGTGTGCGCCGGGGATATCCTCGGGGAGTTCTACCTGGAAGAGCGAGTCGAGGCGCTGTGTATAGCGCTTGCGCCCTATTTCGTTTATATGTCCTTGTATATCATGCGGGACATACCATGTGTACTGCACGGTAAATCCCTCGGTAATGTCGCCCCATCCGTTCACCGAGCCCGGACCTTCGTATGCTACTGGAGAGAAGGGGGTGCGCCAGCCGCCCTTTGAATCACGCCCGCGCATATAGCCGGTAGCCTTGTCTATCAGATTACGATAGGAAAGCGAGCGGTTCAGGAAGCGTTCGTATTCGGCTGTCTTGCCGAGCTTCTTCGCCGCCATGGCTATGCAGTAGTCATCAAATGCATATTCGAGAGTCTTTGACACCGACTCTTTCTCCTTGTCAAAAGGCACATATCCCATCGAGACATACTCCGGCAGGCAGTCGTAGTTCGGATTATCGGCGGTTTTCACCATGGCTTCAAAAGCCCTTTCGCGGTCGAAACCGGGAACATCCTTCACAATCATATCGGCAAGCACCGATACGGCATGATAGCCGATCATGCACCAGTTTTCGCCGCCATAGAACGACCAGATGGGCAGCATGCTCTCGACACTCTGACCGTAGTGTGCCAGCATGGAATTGGCGATATCAGCCTGCACGTCGCGCTGTACCAGGTTGAAGAGCGGATGGAGAGCACGGTAGGTATCCCACAACGAAAGTGTGGTCAGATTCGTGAAACCAGAAGCCTTGTGTATGTTCTTGTCCAGACCGCGATAGCTGCCATCTATGTCCTGAAAGACAAACGGATGCAGGAAAGCATGATACACCGAGGTATAGAAAGTCTCTTTCTGCTCGTCAGTTCCCTCGATTTCAAATTTGCCCAGCTGCGCATTCCATGCGTCCACGCCTTCCTGATGCACGCGAGCGAAATCCTTGCCGTTCAGCTCACTGAGATTGGCAAGCGCCCCGTCGGCACTTACACCCGACACCGCCACCTTCACTTCTATCTGTTCACCCGGGGCTGCATCGAACTCGAGTGCCATTTTCACATTCTTTCCATACGTCTCGCGGTCGCTACGGAAGCGATTGGTATTGTATATCACCGGCTTGTCGTCCATATATATGACAGCGTCGCGGATTGGTCGCGAGAACGTCGCCGCAAGGTAGACATGACGCTCCGGCACCCAACCGTTCACAAGCTTATATGCCGTGAGAGTGGAGTCATTCACAATCCGAATGTTCGCCCACTCGCACTTGCTCCGCAGCGTGTGGTTGAGGTCGAGCAGAAGCCATGCGTCGCCGGACCGGTTATATGTGAACCGGAGTATTCCCGCACGCTGCCCCGCCGTCATTTCGGCAGTGACGCCGTAGTCGTCGAGGTCGAGGCTATAATATGCTGCAGAGGCTTTTTCACGGTCGTGGCTGAAGCGCGAACGATAGCCTTCATCCGGCTTTTCATGCGTCGACGGCTGCAGATGCAGTTCACCCGTACCGGGCATGAACAGGAAGTCGCCAAGGTCAGGAATGCCTGTTCCGCTGAGGTGCGTAAGACTGAATCCCAGCACTGTAGGATGGTCGTACTTGTAGCCCGCGGCAGTGTCGTAGTCGTCAAAATCGGTGTCAGGGCTGATTTGTATGCCGCCGAAAGGCGTCTGAGCGCCAGGATAGACATTGCCGAAGCCTTTCGTGCCTATGAGCGGATTGACATACCGCGACAGGTCCTGACGGGGCTGTTTTCTCACTGATGCTTTTTCGTCATCGTCGCCTATTGCGTTGATATACTCCGCCCAGAGGTTCTCCACGGAATTTTTCTCTCCGGGACCAAGGATATGATGCATGGCGGCATCCCACGACCATGGAATCACTTCGAGCGCCGTACGGTTGAACTTACGTAGGAAATCTTTGTCCTTGTTTTGCGACAGCCAATAGAGGAAATAGCCAGTGTTGCGGTAGCCGCTCATCCACGACCCCCCGCGAGGACGGTCTTGAGACGAAAAGTCCTGGCTGAAACTGCCGCATGCCACGCGCACACCGTCGGCTACACCTTCGATGAACGACCAGTAAGGACTTTTACCGTCGTAGCTGCCGCATCCTTTGGGCTGGAGCTGGTAGGCATGGGTAAGCTCGTGGTAAAGCACGCCACGCGTCTCATAATCGACTCTCGCAGTGTCGTTACCGGCGAAACTGTGGCTCACCCAGTCGACATTATAGTCGATTCGGACATGGTTTCCGCCGCCGCTCTTATAGGATATGCCGTCGAAGCTGCGCACAACATAGTCGATGTCGTGAATGTCGGGAATACTGTCGGCGGGCGAGAAATAGAGGGCCTGTATAACGCGCCGGGCGTTGTCGGCTATGTATCTGTCGGGATTCTTAACTATGGCGCCATATATCTTTGCGCCTTCGCTTTCCGGATTTTCTATCACGAAATGCACGCGCCCGGGATTATAGTTACGCCACTGGCGTTCAATGGTAACGGGTGCCGGGAAACGACTGTCGGTCAGAGCCGTGCAAGGGAGCACGGTGAGTAATGCAAATGTAAATATTGATAACTGTTTCATGACTGTTATGGTTTGTCAGATAAAGTGCCATAACGTCCTGTATGAACGTTATGGCACAGCTTTTCTACCTTAATATCATAAACTTGAGACTATTGTCCTTATTCGTAAACCCCGAACTCATATATGCGGGTCACATGGGTATTGCCTTGTTGCTCTGGCTGTGTCACGAGCAGACGGATATAGCGTGCGTCGACCGGCTTTGCCAGCTTACGTGACACCCTGTTGGCGGTATTCGCAAGGATTGCATCTATGGTCTTCCATTCTTCCTTATCGCTGTTGCGGCCCTGCAGGTAACATGCACCGGTGATGTACGAAGGATTTTCGGCTCCGGCATTGGTTATGGACCATGCCTTGATATTCTTTGTCGTGCCGAGATCATATTCCACGTAAGGCGGAAAACCCGTCTCGTCGCACCACTTCGTGTTGACGTCGCCGTCGGTGAGGAATCTCGGATGTTCGCCGTCGTTCATGCATCCCGACCAACTCCTGAGCATGTCGCTGTTGAGAAGGTTGGCGCCGAGCGCACGTTTGGCGTCTGCATTGGCGCGGGTCGCACCGGCCGCTATGGCAGTGCGGAAAAGCGGTGCCATGGGGACAGACTGCTGTGCGGCTTCATTGGCTGCTGTAGCTGCGAAAATCACAAGGGCAGGATTATCTGGAAGCACAACTTCACGCGTGCCGGCAGGCAGATCTATGGCATATTTGTACATGTACGTAAATTCGTAGGGATGGTCGCCCTTGGCAGAATGGCGGTGAGTACCGGCATACGCCACTTCATCCGCATCCATGTAGCCTTCTGTATGACCTGTGTGTCCCCATTGACCGATAAACCCTGTATAGGAAGGTACTGAGAGTTCTGTCGATGTTTTGCCGTGTCGGAAGGTTCCCTTGGTACCTTCGTCTTCAGATGCCGTGGCTGCAAGGATATAGAGGCGGTTGTAGTTGCCTTCAGGGAGGGTGATGGTATCGCCGTGGCAGGCCTTGCCGTTGAGTAGCGCCGAGTTTTCAAGTCTGAAAGGCACACCCAGAGCAGTGATGGATGAAGGCACGAGTTCGGCAGCGTAGCTGTAGCCGCCGCAGAAGTCTGCGTCCTGTGCAAACTTGTTCCAGCTGAAGCATTTCTTGTCGTAGTTCAGAGAAATCTGTTCGTAGGTGGCAAGGTCTTTCCTTTCGGCGGGTGCGAATTTAACTTTGTAAGTCTTCATGCCGAAGGGACCTACTTTAACGTCGAGCGTATTGCCTGAGAAGGATGCGTTGCCTATAGTCTTTTCAGTACCGTCTGCTTCCACTGCCGCTACAATTGGGCGCGCGAAGGTAACTTTGCCGGTCTTTGCGCCGTCGCCTGCCGTTTCATACAGACGCACAACATATTCGTCGCCGTTCTGAGCCCTCTTCAGAGCCTTCATGGCGAGGTCTTTGTTGTCTACGCTTGCCATTGAGAACGACTTTCCGAGCGGACCGGCATGCTTGGTGACGGAAAATGCCTTGATGCGCTGGTTGAGACAGTCGGCAGCTGTCGAGGCAACCGTCTTGTCTACCGCACCGCTATGCCCGGTAAGGGTGTAGGTGAAAGTGTGGTGACCGAAGTCCTGATGATCCTGGTATGCGTAGCTCTTCTTTGTCTTGGGCGTGTGGAGGAGAGTGAGGCGAAGATTGTTGTCGGCGGGCTTATCCCATCCGTACTTGCAGTCGTTCATCACCGTCACGCCATAGTTGCCGTCGCTGAGATCCGCCCAGCGTTGCGAGTACACTTCGTAAGCATTGTCGACATTGTTGCCGCGTTCTATGGTGCCAAGTCCGAGGTCGTAAGTCGCCTTGGGCGCTGATACTGTCAGCGGGAACTCAGCTTTGACGAGAGCATTGGTAGTAGCCCAGTCGACTTCATTCACGAAATCGATGCGGTCGGCGAGCGCACCTTCATACAGGCGGATATACTGCCTGAATTTTGAATCGCCATGCCCTTTCTCCACGCAGAGAGTGGTACGCACCGGTCCTTCTTCTATTACCGACATCGTTACATTTTCATCTATCGACTGAGGCTCTGCGTCGACAGTCTTCTTGATTATTTCCCATGCCGGCCAGCTATAAGATTCGTTGTCGGTAAATATTGCCAGGCGGATTGCCTTGCCGTCGGCAACGAGCTGTTTGCCGTTGCGCTTGTCCACCAATGAAGTAATGTCACCCTTGTCGTCTAATGTGAGGGCATATACGGAGTTCCCGACAGTGCTGACACCTGCCTTCGGCGCCGCAGCTTTATAGCTGCCTGAGAAGCGGAGGTCGTAGACCGCATATCCGTTTGCCGGAACGGTTGCTTCCACAAGCACTTTTGCCCTGCCGTTTTCGACGCCGAGAATCTGTGCAGCTACCGGATTGCCGTTCTGGTCGTATGCCTGCACCTTGCCGGGACGCCCTTTAACAGATACTTCAAGCTCTACAAGATCGGTGGCCTCACGTCCGAGTGCATTATAGAGCACGACCGGAGTACCCTTCACGCGGGTGTCGAGCTGCGAGGCAACGGCACCTACCGAATGAGTGAGGACGTCGGAGAACTGTTTGAGCGAGAGGAGCTCGTCGTTCCATGAAAATTCATAAGCACGCGGTATTGATGTGCCGGTAAGGTCGTCGTGGAACTGATGAAAAATGAATCGGCGCCATGCCTCGGAGAGGAAATCGACCGGATACTGCGTGAGCCCGAGAGCTTCCGATGCTACCGACGAGCGCTCCGCTGCGTCGCCGAGCAACTCGTTCTGGCGGTTATAGAGTTTCATTGCGGCCTGAGAAGTGTAGCAGCCCGTGCCGTGAACGTCCATCAGAAGTTCGCCATCATAGCGGGGCAGTTCAGGATGCGAGCTGTAAGGCTGATAATCCTTGAAAAGCTGGTCGGAGGTGACACTGAGAATCTTCACAGGTCCGTCGTTCTTGCCGATTGCGTTACAAACAGCTTCCACCGACTGTATGGACGGTGAGCCGCCTATGTCGCCGGTGCCATAATAATGGAATACCTTGCCGAGGGGACTTTCGGCAGCGCGGTTGATGAGATCGCGGTTCTGAGTGAGGTCTTCATTTTTCCATCGTCGACCGTAGTCGAAGCCATGAGCCATCATTATCTCAGATCCGTCCACGCCTCGCCACAGACCGATTGTGTAAGGATATTTCTTATCTCCGTGGAAAGGATGGTTACGCCATCCGAGCTTATGCGAAGAGAATCCTATCAGACCGCAGTGCGCGGCTACCGAAGGTAACGTCCAGCCGAAACCGAAGCAGTCGGGAAGGAAAATATCGGTGCTTTCAACGCCGAACTCATTGCGGTAGAATTCCTGTCCGAGCATTACGTTACGTATCGCCGACTCTATCGAAGGCACGATAGCGTCGTTGGCTTCCCAGCTGGCTCCGCTGATATGCCAGCGCCCCGACTTGATGTATTCTTTCATCAGTTCGTACTCGCGCGGGTAATATTCTTTCATCCAGGCATACTTGGAGCCGCCTTCGAAGTTGAATACGTAGTCGGGATATTTTTCGAGCAGTTTTAGGTTCTGGTCTATCGTGTTCCACACATATTGTCCGATGGTGGTCTGGATATCCCAGTTCCATTGCGTGTCAAGATGGGCATCCGACACCAGATAAGCGGTGGCCTGACCGTTGTTTCCGGTATGTTGCGCATCCGCTGCCGCGGCGGCAAGAAGTGCGAGAGCTGCCATACTCAGCTTGCGTTTTGCTTTCATATTATTTAAATGAAGTAGTGATTATGATAGTTTACATTTGCAAAATTAATGTCAAGGCGGATAATGACGGGTATCAAATAGCGACGATTTGCGCGAAAATAACGCATCTTTACCCGTTTGACATTAATTTACACGTTATTGACCTGTACCAACCACTGACACAGATCTTCGCTTAGCGCTTTAATACCTTCCGACCGGATATTATGTACAGTCCGGCAGGCAACGAGCCGAATGTCGAAACTGTTCCGACTCTTATGCCCTGAAGATTGTAGACCGGCGCAGCAGCATCCATGTTTTCCACCACAGGGATATCTATGCCGTTGGTTTCGCCTTCGTCGTAGCGGACTGCGCAAGAATCATAGCCTGCGATCTTGGTGAAGTACGCATGGAAGGGTTCGACATCCGTCGTTGTCACAAAGTTG
>JBJEDE010000022.1:0-12655 GCA_051871795.1 Muribaculaceae bacterium | reverse complement strand
TTTGCCAACGCATCGGCATTGCCAAAGACGGTTTTTATTCGTCAATGCGTGAGGGGCACAAGTATAATGCGAGTGATTTTGAATTTCTTGACGAGAAATTCAAAAGTGGAGAGTGGAGTGCGGAGAGTGGAGAGGCATTTACTTGTGATGCTGATTCCGATGTGAATAAGGACGCGCCGATTTGCATTGGTATGGACTACAATGCAAATATCAACTGGATTGTAGCCGGGCAGCCCGATGGGCGGCGGCTCAATGTCATTAAGTCGTTCTACGTCAAGTTTGAGCGTAAGATTCCCGAAGTCGTTGCCGACTTCTGCACTTACTACGCTTCGCATCGTAACAAGACGGTGGTCTATTACTACGATGCTACCGCTCTCGGCTCAAACTATGCCGTCAACGAACAGGACTTCCGTTGGGTGGTCGTCCACGAGTTTGAACGCCACGGCTGGACTGTCGAGGCAGTCTATCTCGGCAATCCCATGCGGCACGATGAGAAATACCTTCTCATCAACCAAGGTTTTGCCGGCAAGCAACGCCTTATGCCTTTCTTCAACCGTCAGAATAACGATGACCTAATCCTCGCCATTCAAGCAGCCGGCGTGAGCCGCGGCCGCAACGGCTTCCGCAAAGACAAGTCCGGCGAAAAGCTCGCGGAAAGCGAGGAGGATTTATTAGAGCATCGTACCGACGGTACAGATGCGTTTGACACGCTGTATATAGGCTGTGAAAAGTTCCCTTACCGGGATACTTTCACACTGCCAACAGCGGGCATCATATAAATCCTCCGAGTCCGAAGTTGTCGGCTTGCCGCTTTGCTCCACAAAGAACACTCCTCGAACACCGCACCGACGGCACCGACGCCTTCGATACCCTCTACATCGGAGCGGAAAAATTCCCCTTTCGGGAGAGCTTTAGCCTCCCAACTTCGGGAATTTTGTAGCGGCAGTGAACGGCGAAGCCCTCGCGAGTGGGCTTGCAGCGTATGTCGGTTCTGCCGGTACGCGGTCGTAGAGCAAGACTCACCGCAAAAATTCCCTTATCACGATACTTTCTCGCTGTCAACGAGTGGCGTTATTTGAAACTGTCGATAAATTGTTGCGTCTATATGCCCTCTGTTTCAGAATAATTGAGTAACTTTGCTGTTGCATGCCAAAGGCTTGCTCGACATTTTGGAAAAATAAGAAGCGTTATGCTTATCTTGTAATTGGAAACCTGAGAAATTTTCGATTTGATGCAAGAGATAGCATAGTGGCTCTCACGCATATAGCGTGGGCTGCTATTGTTACATCTGCATCATGGGCTTTCTCAGGGCCTCCAATTAGACGTGGCATAGTTGGCTCACGTTTTCTTTATTAACAAAATCTCCAAACGAGCTGATGGAGAACAAAATAAGTTTATGACAAGATACATTTCACTAATAATTGCCGTTATCGGATTTATGCCTTTGTTTGCGCAGAAGGCGCAGATAAAGGCGAGTTATGACTATCATTTCTTCGATCCTCGCGGAATAGAGAAGCATCACGACTATATCCTGCTTGCGGGAACTGACTGCTCGAAATTCTATAATGAGCATACCCAATGGGTTGACTCCATGAGATGCACCGATAAGGGAAACCAATGGTACAATCAGACAAGTATGATTGTCATGGGGCAGGTTATGGGTAAACCTCGTGATGAGGTTGAGGCAATACTTGAATCATCCGGCGTCGGACAACCTGTAACTACATATATTGTAAAGGGAAAAGGAAAGTTCAAGGTGTGGGATATGGTCTATCATGAATATAGAAAGTATACCGAGGATATAGAAGAACGAGACTGGAGTATCACCGAAGATTCGGTGAAAACTGTTCTCGGATATGACTGTCTGTTGGCGACCGCCAACTATCATGGCCGTCAATGGAAAGTCTGGTTTACTCCCGACATACCGATTAACGCCGGGCCATGGAAACTGCTCGGTCTGCCGGGGCTGATTATGGAAGCGGTTGATTCGACAGGTCAGCACCACTTCACTATCACCGGAATAGAATCGGTAAACATGGATATTCCGAAAATCTATGAGCCGATAGATTATGAAAAGACAACTCGCAAGGAGTTTTTGCAACTGTGCAGATACCGATACGACAATTTCCAGGGTATGCGCGACCTGCATTTCGGAACGGACGCACCCAGAGTTTCACAAGAAAAAATAGATTACGAAACCGGCAAGCCTGGATTTGACCTTCTTGAAACCGATTACAGATGATTATGACAAGATACCTTTCTCTAATAATAGCCATTCTCGGATTTATGCCTTTATTCGCTCAGAAAGCGCAGATAAAGGCAGGTTATGATTATGAAATCAAAGTAGGTGAGAATGTGCGCAAAGCTCCGTATATTTTACTCAGCGGCTCGACCGGCTCAATGTTCTACAACCCGACCACTTTGTGGATGGATATCAATTCAAAGGACGATGCCGCATGTCAGGCTTATGGCGCGATGGCATCCGCTTTGCAAGAGGCCGGTCGGGGCAACGAGGTTCCCAACCGTTCGGCGAGCATATATGTGTTAAAAGATTTTGAAAAACAGGTGGAAACTGTTTATGACGATTACAGCGACCAGTTTGCCAAATACGATGAGCCTTTCGGTGAAATGCAATGGGAGATAATACCCGACTCAACCTCCACTATACTTGATTACGAATGTGTTATGGCTCGTATGTCCTATCATGGCCGCGACTGGACGGTATGGTTTGCGCCCGAAATCCCTGTTCAGGACGGGCCGTGGAAATTCGCCGGTCTGCCGGGGCTGATTCTTAAAGCAACGGAATCCACAGGGACGCATTCTTTTACAGCCAATGGAATAGAGGCGACTGAAGAAGATATTCCTGGTATGCCTCGGGATGACTGGTATCACAAAGAAGACCGAATAAAATATCTGCAAAGCCAATTTAAGCATCTGCAAGACCCGTTGGCTGATTTGGCAGGAGGTAATCTGCCGAATGGAGTCCGCTTAGTTGTAAACGGCGAAGAAATTACAGCAGGCGAATTGCGCGCTCGAAGCCGCCAACAATTGGATATGGGATATGATTTCCTCGAAACCGACTATCACAAATGAAACGGTTATTCCTATATTTTATTTGTCTGATTGTCGCTTCGCTTTCGGTCGTGGCGCAGGTCGATGTACGCGGCACGGTGATTGACAAAGAAGCCAATGAACCGCTTGTCGGGGCTTCGGTCATCATCAAGGGTGCTGACGGCAGAATCAAGAAGTTCGCCTCCACAAAGGCCGATGGAGCTTTTGCGATGCAGTTGCCGTCGGTCAGCGGTTGCCGGTTGGAAGTAACGATGATGAGCTTCGCCAAGCAGTCGTTACCGCTTGACAGCGTTTCGTTTCCGCTTACGGTATATATGGAAGCCGGGGCAACCCTGCTCAAAGAAGTTACGGTAAAGGCTGACCGTATCCGGGAACAGGGCGACACCATCACATACAATGTCGGTAGTTTCGCGCAGTCACAAGACCGGTCCATCGGCGATGTGCTGAAACGTATGCCTGGTATTGATGTTTCGCAGAGTGGAAAAATCCAGTATCAGGGCGAGGATATAAACAAGTTCTATATCGAAGGTTCCGACCTTCTCGGAGGCAAATACGGAATTGCTACCAACGGCATCAGCCACGATGATGTGGGCGCGGTCGAGGTGATGGAGAACCATCAGCCGATGCAAGTACTGTCGGGCATATCATTCTCCGACAAAGCCGCAATCAACCTCAGACTGAAAAACAAGGCAAAGGCAACGTGGTCTTTCCACGGCGATGCCGGAGGTGGCTATTCGTGGCAGCCCGACGGCGCAATATGGGATGGCGAACTGTTTGCAATGGCTGTAATGCCAAACTTTCAAAACATAACGACATTTAAGACCAACAACATTGGCGAGGACCTGTCGGCACAGGCAACGGACTTTTTTGCTTCTCGCCGTGGGACAGACCTGAGCCGATATGTCAGTGTGTCGCTCCCCGGAGTACCAAACCTGAGTCGGAAACGCACACTGTTCAACCGC
This sequence comes from Muribaculaceae bacterium, assembly GCA_051871795.1. Classification (GTDB taxonomy): domain Bacteria; phylum Bacteroidota; class Bacteroidia; order Bacteroidales; family Muribaculaceae; genus CAG-873. The sequence continues at coordinate 8,621 of JBJEDE010000022.1, read as the reverse complement.
TCAGCACTTGTTTCGACCAACGCCCTGTGGAAACTCGGACGCGGAGAGTTCAAGACACAGATCGACTACTCGTTCAACCGCGTAACGGCTGAGGCAGCCAACATAACGACCTACTTCCTCAACGACGGTAACCGTGTTGTTACCGAAGACCGCAACGGCGTTGACCGCTCACACTCGCTGTCGGGCAAGTTCATCTATGAACTGAATCAAAAAACTGCATTCATCAACAACACCCTGAAAACCAACATCGACTGGGATGACGTGCGCCTCGGCGTAACCGGCTCTCTACCAAACAACCAGACGGCATCACTGCCCGACTATTATGTAGGCAATGATTTCAAACTTATAAAGCGATTCAACGGCAAGCATTTAGTTACCTTTATAAGCAAGAATGAATGGGAATCACTGCCGCAGACGCTTTCCGTGTCGATAAATGACGGACTTATGCGTCAACACGTAAAAGACCATGCTTTCTATACCAACGAGAGTGCCGCTTACGCTTTCTCTGTCAAAGGAATAACAATCAGTCTTGAGGGCGGCGTCAAAGGATATTTCCGCTCTCTCAACACACAGTTACCTGATATGCCCGAGGAAATACCGGGTGAGACGACGAATGTGCTGAACACAAACTATCTCACAGTTTATGCAACTCCGAAATTCGAGTATTGGGTGAAACGTGTCAACTTTTCTCTAAACTCTCCTGTCAGTTTCGCCCACTATACATTCGACCAGGCTATTGCCAACCGCAGCGAGGTATATTTCTCGCCGTCGCTCAGCATGAACTGGAAACCCAACAACCGATTCGAGATGAGTGTAAGCGGAGGCACCGGTCGTTTACCGATGGACCTGAGCCTTATCCAGCCCGGCTATGTGATGACAAACTATCGCTCGTTCCGTCGCGGCGTCGATGACTTCTATAATTCATCCTCTCAACGGGTATCCGGCAGACTATCCTATAAACACGCCCGTCGCGGAATATTCGCAAACGCTATGGTGTTGCAGTCATGGAGCCATCGCCCTTACACCTTGGCACAGCAACTTTATGGTGACTATGTGGTCTATTCCTATGCCGATGCCAAAAGCGACGGACAGATGCTTATGGCAAGCGGAAACATCGGCAAAACTCTCGACTTCATGCGAGGTAGCGCAAACATCAACGGTTCATTCAGTCGCAATGAATCGCACCTGATTTCGGAGAACAGCTCGATAAATTCGGTCGGCGCGTCTTGGTCAGTCGGAGCGAAAATCAACGGATCGCCACTCCGTTGGCTCAGTTTCGACTACCGGTTCTCGTGGGCATCAAGTCGTCTTGCAATGAACGGCACTAATGCTTCATGGCTCGGCAATATGGAAAACGAATTGCTGCTCAACATCATGCCACACCGCAAATGGGAATGGCACATCAGCGGCGAACACTACCGCAACGAACTGACCTCTGACCAGTTCAAAAATGTGTTCCTGCTCGACACCAAGCTAATCTACAAACTCAACAAGCGACTGGAATTGTCCGCCTCGTTGAGCAACATCTTCAATCAGCGAACATACAACTATACAACATACAATCAACTTACCTCCTTCGAGAGCCAACGCTGGCTCCGAGGTCGCGAGTTGTTAATCTCAATATCCCTCAGAAAATGAAAAGGTTGATTTATTTACTATTGTTGTTTATTTTTACATTTTCCGCTATGCATGCGGAAAACGTGAAAGTGGTTATACCTACTAACAAAAGCACCAATTATGCTCTATATCCAGCAGAAACTGGCGTTTTTTTGCGGCTTGATACACGAGATGGTACAATACAAGCCATTGTGCCATCAGACTCCAAGAAGAATCGAGTGCTAAATTCACAGCCACTGGTTTCTGATAACAAACCCGGACGTTTTGAGCTGTATCCTACTGACAACATTTGGGAATGGCTATTGTTTGATACCGAAACAGGTGAAATGTGGATTCTAAAATGGAGCGCAAAACAAAATATCCTTTCAAAATTATCTATCGTCGAAAAACAAGATGTTGAATAAATCTTAATCAGATATAAACATGAAATGTAGAGTATTATTATTCTTAATGTGTTTTGTGGCGATAGCTGCAATGGCACAGAAAGCACAAATAAAGGTCGGATATGAATATCATTTTTTCGACCCTCGGGGCATAGAGAAAAGACAGGATTTCATACTTCTTGCCGGGCAAGATTGCTCGAAGTTTTACAATAGCCATACACAATGGCTTGACTCAACGCGTTGCACCAAAGATGGTGATCAATGGTATAACCAGCAAGCTTTGTTAATGATGGGTGAGCTTATGCAAAAATCCAGAGAAGAACGAGAGGCTATTCTTAACAGTTCGCCGGTTGGTAGACCTGTAGATCTATATGTTGTAAGGGATAAAGACAAGTTCAAAGTCTGGGATATGGTATATCAAGAATTTCGCAAATATTCCGAGCCAATAGAGGAACGTATATGGACTATTGTAGATGACTCCACAAAGACCATATTAGGTTATGACTGTATTATGGCGACTGCCAACTATCATGGCCGTAATTGGACTGCGTGGTTCACGCTGGAAGTACCGATGAACACAGGACCATGGAAACTGCTCGGACTGCCCGGCCTGATATTAGAAGCCGTTGATAGTACTGGTCAACATCATTTCACAGCCAATGGTATTCAATCAGTCAATATGCCTATTGCCAAGGTGTATGAACCATACTCTTATGAGAAGACCACAAGAAAAGAGTTTCTAAGGCTTTGTCGATATAGATATGATAATTTTCAGGGCATGAGTGACATGCACTTCGGTGGCAACGGCCCGCGTCATTCCCAAGAAAAAATTGATTACGAAACCGGCAAGCCTGGATTTGACCTTCTTGAAACCGACTATCACAAATGAAACGGTTACTCATATATTATATTTGTCTGATTGTCGCTTCGCTTTCTGTCGTGGCGCAGGTCGATGTGCGCGGCACGGTGATTGACCGCGAGGCGAATGAGCCGCTTGTCGGGGCTTCGGTCATCATCAAGGGTGCTGACGGCAAAATCAAGAAGTTTGCCTCCACAAAGGCCGACGGAGGATTTACCATGCAGTTGCCGTCGGTCAGCGGTTGCCGACTGGAAGTTACGATGATGAGCTTCGCCAAACAGTCGTTACCGCTTGACAGCGTTTCGTTTCCGCTTACTGTCTATATGGAAGCCGGGGCAACCCTGCTCAAAGAAGTTACGGTAAAGGCTGACCGTATCCGGGAACAGGGCGACACCATCACATACAATGTCGGTAGTTTCGCGCAGTCACAAGACCGGTCCATCGGCGATGTGCTGAAACGTATGCCTGGTATTGATGTTTCGCAGAGTGGAAAAATCCAGTATCAGGGCGAGGATATAAACAAGTTCTATATCGAAGGTTCCGACCTTCTCGGAGGCAAATACGGAATTGCTACCAACGGCATCAGCCACGATGATGTCGGAGCCGTCGAGGTCATGGAGAACCATCAGCCTATGCAGGTACTGTCGGGTATCTCGTTCTCCGACAAGGCGGCAATCAACCTCAAACTCAAAAACAAGGCGAAAGCCACATGGAGCTTTCACGGCGATGCCGGAGGCGGATGGTCGTGGCAACCCGAGGGCGCGGTTTGGGACGGCGAACTGTTCGCTATGGCGGCAATGCCCGGATTTCAGAACATCACCACCTTCCGCACCAACAATACAGGCGAAGACCTCTCGGCATCAAATACCGACTTCTTCGCCGACAGACGCGGCACAGGGTTGAGCCGATATATCAGCATAGGACTGCCCGGAGTGCCGTCGCTCGACAGCAAACGCACCCTGTTCAACCGTTCTTTCCTTGTTTCAACAAACAGTCTGTGGAAACTCGGACGCGGCGAGTTCAAGGCGAACATCGACTACTCTTTCAATCGTGTAACCGCCGACGCCTCTAACATAACAACCTATTTTCTCGACGAGGGCAACCGCATGATCACTGAGAACCGCGACGGCACGGAGCATAACCACTCGCTCAGCGGAAAGTTCATCTACGAGCTGAACCAAAAGACCGCATTCATCAACAACACCTTGCAGACCAACATCGACTGGAACGATATAACCCTGCGCACCACCGGCTCGATACCGAACACGCAGACCGCCGACCTGCCCGATTATTACATCAGCAACCGATTCAAGATGATACAACGGTTCAAAGGCAAGCATCTTCTTACTTTTGAAAGCCACAATGAATGGGAGTCGCTGCCGCAGACACTCGGCCTCGATGTCAACGGCAACCCATATAGCCAACACATCGGCGACCATGCTTTCCTGACCCACGAAAGCGCTGCTTACGCCTTCTCTCTCAAAGGCATTACCATAAGCCTTGAAGGTGGCATAAAAGGCTACTGGCGGTCAATGAACTCTGAACTGCCCGAACTGCCACAGGCAATTCCCGGTCTGACCGAAAACACGATACACACAAATTCGTTCACGGTCTATGCAACTCCGAAACTGGAATACTGGGTGCGCCGTGTCAACCTCTCGCTGAATCTGCCTTTAAGCTATGCGCATTATTCATTTGATAAGGCGATAGCCAACCGTGACGAGGTGTATTTCTCGCCGTCGTTGAGTTTCAACTGGAAACCCAACAACCGCTTTTCCGGCACAATACGCGGCGGCATCGGTCGTTCTCCGATGAATCTCAATCTCATTCATCCGGGACTGATAATGACTAACTACCGCACCTTGAAATCGGGCGTTGACAACTTCTACAACTCCACATCGCAAAACGTATCGGCAAGTTTCCAATACAAGCACACCCGCCACGGCCTGTTTGCCAACGGTCTGGTGTTGCACTCGTGGAGCAGGTTGCCCTACACGCTGTCGCAGCAGCTATACGGCGACTATGCCGTTTACAGTTACTCCGATGCCAAGAACGACAGCAAATCACTGATGGCATTGGGCAGTATCGGCAAGACACTCGACTTCATGCGCGGAAGCTGCAACATCAACGGCTCGTACAACCGCAACGAATCCCGGCTGTTCTCGCAGCAGCAGTCCGTGCAGTCGGTCAGCGACGGCTGGAGCGTCGGCGGCAAAATCAACGGCTCTCCCTGCCGATGGTTCAGCTTCGACTATCGGATAGACTACTCCGACAGCCGCCTGAAGATGAACGGCGCTGCCGCTCCGTGGCTGTCTGCTATGACTAATGAACTTAGCCTCAACTTCATGCCCCATACAAAATGGGAGTGGCAGGTAAGCGGCGAGCATTACCGCAACGAACTGACCGAGGGCACATACAAGAACATCGTCATGCTCGACACAAAACTCATTTTCAAACCGTCGAAGCGTATAGAGCTGTCGGCATCGCTTACAAACATCCTCAACAAAAAGCAATACAATTACACAACCTACTCCCAACTGTCCTCCTTCGAGAGCCAACGTTCTCTCCGGGGACGCCAGTTGCTGTTATCAATAACATTAAGAAAATGAAAAGAATAACTATATTGGTATTTGCAAGCTTTCTAATATTGTTTGCTTATGGGCAAAGCGGCAATGGCGACAAGATTAAAGCGCAATACGATGAACGTGTTGAGCTGATGAGCATAATCTGCCACCTTGCCGGATTTCAGGAATATAATATGAATATCGGTGGTGATTACATAGCAGACATAGACTCATTCTTTGCTGACTTTAAAAATCATCCGGCTGTAGAAATGATGGATAGCCTACACCGTAGCAATGGAGTAGGCTTTGATTCACCTATGGCTTTTGCCGTTAACCTCGAAAAATCGGGTAATGGATTTGTTCTCGTCAACGATTCTGTTCCTCCTGAAAGACGATGGTCTGGTGTCGATTTGAATAGAGCAACAGCCACAATCTCTGACTTCTATAACAAGAGCAATTTTGCCGACTTTTTTGAGAACCATAAACCTTTCTATGAGAGGATTTGCTCGCTTTTCGACACCAATGTTATTTCCAAGTTCAATCAGAACTGGTATGAACAGTTTTATGGCGTGCCCCCGACTGACAACTTCGAAGTCATATTGGGATTTGCAAACGGAGGCGGCAATTATGGTCCGTCTCGCCAATTACCGGGTAAACCACGTGACGTATATGCAATCATCGGTTATGCTTTGGACGATAACGGAGAACCTTATTATTCATCCGAGCCGGACATGTATCTCAGCACACTGGTGCATGAGTTCAATCACTCCTTTGTGAATCCTCTTGCCGATAATCCGGCTTTCGCTTCGAAAATGGGCCCGGCTGGAAATGCCATGCTGAAATATTCCCGAAAGGTAATGCGCAAGAATGCATATTCCACATGGCAGAATCTTGTCAATGAATCAATAGTCCGTGCCGCCGTCATTATTTATCTAATGGATAACGGAGTTTCACAAGACAATATCCAACAGAGCGTTGTTGATGAAATGTCGGTCGGCTTTTATTGGACACCAGATCTGGTAAAATGTTTACAGTGCTATACAATGAATCGTGATAGATTTCCGACGATGGAATCCTATTACCAACAAATCATCAAATTTTTCCAAGATTATGCCAATAGCAATTCGGACAAAATTGATGCCATTTTTCTTAAATAATCCCGGTTTCTCATCGACTTGTCGCTTTGCTCTACAAAGTATCGCTCATATGCCCTTCGGACACCACCGAGGGGCTTTCTACGTATATGGACTGTCGCTTCGGCAAGGCGACCGACTGTTCTTTGCAAAGCAAAACGGCAAGCCGATTACGCAGGGGATAGGACTTTTACCGTGCATCATCGACCTTTGAGGGGATTTACCAACTGAAACTCTGAATCATTCGCTCCATCGACTTTGCAAGGTGGGGCGATTCCTTTTTATGCCTTCCCGGCACCGGGCTTCGGGAGTGGCGTACCGCTTTTGCCGTCCGTGATTACACGGCGGAGATGTGTATTCGGGCAAGCGGTCGGCGTTCACTGCCTTTATGCCTTGTAGGTTACGGGTGCCACGATTTTGCCGGGGCGTTCCGCGAGGAACTTTCCTGATAACACGCCCGGAGGCAGCATTGTATTTACATCGCGAAGTTAGCGTCCTTATCTACGCTCGAAAAGGGCAAGACACGTTCACCGCGACAATCTTCCTTTTTTCTCCCTGACAAAAAAGAGTATTGCCTTGTGAACCCTTGTCGGCTAACGTGCCGGGAGGCACTGATGGGTCAGACGCATATTCTGCAATGTAAAACAAACGCGCCCCGGCGCACAGTAAAAACCCTCTTAAACTTCAAAATCATGACCCACGTAATGAACATATTCGACAGCTCTCTCAACTCCAACCGCAAGATCAAATACTATTCGGTGGAAGTAATCACCTTCGACGGCGAGAGCTACACTGAAGAAGTTGAAGCCCGTGACGCCGAGGAAGCACAGGAAATCGCAGCTTCCCTGCACGATGAAGTTGATTACACGATGGTTCAGGGCTGCTTCGTAGGTTGGTAAAATCCACCTCCCTCAAAGGGCAGGCTGTCCGCCGGGGCAGCCTTTCTCTTTGTTCATCAGTCGCCGTTGTCTCCGCTATCGGTTGTCTACCGGCTCTCCGCCACCGTCTCCAAGCCGGGATTGGGCGGCAAGTTGACTTCCGGCAGGTCGGCCTCCAGTCGGTCCTCTCGCGAGGCATCCGAGAACTTGCCGAACATCGGGTCGCGGGTCAGACCCTCCGCAATCTCTGTGCTTCGGGCAGGTGCCTGTCGGCCATCCGAGCTGACCGCTCCTTTTCATTGTCGATAGTTGCCAACATTGTTTCGGGAGGGTGAACGCTCCGCTTGTGGTCGAAGATACACAGCGATTTTCTCAGCCATATTTCACGCGAGGTATCACGGTCGCGCCAGTCAGCGGTTCTCGCCTTCGGGCTTCTTCATCTGTCGGCACAGCCATTTGCCGTTGTGATGCGAATAAGGTTGTTGCACTGTCGTTCATCGGGTCGGACTTTCGGGCGCAACGGACACAGCCGTTGCTTCCCCGAACAGGGGCGCTCTCCGAGGTTCGGGGTCGTTCCATAGCGGGCGCAGGTAATATTTAACGGTGCTCTTGGCTGCGTCCGCATCTCGACAGTCTTTGCCCCTCCCTTGTAGCCGTACCGCTGAACCTGCTGCCTTGACGAGTACGGAGTGACTTATCGGGTCTCTCCGGCAGGGCGATTTGGCTATGTTCACTGCTGTTAGTTTTCTATTTGCCTTTTCCGTATTTGGGGATGTGACCCACGGCTTATTTTTCCTGTCGCAAAGGTAGGACTGAACGCACTTCTTCGCCTGTGGGCTTGACCCTCCGGGCTTGCAATCAACATTCCATAAATTCTTCACCCTCCAGGACCCAAGAATTTACCGCCTGAAGGCTTGTAATAACGTTTGCAATCGTGCTTCCTCAGTTCTCCCAATTATTGCAACGTAAAAATTAAGAGCCTCGGCTCACATCTCAAACCCCAAATACTTCAAAATCATGGCAAAGAAAACTAAAAAATCCGCAGAAAACATCGCAGCTCAAACCGCAGCTCCCGCCGTCGAGACTACTCCGACCGTCACTCCCAAGCTCATCGTGGCTCAGCGCAAGTTCGACCGCTGGTACGTCTACTTTAAGGGCGTGGCCCCCAAAGACAACGTCGGCTGCGG
>JBJEDE010000021.1:0-48640 GCA_051871795.1 Muribaculaceae bacterium | reverse complement strand
TCCAGGGGTCAATCACTCTTTGCCGCAGGGGGGCAATCACACTTGGCTTTTCCAAGCGTATTACAGCCTAAGTGATTTATAAGTTCAGACTATATCTTAGTCCTCTATCGCTGCCTGCGCCGCGGCTACGCGGGCGATGGGCACGCGGTAGGGGGAGCAGCTGACGTAGTTCATGCCGAGTTTTGCACAGAACTTAACGGATGAGGGTTCGCCGCCGTGTTCACCGCAGATACCGACTTTGAGGTCAGGGTTGGTGGAGCGGCCTTTTTCTACGCCCATGCGCACGAGTTGGCCTACACCTTCCTGGTCGAGGACTTCGAAGGGGTCGGTCTTGATGACACCGTGCTCTTTGTAGAATTTGAGGAATTTGGGCGCATCGTCACGCGAGAAGCCGAATGTCATCTGCGTGAGGTCGTTGGTTCCGAATGAGAAGAAGTCGGCGACTGTTGCGATCATGTCGGCAGTGAGGGCTGCGCGGGGTACTTCGATCATTGTGCCCACTTTGTAGCGTACGCTGTCGCCTTTCTCCCGGAATACTTTCTGTGCTGTGGTGTTGATTACCTCGGCCTGATTCTGGAGCTCTTTGAGCGAGCCTACGAGGGGCACCATGATTTCGGGATGAACGTCGATGCCGCGTGCCTTGCATGCGAGAGCGGCTTCGATGATAGCGCGGGTCTGCATCTCGGTGATTTCGGGGTAGGTGATGCCAAGACGGCAGCCGCGGTGACCGAGCATGGGGTTGAATTCTTCGAGAGAGTCAACTTTTGCTTTTACTTCTTCGAGAGTAAGACCCATTTCAGCAGCGAGTTCTTTCTGAGTCGCTGTCTGATGAGGTACGAATTCGTGCAGAGGGGGATCGAGGAGACGCACTGTCACGCCGTAGCCGTCCATTGCTTCAAAGATGCCTTCGAAGTCGCCGCGCTGTATGGGCAGGAGTTTGGCAAGAGCCACACGACGGCCTTCTTCGTCTGATGCGAGAATCATTTCGCGGATAGCTTTGATGCGGTCGCCTTCGAAGAACATGTGTTCAGTGCGGCAGAGGCCGATGCCCTGAGCGCCGAAGTGGCGTGCCTGTTTGGCGTCTTTGGGAGTGTCGGCGTTGGTGCGGACGAGTGTTTTGGTGTATTTGGCAGCGAGGTTCATGATTGCGCCGAAGTCGCCGTCGAGCTCGGGTTCGTGAGTGGCAACATTGCCATCGTATACTTCGCCTGTCGAGCCGTTGAGCGAGATCCAGTCGCCTTCGTGATAGAGATGACCGCTCATTTCTACGGTTTTGGCTGCATAGTCAACTTTGATTTCGCCGGCGCCCGATACGCAGCATTTGCCCATACCGCGGGCAACTACAGCTGCGTGTGATGTCATACCGCCACGCATTGTGAGAATACCTTGAGCAACGGCCATACCGCGGAGGTCTTCGGGAGAGGTTTCGATGCGGACGAGAACCACTTTTTTATTCTTTTCAGCCCATGATTCAGCGTCCTCGGCCTGGAATACAATCTGACCTGCGGCAGCACCGGGCGAAGCGGGCAGACCTTTGGCAACGACTGTTGCTTTTTTGATTTCGGTTTTTGCGAAAACGGGGTGGAGGAGTTCGTCGAGTTTCTGGGGTTCCATGCGCATGAGCACGGTTTTCTCGTCGATAGTGCCGTCGCGGAGGAGGTCCATGGCGATTTTCACCATAGCGGCGCCAGTGCGTTTACCGTTACGGGTCTGGAGCATCCAGAGCTTGCCGTCCTGAATGGTGAATTCCATGTCCTGCATATCTTTGTAGTATGCTTCGAGACGGTCGGCGATAGCGAAGAGTTCGTGTGCGCAGGTGGGCATTGACTCTTCGAGCGAGGGATATTTGCTTGCGCGTGTTTCTTCGTCGATGCCCTGAAGTTCGGCCCAACGACGAGAACCGGCAATTGTGATTTGCTGGGGTGTACGGATACCGGCCACAACGTCTTCGCCTTGTGCGTTGATGAGGTACTCACCGTTGAAGAAGTTTTCGCCTGTGGCTGCGTCGCGCGAGAAGGCAACGCCGGTGGCTGAGTTGTTGCCCATGTTGCCGTAAACCATTGCCTGTACGTTTACGGCGGTGCCCCATTCTTCGGGGATCTGGTTCATGCGGCGGTAGATTATGGCGCGCTCGTTCATCCAGCTGTCGAATACGGCGCAGATGCCGCCCCAGAGCTGTTCCCATGCGTCGTCGGGGAAGTCTTTGCCTGTGTTTTCTTTTACAGCTGCTTTGAAGAGAACAACAAGGTTTTTGAGGTCATCGACATCGAGTTCGGTATCGAGTTTCACTCCTTTTTGTTCTTTCACTTTATCCATGATTTCCTCAAAGGGGTCGATATCGGCTTTAGATTTGGGTTTCATGCCGAGCACGACGTCGCCGTACATCTGCACGAAGCGGCGGTAGCTGTCCCAGGCAAAACGGGGGTTGCCGCTCTTCTGTGCAAGTGCTTCAACTGTGGCATCGTTCATACCGAGGTTGAGCACTGTATCCATCATGCCGGGCATCGAAGCGCGTGCACCGGAGCGAACAGACACGAGAAGGGGGTTGGTGGGATTGTTGAATTCTTTGCCGGTGAGGCTTTCTACGTGCTTGATAGCAGCCTCAACGTCGTCTTTAATGCGTTTTACGACTTCGTCTTTGCCGTATTGTGTATATTCGGTGCAGACTTCGGTGGTGATTGTGAATCCCGGGGGCACGGGCATGCCGAGAAGATTCATTTCGGCGAGGTTGGCGCCTTTACCTCCGAGGAGGTTGCGCATATCGGCGTTGCCTTCGGCTTTGCCGTCGCCAAAAAGATAAACTCTTTTCATCAGTTTAGTGTATTAGTAATTATTTAGATAATTGATTATCAGGTTAATATCGTCAGATAGAATGAGCCGTAACTCGCGCTCACGGAGTGCAAACAGTCGGTTTTGCCTTGCAAATTTAGGAAATATTTATCAAAAATGCAACGTTTTTGGCGTTTTAGTACTAAATTTGAAGTCAGATTTTGAAATTTTTAAGTGAGTACGGCGATTTTTGCTTTGTGCGGGGCGCTATCTGGTTATAGTTTTAAATCTTTTATCAAAACCGGCACATGAGTTCTATTACTATCCTGTCATCGTCAGGAGCGGGGTGCGATGAGGACGGATAGAAGCATTTTTCATAGTTGATGCGTGTTTCGGCGCGCACGGGACCGAAACCGAAGTGCAATGTGCCGCCCACAGTCATTCGGTGACGTGCGGCTTCGGGCTCCGACGATGTTTTGGCCATGCTGAAACGCGAAATATAGTCGTAGCGACCGGCCGCCGATATACCGCTGAGCAAATCCGAGCCGTCGATGGGGAAAAGACGGCGCACAAATGTATCAGCAATGTGTGTGTCGCGCAGCTCATCGTCGCGTGTGCCGACATCATGGCTGTAAGTTTTGTACACGTACTCTCCCTCGATATGCCAGAGCCGGTCGGTGTAAGCCGCAGCGATGCCGTAGTGCATTGTTGTCGCGAGGTCGGGACGGGTACGCATCACAGATGCCGCAAATCCGAAATGACGGGCCAGAAGTGTGTTGATACGCCCGGCAAAAACGTACGACGTGGACCAGCTGTCGTCATCGTCGCGTGTCGAAGCGCCTGAGAACACACCGCCCTGCACGGTAAGCGGAAAGCCTGCGGGAATGTGATAGAGGACGTTGAGGCCTGTCTCACGCACATTGGCTCCGTATTTTGCCACATAGGAGCTGTTGGCAAAAAATTGCTGATGCGGCGAACGTATCACATCGTATCCGAAGGGAACACGCATCAATCCGAACGTGAGCGAACCCATGCCGTTGCGCGGCGAGAAGCGGCCGTAAGCGTTGCGCATCTTCACGTTGCCGTCATTGTGCAGGTCGACCTCGAGGCGATAGGTCAGGGTAGGGTGTATATTGCCCTGGATGCCGAATATTGCGTTTTTGAGCACGAAACGACCGGCGCCGTCGGATGTGCGGAGCTCGTATTTAGGCCGGACGGTGCCGGTGATGTCGGGCGAATACAACGAGTCGCCGACATTCAATTTGATGGCATGGCAGGAAAATGTAGCGAGAAACGCCAAGGCGACGACGACAGGTCGCAGTAAAGTATAAATGCGCATATTTAAGTGTTAACATAGTGTTAACGAGAAGCCTTACCGATATATTTTATAAAAGAGAAAAATTGTGGGGAACGAGGGGACATAGCTATGGCAGCTGTACAGGGAAGTCGAGAACTGTCACTGGGAGGTCGTGAGCGGCCTCGCTCACGACAAAAGGTTGCAGACGATGAATATTTTGAGCCGCCCGAGGCCGTGCGGCACTTCCCAGTAGTGCTCGCGCGGATGCACTGGGAGGTCGTGAGCGGCCTCGCTCACGACAAAAGGAGAGGCGATGGTAATCTATGTGCCCTGCGAGGCCGCAGGGCACTTCCCAGTAATTTTTTTGTGCTCGCGCGAGGGCACTTACTCGGAGGTGCCGACCGGCCCGGTCGGCACATAACGACAGCCGATGGTTATTTTGTGCTCGCGCGGGGCCGCGCTTCGCTTCCCAGTCAGTTGAGCTCGCGCGAGACCGCGCGGCTCTTCCCGCTAAAGGCGGCACTTCCCGGTCGGTCGGCATTTCCCAAAATAAAAAACCGCCCTCGGTGTGGAGGACGGTTTATTGATGGAGTAGGGGGGGACGTTTACTTCTTAACCTTTGTGGCTTTGCCGTTGAGCACGCGGATGTAGATGCCGTGGTCAGGATGTGCCGTGGGCAGACCTTGCAGGTTGTAGTATTGCTCGTCGCCTGCTCCCGAAGCATTGTCGCCAATCACGTCTTCGATGCCGGTCATCACGGGTTTGTCGGATGTCGTCTCATAAATACCGCCTTTCACCACTATATAGTTAGTGGCAGAGGTGAGGTCGAGAAGCGACTCGTGCGACATGTCGGTGTCACCGGTGTGAGGCATTGGATAGGTGGCCGATGAAGGAGCGGACGTGCCGGTTACAGCTCTGCGAGCCGGTGCCTTGTCTGAGGCGGCTGTGGCCGATACTGTACCCTCGGCGGGGGTAATGAGCGTAATCATTGCTCTGCCTTCTGCGTCGGTCTGAGGTTCGGCTGTGATGTCGGCTGCATATCTGAAGAGATATACAGGTGAAATCACTACAGAGGGGGTCGTTGCCACACCATTGGCATCGTAGGGGAAATCGCGGGCAATGAGCGTATAGCGCATGGGGTCGTAAGAGACATTGAAATTATTGCTGCCGAGTTTTTCGTCTGAGTAATATGGATGTGAAGCATCATCAGGCGCATTGTGAGTGGTCTCGTCATGCTTTACAAGATACTCATACGAGTTGTAATACTCTGTATCGGGTATATATGTCTCGTAGTGGAAGAAATAGGGTGTGATCTTGGTCTGTCTGCCATCGCTGTCGGTGATGACAACATCGTCGGCTGCGAGGTCTTTGTGACCGATGTACATCCAGTCGGCCACCTGTTTGCCGTCTGACTCACGCGCAGGAGCTTTGGAAATCCAGAGCTCACTTACCGACATAGGCGTAGCCTTCGAGTTGTTGGGAGCCGGGGCCTGTATCATCTGCGGACCGAAGTTTGATGCAAACTGGCCGTAGGTTGTGTTGGCTGAGTTGCCTACGAACGTACATTTCTCAATCTGAATCTCCGGATTGATTGTCGACATCGGGTTAACATCATCGATGCGCACGCGGTAAACGGCATCGTCGTTGCTCATATCCACCTCATTGTCGGCATAGACGCCCGAACCTGCTACGAGAGTGCGCACGGGGTTAGACGGGTCAGTGGTGTCGACGCGGTTGAAGTCGATGGTGTAATAGATGTCGTAGTTTTGGAGAATAAGGGGTGAAATGTTGGGTCGGCGGAACTTGAACACGAGGTCGAGGTGACGGGCCTTGATGTCGGCTGCCGGAGCAAGCACTTCTACCGCAGGTTTGCCTTCGATTGATGACTCAACGCGGAATTTTGCAAATTCTTTGCCATTCTCCACTTCCTTGGAGAGCGTGTTGTCGAGGTCTTGGTCGTATTCGTATTCGTAAGTGAAGCCGTAGGCCGAGGGGATCAGAGGCACAACCTCTGTTTCGGTTGAGGTCTCGTAATCGACGTCATCTACCAAATATTTGAGCGTCGCTGTAAGGAACTTCGAACCGAGTCGGCCTTTGTTCTCAAGCATAGCGCCATAGTAGGTTACATCTTTCTCCTCTTCACCTTCAACGAATGAGCCGTCGGCATTGGTCGCGCGGCGTTTGAAGGTGTTTTGGAGGGCCGTGTAGGTGAGTTCCGGACCGTATACTCTGACATTGTTGATTTCAACTTTGGCGGTAGCGTCAAAATTGGCCTTGAATGATTCGGTGTCAAGCGCGAAGACGTAGTAGTCGGATGTCCAGAGGAAGTTCTTGGCGTATTCGGGAGCGACTTCGGTGTTGTTCGGACCGAAAACGGCGCGGAACTGCTGCTCGGAAATCTGTTTGATGGTCACCTTGCGGTTGAGTTCCTGACCGTAGGTATGGTCGCGCTGGATGAGGTAGTGGTAGTGATTGTCGCTGTCGGCAACTGTTCCGTCCTCAGCCACAAGGTCGTTGCGGTAGTTGACATAGATGTCTTTTGCGGCATCGTAGTCAACGCCCATGATTGTGGCGGCGTCGATGGCTGTGCGGCCTGCATCGGTGAGTCGCAGCAGCTGCATCGGACGGCACTCGGGATAAACCGTGTTGTTGTTGAAGGGCACAATTGTCGGAGTGTAGCCTGCCTTGAAAGCTCCGACCCAAAGACTCTGACCCTCGGGGATGTTTACAATACCCGTAGTTGTGTCTGCGGCATCACCGGTCCAGGCAATGACTTCGGTACCTGTCGAGGCTGCCACGCTGCCGTCAAGATTGAACGTTACAGAAGGTTTGGCATCGTTATCCGAAATCACATAGAAGAGTTTTGCGCCTAAGGTGTAGGAAGCGGGGCGTGATACGCGCACGTTGATAGAGCCGTTATCGCCGTCCGATACTTTTGTAATGGTCGGAGCGGATGCTCTGAACTGGAACCTTGCCTCGGCGCTCTCGCTGTACACATCGTCAAGCCGTGAAACTGCGAAGAGAGTGCGGGTAGCTGTCTCATCGTTGAAGTCGGGGTCGATATAGCGGATAAATTCACCGGTCTCGGAGGTGACAACGTGGCCGTCGACAAAGATTGTCACTTTGTTTGCATCCACTGCCGTGTAGTCGGGGAGAGCCGGGTTGTGTCCGATGTGTTGCCATGTGCGCATCATCTTGGCTTCGGCCGAAGTTTTGGGGTTCTTCTCAACCACCACGCGCACCTTATTATTAAATACAATGCCGCGCTGGTATGCTACATCCGATGGAACCGGCTCTTCGGGATAAACCGTAATAGAAGGTTTCTCCACACGTTTGGCCAGACGATACAGACGCACAGGGTAGGTGCTTTGTTTAGAATGCGAATCAGATTTGTATGCGTCGTCTGATGTACTATACAGATTGAAATGCAGGGCTTTGCCGACGTAATTGAATCTGAAGAAATATTGCCCGATAGATTGCCCGCTTTCGTTAGTACCATTAAAGATTACTTCGCCTTTGTTGAGGAATTCAGATAGAGCTGAACCGTAATTGGCATAATCCTTTTCTACATATCCTTCGATTACGTCCGGGTCGAGGACCTGCACGTTACCGTTCATTGTACCGCGGTCAGCGATATTTTCGGGAAGGTCAACAAGCGAGAACAATTTAGCTTTTTTCACCTGAATGTATCGCCCGCTTATTCCCGCATCGTGGTTCATTACCTGGAAAAGATAGGGATAGGAGGCATTGGTATTGTTGGTGTCATACTGTTTGCTAAGACGCAGTACGTCGGCATCGTCAGCGACAAAGAGTACCGTGCCGTCGCCGTTTTCCGGAAGTTCAACCGCCGTTGCAGAATAATATTCATAAGTTTTATATTGGTATGGCGAACAAGCGTAATAAACACCGTTGTACGGGTCGCCGGATACGACGATAAACTGCTCGTTTTCCTTCAGCTGGTCGAGCTTGGTTACCATTTCAAATACATCGTAGCCTGCGGGAGCTGTGGAATCGGTGACGCGCACGGTTGCGAATACTGTTGTTGTATTGTAATCGTCCGTGCCCTGAACGGTTGCGGTAATCTGTGCCGAGCCCTGATTGCCGACGATAGTAACTTTGCCTTTGGCATCTATTGTGACGATTGATTGGTCAGACGAACCGTAGGTCACGGCAAGGTTGTCATTGTTAATGAGCTGAGGCTCGTTCTTCCAAAGTCCGGTGGCCAAATCATAGGCATAGAACTCAGCCGACCAGTTGATGTTTGCATCACCTAAGGCTTTTTCCGAAACGGTGAATGTGGTGCCACGCGATGCCTGCTGCTCGCCTTTCTTGACTTTTGCTGAAATCACACAGGCTTTGGTCACTACGATAGTGGCAACAGTGCGGTCATCGTTAAAGGTAATGGTGGTATTATTTACCTGGTCGGAATTTACATCGCCAAGCGTGTAACCCTCGGGTGCTTTTATCAGGAAGGTGTATCCTGCTTTGATCTGTGAGGGCAGGAGCACAACCTGATTCTCTTCAAAATCTGTACCGTCGGCATTGGCGTAGATAACCTTGGGGGCGGCGGTTACGTGCAATGTGAATGTAGCGGTGTTGGATTTGTATTCCGCATTTGAGTTCGGTACGACAGCCGAGATAGTGGAATTGCCGGTTGAAACCGGTGTAACAACTAAATTTCCGTCAGCGTCGGCGGCAACGGTAGCGACCGACGTAGCCGAGCTTGAATATGTCACGCCAAGATCCTTTGCCGTGAGGTTAAGTTCAGCAGGAGTAATAGTAAGCACAGGTTCGGACGACTCCCAACCGAACGCCGTATTGGCCGTGTATTCAGCCTGATCCCATGCAAGAGTGACAGAGGTCTTAGGCGTCGACTGCTTGAAGAGAAATACTTTGCTACCACTACCGGTGTTGTAGGTACGAAAATCCTGAGTCAAATATGCTTTAAGAACTCTTTGAGCTACATTTTCAAAAGTAATAACGGTATTTGTCGAGGAAGGATTAATAGATACTTGTGCTGAAGCATCTGTTTGTGTTTTAGTATGTGACAAACCGGCGTTCTTGTCTGTATTCGACAAGAAGTTTTCTCCATCGGCATATTGGAATACGTAAAAATTGTCATTTCCTTTGAGTAGTGTAAAGACGGCAACCTTATTTATATCTACCTCTATCGTATTATTGTCGCTTGCCGTAGGTTTTGTAACTGCATCACTAATCTGAGGAATCGCTGCTCCTGACACAAGCACAGGTGACATTGACGAAATAGTGCTTTTTGAAGGGTCCGTGACGATTACATATTTTGCGCCAAGTTCGAGTTCGGATGATTCAGTTACTAATACGAAAGTGTTGCTCGTGATGGCACCGGGAACCGTTACATCAAGCGTGGCCGTTGCTGTGGCTGTGCCTTTCGTTGCCGTTACAGAAATGGTACAGGATTTGGTGACTGTGAATGTATATGTGCCGTTAGATGAATCCTGAACGACTGTGGCAGCGTTTGACGGAGTAACAGTATAGCTGACATTATCATCTGCAGTATCGTACATCGCAACAATATTTCCGCCTGCGGAAGAATCGAAAGCATAAGTCGAGCCGGTGATCTCTTGTGAATTGGAATCGAAGAAATACGGTTTGGTGGGCTGCTCGACAGTACCTGCGGGGACTGTGACGTTGAGAGTCTTGGAGGTGGTGCCGCTTGCATTTGTAGCCGACACTGTGATAGCGCAAGACTTGGTAACAGTTATGGTATAATTTCCGGCATTGTTATCCGTGAACGTAGCAGCATCTTCGGGGTCGATAGTGCAGTCGTGAGAAGTTGCAGAAGTATCATAGGATGCTACAATGGTGCCTCCCGTTGTTGATGTGAATGTGTATGGATCAGAAATCTCTGTGTCTTCGAATTTAAAAACAGGATCGGCAGGCTTATCACCGCCGACAGTAGCGTCGGGGTCATAGGTGACAGAGATAGAATAAATTAGAAGATTCTTGCCACCGGTACTTCCGGAAAAGTTGATAACCAGTTCGCCGGAAACTTTGGAATCTGAAGCCGGAGCAAATGAACGAGTCTCCTTACTCGTGCCTAAGTTGGTTGATTTATTCGATGTCAATTCCTGACCTCCGACTGTAACTGTCGGGGTGATTGTTGCAGCAGAATTGCTTACCATTGCAACTATTGTAACATTCGATATCACACCTTTAAAACCGGTTGTGGTAAATTTAACGTACTCTGAAAATCGGTTATTACGACTACCGAAGCATAAATTTGCTCCACTATTCTGAGTGACTTTGTAGACGCTATTATTGTCGCATGTTACAATCCATTTTGGGTTTGAGGACGGAGATGAAAGTGAAATTTCTTTATCAAAAGAAAACTCTTTTGAAGCAAGTGACACCCAGTTACCATCTCCTGCTTTGTAAGTCGTTGGCGTGGCGTGGGTGACCATCACGCACAACAGACAGAGAAAAGATAATAAAATTGATTTTCTCATAAGATTAATTAAGTGATTTATATAAATTGATATTCGATATTATGTAAATATATTACGATAAGCGGCAATTGTGTTGTCGCATTTCATAAATGGTGACCTGTGGTGGGGTAGGAATGTAATACTATTGGAAATTTTCAGAGAGAAGCTTTGCCCCGAATCAGGGTGTGAGAGGATGAGGGAGAACAGAAAACCGCTGTTATGGCGGCGCGTTAGAGAACAATCCGGACGAGTATCCGGAAACCATGAAATTATATCGTGCATACAAGAAAGTCATGATTATTTATATTTTGCGCAAAGATACGCAAAAAAATATTAAATAAATATGTAATTTTTGCAAAAAATCTGCGACTTGACAATTCCCCAAAAACGCCGTGTATAGCCACCGGAAATCGTGAGTCGCACCGGGAAGTGTGAGCGGAGCCACTGGGAAGTCGTGAGCGGAGCCACTGGGAGGTCGTGAGCGGGCCGCTCACGATAAAAAACATTGAGCCGGTTTCCCGTCAAGGGATTGTTGTTTGATAGCCGTGGGTTGAGGGAGCACTGCGACCGAAACCTGCGGAAAGGAATTAACAGAAGCACAGCCTCCCCGCGAGGGGAGGGGGAATTTGCTCAAATAGATAATCAGAAACCCACCCCTGCCGGGGTGGAAAGACGCTTACAGGCGACAACCGGGGGGTTCGCTGCGCTCAGCCCCCGGCTATCAAACAACCATCCGCTCTCGCGGATACCATCCGGTAATCTATGTACCCTGCGAGGCCGTCGGGCACCTCCCAGTCAAGGTACCTCCCGGTCACGGCACTTCCCGTGTATTATTTGAGGTCGATGTCGATTGGGGGCGGTACGGCATTGCCGTCATCTTCTGAGGAATCAGATGATTCGGATGATTCCTCCGACGACGCCTGTTCATTGAAGGGTGGGGGTGTCTTCTGAGGAGCATCGCCGGACTCTGCAGCGATCTGGTCGGCACGGGTCATCCAGTTGCGCGGGCCGAATATGGCTTCGACGTCGGCGGTAAAGATAACCTCTCGGTTATAGAGTTCGTCGGCGAGAATTTCAAGTCCGTCTTTATATCTGTTGATGATTTCCTTGGCTCGCGCGTACTGCTCGGATAATATGCGTGAAACTTCCTCGTCGATGATGCGGGCGCGTTCTTCGCTGTAAGGCTTGGAGAAAGCATAATTCTGACCTGTGGAGTCGTAATAGCTGATGTTGGGGAGGCTGTTGCTCATGCCGTAATAAACGACAAGAGCGTATGCAATTTTGGTGGCACGTTCGAGGTCGTTGAGCGCACCGGTGGCAACGCTGCCGAGTTCGATTTCTTCGGCTGCGCGTCCGGCCATGAGCGAGCAAATCTGGTCGAGCAGAGCCTGAGCAGGCACACGCTGACGCTCCTCGGGCATATACCAAGCGGCGCCGAGAGCTTTGCCGCGCGGCACGATAGTGACTTTGACAAGCGGGTCGCCGAACTGCAGGTGCCACGACACTGTGGCATGGCCGGCTTCGTGGATGGCGACAGAACGCTTCTCCTCGTTGGTCGTAAGGCGGTTTTTCTTCTCCATACCGCCGATGATGCGGTCGACAGCGGCGTTAAAATCCTCGATCATAACCGATTTTTTGTTGTGGCGGGCGGCGATGAGGGCTGCCTCGTTGCAGACGTTGGCGATGTCGGCTCCTGAGAAGCCGGCAGTCTGACGTGCGAGAAGCTCGATGTCGAGATTTTTGTCGTACTTGATGTTGCGCAGATGCACCTTAAATATTGCCACACGGTCGGTGAGGTCGGGCAGGTCGACATAAATCTGACGGTCGAAACGTCCGGCACGCAGAAGAGCCTTGTCGAGGATGTCGGCGCGGTTGGTGGCCGCAAGGATGATGACGCCCGAATTGGAACCGAAACCGTCCATCTCGGTGAGGAGCTGATTTAGTGTGTTTTCGCGCTCGTCGTTGGCACCCATATTAGGATTCTTGCCGCGAGCACGTCCGACGGCGTCGATTTCGTCGATAAATACGATGCAGGGGGCCTTCTCCTTTGCTTGCGCGAAGAGGTCGCGCACGCGAGAGGCGCCTACTCCGACAAACATCTCCACAAAATCAGAGCCGGAGAGCGAAAAGAACGGTACATTGGCTTCGCCGGCCACTGCCTTTGCCAGAAGCGTCTTGCCGGTGCCCGGAGGGCCTACGAGCAATGCGCCCTTGGGGATTTTGCCACCGAGGTCGGTGTAGCGCTTGGGATTTTTGAGAAATTCGACAATCTCCTGAACTTCGGTTTTGGCTTCCTCCTGTCCGGCCACGTCCTTGAATGTAATCTTGTCGGGAGCGTCCTTGTCAAAAACCTGAGCTTTGGACTTGCCCACGTTGAAGACACCGCCGCCTCCGCCGCCTCCGCTCATGCGGCGCATCATAAATATCCAGAATACAATCAGCAGCAGGAACGGTCCGAAGCTCCACAGGAAAGATGAAAACGAACTCGAACGCTCGAATTTCACGACGCCGTCGGCCGGAAAAGCTCCGCTCTTGCGCCATTGTTCGATTTTGTCGGTGAATTTGTCGACCGAAGGTATCACAGTGACTACGGTAGCCTTCGCCCCCTCGTCAGCTTTGTATGCGTCAGGGAATAGAGCTGTGGCGAGCGAGTCGGTGAGGATGCCCTCGGCGCGGCTTTTGTCGGAATAAACGATAATCTGAGAGATGCCGTGGTCTTTTTCGACATACTTCTCAAATTGGGAGTAATCAACGTCTTTGGTTATTCCGTTGCTGTCGAGAAAGAGCATACCGGCGAGGACAGCCACGATGATGGCGTACATCCAGAAAAGGTTGAAAGAGAAAAACGAACCCTTGTTGGGTTTCGGGGACTGAGGTGCGGGTGACATAGAAAAGTGATGAAAGGTAAAAGTCAGTCAAGGTCCGGGATTTCGGTAATCACGGCATCGCTCCAGAGCTCCTCGAGATTGTACTTCTCACGTACCGAAGGAGCAAAAATATGCACGAGAGCCGAACCGTAGTCAATCACAATCCACTCGGAATTGGTGTAGCCGTCGTAGTTGTAAGGTTTTACGGAAGCATTG
The DNA here is from genome assembly GCA_051871795.1 of Muribaculaceae bacterium. Lineage (GTDB taxonomy): Bacteria > Bacteroidota > Bacteroidia > Bacteroidales > Muribaculaceae > CAG-873. The sequence continues at coordinate 35,027 of JBJEDE010000021.1, read as the reverse complement.
CGGAACACATATTCACGCACCGAGTCGGCGATAGAAGCCACTTGCATCGACGACGAGCCCTGAGCAATGATAAAATGCGACACGGGCGCCGACTCGATGGCCGAGAGGTCGACAACGGCAATGCGTTTGCCTTTGAGCTCTTGTATTCCCTCTATAATAAGCTGATTGAGCGATTTATTTTCAGACATTTGGATAGTTTACTTTTTGAGATGCAAAATTAAGAAAATTCCCTCGTATCGGTGCATATATTTATCTTAAAAACATTTAATTGCAACAAATGTTTGGGTAAAATCCAAATTGTCGCAGATAATTCGTAACTTTGCTCCGGACAAAAAATGTTACAATTATGATTTTCGATTACGACAAAATGGCGTATGAAACGCTCGAGGCCTTCAAAGGCGGCGAGAAACAATATCATGTGAAACGCTATGCCGATGACAATGTGACCGTAATGCGCGGTCATCTCGAGCCCGGCGCCTCGATAGGCGAACACACTCACGACGACAGTTGCGAGACCATCTATATACTCTCCGGCACGGCGAGCGTGACTATCGACGGCAAAGAAGAGCGCCTTATCCCGGGCATGGCCCACTACTGCCCGTTCGGCAGCACCCACACCATGCGCAATCCCGGCCCTTCGCCCCTTGACTTCTTCGCCGTCGTGGCAAAAAAATAAATTATGAGCCTTTTCAATTACCTCAAACGGAAAATAGGCGGATATTACAGTGTCGGCATTGTTGAGGCTTCGGCTGAAGAGATTTTATCTTCCTATAAGCCTTTCGACATTCATTGGATATCTACTCCTGACGACTCGACGTGGATGGCCGACCCGTTTATAATCGGTGTCGATGAGCAGGTGATTACTTTGCTTGTGGAAGAATATGAGATGTCCGTCAACAAAGGGCGTCTTAGCAAGATACAAGTTGATCGCAAAAATTACCGTCTACTAAGTTCAGACCCAGTACTTACACTCGATACACATCTCTCTTTTCCATATCCTGTCCAATCAGACGGGGAGATATTTGTCTGTCCCGAATCTAACAGCAGAGGAGAAGCAGCCCTCTATAATTTCAATGGCAACCGGATGGAATATTTCAACTGTATCATACCTGCACCGATGAACGATACACAACTTTTTGAGATACCCGATTATGGTTGGTTCGCTTTTTCGGTAAGGACGAAAGGACTTGGAGTGACGGGAGACACAAAAGAAGTAGAAATATACCATTCAGCCTGTCTTTCCGGTCCATATACTATGATCCAAAAAATCGAAAAGAGCAAGTGTGAGGACCGAGGCGCCGGACCGGTTTTCACACTTCCGAACGGCACCATGATCCGTCCGGCACAGAATTGTGAAGGCGATTACGGACGAGGCGTTATATTTTTCGAAATTATTTTCGACGGTAAAAAATTCACTGAAACAGAAATCGGTCGCATTGAAGCAAATGAAAACGAGCGTAACGGATTAAGGCTACATACATTCTCTCCTTATGGAAACCTTGTTGCCGTTGACGGCTTTGATTTCAGGAATCGCACGCTGATGGGTGCTTTCCACAAGGCACTTAATATCTATTATAAAATCAAAAGTTGACAAAGCTTTAAATTGCAGTCGGGGAGATTTGTTAACCATTTTTTCGTGTTTCTGATAATGTAAATGTTGCGTAGGTTCGAAAAATAACGTAACTTTGTGTTTCGCATTAGCTCCGGGTCAACGACATATTCAGTTAGCCGGATTGCGAACCGGAGCTGTTCAATAATCGCAAACTTAGGGAAACACTGATGTCTGAGTACATAATCATAAAGGGCGCAAGGGTCAACAATCTCAAAAATATTGACCTCGAATTGCCTCGCAATAAATTTATCGTGGTCACGGGGCTTTCAGGCTCCGGAAAATCGTCGCTTGCTTTTGACACGCTCTATGCCGAAGGTCAGCGACGTTATGTGGAGTCGCTTTCGTCTTATGCGCGTCAGTTTCTGGGCCGTTTGCATAAGCCCGAATGTGATTGGATAAAAGGATTGCCTCCGGCTATAGCGATCGAGCAGAAAGTGAATACGCGCAATCCTCGATCTACTGTGGGCACATCGACTGAGATTTACGACTATCTGCGTCTATTTTTTGCCAGAGTAGGGCGTACATATTCGCCCGTGACAGGTGAAGAGGTAAAGAAACATTCGCCCGCGGATGTGGTGGATACGGCTCTGAAATATCCCGACGGCACACGTATGGCCGTTGCGGCCCCGATCTTGCTCCCGGACGGACGCACGCTGCGTCAACAACTTGAAATTTACCTTAAAGAAGGCTATACGCGTCTGGTGGCCGACGGCGAATTTACAGACATCGCTTCACTGCTCGAGAAGAAAAAGATTCCGTCAGGTATCACCGACTCGCTTCTGCTCATCGACCGTATGGCTTTAAGCCGGGACAAAGACGAGGCAGCGCGTCTCACCGAATCGGTGGAAATGGCATTTTTCGAAGGTCACGACTGCTGCACGTTGCTCGTTTGGGATGATAACGGCGTGGTGCATCGGCACGATTTCTCGACGCGTTTCGAGGCAGACGGCATCAAATTCATAGAGCCGAGCGACACGCTCTTCAATTTCAACAACCCATACGGCGCTTGCCCCGAATGTGAAGGATTCGGTAAAGTTGTGGGAATTGACGAGCGACTCGTAATCCCAAATCAGTCGCTCTCGGTTTATGACGACGCCGTAGTGTGCTGGCGCGGTGAAAAGATGAGCGAGTGGAAACGCGAATTCATACATCTTGCTCCGCATATCTCCTTCCCGATACACACACCGTATTGCGAACTCACCGACGCACAGCGTCGCTTGCTCTGGGAAGGAAACTCACGTTGGGAAGGCATCAACGGATTTTTCCGTTGGGTGACTCGACAACAGGCCAAGATACAGTACAGGGTAATGCTTTCCCGGTTCAGAGGGCGCACCACCTGTCCCGCTTGCAAAGGTCAGCGACTGAGGCCTGAGGCGCTGTATGTAAAAATCAACGGCGCCACAATAGCCGATCTGGTGAAAATGCCCGTAGACAGGTTGCGCGAATGGTTCGACCATATAGAGTTGACCGACACCGAGCTTAAAATTTCGGCGCGACTGCTGACTGAGATACGCAACCGCCTCGATTATCTTATACGCGTGGGTCTGCCTTATCTCACGCTCGACCGCCTGAGCAATACCCTCTCGGGAGGCGAGAGCCAGCGCATCAATCTTGCCACATCGCTCGGGTCGAGCCTCGTGGGTTCGCTGTATATTCTCGACGAGCCTTCGATTGGCCTGCACAGTCGCGACACCGACAGATTGATAAGCGTACTGCGTTCGCTTCAGGAACTGGGCAACACTGTCGTAGTCGTCGAGCATGATGAAGAGATAATGCGTGCCTCCGACATGCTCATTGATGTGGGGCCGAAAGCCGGCCGCCTGGGAGGCGAAGTCGTGTATGCAGGGCCAATAGTGTCATCGGAAGGGCATGAAAAGTCGTTCACGCTTCAATATCTCGACGGCTCGCTGTCGATACCCGTTCCCCGGCATCGCCGCAAATGGCATGACTATATCGAAGTCAGAGGTGCTTGCGAGAACAATCTCAAGCACATCGATGTGAAATTTCCGTTGGGAGTGATGACCGTTGTTACCGGTGTGAGCGGCAGCGGAAAGTCAACTTTGGTGCGCGAAATACTCTACAAGGCGCTTGTGCGCGAGATGGGAGAAGCCGGCGACGCGCCGGGAGCTATGCTCGGACTCTCCGGCGACATCCGACGCATATCGGCCGTAGAGTTTGTCGACCAGAATCCTATCGGCAAATCGTCGCGCTCCAATCCTGCGACATATCTTAAAGCCTACGACGAAATACGCCAGCTCTATGCCCGACAGCCGCTTGCCGTGCAGATGGGATTCACGCCGGCATATTTCTCGTTCAACACCGAAGGCGGCCGTTGCGAAGAGTGCAAAGGCGAAGGCGTAATCAACATCGAGATGCAGTTTATGGCCGACATTCAAATAGAATGTGAAGCCTGCCACGGCATGAGATTCAAGCCTGACATCCTGCAAGTGAGATACCGTGACAAAAACATCCATGACGTGCTGGAAATGACTGTCAACGAAGCTATTGAATTCTTCTCCGAAGACAAGTCGACTCAGGCTCAGAGGGTGGCTGCGCGTCTGTTGCCGTTGCAAAAGGTAGGATTGGGCTACATCAAGCTCGGACAATCGTCATCGACCCTGTCGGGCGGCGAGAACCAACGTGTCAAACTTGCCTACTTCCTGTCGATGGAACGTCCTCGTCCGACCTTATTCATATTCGACGAACCCACCACAGGTCTGCATTTCCACGACATATCTGTGCTGATGTCCGCCTTCGACAGTCTTATCTCGCAGGGTCATACAATCCTTATCGTAGAGCACAATATGGATGTTATCAAGTGCGCCGACCATGTGATAGACATCGGACCTGAGGGAGGCGAATCCGGAGGCAATTTAGTGGTAGCAGGCACACCGGAGGAGATAGCGGCTTGTCAGGTGAGCCACACCGGCAGGTACCTCAAGCCGTATCTGTTTAAGGACAATAAATAAAAGCCGGCGCCCGTAACCTGTAAGCGTCGGCAACTGTTTCAGTATATTGTTTTCAGCCGAATTTACTGATTTTGCGCAGCGCCTGCTCCTGCAAGATGCGGATACTGCGACCGTCGACCACTACGAGTTTTTCGGTAACGAATCCAGATAGAGTGCGTATGGCGTTGGAAGTGGTCATATTGGAGAGATTTGCCAGATCTTCGCGCGAGAGGTAGATTTTCAGAGTCATGCCGTCGTCCTCGTAGCCATAACTGTCGCGCAGAGCAAGCAGAGCCTCTGCGAGACGCCCTCTTATGTGTTTCTGAGTAAGGTTGACAATGCGCGAATCGGAATTTCCGAGATTGCGCGAAAGTTCGTGAATAAAAAACCACGCCACATCATTGTTGGAAGTTATGGTATCTCTGACAATATCCAAAGGCAACGCTCCGAGGACCGACGGCTCGAAAGCTGACGACGAAGATACATACGGCTCTCCGGCGAAATACGCCCTATAACCGAAATACTGAACAGGCCTTATCAGACGCACTATCTGCTGGCGGCCGCCCACACCTTCCTTATATTTCTTGACTTTGCCTTTCAGTAGGCACCATAAAAATTCCGGTGTCTCGCGCTCGGCATAAATTATCTGATTTTTCTTGAAATTGTGAATTTCAAAATTGTCGACAATCACGCGCTTTTCGGCCGGGGTGAGAATGTTCCAAATACCGGCCATATCGTCGGCCATTACCTTTTCTATTGCAGCTTTAATCATACCTTTGGAGGGTTGCTCAGGCACGTATGCCCGGAATGAATTGTCATTCTGCGTGCAAAATTACATAAAATTTTTAAAAATCAAACAATTTTTGCTGAAATTTATTATGTTTTTGCGTGAATTTTATGTAATTTGTTGATGAGTTATTGCAGCAAAAGAAGTGTGACAATGCCTGATTCAGTATATTTAACAAATGCCCGCAATGCTTCTTGTCAAGCGCGTTTGACGCCTTTTTAATCGCACTGATACGGGCGACGGGTAAGCTAAAATTTTGCAAATCAACATATAATTGCTAACTTTGCAGGCGAAAACATACTACTTAAGGCCGAGACACGGCCGGCCGGCGCCTGCGGTGCGACACCATAGCGAGCCGACTTATTTATCAACCAAACCCCATCGCAATGAAATTTTACCTCTCTTTAATTGCGCTGATATTCGTTTCACTCTTTATCGTCACGGGCTACACCTCGCCCAAATCAGGTATAAGTTCAGCAGATAACGCTCCCGATTTTACCATAGCCAATGATTCAACACAATTTTCCCTCCATAATGAGCGAGGCAAACGCGTGCTCATTACCTTTTGGTCGGTTACCGATGCCGCCTCTCGCCGTGACTGCAATATGTATTCGGCGGCTCTCGCACAATCACAGGTTCGGCATGTAGCCATTAACTTAGACCGGAACAGCATTTTATACAAAGAAATAATGCTTGCCGACGCACTTCCCGTCGCCGACTGCTACTCGCCCGACGCTGTTACAGCAACAAAAATAGCACAAGACTACGGCCTTGACGGCCATTACGGATCTGTGCTTGTTTCGGCCGAGGGTGAGATACTTGCCATCAATCCCGATCCTTCTGATATTTGACGATCGGGAGCAACTTTAAATAGTTCGCAGAAACGTTAACAAATTGTAAACGATTTGAAAACTTGTTGAACTATTAGGATAATCGCAGGGGAAGTAGTAAATTTGTCTCCGATTTGAAGAAAAATTGGACATGATTTGCACTCCAAAACACGATAATATTCCCGCCGAATTTGCCGATATCGCGCCATATAGCGATCGCGAATTCAAAGAAAAACTTACACATTTGGTGAGCGAGCCCGGTTTTGAGCACGCTGTGAGATACGTAATGCCTGATGTAGATTATCCCCGCTTTGTGCAAGAGATACTCGCCGTGGAAACTCAACACGAGTTTCAGTCGCGCATTATGGGCAACTTCTTAGCCATTCTCGAAAAGCAGACCACTTACGGCATATCTTCCGACGGTGTGGAAAACGTTACCGACGGCAAGACGTTCACATTCATCACCAATCATCGCGACATCGTCCTTGATGCTTCGTTTTTAAATCTTTGCCTAATCCGCGCCGGCAAGCCGATCACTCAGGTGGCTATCGGCAACAATCTTCTTATTTTCGACTGGATTGCCGACTTGGTTAAAATCAACCGCAGCTTCATTGTCAAGCGCGATGTGAAGAAATTTGAAGCTCTCGAAGCTGCCAAACAGCTCTCGGCCTATATTCACTACACGCTCAACGTTACCGGCGAAAGCGTATGGATAGCTCAGCGTGAGGGCCGAGCCAAGGACTCCAACGATCTCACGCAGGAGAGCCTCGTGAAGATGCTCTCGCTTGCCGGAGACTCCGGAGTGAAAGAGAATATCCTCGATGCTCGTCTTTTGCCTGTTTCTATTTCATATGAGTACGACCCCAATGACTATCTGAAAGTGAGAGAGTTTTTGCTCCGCCGTCGCAACCCCGATTTCCGCAAGACTCAGCATGACGACCTTTTCTCAATGGAGACCGGCATACTCAAATTCAAGGGTCATGTGATGTTCCGCGTCGGCAACTGCATCAACAGCGAGCTCGAAAAATTCGACAATCCAAACCGCACCGAGATCATCCGCGAGGCTTGCCGCCTCATTGACAGGGAGATACATTGCGGATATGAAATTTTCCCCGGCAACTACATAGCTTACGATGAAATGAACGCCTCACGAGAGTTCGCCGACAGATACACCGACGCCGATGTCAAGGAATTCGACCGCTACATCGATGGGCAGCTTGATAAAGTGGATGTCGAGCACATTACATCCGAGGAGCGCGTGTTCATGCGCAATCTTATGCTCACAATGTACGCCAATCCGCTGAAAAACAAGATTGCCGCACTGCGTAATTGCCGGTTGCGCAAATAAGATACTCTCTTGTAACTACAAATAAGTGCGTACTCCGTTTCTACCATTATTAATCGCTTTCCTGATAGCCGCAGGTATTGACTGCTACCTGTATTTTGCTATACAGAGGCTGGCACTGCGCCGATTCTGGTCAGAATTGCAACTGTGGAGCGCTGTATTATGCCTGCTTGTGATCATCGGGTTGTTCGTCGCACCCAAAAAATCTATTTCCGAGGAAGGATTCAGGGTACTGATGTGGATTATATTCGCATTGTGCTCAATCTATGTTCCCAAAGCAATCACCGTAATTTTTGACCTCGTATCTTCAATACCGAAAATTTGGAGCGCGGGGAGATGGATTTGGCTCGATTACACGGGCGTGGGACTTGCCTGTCTTTCGTTTATGATGATGTGGTGGGGCGCTTTCATAAACCGCTACCGACTGCATATCAAAGATGTAGATATAGAGATTACGTCTTTGCCGAAGTCGTTCGACGGATATCGTATAGCACAGATCTCCGATCTGCACGTTGGCTCGTTCGCTTCCGACACAATGTTCGTTTCAAAGCTCGTCGATTCAATCAATGCCCAAAATGCCGACATTATAGTCTTCACAGGAGACATCGTGAACCGGTCAACATCCGAACTCGAACCGTTTCTTAAAACATTGAGCCGCCTGTACGCCCGACACGGCGTGTATTCCGTATTAGGCAATCACGACTACGGAGATTACAACACATGGCCGTCGGTTCAGGCCAAGAAAGACAATCTCAGGCAGCTCGTGCAGTGGCAAAGAGAAATAGGTTGGCACGTGCTCAACAACTCCACGCGATGGCTCCGTCACAGCAACGACAGCATAGCTCTTATCGGTGTAGAGAATGTTGGTGATCCGCCTTTCCGCACCTACGGCGACTTGCGCAAAGCTTATCCCGACATTTCTGACCTCAACACCAAGATTCTTCTGACTCACAATCCGGCCCACTGGGTAGCTGATCTCAGCGACAATCCTTCGGCAAACATAGCCCTCACGCTCTCAGGACACACTCACGCAATGCAGATGGAGTTGTTCGGCCTCTCGCCGGCGGCTCTGAGATATCCTACGTGGGGCGGACTCTATACCGACTCGATAGGGCGTTACCTCTACGTCAACATAGGATGCGGCGAAGTCGGATTCCCGGCCAGAATAGGCGCTACACCGGAAATCACAATACTGACCCTGCGCAGAAAATGATTCAGCTTTATAGACTTACAAAAACGGTGTAACAGGTCACGTATAATTTCTCCATCCTGTCACAATATATCGCTTGCCATGATAAATATTGCCGAACTGATAGCCCGAGAGCTTGACCTGCGCTCCGCACAAGTACAGGCTGTAATTGACTTGCTTAACGACGGCGCCACAGTGCCGTTTATAAGCCGATATCGCAAGGAGGCTACCGGAGCGATGGACGAAGTGGCTGTGCGCAATATCGAAGTGCTCAATAAGTACTACGTCGACCTCGAGAAGCGCAAAGAATACATACTCGGTGTCATCGATGCCGCCGGCGCTCTGACAGATGAGTTGCGAGAGAGAATCAATGCTACCGTCGACGTCTCGGACCTTGAAGACATCTACCTGCCTTATCGCCCCAAGCGTCGTACACGTGCGACAGTAGCGATTGAGAACGGCCTCGAACCGCTTGCCAAGATTATTATGGCGCAAAACAACGCCACACCCGAGAGATCGGCCGAAAAGTTTGTAAACGATAAAGTCCCTTCGGCCGATGATGCTATTTCGGGCGCACTCGACATCATTGCGGCATGGATTAACGAGAACCCCAAGGTGCGCAGCCGATTGCGTAATTTTGTTTCACGTACGGCACGCCTTACAGCAAGGATTGCGTCCTCAAAGGAAGCAAATAATGCTGATAAATCGGACAATTTCAGAAATTATAACAACTTCTCGCGTCCGTTGAAATATGTCGAAAGCCATCAGTTTCTCGCCATCGCAAGAGGCGAGAATTGCGGCGCCCTTCGTGTGGCTCTCAGCGTCAACAATGATGAGGCATTGGGCATCATCGAAAAAATTGTAGTCTCGCCCAAATCCACTCAGGCAAGCGCACAGCTCGTGAAAATTGCCATAGCCGACAGTTATAAGCGACTTCTGCGCCCGTCGATCGACACGGAGGTGATGGCCGCGGCCAAGATCAAGGCTGACAAAAAAGCCATTTCGCTTTTTGCCGACAATTTACGTCAGCTCTTGCTCGCTCCTCCTTTCGGCAAAGCGCGTGTCATGGGAGTTGACCCCGGTTACCGCACCGGTTGCAAGGTGGTGTGTCTTGACGAAAACGGCACACTCCTGCATCACGACGTTATATATCCTTGCCCGCCGAAATCAGAACGCGTGACTTCGGCACGTGTCATCAATCGGCTGGTCGATAAGTATTCTATCAACGCTATTGCTATCGGCAACGGTACTGCCTCGCGCGAGACAGAGCAGTTTTTCAGAAATCTGCATTACGGACGCGATGTTTCAATTGTTGTTGTGAGCGAAAGCGGAGCTTCGGTTTACTCAGCCTCGGACATCGCACGTAAAGAATTTCCCGATCAGGACGTAACCGTACGCGGCGCCGTATCGATAGCGCGCCGGCTTCTCGACCCGCTTGCCGAATTAGTCAAAATTGACCCCAAATCGATAGGGGTGGGGCAGTACCAGCACGATGTCGACCAGTCCGCGCTCAAGGATTCCCTCGACTACACTGTGTCGAGTTGCGTCAACCTCGTAGGCGTGAATTTAAATACCGCCTCCGAGCATCTTCTTGCCTATGTTTCCGGCATCGGACCGAAATTAGCCTCCAATATCATCAGCTATCGTGCCTCGCATGGTTCATTCACATCAAGAAAGCAACTGCACGATGTGCCTCGGCTCGGTGATGTGGCTTTTCAGCAGTGTGCGGGTTTTCTCCGTATTCCCGACGGCGAATCACCGCTGGACAACACGGCAGTGCATCCCGAATCTTACGGAATCGCAATGAGTATGGCTCGTGATCTTGGCGTTGAAATAACCGAACTTGCCTCAAACACACAGCTTATTGATTCCATAGACATCAAAAAATACATTACCGAACGAGTGGGCGAACCTACGCTGCTTGACATCCTCGACGAACTCCGGCGTCCGGGCCGCGACCCTCGCAGCGAAGTGTCGATTATGGAATTTGACCCCAATATCACCACCATCGACGATATTGAAGAGGGACAGGAACTGCCGGGTATAATAACAAATATTACCGCGTTCGGCGCTTTTGTCGACATCGGCATACACGACAACGGACTGGTGCACACCTCGCAGATGCCCGACGGACAGAAACCAGCTTCTCTAAAAATCGGTGCTCATGTGCGTGTGCGTGTACTTAACGTCGACTATGAGCGCTCGCGCATTTCCCTCACTATGAAAGGCGTAAAACAATGACCCATACTGTCCTGATTTCCATCGGATCAAACATTGCAAAAGCCGCCGAGATGATTTCCCGCTCTCTGCTTGGCCTCAGTCGCTGCGGACTCGTAAACGCCACAGATTCCTATCCTTCGGAAGGAGGCTATACCAATTGCGTTGCCGAGCTCAGAACCGAGCTGGATTTATACGCCCTCCGCTCATTCACAAAGCAAATCGAACAGGCTCTCGGGCGTCGCATTGATGATAAACAACAGGGCAAGGTTGTGATTGACGTCGATATAGTGTATTTCGACGGTAAACTTTTGCGCCCGGCCGACGCACATAAAAGCTATTTCACAATGGGCCTCCGTTTGCTAAAAGATGTTAATTCTATGGTCGGCCATAAAAAAATTTTATAACTTTGCACGATATTTCAGATGATATGAATAAACGCTACCTGTTATACTTGCTTCTCCTGCCTCTGCTGTGCTCTTGCGGAGAATACCAAAAAGCGCTCAAAAGCAAGGATTACGAATATAAATTCGACTATGCAAAGCGTGCTTTCGAGGAGAAACGCTATGTGCAGGCATCAACTCTGCTTAAAGAATGTTCTACGGTTTTCAAGGGCTCGGACAAAGCGGAAGAAGTGCTTTATCTGCTTGGACTGAGCGAGTATGAGAATAAGGACTATCTATCGTCAGGCTCCTATTTCAAAACCTACTATACCCGCTATCCCAAAGGCAAATACGCCGAGCTTGCCCGATTCTATTGCGGCTACGGTTACTACATCGACTCGCCGGATCCTCAGCTTGACCAGAGCACTACCATACAGGCGATACAGGAGCTGCAGGGATTTCTCGACTATTATCCTCGGAGCGACAAAATCTCCGTTGCCCAGCAGGCAATCTTCGAATTACAGGACAAACTCACGCTCAAACAGTTGCAAAACGCGCAGCTGTACTATAACCTCGGCACTTACCGTGGCAACAACTTCCAGAGCGCCATCATCGTGGCACAGAATGCCATTAAAGACTATCCTTATTCCAAATATAAGGAAGATCTCGAACTCCTTGTGCTGAAAGCAAAATTTCAGGAAGCCGACCTCAGTATCGACGAGCGCAAGGAAGACCGTTTCCGCGAAGTAATAGATGAATACTACAATTTCATCAACAACTATCCAGACACTCCCAACCGCGCGGAGGCCGACAATATTCTCAAAATTGCCCGGCGTCACGTTAAAAATTGATTATCAGTTGTAAATATTATATGGACTACAAAAAGACAAATGCACCGCTCAACACTGTCACCCGTGACATGATCGAGCTTTCGGCCGATACCGGCAACATCTACGAAACCGTGTGCATCATCGCCAAACGCGCCAATCAGATCGCTATGGAGATGAAACACGAACTCGAGAAGAAACTCCAGGAATTCAAATCTCTCAACGACACTATGGAAGAAGTGACAGAAAACCGCGAGCAAATCGAAATCTCGAGTTACTACGAGCGTCTGCCCAAGCCCACTCTTATCGCCGCTCAGGAATACACCGAGCACAAAATCCATTTCCACAATCCCTCAAAAGAAAAACCCTCGCTCGACTGATTGTCGTACCGAGAGCTTTATTTTATTGACTCAGAACTAAAAACATACATAAATGATCAACGCCCAAGACATTAAAAACGGAACTTGCATCCGTATGGACGGTCGCCTGTACTTCTGCGTGGAGTTTCTCCACGTTAAGCCCGGTAAAGGCAACACTTTCATGCGCACCAAACTTAAAGACGTAGTTGACGGCCGTGTGCTCGAGCGCCGCTTCAACATCGGTGAAAAACTCGAAGACGTTCGCGTGGAGCGCCGTCCTTACCAATACCTTTATACCGAAGGCAACGACGATATCTTCATGAATCAGGAAACATACGAGCAAATACCTATCGCAAAAGAGCTTGTTACAGGATCTGATTTTATGAAGGAAGGCGATATCGTTGAAGTAGTTTCTGACGCTTCGACCGAAACAGTTCTCTACGCCGAAATGCCCGTCAAAACTGTGCTCAAAATCACCTACACCGAGCCCGGAATCAAAGGCGACACCGCCACCAACACTCTCAAGCCCGCCACCGTTGAGACCGGCGCCACAGTACGTGTGCCTCTCTTCGTCAACGAAGGCGACATGATTGAGGTTGATACACGTGACGGAAGCTACATCTCCCGCGTCAAAGCATGAGTATACTTCTAACATAAACTTCATAACGGAGGGTGCATCGAAAGTCTGATTTTGATGCACCCTCTTAGCTATTACATATTATGATTACTATTGGCACCAAATTCACCCCCACAGGTAAAAAAGCTCTTCTTCTCGGCAGTGGCGAACTGGGAAAGGAAGTAACCATCGAACTCCAGCGCCTCGGTATTGAAGTTGTGGCATGCGACCGATACGCCGATGCACCTGCAATGCAAGTCGCCGACAAGGCTGTCGTTTTTGATATGCTCAATGCCAAAGCTCTGCGCGATGTCGTCGAATCGGAACATCCCGATTTCATAATTCCTGAAGTTGAAGCCATAGCAACCCCCGAACTCGTTAAACTCGAAGCCGAGGGCTATCATGTCGTGCCCACAGCTCGCGCCGCAAGGCTTACAATGAACCGCGAAGGCATACGGCGACTGGCGGCAGAGGAACTGGGTATCCCCACTTCTCCATACCGCTTCGCATCGACCCGTGAAGAGTATCTCGAGGCTGTCGAGGCCATCGGAGTGCCTTGCGTGGTGAAACCGGTGATGAGTTCGTCGGGTCACGGCCAGTCGGTGGTAAAGACGAAGGAAGATGCATTGCGTTCGTGGGAGATCGCTCAGCACGAAGGCCGCGCCGGCGCAGGTAAGGTAATTGTGGAGGGATTCGTTGATTTCGATTATGAAATTACACTCCTCACAGTTCGTGCCGTGAACGGTACCCTCACTTGCGAGCCTATCGGTCACGTACAGATCAATGGCGACTACCGATACTCATGGCAACCGCAACCCATGAGCACGGTTGCACTTGAGCGAGCAAAGGAATATGCGGTTAAAGTCACCGATGCCCTCGGCGGTTACGGCATCTTCGGCGTAGAGATGTTTGTCAAGGGCGATGAAGTCATTTTCAGCGAGGTGTCGCCGCGCCCCCACGACACCGGTATGGTGACGATGATATCTCAGGACCTCAGCGAATTTGCCCTTCATGCCCGCGCTCTGCTCGGACTGCCTGTACCTGAGATTCGTTTCTATGGACCGTCGGCCTCAAAAGCTATCGTTGTGGAGGGAGACAGCGCAAACGTCGTCTTTTCGGGACTCGAACAGGCGCTCGCTGTGCCCGGAGTGCAGATGCGTATATTCGGCAAACCTGAAGTACACGGACATCGTCGTATGGCAGTTGTGCTCGCCACAGCAGGTAGCGTAGAGGAGGCACGCGCACTCACCGATACCGCTTCCGGGCACCTCTCAGTCATTCTCTGACAAGCCGTGCGGACTCTGACCTGAGACCCCTTAAAGTGCCGAACGACCTCGTTCGGCACTTATATTTTCTACTATTATCATTAGCTAAGTTTGATAATTTAGCTACTCTTTGTCGGGAAATAGTGAGCGGCCCGCTCACGACAAAACGTCAGACGAAGGTAATCTCATGCGTCGCGCGGATCGCAAGCTTCACTGGGAAGTGCCGAACGGCCTCGTTCGGCACAAAAGAAGAGGCGACAGTAAAATATGTGTCGCCCGAGGCTGTGCGGCACCTCCCAGTGAAGCGACTCGCTCACGACAAAGCGTCAGACGAAGGTAATCTCATTTTCCGCGCCCGACGCTTGTTCAACAGGAAAAATCTCCATATTTGACACATTTTTGGCGATAAAGTCGAATTTATGCGTTAATTTATGTAAATAAAGATAAGTGTAACTGTGATTTTACATACCTTTGCATTGTCATCGTATTTTAAGAATCGATTTAATGTAATTGAATCGTAACAAACACAGCTATGGCAAATACTTTTTACGCTGCTCGACAAGCCATCAAACGACATGCTTCCGGAGGCAATATCCTTATTGCCGCTACCATCATGGCGTTGGCTATCGCAAATATTCCGTCAATCAGCGGCTATTATTTTGATTTTTGGGATCAGGAAGTATTCCTGCAACTTGGAGGTTTCAATCTTTTCAGCCACGGCGGTCATCCTATGACAGTACTTGAGTTTATCAACGATGCGCTGATGGCTGTTTTCTTTTTTTCAATCGGTCTCGAAATCAAGCGTGAAGTACTGGTAGGGGAGCTGTCATCGTTTCGTCAGGCATTGCTTCCGATTATGGGCGCGATAGGCGGCATGATTATGCCGGTGCTCATTTTCTTATATATGGCGCGTGGCGCTGAGTGGAGCAACGGAGCAGCCATCCCCATGGCCACCGATATCGCGTTCTCTCTCGGTGTGCTTGCAATGCTGGGCACGAGGGTGCCGATTTCGATTAAGATTTTCCTCACAACACTTGCCGTAGTAGACGATATCGGCGGCATCATAGTCATTGCAGTAGGTTATACGAGCCACATCGACGTAATGCTCTTAGTTTACGCCGCGATACTCTTTGTCGTTCTTCTCATCGGGTCCAATCTGCTGAAGGTGAAGAGCAAGGCGTTCTACGGACTGATCGGAGTGGTTATCTGGTTTCTGTTTCTCAATTCGGGTATTCACGCTACCATCGCCGGCGTCCTCGTGGCTTTCTGCATCCCGGCCACCCCGGTCGTGGCTCCTAACAGCTATATACAAACTATCCGCAATTCGGTGCGTCATTTCGACAACACCGACGAACTCACTATCCTCACCAAAGACCAGCTCAACTGGCTCAAACAGATTGAGTCGGCATCTGATAAGGTGATTTCTCCGTTACAAGACATGGAGGACTCGCTGCACTCGTTTGTCAATCTTGTCATACTCCCGCTCTTTGCATTTGCCAACGCAGGTATCTGTATGGCCGGAATGGATCCGTTGTCGATATTCGAGGGTGTGTCGCTGGCTATTATCCTTTCGCTCGTGGTCGGCAAATTTTTAGGCATTTTCATCTTCTCATGGATTACAGTCAAATTCGGTTGGGCGCCCATGCCTAACAAAGCCAATTGGAAGATGATGGCATCGGTCGCTGTTCTCGGCGGCATCGGATTCACGGTTTCACTGTTCATTGCCAACCTATCGTTCGGTGTCAATCCGGCACAGGTGGAACTCCTCTCCCATGCCAAGCTCGGCATCCTCACCGGTTCGGTTCTCGCAGGTGTCTTAGGCTTTATCATTCTGCATTTTACAATGCCCGAAGCGGCTCAGACCGACGAAGACGATGATTAATGCGATCTCTCAGTGTATAGCCGGCCTTATGCTCTGATTTTCAATCAGAAAACGCCGAAGCGATGCAAAAATATTCGTATTTTAGCTGAAATTAAAAAAATATTTTGTAATTTTGCACAATAATATGAAAATGCCCGTCATATCACAGCGTTTCCAATGGTAATTATTTTTTACGGTCATTTTCTCTCGATATTGAAAATTTAACCAATCAATTTTATAAGATGAAAAAATTCTACATCATCGCAGTTGCCGCAGCACTTTGCGCCGGCAACGCAGTAGCTCAGGACAAGCCTCAGCTTCCTAACGCTGACTTCGAGGGCGCATGGAACGATTGCGTGCCTTGGACAAGCGACGGCAATACCAAAACTATGGGCAAAACACCCGCCGACTGGTGCATCTCTCAGGTCATCGGCATCAAAACTACAGGAAAGACGCTGGTAGGAGTAAAAGATACCGGCTACAACGGCGAGGGTTCATGTGTGAAAGTAGTTAACAGCAACAATTCCACAAAGAAGACACAAGTAGTACCGGGATATGTTACTCTCGGCACCACATGGAGCACTGCCAAAGGTTTAACAGGCAGTAATCCTGACGGCGGCACATTCGGTGGCATTGACTTCACCGGCCGTCCCGAATCCGTTACATTTGTGTACAAACGCGTTCACGGCACTACAAATGCCGACGGCAGTGCGATATATTCAAATACCGGCAATACAGAAGAAAAAGCTACTGTTGTGGCTTACCTATGGAAAGGTGAGTATGTACAGGCTAATGTGCCCGGTTGTATTTCATTAGGGAGTCCCAAAACTGTGAATATGGTAAACCGTGACCGCAATATTCTTGACATGGCCACTGCTCAGGGCGGCGAGGTGACACAAAAAGGCACACTCATCGGTAAAATCAATTACGACATCACAGGCAATGCCGAAGACTGGACGGAACTGACCATTCCTTTCGAATACCTCACTAATGACACTCCCGAGAAATTCAATATCATCTTTTGCGCAGGCGACTACTTCTCAACAACTCCCGGTGCCGGAAACGCCCTTTATATTGACAACGTAAAACTCAACTATCCTGCTACAGTAGTCGATACAAAGAAATATTTCGGCACACTTTCCGTGCAGTTAGGCGAAGATGAGCCGGCTGTATCCGATCAGGATGTCTATATGGATCAACTGAGCGACGGTAAATATCGTCTCCGTCTTGAAAACTTCGGTGCAGATCCCACAATTCCCGATGACAAGGGCATGGGCTCGATTGTTGTGCTTTGCACCATCGATAAAGGTGTAGTCAACGGTCATGCCGACGGCATCAGCCTGATGGAGGGCAGTATCAATGCCAGCGCCGATGTCACAGGCACGCTCGACGGCAGCAAGCTCCAGCTCAAGATCGATGTATTATGTGCCGAACAACCCGATGTGCCCATCACAGTCACATTCAACGGCGAGGTTAAAACCGACGGTATCAGCGACATTGAGATTGACAGCAACACAGCTCCTGTGTACTACAATCTGCAAGGTGTGCGCGTAGCCAATCCCGAAAACGGACTCTTTATTGAAGTCCGTGGCAACAAAGCCGTAAAAGTGATTAAATAATAATTGAATCACATATATGAACAGAAAGCTGCGCTCCAGCGCAGCTTTCTGTTGTTTATGGGAGCTGTGCCGACGACATACCGGAGGTTGTGAGCGACCGGGAAGTGCCGAACGAGCCGCATGGTTCACTGGGAGGTCGTGAGCGGCCCTGCTCACGACAAAACGTCAGCCGACTGTAATTTATGTGCCCGCCGAGGCCGTCTGGCACCTCCCAGTAGTTTTGCTGCGCGAGACCGCACGATACTTCCCGGTATATTTATATGCCGCGCGGGCACGGGGAAGCCGTGAGTAATCTACCGGGAAGTCGTGAGCGGCCCGCTCACGACAAAACGACAACCTTTATCTTATATGCCGCTCGATTGCGTTAGCACGGGGAGGTCGTTAGCGGCCTCGCTCGCGACAAAACGTCAGCCGACGGTAATTTATGTGCCCGCCGAGGCCGTCGGGCACCTCCCAGTAGTTTTGCCGCGCGGGCCGCACGGCACCACCCGGTAAGCTCAGTAAAATTTGCCAATTTTTGCCAAATTTCAAGGCTAATTTTTATGTTTAAATAAAAGTTTGTATATTTGCAAATTAAATAAAGAAATCATAACATCAGAAGGTAACCTCTGATAACGCAACTTATACAACCTTAGAGGATAATTTATGATAAAGAAGTTTTTCATAGCCATGCTTGGCACGCTGGCCGGTATCTGGATAAGCATTTTTGTACTCGTATTCGGCACGCTCTTCACTATCGGCATTCTTATAAGTAAAAATGTTGATACCAAATCATTTACAGAGGACAAAATTCTTCGCATACAACTTTCCGGCACGATACCCGAACGTGCACAAAATCAGGACCTGCAAGATATAATCTATTCAGGACAAACCGATAAGCCTGAAACGTTCGAGGACATTGTGGCCTCGATATATGCGGCAAGCAATGACAAAAAGGTGAAAGCTCTATATCTCGACTGCGACGGTTCAAGTCTCGGTCTTGCCTCACGTGAGGAAATTGTGGCCGCTATCAAAGCTTTCCGGGCATCGGGCAAACCGGTATATTCATACGCCGACTCTTACGAGCAGGGCGACTATATGCTGGCTTCGCAAGGCGACAAGATATATATGAATCCTCTCGGCGCGGTCAATCTCCATGGCCTCGGCAGCATGACACTTTTCTATGCCGATCTGCTCAAGAAACTGGGCATTGAGATGCAGATTTTCAAGGTCGGCGCATTCAAGAGTGCAGTTGAACCTTTTATCCGTACCGACATGAGCGAGCCCTCGCGACTTCAGACTCAGGTATTCCTCAATCAGATATGGAACAGTATGGTGGCGACAATGGCCAACGACAGTGTGCCCGAGCATACCATCCGCGCAATCTCCGACAGCGTGGCCATGTGCCTGCCGGCTGATACCTTCCTTGAAACTAAGTTAGTGACAGCGCTGAAATATCGTCACGAATTGGATGACGAATTCCGCACTTTACTTTCGCTCAAAGAAGACGACGACATACCGTTCGTTTCGCCCGCCGAGTATATGCTTCAGTCCGACATAGAGAAAGTGTCGGATAAGAAAGACCATATAGCCGTGCTTTACGCCGTGGGCGACATCGTGGATTCGGGCAACGGAGGTATTGTAGGACGCAGTATGGTGCCGGCAATCCTTAAGCTCGCCAAGGATAAGAATGTAAAAGGTCTGGTGCTGAGAGTGAACTCAGGCGGCGGCAGCGCATTCGCATCCGAACAGATATGGGAAGCTCTCGAACAATTCAAGGCAACGGGCAAACCCTTCTATGTATCCATGGGCGACTATGCAGCTTCAGGTGGCTACTACATCAGTTGCGGCGCCGACTCAATCTTTGCCGACAAAGCCACACTCACCGGTTCGATCGGAATTTTCGGTATGATGCCTTGCGCCCGCGAGCTCGTGACCGAAAAAATAGGCGTCAAGGTCGACACTGTCACCACATCGGCCAATTCAGTTTTCCCCAATTTGCTTTTCCCTGCGAATGCAACCGAAACCGCATCAATGCAGCGCAATGTCGAACGCGGCTACGAACTCTTCACCTCACGAGTGGCAAAAGGCCGCGACATTCCGCAGGATTCAGTCAAAGCGATAGGCGGAGGACGAGTATGGGACGGTGTTTCGGCACTCAATATTGGACTTGTCGACAAAATTGCGACACTCGATTACACAATCGGCGCTATGGCCCGAAAAGTCAATCTCAATGCCGACCAATATGTCTCATATCCCCGTATAGAGGACAATATCTGGTCTACGCTAATGGAACTGGGGTCGATGCATGCGACCATCGACGTCAACGGACTTCCTGCCGAAGAGGCGATTGAATATGTCCGCGCAGTGCGCGGCATGCAGAATTGGTCGCCCGTTCAGGCCCGAATGGAAACGATAGTTATAAAATAATTTCCGGTTATGCAATTACCCTCGGTCGCATTGTAAGTAATGGCACGTAATATTTGGCTTCAACGATTGGTGATGCTGCCCTTGTCGAAAATTTACGGCAGCGTTGTCTACGTGCGCAATAAGATGTTCGACTGGGGTATACTGCGTCAGCACGAGTTTGATGTGCCCATAATAGTTGTAGGCAATCTTGCGGCCGGCGGCACAGGTAAAACTCCGCATGTAGAGTTTATTGTAGATATGCTCCGCCATGATTACCACATCGGGGTGCTGAGCCGCGGCTACAACCGTTACACCAAAGGTTTCGTCATGGCCGGCCGACGCTCGACGCCCGCCGACATCGGCGACGAGCCATATCAGATTTACCACAAATTTGATAGTTCGGTAGTTGTGGCCGTATGTGAAGACCGAGTCAAAGGTATCGAAGAACTGTTGCGCATCGACCCGAAGATCAACCTTATAGTGCTTGATGACGCTTTTCAGCACCGCTATGTCAAACCGGCAGTATCTGTTGTAATAACCGAGTACAACCGTCCGGTATTCGAGGACGATTTGTTGCCATACGGCAATCTGCGCGAGAGCAAGGACGGCTTGCACCGCGCCGACATTGTGGTCGTGAGCAAGTGCAATGACAAGACCAAGGCCCTCGACTTCACGATTTTTACCGCCAACCTCGACCTGAGTCCCTACCAGAAACTGTTCTTCACGAAGATGCAATACGGCACACTCAAGCCGGTTTTCCCCGACATGGCCTCCCCGGTAGCCCCGTCGCTCGAGTGGCTTACTGCCGACGATATGATACTTACAATAGCCGGCATAGGCAACCCGCGCCCGTTTGTGAAATACATCAAACGGATGAAACCGAAGGTAAGAGTCAATATTTTCCCTGACCACCATAACTTCACGCGCAAGGACATGGATCTGATCCGCGAACGTTTCAACGGTCTCTCGGGAGTTAACAATTACATCATCACTACCGAAAAGGACGCCGTGCGTCTGGCTAACAATCCTTATTTTCCTCACGAAATCAAACCATACGTCTACTACCTGCCTATCTCGGTAGGTATGGTAAGAGATACTCAGGCCGATGTGCGAGAGGCTCTTGTGAAAATGATTAAATCCAAAACGCACTGACAATTGTAGTCAGAGCGTCAACTGAAATAAGAATATAAATAACCCTAATCTTATAACCTGAAAATATCATGTTAGAAAAAATCCGCCAAACTGCCGATTACATTCGCGCCCGCGTGAGCGATATGCCCACTACGGCCATCATCCTCGGCACCGGTCTCGGCGCACTCGTCGACCATATCGAAGACAAGCAGTACATACCTTACACCGAAATTCCCAACTTCCCGGTCTCAACGGTAGAGGGACACAGCGGCAACCTCATCTTCGGCCGTCTTCACGGCAAGCGCGTCATTGCAATGCAAGGTCGCTTCCACTACTACGAAGGCTATGACATGAAGCAAGTGACATTCCCCGTGCGCGTGTTCAAGGCTCTCGGTGTCGACACTCTTTTCGTGAGCAACGCCGCAGGCGGCATGAACAAGGACTTCCGTGTAGGCGACATCATGATTATCACCGACCACATCAACCTCTTCCCGGAGAATCCTCTGCGCGGCAAGAATTACGCAGACCTCGGTCCGCGTTTCCCCGCCATGACCGAACCTTACGACAAGAAACTCATAGCTCTGGCCGACGCCATCGCAGCCGAGAAGGGAATCCGAGTGATGCATGGTGTGTATGTAGGCACTCCCGGTCCTACGTTCGAGACTCCGGCCGAATATGAATATTTCCGCATTATCGGAGGAGATGCCGTAGGTATGTCTACCGTACCTGAAGTGATTGTGGCCAAACACGCATCGATGCGTGTCTTCGGCGTTTCGGTCATCACCGACCTCGGAGGCAAAGACATCACCGAAGTGCCTACACACGAAGAAGTACAGAAAGCGGCCGAACACGCACAGCCCAAAATGATGGAAATCATGCGTGAACTTGTGAATCGTTTCTAATCCACGAACCGCCATTACATCCACACATGGGGCCGGCTCCACGTCCTCCATGTGTGGATTTTAACAATCCGTCGAACAAACAACACGTCAAAACTATTATATAGGTACAAATCTTTAATTAAATATGGACACCGAAATATCATCAGTCGGAGAATTCGGCCTCATCGACCGTATAACGAAAGGAATCACACCTGTCAACAAATCGACCGTTCTCGGCGTGGGCGATGATGCCGCCGTAGTTTCTTATCCCGAAGGAGAAGAGCAGCTCGTCACCACCGACCTCCTTCTTGAGGGCGTACACTTCGACCTGACCTATGTGCCGCTGAAACATTTAGGCTACAAATCGGCAATAGTCAATTTCTCCGATATTTATGCTATGGGCGGACGACCGCAGCAAATCACTCTATCGCTCGGTGTCTCAAGCCGTTTTACCGTCGAACACATCGAATCGCTCGTAGCCGGCGTGCGCCTCGCGTGCGAAGAATACGGAGTCGACCTTGTGGGCGGAGATACATCAGCTTCACGTCAAGGCCTTGTCATCAGCATCACATGCATCGGATCGGTGCAGAAAGGTAAAGCCATACTGCGCTCAGGCGCCAAGCCCACCGACCTTATCTGCGTCTCCGGCGATCTCGGCGCAGCATACATGGGATTGCAACTCCTCGAACGTGAAAAAGCCGCATCGGCCGGCGATAAAGATTTCGTACCGGATTTCTCCGGCAAGGAATACCTCGTCGAGCGCCAGCTGAAACCTGAAGCACGCAAGGATATCATCGAGACCCTGCATAAAGAGGGTATACAACCGACATCGATGATGGATGTCAGCGACGGTCTGTCTTCCGAGTTGCTGCACATATGCAAAGCGTCGGGCGTCGGTTGCCGCATCTACGAAAACCGAATCCCCATCGACTATCAGACAGCCGTGATGGCAGAAGAGCTCAATATGAACCTCGTGACAGCAGCTCTCAACGGTGGCGAAGATTACGAACTTCTCTTCACCGTACCTCTGACAATGCACGAAAAAATCGAACGACTGCAAGGAGTGAAGGAGATAGGGTATATCACCGAAGCGTCGCTCGGATCGGCTATGATAACCCGCGACGGTCAGGAATTTCCGCTCAAAGCACAGGGCTGGAACTCACTTTCGTAAGCGTTGCCGTTCGCCTAAACCGGCGAGTGTCGGCAAGCAAATTTTAGGTTTGTGTATTTGACAAAAAGTGAGTAAATTTGCAGATTAAAAAGAGGAAAGATGAACGATTCTCAAGAAAAACAAGCTCTTCTTGACTGCAGATATTTGCGCATGACCCGAATCTGGGCAGAAAACAGTTATTGCAAGCGCCGAAAAGTGGGGGCGATAATTGTCAAAGACAAAATGATAATTTCCGACGGCTATAACGGTACTCCATCCGGCTTTGAAAACATTTGCGAAGACACTGACGGGGTTACAAAACCTTATGTACTGCACGCCGAAGCCAACGCCATCACAAAAGTGGCCAGAAGCAACAATTCCAGCGACGGATCAACATTATACGTGACTGCATCACCTTGCCTTGAATGTGCCAAGCTCATCATTCAAGCCGGTATCAAGCGCGTGGTTTTCAACGAACTCTACCGCATTACCGACGGAATCGAATTGTTGCGTCGCGCCGGCGTAGAATGTGTGCACATCGAAACAATTCCTTTACTCACCGAGAACAAATGACCGCAGTAAATTGTCAGATAAGACAAAGCGCCTTCCGGCACAAAATTTCAGAACTGAAATGAAACAAAAATATTGGCTTCCATTGCTCTTTGCCCTTACATTGGGCGCAGGTATCTGGCTTGGAGTATATCTTTCACGAGCCGGTCAGGAATGGTCGGCCGAGCAGAAACTCAGTCAGGTGCTACGGCTTATCGAAGACGAATACGTCGATGAAGTCAGCATCGACTCGCTCGTTGAGATGGCTGTTCCTTCGCTTTTGGAAAATCTTGACCCACATTCATCATACATTTCAGCCAAAGATCTGACACTTGCCGAGAGCGACCTTGAAGGCTCGTTCTCAGGTATCGGCGTGCAATTCGAAGTTCACTCCGACACCGTAATGATTGTAGAAATCCTCACCGGAGGTCCGGCAGAAGAGTCCGGACTGAACGCGGGCGACAAGATTGTTAAAATTGACGGAAAAGTTGTGGCCGGCAAGCATTTGCCGGACAAGGAATTAATCTCCCGCTTGCGTGGCGAAGAGGGGTCGAAAGTCGTGCTGTCGGTTAAGCGCGCAGGGTCAAAGAAACTTACCGACGTGACGATCACCAGAGGCCGCGTGCCTGACATCGTCATCGAATCCTCTTACATGCTTGACAAAACAACCGGCTATATAAAAGTCAAGAAGTTTGCCCGCACTACCTACGAGCAGTTCCTCCAGACACTCACCGCTCTGCGTGCCCAAGGAGCAGAAAATTTTGTAATTGACCTCAGAGGCAACACCGGAGGATATCTCGAACCGGCTGTCCTCATGGCAAACGAATTTTTGAATCGCGGCGATTTGATAGTTTCGTTAAAAGGGCGCGACTCATTTGCCAACCATGACATTCGGGCCGACGGCACCGGATTATACACCGACGTCGGTTTATCGGTAATCATAGATGAATTCACCGCAAGCTCGAGCGAGATATTTTCAGGAGCCATGCAGGATAACGACCGCGGTTGGATCGTAGGACGCCGATCGTTCGGCAAAGGATTGGTGCAGAGTCCGATTATGCTTCCTGACTCTTCGCAAATCAGGCTTACGGTGCAGCGATATTACACACCCTCGGGCCGTTCGATACAAAAAGACTACAAACCCGGAGCAAATTATGACTACGAAAGCGAGCTTTATAACCGTTACGTCGACGGCGAGCTTCTGAGCGAAGATTCTGTGAAAATAAACCGTGACCTTCTTTTCCGCACCGCCGGTGGCCGCGAAGTATATGGCGGCGGCGGCATTGTACCCGACAAATTTGTTCCCAACGACACCACGGGAGTTACATCATACTATGTAAATGTAGTCAACAACCGGCTGATTTCTAAATTTGCATACGAGTATACCGAGCTCAACGCCGACAATCTCAAGTCTGCCAAAAACGTCAATGAGTTGCTGAGCAAACTACCGGCCAACGACGTGCTTCTGAACGCGTTCGTCCGCTACGCATCTCTCAACGGCGTGCCCGCAAGATGGTACTATATCAATATTTCCTCCAACCTGATTGTGACTCAGCTCAAAGCCCTGATTGCGCGTGATATTTTCGGCACATCGGGTTACTACGAAGTCGTGAACCGCAGCGACAAGACCGTCCGGGAAGCGCTCCGGCGGGCAGCTCAACCCATAACCATTAATAATTAAATATCACATATAAACTTATAAACTCTCTCCGAATATGAACAAAGAAGACATCCGAATACTGATACGCACGCGAAAGACGCTCCTCTCCGAAGAAGAAAAAGCAGATGCCTCACGTCGCGCTTTTGATATGCTTGCCCGTCATGCAGCGTTTATGATGGCAGACAATGTATTGCTTTACCATTCGCTCCCCGACGAAATCAGCTCTCACAGCTTCATCGAACAATGGGCAGGGCGCAAGCGCTTTTATCTGCCGAGAGTCAACGGTGTGAATCTTGACATTCTTCCTTACGACCGTACAAAGCTGAGCATGGGCGCTTTCCATATCGAAGAACCGCAAGGCGACGAAACCGCCGATGTCAACGATATAGAACTGATCGTTGTTCCGGCCGTTGCCTACGACCTGTCGGGCAACCGAGTGGGACGCGGCAAAGGTTTTTACGACCGCTTGCTGCAAAAGTCAAAAGCCACCCGCATAGGTATCGCATACGACTTTCAGGTCGTAGATGAAATCGAAGCCGAAAGCCACGATGTGCCTGTCGACTTCATCATCACCGAACGCAGGGTGATTAAAACACGCCGAAGTAAAAAATGATTTCTGTTAATAATCTTTCTGTTGAATTCAGCGCAAAGTCGCTTTTTGATAATATCAGCTACGTAATCAACCCGCGGGACAAAATCGCCCTTGTGGGCAAAAATGGTGCGGGAAAATCGACCATGCTGAAAATCATAGCCGGACTGCAACGGCCTACGTCGGGTTCGGTGGCCGTGCCACAGGGCGTGACAATCGGCTATCTGCCTCAGCAGATGGTGCTCACCGACTCGCTCACTGTCGTTGATGAAGTAAAAAAGGTATTCTCCCACATCGACGATCTTAAACAAAACATTGAAAAAGTGACAGAAGAGCTTGCCAGACGCACCGACTACGATAGCGAAAGCTACGCCTCTCTGATCGAACACCTTACTGACCTAAACGACAAGTTGGCTTTCGCAAATGCCGACAACTGCGACGCCGAAATAGAGAAAACGCTCATCGGGCTCGGTTTCGAACGCACTGATTTCGCACGTCCTACCGCCGAATTTTCCGGAGGTTGGCGTATGCGAATCGAACTGGCGAAAATTTTGCTAACCCGACCCGATGTGCTTCTGCTCGACGAGCCCACCAATCACCTCGATATCGAATCGATACAATGGCTCGAAAATTTCCTCATCACAAAAGCAAAGGCTGTTGTGCTCGTGAGCCACGACCGCGCATTCATCGACAACGTAACCAACCGCACAATCGAAATTTCACTCGGCAGGATTTACGACTATAATGTCAACTACTCGAAATTTGTAGAACTGCGTGCAGAGCGACTCGAACAGCAGATGCGCGCCTATGCCAACCAGCAAAAACAGATAAAAGACACCGAAGAATTCATCGAACGATTCAGGTACAAAGCCACAAAAGCCGTGCAGGTGCAGTCGCGCATGAAGCAGCTTGCCAAAATCGAACGTATCGAAGTCGATGAGGTCGACAATTCACGTCTGAGTCTGAAGTTTCCACCTGCACCTCGCTCTGGAGACTACCCGATAATCGCCGACGGGGTAGGGAAAGCATACGGCGACCACCGGGTATTCGCTGATGCCACCTTCACTCTCAAAAGAGGCGAAAAAGTAGCCTTTGTCGGAAAAAACGGACAGGGAAAATCGACACTTGTCAAATGCATCATGGGCGAGATACCCTACGAAGGCATGCTTAAGATCGGGCATAACGTACAGATAGGCTATTTTGCCCAGAATCAGGCACAGATGCTCGACGGCGAAATCACCGTTTTCGACACCATCGATCGTGTTGCCACGGGCGACATCCGTCTTAAAATTCGCGATTTGCTCGGGGCATTCATGTTCGGCGGCGAGGCATCAGACAAAAAGGTAAAAGTGCTGTCAGGCGGCGAGAAAACCCGTCTGGCAATGATTAAACTTCTCCTCCAGCCGGTCAACCTGCTCATCCTCGACGAGCCCACCAACCACCTTGATATGCGCACAAAGGACATCCTCAAACAAGCCCTTGTCGACTTCGACGGCACACTTATCGTAGTCAGTCACGACCGTCAGTTCCTCGACGGCCTGGTTGACAAGGTCTATGAATTTGCCGACGGCAAGGTGCGCGAACACTTGGGCGGAGTTTACGATTTTCTGCAAACAAAGAAAATAGACTCCCTACGCGAGCTCGAGATGCCGGCGACTATTTCGCCCTCGCCCGCCAAGCAAGACAAAGCCTCCGCAAAACCCGCTCAACAAGCCGCTCCTGAGCCCAAGCCCACCTACGCCGAGCAGCGGCAAAAAGAAAAGCTTCTGAAACGTGCGAGAAAAAAGGTGGAGGATGCCGAAGCAGATGTCGCAGCTAAAGAACAAGCCGTAGCCGACATTGAGGCAAAGTTTGCAGCAGGCGAGAGCAACCGTGAGCTCATAGCTGCCCATGTACAAGCTCAAAAAGACCTCGAAAACGCCATGAGCGTCTGGGAACTGGCTCAGACTGAATATGATTCTCTCTCTTAGCGTTTTGCAATTCACGTCAGACAATTAAAGCGATTTAACCACAGCACGTAATAATAATCCATTCTTAACTAACTAATTTCTAACCATTATGCGTACAGCATCTTGCATCGGACTTGCTCTTATGCTAACACTTACCAACTGCTCTAACGACAAGCAGCCTACCGGCATCGACCGCGCAAACCTCGATGAATCGGTTTCGCCTGCCTCTGATTTCTACGACTACGCATGCGGCGGATGGATGAAAGCCCATCCCCTCACAGCCGAGTACTCACGCTTCGGGACATTCGACGCCCTTGGCGAACTCAATCGCCAACAGGTACAGGAACTCATTACCAACCTCGACCGCAACAGCAGTCCCAACGCTCAGAAAATCGCCGACCTCTATGCTCAGGGCATGGACTCCGTTACCCTCAACGCACAGGGCAACGAACCGCTTAAAGCCGATTTGGCTAAAATTGTCACTCTCGACAAAACGTCTATGTTCCCCGTTCTTGCCACTCTTCCGGGAGCATCGGGATTCTTCGCTACCGGTGTCGAAGCCGACATGCTTAATGCCGACATAAACACCATGTACCTCATGCAGGGAGGACTCGGACTCGGTGACCGCGACTACTACATCACCGATACCGACGATGTGAAGCGCGTGCGCGAAGCATATAATAAATACCTCAACGATATCGCAGTACTTGCCGGATTCAGCGCCGATGAGGCAGCCCGCATCGCAGCCAACACGATGAAAATTGAAACTGCCCTGGCGCAAGCCTCTTCTTCGCGCGAGGATCTGCGCAACCCCTTGGCCAACTACAACCCAAAATCCATGGCCGAGCTTGCCGCATCTTACCCCAACATCAAGCTCTACGATTATTTCAAGGCTCAGGGTATTGAAAAAATCGACACTCTTGTCATCGGACAACCTAAATTCCTTGCTGCGGTAGACAAACTGATCGCATCATCTACCGAACAGGAGATTCGCGACTATCTCACCACCCAATATATATCATCGGCCACTCAATATCTCAGCGATGACTTTATCAAAGCTGATTTCGAACTTTCAAAAGCTATCTCCGGCGTGAAAGAACAACGTCCAAGATGGAAACGCGCCACCGCAGTGCCCAACAATCTGCTCGGTGAGGCCCTCGGTCAGCTTTACGTTGAAAAATACTTCCCTGCAAGCTCCAAAGAAAAGATGCTAAAACTGGTAAAGAACCTGCAAACAGCACTTGGCCAGCACATCGACTCTCTTACATGGATGAGCGATTCGACAAAGCTCCGCGCTCACGAAAAACTCGACAACTTCCACATCAAAATCGGATATCCCGACAAATGGCGCGATTACTCGGCTCTTACAATAGATCCCGAAAAATCCTACTGGCAGAACGTACAGGCCGCTATCAAGTTTGAGAACGATCATAACCTCGCCGACTACGGCAAACCTGTCGATAAGGATCGCTGGTACATGACACCTCAGACCGTGAACGCATACTACAACCCTACAACCAATGAGATATGCTTCCCGGCCGGTATTCTTCAGAAACCGTTCTTTGACCCCGATGCCGACGACGCAATCAACTATGGAGCAATCGGCGTTGTTATCGGTCACGAGATGACTCACGGATTTGACGATCAAGGACGCCAGTTCGACAAAGACGGCAACCTGAACGACTGGTGGACAGCCGCCGATGCCGCAGCCTTTACCGCACTCGCCGACTCTCTCGCAGCTCAGTTTGACCAAGTTATCGTGCTCGGCGACACTCACGCCAACGGACGTTTCACACTCGGCGAGAATATTGCTGACCAGGGAGGCCTCCGTGTGGCTTATACAGCATACCACAATTCACTTAACGGCCAACCCGGCGTCGATATCGACGGCTTCACTCCCGACCAGCGTTTCTATCTTGCTTACGCCAACGTATGGGCAGGCAACATCCGCGATGAGGAAATACTCCGTCGCACCAAAACCGACCCTCACTCGCTCGGACGCTGGCGCGTAAATGCCACTCTGCGCAACATCGAGCCCTTCTTTACCGCCTTTGACATCAAGGAAGGCGACAAGATGTTCCGACCGGTTGCTGAGCGCGTAGTTATCTGGTAATCAAGGTACTGATACAATGCATGAGGATGAACTGCACATACGGTTCATCCTCATTCGTTTTGATACCAAGCGATACGACGAATATTTCAGGTCGTGTGTTTGCTTCGCAACAAAATTATTATTAACTTTGCATATCATAAAGCATATCAGCTTTGGCTGATGCTAAACACAATATATTAAGACATATATAATTATTCAAAAGATGGATCGTCCTGTACGTGTGCGCTTCGCACCTTCACCCACAGGCCCCCTGCATATCGGGGGCGTTCGTACAGCTTTATACAACTATATTTTCGCCCGTCAGCACGGTGGCACAATGATACTTCGCATTGAAGATACCGACTCTCTGCGTCTCGTACCCGGCGCTGAGGACTATATCAACGAAGCTTTGGCTTGGCTCGGTATCAAGATTGACGAAGGAGTGCGCGAGGGTGGCAAATACGGTCCTTACAAACAAAGCGAGCGCCGTGACATCTATCGCAAGTATGTCGACCAACTGCTTGCCGACGGCAAAGCATATATCGCGTTCGATACCCCCTCCGAGCTTGAAGCAGCCCGTGCAGCAACGCCTAATTTCCAATACGACGCATCCACCCGTTCGGGGATGCGCAACTCTCTGTCCATGCCCAAAGAGGAGGTGGACCGTCTGCTCGCAGAGGGCACACAATATGTGGTGCGTTTCCGCATTGACCCGGGACGTGAAGTGGAAGTCAACGATCTTATTCGCGGCAAAGTCGTGATTAAAAGCGATATCCTCGATGACAAGGTGCTGTACAAAAGCGCTGACAATCTGCCTACTTACCATCTTGCAAACATTGTCGACGACCATCTCATGGAAGTGTCGCACGTGATACGTGGAGAAGAATGGCTCCCGTCGGCTCCGATGCACGTGCTTCTGTATGAAGCTTTCGGATGGAAAGACTCTATGCCGGACTTTGTGCACCTGCCGTTGCTGCTCAAACCGGATGGAAAAGGCAAACTTTCAAAACGTGACGGTGATCGTCTCGGATTCCCCGTGTTCCCACTTGATTGGCATGACCCGAAGTCCGGCAATATTTCGTCCGGCTACCGCGAGAAAGGTTATCTGCCTGAGGCGGTGGTAAATTTCCTCGCTTTGTTGGGATGGAATCCGGGCGATGATTCAGAAATTATGACCGTTGACGAACTAATCTCGAAATTTTCGTTCGAGCACTGCTCCCGGGCCGGAGCCAAATTCGCTTTCGAGAAAGCGAAGTGGTTCAATCACACATATTTGCAAAATACTTCCGATACCGAACTTGCAAAACTCTTTCGCAAAGAGCTCGAAAAGCACATTAATAACGCCGACGAATTTTCAGATGCCTATCTCACCGAGGTAGTTGGGCTTATCAAAAGCCGAATCAACTTTGTGACCGACATCTGGGACAATGCCAAATTCTTCTTCGTCGCTCCCGAAAGCTACGACCCGAAGGCAATAAAGAAACGCTGGAGCGCCGACACGCCGGCATGGCTTTCAGAGCTGCTTGATGTACTCGACACTATTGATGACTTCGGCGGTTCAGAGACAGAGCCCAAAGTCATGGCATGGATTACAGAAAAGGGCTACCACCTCGGCAATCTAATGAACGCTTTCCGACTTGCGGTTGTAGGTGAGTGCAAAGGTCCGCACATGTTCGACATCACTCGACTGCTTGGTCGTGAAGAGACAAAAGAGCGTGTGCTGAGAGCAATTGAACAAATTCACCCGGATGAACCCGCTCTATAACGCAGGCATACATCTTTATAAATTTTGTGCACGTGTAGCTTCGTGCCGCTCTCCCAAAGTCAGGAAAATGATTTCGGGGCAGAATCGCACACTCGAAATGCTCTCTGCTCATCCTGACGGATTTGATGTATGGATTCACGCTGCTTCGCTCGGCGAATTCGAGCAGGGCAGGCCTCTGATTGAGCGTCTGCGCCGCGAACATCCCGACTGGCACATTCTGCTGAGTTTTTTCTCTCCATCAGGCTACGAGGTGAGGAAGAATTATGATAAGGTCGATTGTGTAGTATATCTTCCTTTTGATACTCCTGACCTCGTAAACAGATTTCTCGATGCTGCCAAACCACGTATGGCAATTTTTGTCAAATACGAGTTTTGGGGAAATTACCTCGAACAACTTAAACGCCGGCATATCCCGACATATATCATCTCATCGATATTTCGTCCAGGGCAACGGTTTTTCAGAAGCTGGGGCGCAATGTTTCGTGATATGTTGCGCTGTTTTACCCACATATTTGTTCAGGACTCCGAATCAAAACAATTGCTCGACGGCATAGGTGTGACCGACGTGACAGTTGCCGGAGACACACGCTTTGACCGCGTGACCGACATACTGCAAAAAGGGAAAGACTGCCCCGCCATCGGGAGATGGAAAGGCAACGGCCCGCTTCTAATCGCCGGCAGTTCATGGCCGGCCGACGAATCGCGATACCTGCCTTATATCAACAATCACAGCACACTGAAGACCATTATTGCTCCGCACGAATTCAACGCTCAGCGACTGCAGATACTCAAATCGCACATCGAAGGCAAAGTCATGCTTCTCAGCGAGCTGGAGCCTGACGGGGAAATTCCTTCTGACGTGCAGGTGCTGATTATTGATTCATTCGGACTG
Source organism: Muribaculaceae bacterium (assembly GCA_051871795.1). Taxonomy (GTDB): domain Bacteria; phylum Bacteroidota; class Bacteroidia; order Bacteroidales; family Muribaculaceae; genus CAG-873. The sequence goes on along the minus strand of JBJEDE010000021.1, from coordinate 2,123 downwards.
CTGTCATCTCTCTACCGATACGCAACGGTGGCTATAATCGGAGGAGGACATGGCGCAGGCATACATAACATCAACGAAGCCGCCGTTTACGGTGTGCCTGTGATTTTCGGCCCGAATCACTATAAATTTCGCGAAGCAGCCGACCTCATCGCCTGCGGGGGTGGTTTTGAATACTCTGACTCGCGCTCGGTGGCCTCAATACTCGACCGACTTCTTGCCGACAATGGCAAGCTGCGCAAGAGCGCCTTATCGGCAGCAAAATATATAAAATCTCATCTTGGTGCCACCGACATTATTTATTCACATATTTTCTCCTCGACAAAATGATAAAAACGGTAATTATCGGCGGTTCTACTCCCGTGGCCGGTGAATTGATACGTATTCTCATCAACCACCCCGACGTCGACATTATACAAGTACAGTCAAACGAAAACATAGGCCGCGCCGTGGCTGACATCCATACCGGCCTCATCGGAGAGACAGAGCTGAAATTTACATCTGTCGCAGATGTAACTAAAGCCGACATGGTCTTCGTGTGTGATTGTTCGCCGGTGCCTCACGTCACCGACGAACAGAGGGTAGTGTGCTTCTTTCCACCCGAGACAGACAAGGAGAAATATGTCTACGGACTTCCTGAAATGAACCGTAAATCTATGGTTCGGGGCGCCAGACGTGTAGTTATTCCGTCGGCACAGGCAATGCTCACTATGCTTGCTCTGTTGCCTTTGGCACGTAATCTTATGCTCAAAGGCAAGATTGATATCTTACTCGGTCTTCCCGCAACCATCACAGACTACGTAGTTGTCGATGAACTCATGCGCGAACTTGCCACGCAGCAAAACAATCTTGACATTGATCTGAACCTATGCACAAAACGCTTGTCGGCTGAAAGAGTAATGACAGTAAGGTGCTGTCTTGATCTTGGCATTGACACCGCCGAACTCGACCGTATCTACAACGAGAACTACGATGATCACAACTTCACATTCCGCATCAACCGTCTGCCGCTCAATGCGGATGTCGAAGGCACCAACAAATGCCTGATTCATCTAAAACGTTGCGACGACGGCAGGCTTGACGTCCACGCAGCTTTCGACGCAGTGGTAAAAGGAAACGCCGGCACTGCCGTGCATTGTATGAATCTACTTTTCGGGTTGCACGAACTCACAGGCCTCGCGCTCAAAGCCTCACGTCTGGGATGGGATGTTATCGATTGACATTCTATAACATCCCATAGCTCAACGTCTGCAACAAATCTCAATGCTTGCAGTCGAATCCTCTGTCTTGCAGCGCTTTCAACATATTATAGCGCATGGCCTCTATGTAGTAACCGATGATGTGGCCCGTCCAGTCGTTGGTCGTGGTGTCGCCGCTTCGAGTGGCGTTGTATGCTGAAATTATTGAATCATATTCGAGCACAGCTTTTACAAGTTCGGCGTCATTGCTATATTTATTATTGTGAATGACGAGCGATTCGGCTTGCTTGGGCTTGAGATCGTTATGTTCGCGTGGCACGCCGACGGCAAGTCCGCACACAAGGAATACGTGTTTGGGCAACTCGAGAATCTCAGCGAAGCGAGCCGGAGCGGCCGTACGCGCATACCCGATAGGGCAACAACCCAGCCCGAGGGCCTCTACTGCCACTATTGCGCTCATCATCGCAAGCGAGGCATCAACGACACCGACCGTAACACCGTCGACTGTATCATAAAAGTCAGGCATATCGATGCCTTTTGCTTCTGCTGCGAGAGAAATTTTGTGATAGTCGGCGCAGAAAGCCAGGAAGTGAGAGCAAGTCTTAATCTGTTTCTGATTGCAGATTTCGGCCAATTGCTCTTTTACAGCTTGGTCCGTAACATCTATCACACTGAACTGCTGACCGTTATAGCTTGTAGGAGTATTACGAATTGCATCGTATATAAAGCGAAGTTGAGCGTCAGTAAGTTGTTCGCGCTCGTAACGGCGCACGCTCACACGCCGGAGCAGGGAGTCTTTAACTGATTTCATATTCGGGAAATGATTTTTATTAATTAACGATAATCTACGGTAAATAGTTTATTATATTAATTACACGGCTCTTTCATTTAAGATAAAATAATGCGTATATTTTCCCTTACCCGGAT
>JBJEDE010000020.1:0-122459 GCA_051871795.1 Muribaculaceae bacterium | reverse complement strand
GTTACGGCACACAGAAAAAAGCCAACCTCACCGGCGCCGTTGCCACTGTCGACGTGGCACGCGTTATGGACAGCCGTCCCGTACAGGACGTGACAAAAGCCCTGCAGGGTACTGTCCCCGGTCTTACCATTACCAATACTGACGGCGGTATCGCTTCCGGCTCGTCGATCAGCATCCGCGGCGTCGGTACCATGTCCAACGGACAGAACGCCAGCCCCCTCATCATTATCGACGGTGTGGCTTCCGACGACCTCGCTTACCTCAACCCCGAAGACATCCAGGACATCAGCGTCCTCAAAGATGCCTCTTCGGCTTCTATCTATGGTAGCCGCGCAGCTTTCGGTGTGATCCTCATCACTACCAAGAACGCCAACACCAAAGAAAAAGTCAAAATCAGCTACTCCAACAACTTCGCATGGAGCGGCGCCACAACCTATCCTCACATGGCCCTCAACTCGGAGTGTATCGAAGCTTCTCTGCAGGCTTATGCACGTACGGGCTCAGGTCTCAACACCGAGGTTTCAGGCATGAACTATCTCAAGCTCCTCCCCTACGTCAAAGCTTGGGAGCAGCAGCACGGCAACAAAGGCTACACCGACTATGTAGAGCTCAAGCCCTTCGAGAGCTGGGACAACGTCGGCGACTACGCCAAAGACCCCGAAACCGGACAATGGTACCACTACGCTATGTGGGATGTGAACAAAACCCTCTTCAACAACGCCGCTCCCTCTTCGAAGCACAACGTTGCCATTGAAGGCACTTCGGGCAAGACACAGTACCGCATGAGCTTCGGTTACGATGCAAAACAGGGTCTGTATACCTATAACCCCGACCACATGCACCGCTACATGGCCAACATGAGCGTCAGCACCGAGCTATTCTCGTTCTTGAAAGCCGGCGCACGCATGAACTTCTCGCAGCGCCAGTACGACGACACCTGGACCAACCGCTACGCTTACGAGTACGTATGGCGCTGGCCCTCGTTCGAGGAAGGCTACGGCTACATCACCGACCCCACCACCGGCGAGCGCTACGGCACACGTAATGATATCACCGACCGTCTGCAAGGCAACCCCGACCAGACTCGCACACGTCAGATGCGCCTGCAGGCCTGGATGGACGCTACTATCCTCCCCGAGCTCATTCTGCACGCCGACTTCACTTACGACATCCGCAACATGCGCTCGGCTTACTCCAACCCCCAATACACATTCATCAACTGGAACTGGGGCAAAGGCGACGTGCCTTACTCAAATCTTTACGTGACTCCCGCTGCAGCCGAGAACACCTACGCTCAGAATAACTCTTCCGAATCGACCCGCTGGACCATGAACGTCTACGCTACCTACGCAAAGACATTCGCCCAGAACCACAACCTCAAAGTTATGGTCGGCGCCAACGCAGAAGAGTACAAATACGACCAGTACTCGGCTCGCCGCTACAACCTTCTTGACAACTCCAAGCCCGGTCTCGTGCTCACCGACGGTCTCACCTACGACAAGGACGGCAATCCCCAGTACACTCACATGACCATCGGCGGCTCGATGAGCAACAGCGCCACCGCAGGTTTCTTCGGCCGTATCAACTACGACTACAAGGGCATCTACCTCTTCGAAGCAAACGGCCGCTACGACGGTTCGAGCCGTTTCCCCGCCGACGACCAGTGGGCATTCTTCCCCTCGTTCTCCGCAGGCTACCGCTTCACCGAAGAAGCATACTGGAACGAACAGCTTAAGAACATCCTCTCCAACGGTAAGCTCCGCTTCTCCTGGGGTCAGGTAGGTAACGAAGCCATCGGCTCCAATATGTTCATCTCCACCATCTCTTCACCTTCGAGCGTAAACTGGCTCAACGGCGGCGGTTCAGGCCTCATCAAAGGTCAGGGCATGCCTTCTGTAGTGTCAAGCACTCTTACATGGGAACGCATCCAGACCACCGACATCGGTCTTGACCTCGGCTTCCTCAACAACTCGCTCAACCTCACCTTCGACTGGTACAGCCGCACCACACGCGACATGCTCGCCCCCGGCGCTCAACTGCCCCAGACACTCGGCGCAACAGCTCCTTACCAGAACTCGGGTCGTCTCCGCACCAACGGCTGGGAGCTCGCTCTTAACTGGAACCACTCCTTCGGCGACGCTCAAGTCTTCGCTACATTCGCCATCGGCGACGCCAAGACCAAAGTCACCAAATGGCAGAACGAAAACCTCACTCTCTATTCTTACCGCATCGGTTCAGGCTCCAACACCAACCGCCTCTACGAAGGCCAGACCTACGGCGACATCTGGGGTATGGAATTTGACCGATTCTTCGAGGTCAACGACTTCACAGGCAAGAATGAAGACGGCGAATGGGTGCTCAAACAGGGCGTTCCCTCTCAGGAAAAACTCGAATACGGCAACTTCAAATACGGCCCCGGCGACGTCAAATACGTTGACCAGAACGGCGACGGTGTCATCAACTGCGGTACCGAAGATCCCGGCGTAGGCAAACGCGCCGCTTACATCGCAGCTCATCCCGAGGCAGCCAAATTCCTCAAAGATCCCAAACTTGCTCCCGATGATCCCAAGCAGGGATGGTGGCCCGTGGCTTCCATGCACAACCATGGTGACCTCAAGGTCGTAGGCAACGCTATGCCCCGCTACGAATATTCGTTCCGCCTCGGCGGCGCCTGGAAAGGCTTCGACATCGACCTCTTCTTCCAGGGCGTAGGCAAACGCAAATTCTACATGATCAACAACTTCGTGCTCATGCAGGCTCAGGGCAACGGCAACCCCCTCTACAAACATCAGATCGAACAGGGCTTCAACAAATACATCTACGATCCCGAGACATTCGAAATCACCGGTTACGAGATCGACCAGAACAACCTCTACCCCGTCATCTACCCCGGCAACTTCGGTTACAACACACGCTATCGCCAGACTCTTGACCAAGGTATCAACAACTGGACCACTACCGACCGCTACCTGACCAACATGGCATACCTGCGTCTCAAAACCGCTACCGTAGGTTACACTCTCCCCGCCGAAATCACCAAACACGCTCTCATCGAGCGCGCCCGCATCTACTTCTCTTGCGAGAACCCGTTCTTCATCTACAACGGCGCAGGCAAATTCGGTATGGATCCCGAGCTCTCGACATCTGCCCGCGGTCAGGCTTCCGCAGCCGGCGTAGGCGCTATGGGCCGCACCAACCCCATGATGCGTACCTACTCATTCGGTATCCAAGTAACTTTCTAATCAATTCTAAAGTACAATCAATATGAAAAAATATATCATATTAGGAGCTCTGGCAGTCGCTGCGCTCTCTCTGACGAGTTGTGATCACCTTCTCGACAAGAACCGCTTCCCTCCCCAGACCCAAGTTAACGACCCCGCATACTGGAACGATGAGGGCAACATCAACCTTCAGCTCAACGGCTTCTACGGCTACTACACCGGTTACGGCAACGGCGCAACATGGAGCACCAACTTCTACAACCACGGCCTCTCCGACGACCAGACGGCCTATATGCAGTCGGGCACAGGTATGTCTTTCGCCAACTGGAACTTCCTTCAGGCTCCAGAGTCGTCGAGCGTATGGTCTTCGACCTACACAGCTCTCCGCCGTATCAATTCGGTAATCGCCGGTATTGAAAGCAGCTCGCTGCTCGATGCAGTCAAGAACAACGCCCTCGGTATCGCACGCCTCAACCGCGCTTACCAGTACTGGGACCTCGTACGCTGCTACGGCGCCGTGCCTCTGATTACAGAAGTTCTCGACCCCAGCGACGAAAAAGCGCTCTATGGTCCCCGCGTTGACCGCAACACCGTTATGGACTATGTGCTCGAAGACCTCAACTTCGCCGTAGCTCATATCCTGAAACAGTCAAGCAAAATCGAGTGGTCTAACGATATGGCTCAGGCTATGAAAGCTGAAATCTGCCTCTTCGAAGGCGCTTATGCCAAGTACCACCAGAACAATCAGGAGCGTGCCAACAAATACTTCACCGAAGCTGCCAATGCCGCAGAAGCTGTGATGGGCAAATATCCTCTCTGCGCCGACTATCAGAGCCTTTACAACTCTTACTACATTGCTCAGGACGGTATTCCCAGCCTTACCGATAACTCGGAGATCATTTTCATGAAAGGCTACGCAATGGGTCAGCTCGCCAACTCTCTGGTACCTTACATCTGCAACCAGGAGAACGGCGGTATCACCAAAGACGCTTTCGACGCTTACCTCTTCAAAGACGGTCAACCCCTTGCTCTTACACGTCAGTCCAAAGACGACGCAGCTAAAGTTGACGCCGACGGCAATATCGTTATCGATCATCTTCTCGCTGTCCGCGACGCGCGTCTTGCCAAGACCATCGAATCTACTCTCGGTGTGATCGAAGCCAAGATGACCCGTCCCAATGCCAACCCACAGTACTCTACCACGGGCTACATGATCAAGAAGTTCAACAACGTCAACATCCCCATCGCTGACGCTACAACCGAAGGCCGCGGCTACACCTGCGCTCCCATCTTCTGGGGTGCCAGAGTTCGCCTCGCCTACGCTGAAGCCAAAGCAGAGCTCGGACAGTTCACCGACGCTGAATTCAACAAATCGCTCAAAGCCCTCTACGAGCGCGCCGGTCTTCCCATCACCACAGTCGCTCAGCTCTCCGGCATGAACGATCCCGCCAACAACATGGGCGTATCGTCGCTCATCTGGGAAATTCGCCGCTGCCGCCGCTGCGAGCTCATCATGGACGAGAACATCCGCTACTGGGACCTCATCCGCTGGCATCAGCTCGACAAGCTCGACACTACCAAGTATCCCAACATCATGCTTGGCGCAAATGTCAAGAACGTGCCCGCCGCAATGCTCGCCGGCACATATCTCGACGCCACCGGCACTTACATCCAGAGCAACAAGACTGCAAACTCTGTTATGGAGCGTAAGTTCACAGACCGTGAATACCTCTACCCCATCGGTACGGGCCAAATCAACCTCTACAAAGAGCACGGCTACACACTTGATCAGAACCCCGGCTGGTAATCAAGACAATCACATCCTGAAATACAGAGAGGCGGACCTTCGGGCCCGCCTCTTGCGATTTTTCGGTGGTTATGGTAGCTAAGTTAGCTATTATAGCTACCGTAATATTTTTTGCTCGCACGTCCCCGGGCGGCACATCGATACCGACGCCTGATGTTTTGTCGCGGACGAGGACGTCCGTGACCTCCCGGTGGGCGGCACATAAATCCGTGCCTTTTTATGTTAAGTAAACACATCAAACTATTCCAATTTTGCAAACATTGGAATAGTTTGGTTATTTCAATCTGCTGATTTCTTCCGAGAATTTTGGCCCTCGGACGTAAGCGTGCTTCTGTCTGTTAAGTGCTATTTCAGAGAGTAACTCTTTAGAAACAAGTCCGATGATGTCGTGTTTTGCTGTGGTAGGGCTGATCATAAACCTTGATGAAACATCCTTTACGGTTATAATGGCATCTTCATCCTTTAAAAATATATACAGTATTTCGGCTTGTCTTTGATTAATATTGCCCAGACGCAAAAGTTTGTTTTGGTCATTTTGCGCAGCCGCTTTTCTTGATAGATATGTCTTAAGTTCGTTAAATGCTTTTTCGAGAGCGTTGAGATTGTAAGTGATAAAATATCCGATATCATTTCCATCAGCTTCGGCCCGAAGAAATGATTTCTCATAAGCCGTTTTTGTCTTATAAATCACTTTTGATATTGACATATACTCGATAAGCCAATATCCTGATTTAAGCAGATACCAGTGGAACAAAGCTCTTGCCGTGCGGCCGTTTCCATCGACAAACGGATGAAGGTAAGATATGAAAAAGTGAATTATTATGGCCTTTATTATTGGATGGATAAAAACCGTGGCGTCATTATTGGCAAATGCGCACAGCCAGTCAATACTGTCTTCTATTTCGCGACAACTCGGCGGATTATGTACCACATCGTGAGTGATTGCATTTTCCACTACAACATCATCATTCACTCGAAATCTCCCTGAATCTTCCGGCTTGTCCATAGTCCCATCTGTCATTAGACTGTGTATTTTCAAAATCAATTCTCTTGACAAGGGCTCTGACGTATTCTCAGACAAAAAGGTTATAGTCTGATAATTATTGAAAATCATCCGTTGGGATCTGTCTTTCGGAGTTATGTTTTTGCGTAGCATCTCCTTAGCTGCTTTTCGTGTTGTGGACGCGCCTTCCATTTGACTTGATGATATGGCTTCCTCCATGATTGAGCCGATGAGATAACGCCGTCTGTTCTCTTTGGGCAGCAGAGATTCGTTTCCCCATTTACCGCCAAACTGCATATCAAAAATATGGCACAGGCGAAGCATACGGTTTGTTAAGGAAAAATGCAAGCCATACGAGGGGTAAATGACGGTATCATTTACTGATCTTATGGTCTTGATGACAGACCAAAGAGTCAGCGGATTGTCTACCCCGTTGATGTGCTTATATTTAATGTCTGACCAATACAAATATTGATCTAAAAACATTCTTGCTTGTGTCACTACCTCATCAGGCAGTGCTGATATTTTTATATCAGGTAAATCCTTTATAATCGGCGGCTGCTCTATCATAATGTTATTTTGAGCAAAGATACGAAAACTATTCCAATCTTGCAAATATTGGAATAGTTGGGTAAAAAAGAAATGCAAAGAAATTTTCATGCGCTCGCAGGGTTGCATGAGGCCGAATATTAATATACGTCAAAAAGAAAGTCATTTTTTGCTTGGCAAATGATTATTTTGTAACTTTGCAGGTCAAATTGTGCCTTGCACGTGTGCTGTGGCGCTTTAAACCTTGATTTCTTTAATTATCTCAAATAATTCATTTTACAATGAGCAAAGAAAAAAAATTTCTTACTTGCGACGGTAATCAGGCCGCTGCCCATGTGAGCTATATGTTCTCTGAGGTAGCTGCCATCTACCCGATTACCCCTTCGTCGACAATGGCTGAATATGTCGACGAGTGGTCGGCTGCCGGACGCAAGAATATTTTCGGTGAGCCGGTACTCGTGCAGGAAATGCAGTCGGAAGGCGGCGCTGCCGGTGCCGTGCACGGTTCGCTCCAGGCCGGCGCTCTCACCACCACTTACACTGCCTCTCAGGGTCTCCTTCTGATGATTCCCAACATGTACAAGATTGCCGGCGAGCTGCTGCCTTGCGTGTTCCACGTGTCGGCCCGCACCATCGCCTCGCACGCCTTGTCGATTTTCGGCGACCATCAGGATGTGATGTCGGTGCGCCAGACCGGTTTCGCAATGCTTTGCGAAGGTTCGGTGCAGGAAGTCATGGACCTTGCAGGTGTGGCGCATCTTGCAACCATCAAGTCGAGCGTACCTTTCGTCAACTTCTTCGACGGCTTCCGCACATCGCACGAGATACAGAAAATCGAAGCAATGGAGCAGGAAGACCTTGAGAAACTGCTCGACCGCGACGCTCTTGCCCGTTTCCGCTCACGCGGCCTTACACCCGACGCCCCCGTGGCACGCGGCATGGCCGAGAACGGCGATGTCTTCTTCCAGCACCGCGAAGCCTGCAACGAACACTACAACGCCGTGCCCGATATCGTCGAAGACTATATGGGCGAGATATCAAAAATCACCGGCCGCGAGTACCATATCTTCAACTACTACGGCGCACCCGACGCCGAGCGCGTGATTATCGCCATGGGCTCGGTGACGCAAGCCGCCAAAGAAGCCATCGACTATATGCGCGAGCAAGGCGAGAAAGTGGGTATCGTGTGCGTGCACCTTTACCGACCCTTCTCTGCAAAACATTTCCTCGCAGCCGTGCCCAAAACGGCCAAACGCATCGCCGTGCTTGACCGTACCAAAGAGCCCGGAGCCACCGGCGAGCCTCTGCTGCTTGACGTAAAAGAGTGCTTCTACGGCAAGGAGAACGCTCCAGAAATCGTGGGCGGACGCTACGGTCTTGCCTCGAAAGACGTGACCCCGGCCATGATCATCGGCGTGTACGAGAATCTTGCCCTCCCCACTCCCAAAGACCATTTCACCGTGGGCATCGTCGACGATGTCACATTCACATCGCTCCCCGAGAAAGAGGAGATGGCTCTGGGCGATGCCTCGACTTTCGAAGCCAAATTCTACGGCCTCGGTGCCGACGGTACGGTAGGCGCCAACAAAAACTCCGTGAAAATCATCGGCGACAATACCGACAAATACTGTCAGGCATACTTCGCCTACGACTCCAAGAAGTCGGGCGGCTTCACCTGCTCGCACCTGCGTTTCGGCGACAAGCCCATCCGCTCGACCTATCTGGTGATGACTCCCAACTTCGTGGCTTGCCACGTGCAGGCTTACCTGCGCATGTACGACGTGACACGCGGTCTGCGCGACGGCGGCACATTCCTGCTCAACACCGTATGGGAAGGCGAGGAGCTTGCCAAGAATCTCCCCAAAAAGGTTAAACGCTACTTCGCCGAGCACAATATCACCGTCTACTACATCAACGCCACCAAGATAGCTCAGGAAATCGGTCTCGGCAACCGCACCAACACCATCCTCCAGAGCGCTTTCTTCCGCATCACCGGCGTTATTCCCGTCGACCTCGCCATCGAGCAGATGAAGAAATTCATCGTCAAGAGCTACGGCAAGAAAGGCCAGGACGTCGTGGACAAGAACTATGCCGCCGTAGACCGCGGCGGAGAGTACCACACACTCGCCGTCGACCCCGCATGGGCACAGCTCGCCGACGATCCCGAGGCTGAAAACCACGACCCCGAATTTGTGAGCCGCCTCGTGCGCCCCATCAACGCTCAGGACGGCGACCTGCTCAAGGTCAGCGACTTCGCAGCCATCCCCGACGGCACATGGCAGCAAGGCACAGCAGCCTACGAGAAACGCGGCGTGGCAGTCTTCGTTCCGGAATGGGACCCCGAAAACTGCATCCAGTGCAACAAGTGCGCCTATGTTTGCCCCCACGCTGCCATCCGTCCGTTCGTTCTCACCGAAGAGGAGATGCAGAATGCACCCTTCGGCGCCGACTACACCATCCCCGCCATCGGCAAGACAATGGCCGGTATGCGCTTCATCCAGGCCGTTGACGTGCTCGACTGTCTCGGTTGCAGCAACTGCGTTGACGTATGCCCGGGCAAGAAAGGCAACAAGGCTCTGGCCATGAAGCCTCTGGAAACTCAGCTCAAATATCAGCCGAACTGGGATTACTGCACCAAGGAAGTAGCCTCAAAAGCTCATCTTGTCGACGTGCCCGCAACGGTCAAGAACAGCCAGTTCGCACAGCCGCTGTTCGAATTCTCCGGCGCTTGCTCCGGCTGCGGCGAGACACCTTATGTCAAGCTCGTAAGCCAGCTCTTCGGCGACCATGAGATGATAGCCAACGCCACCGGCTGCTCGTCGATCTATTCCGGCTCGGTACCCTCCACTCCTTATACCACCAACGCTCAGGGTCACGGTCCGGCATGGGCCAACTCGCTCTTCGAAGACTTCGCCGAGTTCGGTCTCGGCATGAAGATTGCCACCGAAAAGCTCCGTGCCCGCGTCGCTGACCTCATGGCCAAGGCCACACAGTGCGACTGCTGCTCCGACGAAATCAAAGCACTCGCAGCCCAATGGCTCGAAAATCCCGACAATCCCGCCGCTACACGCGCAGTTGCCGACGCCATCGTGCCTCTGTGCGAGAAATGCGAATGTGACATCTGCCGCGGTATCGTAGAGCTCAAAGGCTACATCGCAGCCCGCTCTCAGTGGATTATTGCCGGCGACGGCGCCGCTTACGATATCGGTTTCGGCGGTCTTGACCACGTGCTTGCTTCGGACAAGAACATCAACGTGCTTGTGCTCGACACCGAAGTTTACTCCAACACCGGCGGCCAGGCATCAAAAGCCACACCTCTGGGCGCTATTGCCAAATTTGCCGCTTCCGGCAAGCGCATCCGCAAAAAAGACCTCGGCCTCATCGCCTCCACTTACGGCTACGTCTACGTGGCTCAGATAGCCATGGGCGCCGACAATGCCCAGACTCTCAAAGCCATCCGCGAAGCCGAAGCATACGACGGTCCCTCGCTCATCATCGCCTACTCGCCCTGTATCAACCACGGCCTCAAAGCCGGTATGGGCCACTCGCAGGAAGAGGAGCGTCGTGCCGTAGAGTGCGGTTACTGGCACCTGTGGCGCTACAACCCCGCTCTCGAGCTCGAAGGCAAAAACCCCTTCACCCTCGACTCTAAAGAGCCCGACTGGGACAAATTTGAAGACTTCCTCAAAGGCGAGGTGCGCTATGCGTCAGTCTTCAAACAGTATCCCGACCAGGCTCAGGAGCTCTTCGACGCAGCCAAGGCCAACGCCATGTGGCGCTACAATAACTACAAACGCCTCGCCCACCAGCAGTGGGGCATCGATCCCGATGTGAAATAACGAGTCCTGTTCATTTAATATCTCAGCCGCGCAATCCGCTCCGGATTGCGCGGCTTTTTTAGCTTTATTACAGCTGATGTAGCTATTATATAGCCAATTGTTTTTTGTGCCGCGGATGTAAGCGGGAAGTGCCGCCCTCACCGGGAGGTCGAGAGCGGATGCGACTGGGAAGTGCCGAACGGCCTCGTTCGGCACAATAGGAGAGGCGAGAGTAATGTTATGCTCGCGCGAGGCCGAGCTTCGCTTCCCGGTATTTTGTGCCGCGCGGATGCGCGGTTTCCCCGTGAGGGGATTGTTGTTTGGTAGCCGTGGGTTGAGGGAGCGCAGCGACCGAAACCTACGGAATAAGGCCAATCCTCTGCACCATTCCTCCCCGACAGGGGAGGGGTTATTGTGCAAGCAATTAACTAACAACCCACCCCTGCCGGGGTGGTGACATTGAGGATGCCGTCAACCGAGGGTTTCGCTGCGCTCAACCCCCGGCTATCAAACGGCCATCCGCTCGCGCGGATGCACCGGGAGGCCGCCTCACCGGAAGTCGTGAGCGGCCTCGCTCACGACAAAAACATCAACTGTAATCTATGTGCCGCGCGAGGCCGCACGGCACCTCCCGGTATTATATGCCGCCCGATACAGTGCCGCAATTCCCGGTAGTGCCGGGAAGTGCGATTTGTGGCTGTGGATTTTTTTCAGTAACTTTGCTCCGTGGTACAGACACACCGGCCATCGGCCAGAGGATGTTTTATATTCTAAAAGCAATTTCCAAGTTTTATGTTTTCTCAATATATGCGTTCGTTGCCGCCCGGCACCAAAAATCTGTTGATTGTCAACCTTATAGTCTGGGCGTTGCTTGCTGTTGCACCGGCTGCCAAAGAGTCGGCGATAATGCAATGGTGCTCGTTGCACTATATGGGTTCGCAGGCGTTCAATCCGGTGCAGATTTTCACCTATTTCTTTCTGCCGGTGAGCTTCATACCCATGTTTTTCAACATGCTCATGCTCTTTTTCTTCGGACCTCAGATAGAGTGGGCTGTCGGCACAAAGCGGTTTGTGTTTTATTACATATCGTGCGGCGTGGGCGCCGGTCTCATCTATGAAATCGTGGCGATACTGATGATGAACCACTACATGGGCGTCGTCTCCGGCGACATCTCGGCCACGTCGCCCGTTATTGCCAAAATGGCAATGTTGCAGGCCTACGGCGTGCATGGAGCCGACTGTGCCGTGCTTGCATTGATTATGGCCTTCGGCGTAATCTTTGCCGAGCGTACGATTTATCTCATGTTTCCCCCGATACCGCTCAAAGCCAAATATATAGCGATCATTTGCGTGGCATTAGAGCTGTTGCCCCTCTTACAGATGCCCGAGATGCTGTGGATGCACGTCACGCCGTTTGCCGGACTGCTCGTCGGGCTGGGAATTATTTTATATTGGAAAAAGCGGCTTAAACTCTGACAGGCAATGGACTCACCGGCCCGCGAATATTGGCGCACATGGTTTTGGCGCACAGCGACCACAAAGGTTATGACCGTGTGCATCGCGGTGTGGATAGCGATCGGCGCCGTCTGGCTTCTGCTGCCCCCGACGATGCGATTATCGTGGCTGAGTTTCCTGGCCGTGCCCTCCGATGTGCATCTGTTGCTCCATAGGCCATGGACGGTGCTGACGTTCATGTTCGTTCACATCGAATTTCTGCATCTGGCCGTGAATATGCTGTGGTGGCTGATGTTCGGCGGGATATGCGAGCAGTCGCAAGGCGCCGGACGCACTATGGCGCTGTATATCTGCGGCGGACTCTCCGGAGCGGCGGCTTTCATGGCTTTCCCCTCCGGAGGCGCGATGCTGATAGGCGCCTCCTGTTCGGTGATGACCGTGATGGGGGCCACTGTGGCTCTTATGCCGCGATATAAAGTCAATATTTTGCTTTTCGGACCGGTCGACATCCTTTGGGTAGCCTTGGTTGCCACGCTTTTCTTTGTGGTACTTGCCCCGGGTACGGGCGAGAGTGTGGCTCACGGAGCTGCTCTGGCCGTGGGAGTGGCCGCAGGATTGCTCCGACGGCGTGGAGTGGACGTCACCGCACCCCTCAGGAGCGTATTCGGTTTTTTCGGCCGGCTGTGCAGCCGCCCTGCTGTGGCTCGGGCTACCGTTGACATTATCTCCGGCAGCGACGAGGAGCAGCTTGACGCCCTGCTCGAAAAAGTTTCCCGTTCGGGCTACGGCTCGCTCACGGCCGCCGAGCGCCAACGCCTGTTCGACCTCTCTCAACGATTTAATCACCGCCGATGACACGCGCCAACGATAAAAACAATCCCTTGCTGCACCCCGGAGCAGCGGCTTCCGACAGGCCATCGCGCGGACCTCGGCGCCGTCGTCGTGACGATAATAATGCCCCGGCCGCCCCGCGACACGGATTGTGGCGCCGCATCTTTAACGCCGTATGGTTCGGAGTCAACATCCTTGTGGCTCTTGCCCTTTTGACGAGTGCCGTCTCAGGCACACTGTCGCCGCAGCAGCATCCGCATGCCGTGATAGCCGCTATGGCCTTCCCGGCTGCGCTTTTGGCTGTTGTGGCTGTGTTTGTTGTCGACCTGATATGGTGGAGACGTACTGCCGTGGTGGCCGGAGTCGCGATGCTGATGTGCTCAGGCTCCATTACAGAATATTGTCCGCTCAATTTCCCCAAACGCGCGCTCACCGAGGAGCAGAAAGCGCGGTCGTTCACGCTTATGTCATACAACGCCATGGCGTTTCTGCTTCAGCCCGGCGTGGAGTGTGAAGTCAACCCTCAGATATCATATATTCTCGAGCAGAATCCCGATGTGGTGTGCGTGCAGGAATATATGCTGATGATGAAAAATCCTAACACACGTATCGTGCAGGCGCAGGTCGATTCGCTCTACCGTCGGTACCCCTATGTGATGACAAGCTCTTACCTGCAGATTATCTTCTCTAAATATCCGGTCGAGCCCATTCCGATTGATTTCGAGAACTACGAGGGCAAAGGCGACATGGGAGCCTGGCGGCTGCATATTCATGACCGGGTGGTGAACGTATTCTCCGTGCATCTGCGGTCGCTCTTCTTTACCACACACGATAAAGCAACCTACAAGAAAATTTTCAACCCTGAGGATATCAATCGCCGCAACCTGAGCGAAGTGAAATCTACCATTTTCAGCAAGATAGTGGACGCAAGCAAAGCGCGTGCATTGCAGGTCGACTCCTTGCAGCGCTACATCAAGAAATACGGCGGCGCCAACACCATAGTCTGCGGCGACTTCAACGAGCCCACAGGCTGCCGGAGTCTGTATACACTCGAGCATGACAGCCATATGCGGCAGGTCTATCCCGAGGTCGGTTTCGGTCCGATGATTACCTACAACGCCAACCGCTTCTGGGTGCGCATCGACCACGTGCTCTATCGCGGCGACCTTGTGCCTCATTCGATGCACCGAGGCGATCTGCGTGCCTCCGACCATTATCCGCTCACCACGACCTTCTGTTTCAAAGACGGCACGTGAAAAAAGATTAACAGAGCGCTGAAATTTGCAACGTTTACAATAAATATCTACATTTGCACAAAATATCAGCAAAACATGGAATCAACCCCACGCCGCGACAGCATTGTCATCATTCCTACCTACAATGAATGTGAAAACGCGGCAGCAATCATAGACGCAGTGCTTGCGCTCCAACCCGATTTCGACGTGCTTGTCGTCGACGACAATTCGCCCGACGGCACCGCAGCGATTGTAAAAGAGAAAATGCGGGAGCATCCCGGGCGCGTGCACATCATCGAGCGTCAGGGCAAGCTCGGGCTCGGCACTGCCTACATCGCGGGCTTCAAATGGTCGCTCGACCACGGTTACGACTACATATTCGAGATGGACGCCGACTTCTCGCACAACCCCGCCGATCTTGTGCGGCTGCGCACTGCGGTTGTGGCAGGAGCCGACGTGGCAGTGGGCTCGCGCTACGTCAAAGGCGTAAACGTTGTGAACTGGCCCATGGGGCGTGTGCTCATGTCGTACTATGCTTCTAAATACGTCCGCGTGGTCACCGGTCTGCCCGTGTGCGACACCACGGCCGGATTTGTCTGCTACCGCAGGCGAGTGCTCGAAAGCATAGGGCTCGACGAGATACAATTCAAAGGCTACGCTTTCCAAATCGAAATGAAATTCAAAGCCTACAAGAAAGGTTACAAGATAGAAGAGGTGCCCATCGTCTTCGTCAACCGCGTGCTGGGCTCGAGCAAAATGAGTTCAGGTATCTTCGGCGAGGCCATGTTCGGCGTCATGAAACTCCGCTGGCAAAGCCTCACAGGCAAGATATAATGCCTCAGCACATGCAGGACACACATATTCTCATACATGGCGCGAGGCGTCCGGGACGCCCTAACAGCGACTGCTGGATGGTGGTCGAAGGCACGAAAATCGATTCCATAGGCCACGGAGCGCCACCCGAAGGCGCCTATGATCGTACAGTCGACGCCCGTGGCGCTTTGCTGCTGCCC
Organism: Muribaculaceae bacterium; assembly: GCA_051871795.1. GTDB lineage: Bacteria > Bacteroidota > Bacteroidia > Bacteroidales > Muribaculaceae > CAG-873. The sequence goes on along the minus strand of JBJEDE010000020.1, from coordinate 107,527 downwards.
GGAGCCATCGACTGTCATGTACATTTCCGCGAGCCGGGCATGACACAAAAGGCAACAATCGCCTCCGAATCACGCGCCGCGGCCGCCGGCGGCGTCACCTCCTTTATCGAGATGCCGAATACTCGTCCGGCCACCACCACAATACCGCTGTGGCAGGAAAAGTGCGACATTGCCGCCCGCGGCTCGCTCATCAACTACGCGTTCTTTCTCGGAGTGTCAGACGACAACATCAACGTATTGCTTAACGCCGACTTTCATGCCATCCCCGGCGTGAAGGTGTTTATGGGTTCAAGCACAGGCTCGATGAGCCTGACTGCATCGACGCTCGAACGCGTATTTCGCGAAGTAAAAGCCCTTGTGGCCGTCCACGCCGAAGACAACGACTGCATAGCCGCCAACCTTGCCGCCATCCGCCGCCGTTGCGGCGACAGCATCCCCGTGGCTCTGCACACCATGATACGCAGCGACTATGCTTGCTATGCGGCCACCGGGCAAGCCGTTGACCTTGCTCTCCGTTACGGCACACGTCTCCATCTGTGCCACCTTACCACCGCCGACGAGCTGACTCTGCTGCCTCGCAACGCCGGTGCTCCGGGCACCAAACAGATTACCTCCGAGGTCTCGCCTCATCATCTCTTGTTCACCTCCGACGACTATCCCCGTTTGGGCTCGCGCATCAAGATGAATCCGTCGGTCAAAGGCGTGCGTGACCGTCTGGCTCTGAGACGCGCCCTCGGCGAAGGCATCATAGACATGGCGGCCACCGACCATGCCCCGCATCTCTTGTCGGAAAAGGCCGGCGATGCGCTTACAGCCGCATCCGGAGCGCCCGCAGTGCAGTTTGCCCTCCCGGTACTGCTGTCGCTATACGACGAGGCAACCGTTGAGCGCGTATATTGCAACAATCCTGCCGAGGTATATCATATTGACCGCCGAGGCAGGCTCACCGCCGGACATTACGCCGACTTCATAATCGTCGAGGCCACCGAGCCATACGTCGTCGACGACTACATGGTGCTCAGTCCCTGCGGCTGGACGCCGATGGACGGACTGAGCCTGAACCACCGCGTGAGTTCAACGTGGGTGAACGGTCATGAAGTGTACCGCGCACCGCAAGATGGTTCTCCGGCCGTTTTCGCCGCCACCGGTGCGGCCATGCCCCTGCGCTTTACCAAACGATAAACCGGTGACAATTATGGACATCCCCAAGGACAACTGGAATTATCCGGAGCTGTGCTCCGACCTCGCCACGGCACAGAAAAGGGCGGTGGCGGAGCGGATTTTCCGCGAAGAGGGCTCTTTTTGCCGCAACAGCCTCGGCCGCATCATCAGCGACTGCCAGGGCGACATGAGGCTGAGCTCGATGGTGGCCTACCTCGTTGCGGCCGACATTTTCGCCGACCCGGAGGCGCAGGCGTTTGATTTCAGAGTGTTTGACCTGAGCCTTCCGCCCCTCATGCCTGTGAGCTACTGTGGAGGCAATATGTGCTTCGGCAGGGTATTTGCAGTGAACCATCTTGCGTTTTCGTCGCCTGACTCAATAGTGGGGTTCCGCAATGCTGAGTGTAGCATGCCGCAGGAGTACTTCAAGATTTCCAAGGGCTTACGGCTCGTGGGGACGCTACGCAACTGGGTGCTGTTCAAGCTCGACGCGGCCACTACCGATGACCACACGGGCATCCTGTATTCGCCTCTGGAGAAGAATTTCACCGTGGAGTTCGCGCATTTCCCCCACGACGCGGAGCGCAGGATATTGTTCCGCTGGGAGGACTGCTGATATAATTTATAATTCTTCGCAGGCGAATCGCTTACGAGATAAATTTGAGGGTCAATTTGTTGCCGGAGTAGAAGGACGGTCCCGGCCGAGCATAATTCTCAAAACAGAAGCACATAAGCTTTCGGAAGTACACTGTAATATATGTATATATAAGCGCTTTATGGAGTGTCTGTGCTGATTGATTGTTTGTCAAGTTGATACTTTGTAGAGTATCACTGCTTTTTAAGGTGATTTTTGGGGATTGTGGACGCCGGGGATGTCGGCTACCTCCTGTGATTCGCAAGGTCCATGCTACGCTCGAGACCGCGCTTTGCCTCCCATTGTCGGACCTGCCACGGCTTTGCAAAAAAGCGGAGTCGCTCGCAAAACCGCAGCTTTTTGACACACCCACATAATTAAGCTGAAAATTATTTCATACAGCAGAAATAACAATTTTTCGCTAACTTTGCACCTGATTAGCGAAACAAACATGAAGCAGACAACAGGCATATCAATCAGCCGCGAATGTGGCTGCGTGATGCGCGGAATGGCGATAGTGATTATTGCCCTGCACAATTTCTGCCACCTTGTGCCCGGTATAGCTCAGGAGAATGAATTTGCCTTCATTTCAGACCGCACAGTCGCACTCCTGGCCCCGAATGAGACCGCGTCGGCCTTTGTCTTCGATATGCTGTCATTTTTCGGCTGGTACGGTGTCACCGTATTCATGTTTCTCACAGGCTACGGACTTGTGATGAAGTACGAGAGAGAGAAGACGCCGCTGTCGCCTCCGCGCTTCATCCTGCACAACTATCTGAAACTGCTGTTTCTGATGCTTCCGGCCATAGTGGTCTTCTTCTTTTTGACTCTTAGGAACAACCTCAAATGCGGATATGTCGATTATGGAGAGCTTTTCAATTGCGTGATGCAGCTTACCATGCTTCCCGACCTCTTTTGGGGTTTGGGGCGTTTGTTGTGGCCTTCGCCCGGAGTGTTCTGGTATTTCGGGCTCGCCATGCAGTTCTATATCATCTATGCCTTATTCATCCACGGCAAGAATCCGCTGTGGATGTGGACTTTGACTGCGATTTCGCTTGCGTTGCAGTTTGCGGTCAATCCCGCCGCCGGAAATATGGTGTGGTTGCGATTCAACGCCACGGGATGGATGATTGTGTTGGTATTCGGCATTGTGTGCGGGCGCATCTCTAAGGTGCCAAAAGCCGCGGTCGCGGTCGCCTTGGCGCTCTCGGCGCTGCTTTTGTGGCCGTCGATGCTCAACAGTGTCACATGGCAGTTTTCTATCCTTGCATGGGTGGTGATAGCCGTGGCCGTAGCCAAAGTGTCGATGATGATACCTGTCTGGCGCACTTTATGGATATGGACGGGGCGGTTGAGCCCCTATATATTCGTGGCTCATCCCGTGGCCCGCTACTTGGTTTTCCCTATGCAGAAACACCGAGAGCCTATGCTCGAATCTTTAGCCGTCTATCTGGGCTTAACGATAGTAATTGCCCTCGTTTTCAGACTTGTCAGCGGGTTTTTATACCGTCGTTTTCTCCCCGGTGAAAGATTCGGGTCTTCGGTCGCAACCGACATCGAACAAGCCGGCAGATGAGCCGTCATATCATGTAACGGCAGTTGCATAGGGGCTATCTGATAGAAGCTGCGGGGATGTATTCGCGCGAGGGAGTGTCGAGGATTTTTTGCAATGCGGCACGCGCGTCTTCCCAGCGGTAGAAGGGATACATATCGGTCTTGGCCGGAATCGAGACTTCGCGCTCGTTGAGCATAAACTTCACGATTACATCGCCGGCCTTGTTTTTGAAGAACACGGCCTGCACGTTGGATGCCATGGGCGAAATCTTGAAATTGCTGTACACGCGGCTCAGCGCGTAGGGGTTGGTCTCATAGACGGCGCATGAGGGAAATTGCATCAGGGCCGTGAGGGGAATGATGTTGCCGTCGTGGGCGAAACGCAGAGTAGCGCCTTTGTCGCCTCGGGCAATATAGTCGTCGGCTGTTTCTACAATGTTGCGCAGAAGATTTTTGGCATTGTCGATGTGCTGTCCGTCGGCCAACGGATAAGAGGAGTTGGTGGCGTAGAAGCTGTAGTTGTATATCTCCCAGAGGTCAAAAAGCTCATCGGTGGTGAAAATGTCGAGCAGCGTCACCGGTGTCTCGATGTTCTGACCGTCGACGGCAATCCAGTAGAGGCCGGTCATGAGCGACTGCGGGTCGACGTGCCGGCGCACGAAGGTGCTGTCGGCGAAGAGCGAGCGCACGAGACGGTCGGGGCGTGTCTTTTCGTTGCGGAATTTCTTATAGTCGAGATACCATTCGGCCTTGTCGTTGCTGTATTTGCCCGACTCTTTGGAGTGGTAGTTGAGGTAGTGCATATTGCGCTCCGACGATTCGGCCGGTATGAGCAGGCGAGGATTTTGTTCTTTCAGACCTTCGATGAAGGCGAACATCGAGTGGGCGCAGCGCATCACGGTGGTTGAGGCGGCTGTTATACGGGCGTCGTCGGTAAATGCTTCGGGGTAGGCCTTGTACATCCTCTGCGCTATGCCCTGGTGCTGGCGACGTCCGAGAGGAGTGAGCTCGCCGCCGCGGCCTTGTGCTTCGGTCCAGATGCTGTCGAGACGCGCTTTCACGCTCTTGCCAAGTGGGGTGAGAGCTCCTGCGCGGTCAGCGCTATCGAAGACGTCCATCACTGTCTTATAATCGTTGTCGCTGATGAGATAGCGTGAGCCGTGACGGGCGAAATGGCTTACATAGAACGGTTTATAGCCTTTCGGAGCGGGTGTGTTGAGACTTTCGCTCACGGGATAGGCGTAATATACGCCGCCGGCTTTCTCGGGAGTGACGGCGATTTCTTCGCGTGTGGTTTGTGCCGTGGCGGTGAGCGCGGCCGAGGCAAGAATGGTCAGGAGCAGGTGTCGCATCTTAGTTGTCGTGTTTTTTATTGTTAGCATCGGGAGAGTGATTGTGTCTGCTTTGTCGGATTATTGAGTATAGAGGAGCGGCTTAACGGTGTCCGGTGCCGTGGCAGTATTTGCATTTGCCGGTGCCGCCGCAGGTTTTGCATTTGCCTTTGCCGTTGCAAGCGCGGCATATTGCTTCCGATCCTCCGGCCTTGATCCATCCGGTGCCATGACAGTAGCCGCAGAGGCCGGAACCGTGGCAGGCATTCTTCATCCCGGTGCCGGACTGTGTGGAGCAAGTGCCGCTGCCCATGCATTTCATGCATTTGTTTGTGGCAGAGCTTCCGCCGCCGCCATGTGAGCTTGTTCCGCTTGAATATGAAGAAGAAGCGGAATCGTCGGCCGTAAGGCCGGTGCTTGAAAAAGTGGATGAGTCGACCGAGCCCCCGTTTACGGCAGAATATGTGACGGCGCCGAGGGTGAGCACGGCGGCGGCGATATTGAGGCCGGTGAGCACACGGTTCCAGCGTCGGTCGTTGCGCGTGCTCTTGGCAGCTTTCATGTTGGCTTCGAAGTCTTTGTTTTCGGGGTCGAGATTATGGGCCACCGTGAAATGATGTATTGCATCCTTGAGGTTGTCGCAAGTCGAGGCGTAATAGATGCCGAGACAATTGTGAGCGGCGGCACAGGTTGGCAATATGCCTATCAGACGACGTGTATAGTGCGTGTCTTTCTCTTTCATGCTCTCTTCGAGAAGACTCATAAGCAGCGCGTCATCGACTTTGCCAAAGACGTTGACTCGTCCCTGATGCGTGCCTACTGTGACATTGGCTCCGCCCGCGGCATTAAAATTGCCCACGCTGTCGAAAACGGGCGGTATGATCCATCCGCCTCCGGCGTATGCAAGGCCCGTGCCGACGAAATTGTATTTTTCGGGAGTTGTGACATCACCTTCGACGATAAACACGCGTTGTGTCTTGTCGTAGGTCACATTTTTATAGATGCAAGGCAACTGTTTGCGCCCGTAGCTGTCGGTAACGCCCTTTTTACCATCCGTCGAGCTGACGATGTAGAAACCGTCGCCGGCCGGAGCGCCGTCGGGCTTAACGTTGCCGGCCGGCTCCTGCCAGTCGGGGTTGAGTATATTCGAGTCTACATCGTCGCTCACCTGGTCGATGGGTATCAGGGCGTTATTGTAATAGCCCTGGTCCCACCGCTCTTTTGCCATTTTTTTTGCCTCGCGGTAAGGCTTGTTTTTCATCGGCACGTTTTTCATCATCTCCTTTGCGATGTAGGTGCAGGGGACAATGCTGTCGCCTTTGATGTCGATGCAACCGAATTTTTTGCCGCGTTTCACAACCGCCAGATAGTCATTGCCGAAATTCTCGGCGTCATCATATATGGGATTGATTACGAATTCGCCCTTTTTATTGATGAAACCGAATTTCCCGTCTTTCTTTACCGCGGCGAGACCATAGCGGAAACCGGCAAGGTCGTCCATCGGGTCGAACACGGGAGGAATCACAAAGCGGTTGAGCCGGTCGATGAAGCCGACTTTGCCGTTGATTTCTACAGCAGCAAGTCCTTCGGAAAATTCCTTGGCGGCATGGGTGTATTGGGGAGTGATGACCCACTGCGTCTCATAACCAAGGTTAAGCTGTTCCTTGCCTGCGCCGAGATAGTGAGCTTCGGCCCACCAATAGTATTTGGGACCGACGTTCTCATAGCCGTATAGCTTCGTGTCGCCGTCTTTTTTCGCTTTGAGCTGCAATATCTCGTCACCGCGAACCACCGGCGTGCGGCGCTTAGGGGCGGGAGCGGGGGTGGGGGCGGCATTTTTTTTGGTTGAAGTGGTCTTTTTCTTCTTGGAGAACGTTCCTTTTTTTGTCTTTTTCTTTTGAGAGACAGCTGATTGCCCGGTCGCGGGATATTCGGTCGCCATCGGCTCAAAGACAACAGACAGAGCGAAGAATATCAGAAGATATTTGCAAAATTTTTTCATTATTTTGATTCACGGCTACGGTTACCGATGCGTGCAGGTTGTTATTTCCCGGCTTGAAGCACGCGGATTTCGCGGGGGGCGAAGGTGCGGCGGCCGCTCTGAGGCAATAGCACGAAGCTCTCGCCGGTGAGGATGTCGGTGTATTGCTTTCCGGGTGTGGTGATTTCTGCATAGCGGCTCATGTCGGCCTCGTTTTCGGTGTCGAGTCCGTTTATGACCACAATGACTTCGTCGTCGCTCGCAGAGCGGCGGTATACGTAAAGGCCGTTGGTGGGCATGAAGTGCTTCATGTCGCCTTCGGCCACGGCCCGGGATGTTTTGCGCCAGTTCAGAAGCGTGCGCATGAAGTCTGTGGCTTCGTTCTGCAAAGCCGAGCGTCCCTCGCGTGTGAAGACGGTGGCGGTGTCGCCGGGGAAGCCTCCGGGCATATCGCGGCGCACGTTGCCGTCGCCTTTGCGCCGGTCGCCGGCCATGAGCAGTTCGGTGCCGTAGTATACCTGCGGGATGCCGGGGATGGTCAGCAGCAGGGTAATGGCCTGTTTCCATTGGCCGAGGCTGTCGGGGACGGTGAGAATGAAGCGCTCTGTGTCATGATTGTCAAGGAATCGGAGCACCTGCATCGGGTCGGCGTAGAGATAGTCGAGCGACAGGTGGTCGTAGATTTTGTTAAGACCGTTCCATGGGTCGGTCTGCTCGCGCAAGGGCGCCATGTCGCGCATCTTGACCATGAGTCCGAAATCCATCACGACGGGCAGGTGCGAGTCGATACCGTGAGGCGGCTGTTTGGCTCCTTTCTGCCATGAAGCTTCCTGACCGGCGTCGGTAAACCAACATTCGCCTACGATATTGAAATCGGGATATTCCTCCTTCACGCAGTCTATCCACTCGGCCATTGCCTTCATGTCGGCATAAGGGTAAGTGTCCATGCGGATGCCGTCGATTTCGGCTTCTTCAATCCACCAGATTGAGTTCTGGATGAGGTATTTCATCAGGTGCGGATTGAGCTGATTGAGGTCGGGCATGCTTTCGACAAACCAACCTTCGGTGGTCAGCGCTTTGTCGTATTTAGAGGCGTAGGGGTCGGCGATGGTCGAGAGGCGGTAGTTGGTCTGGCGGTAATTGTCCTGAAAGTTGAACCAGTCTCGGCTCGGCGGGTCGATGCGCCACTGATGGTCCGAGCCGCAGTGGTTGAATATCATGTCCATAACCGTTTTTATGCCGCGGTCGTGGAGGGCGGATATGAGTTGTTTGTACTCGTCGTTGGAGCCGAAACGGCGGTCTACGGCGTAATAGTCGGTGGTGGCGTAGCCGTGGTAGCTGCCCCCTTGCTGGTCGTTTTCAAGCACGGGATTGAACCAGATGGCGGTTACGCCGAGGCTGTCGATGTAGTCGATGTGGTTCATGATGCCGCGCAGGTCGCCGCCGTGGCGCACGTTGAGGTTCGAGCGGTCGACTTTGGCAGGATGGTTCATCGCGGCGATGACATTGTTGGTCGGGTCACCGTCGGCAAAGCGGTCGGGCATAACCATGTAGAGAACGTCGGAGGCGTCAAAGCCTTTGGCTCCGCGATTGGCCTTTCGCTCTTTAAGAGGAAAGCTGAGGTTGCGTTTTTTCTTACCCTGCGAGAGTGTGATTTTCACATCGCCGGGCTTTGCTTCGGGCGAGATGTTGAGATATACGTAGAGCCAGTCGGGACTGCCGTCGAGGCGAGCCACGCTGTCGACGCTCACGCCGGGATAGTCGACTTTTACATCGCAATGGCGCACGTCGCTGCCGTGAATCTGAAGCTGCAAAGATGAGTCGTGCATATCGGTCCACCAATGCGGCGGGTCGATTCGGTCAACTGAGAACGCCCATGCGGTGGCAGAGGCGAGAGCAAAAATCGTAGAGGCAAGGAACTTTTTCATGACATTGTGATGACAGGTTAAATCTCCTGCAAAGGTAAGAAAAAACGCAGACATATCAAAAACGCCATGAACGGAAAGTGCACATTATATCGGGAGGTCGTTAGCGGCCTACCGGGAGGTGCCGAACGGCCTCGTTCGGCACACAACAACAGGCGATTGTTATTTTGTGCTCGCGCGAGACTTCACCGGGAAGTCGTGAGCGGCTACTGGGAAGTGCCGACCGGCCCGGTCGGCACAAGGAGAGATGGGAGTAATCTAATGCTCGCGCGAGGCCGCGCTTCGCCTCCCAGTCGTAGTGCAGCTCGGGCCACGTGGCACTTCCCGGTCGATAACGTGCACTTACCGGCCAAATCCGTTAATTTTTTTTAACTTAATATTTTTTTATCTTTACATGATATTACATATATTTGTTGCAAAATTATCAAACCAATAAGCTAATCATGAAAAAAACTTATCCTCTTACCTCTCTTACTGCTTTTTTACTCCTGCGCGCAAAACGAGCCTGCACCGGTAACCGACAGTGCCGACTTCACGCCTTTTTCAGCAGCAGTGCAGGACGAAAACTCAGTGACATGCAATGATTTGGATAACCTTGTCAAAGGTTTCAACCCCTCAAAATCCCGAGCTGGAGGTTATACGGTTTCGACCATCGCCGACTCAAAAGGGACTCCATGCATCTACGTGCTTAATTTCAATCAGGGAGGCTGGGCTTAGGTGAGCGCCACGAGAAAATACCAACCGATTCTTGCCTATAACGACAAAGGCAACTTCGATGTCAACGGCAATATGCCGGGCGGACTTATGCTCTGGAAAGAAAACACGGTGAATACGATATCCGATGTAGACAATATGGTGCCTCAGGACACGATAGAAATGTACAAAAAAGAATGGTCGGCAATTTCACCGATTGCCAGATTACAGGGCGCTTCAGCATCTCATGGAGTCACACGCCCTACATCGCGCGTTGACCATTGGACAGATGCACCGGTATTTCACAGTGATTTCACCAGAGAAGACTATGATCGTCTTTTGGGCATAATGGCCGACACAATCGCCGAATTGCGAGGTAAAGGTTATACGGTTGAAACATTCGAACATCTCAACTACGGAGATTTAATTCCGGGAGCATACGGTGAACAGGGCATTACAATCAACGACCTGATACAGATGTGCGACGGCATGACCGATATATTCTATTCCGAAAACTTCCGCTTCCTGTCATTTGCAGCCTATAAAGATGAGGTTATTGGTGAGACCACAGGGCCATATATACAAACGAAATGGGATCAAGAAATTGGATTTAATCAATGTTTTCCTTATGATGGAAGCGGAAAACTTTGCAAGGTAGGTTGCGGAACTCTCGCCGTAGGTCAACTTATGAGATATTTCAAAAAGCCCGACACATACGATTGGCTGGATATGCCTTTAACTTATGCAACTCGGACAACATCCAATTTCTTACTTTCTATCGCTAAGGAAATGAATGCCTCGTTTGAATTAGGTAAAACAGGTACGACATTTCCAGAGTATGTAAAATTGTTGAAGAAATATTATTATCTGAGCACAAAAGAAAACGCAAGCAACAGTGATTTGAAATCAATTATTGACGGAAGAATCACATTAATAGCAGCGGTCTGGAAAGGTGAAGATAATGCCCATACATGGCTAAGCGGTGGTTATAGTCGACATCATCGTGTGACACAAAACACAATTTATACTTTTACGCTTCCTGACGAAATGACCTCATGTGGAAACATGGAACAAGAGACAATTTATCCATCATATCAGACGCAATATATGATCTGGGGATTTTATGGGAAATATGATGGCTATTATTCTTATTGTGGATGGCATTTCCCCGGCAGAGATGACATACAAGGCACTCCATTAAATGTTAGTGTCATATATAATTTCAGAACAAAATAATTAAACATTATGAAACAAATTATTGCTTATATCATATTTTGTACAGTTGCTATTGCCGCGCAGGCTCAGTGGAGCGTCGGCTTGGACGCTCGTATCGCCCCTTGGGGAAATGACCAAAAGAACATGGGAACGGATATAGTTGCTAATTACAAATTACCCGTTGGTGGTTTTTTCATAATGACTTCGGTTGGCTTTTTCTACCAAAAGTATACACAAAATCGTAATGTAGAATACTATTATGTTGATAACCGGGTTCAAGGTCAATCGTCCCGTGATGATATAAAATATGACTTTGGTTATAGAAGCGGTATTGACTTAACATGTGTTATCGGATAGTCTTTTAGCCTTGGAACAGGTGATTTCGCAATATTTACAGGTCCGAGATATGCATATGCTTATGCCGAGAAACCTGACGAATCAGCATTTTGTAATCATTTGCAGAATAGTTTCGATTTGCGCGTGGGTGCGAGCTACACTTTATGGAAAATCACTGCAAGCGCAAAATGCGACATCGGCCTTTTAAGGTATCTAAAACAGGACAATGCCGGTGACTACAATGATCGTCAAGTGCCAATACTGGCAATCGGACTGGCTTATAATTTCTGACAATGTAAAATCCAACTTTTCTTGCACAATATTCTGAGTTTATTATTTAACCGAATTTATTCAGAAATGCAAGGAGCTGAAAACTAAACATTAAGGTCTATGAAAAAATTTATTCTTCTTCTTACGCTTCTCGTATCTTGCGTAGTCGCGCAGGCTCAGTGGAGCGTGGGCTTGGACGCCCGTATCGCCCCTTGGGGAAGCGATAATAAAAAACATATGGGTACGGATATCACGCTAAATTATCGATTACCTGTAAGTAGTTTTTATGTAATGCCCTCTGTTGGTCTCTTCTATACGAATTTCTTCGAAGAAGCAGATTGGGATGGAGGCAAATGCTACGGAAATTCCGGTTATCAAACAGGATTTGACTTTGCATTGGTCGTAGGGAAGAGCTTCGGTGTCGGTATCGGTAAACTATCCGTGTTCACCGGACCAAGATACGCGTACGCTTTTGCTTCAAAGAGCAATATTGGCGCTGATTATGTACCGCATAATTTTGATTGGCGTATTGGCGCAGACTATACTATCGGTAAATTAACCGTCAGTGCAAAAATAGATATCGCTACTTTGAAGTTGCTCAAAGATGAAGAATATGCATTTGGCATCCGAAAATACAGCGAGCATCAGGTGCCGACATTAGCCGTCGGACTGGCTTATCATTTCTGAAAATTCTTCCCGGTAAATGGATGCGGATGCGACTGGGAAGTCGTGAGCGGCATACCGGGAAGTGCCGACAGTCTTACCGGGAGGTGCCGAACGGCCTCGTTCGGCACACAACAACAGGCGATGGTTATTTTGTGCTCGCGCGAGACTTCACCGGGAAGTCGTGAGCGGCCTCGCTCACGACAAAAGGAGAGAAGTAGGTAATCTATGTGCCGAACGAGACCATTCGGCACTTCCCAGTGCCATCCGGTTTCTTTTATGCTCGCGCGAGGCCGCGCTTCGCTTCCCGGTTATCTATGTGCCGCTCACGGGATAAGTTCAGGCTTTTACTTTGGCGGAGAGGATGCGATGTCCCAAACGGCAGAAGAGGCACAGGCGCTTGTGGCAATATTTTTTGCTGAGCTGTATGAGCGCTTGCGTGGTGAAAGCGTCGTCTACCCTTACTCCGGCTTCGCGGAAGGGGGTCACGAGGTTGTTGCGCTCGGGGGCAAACTGCTCGAGCAGCTCTACGGCGCGTTCCATCAGCCGGTCGTTGCATGTGAAATTGCCGTAAGCGTAGAGATAGGGGATGATAGCGTTGATAACGAGCACGTCGACAGAGCTTTCCGACAGCGCACGAGCGGAATATGTGATTGTCGATGCAAAATTGCAATGATTCACCCAGAAGCCGTCGTAGCAGATATCGGCAAAGAGCGCCCTGGCCTGATTGCGCGAACAGATTTCGGCTATCTCGTGCGAGAATGGGAAACCTCCGCTGATGAAGCGCGCCAGCGTGGCGATACGGCGGTGCGGCGAGTTCTGCGGTCTCATCCGTGCCATTTTCCACTGTAAGTTAGGCGACGGTTTGAGTCCGTATTTCGCCGAGTAGAAGGCGTATTCGCGACGCAGTAGGGTCGTGTAGTCGTTGGAGGGTGTGTCGTCGGCGAGGAGTCCGGCTTGACCGAAGAGTATGCCCTCGATGGCGAGGATGTCGTCGGAGTGGCGGCGCAGAAAACGCAGAGGTGTGGTTTTGGCCAGCAATTCGAACGGTTCGGAGTTGAGACCGAATCCGAGGGCACGTGCAAGTGTTATGTATATTGCTTCGGTCCAGTCGTGCCCGGCGGCGAGCTCGGCCACCCGGTCGGCTTTTTCTTGCAGACGCTCCATGCCGAGGGCCGTAAGCCAGTCGCTGAGCGCGATGGCGGGAAGGCGGGCTATCTCGGACGCGCATGGAGTGGAGAGAGCCGTATTGTTGACGAAATTGTTATATCTGTCGTTGAAATCGCGTGCGCAAGTCATCACCAGCTGTGGTATTTTCTCACCGTCGGAGCGGAAGATGTCGGCGTCGCTGATTTCGACCACGTGCAGTATCACCGAGTCGTAGGCCGGGTCTTTGTCGTGGCCGTGCCGAAACCAGTCGGATGCGCGCACGTGTATTTCGATGTTGCCGTACCAGTTTTCGTCGCCGATTTTCACCGAAGCGTTGGTGAAATCGGGTCCGGCATCGGTGTTCAGTTCGCCGGCGTTGATGATGCTTATGCGCCTGCCGTCGGTGGTGGACATCAGAGCCGGTGGCCACAGGCGGTATTGCCAGACGTATTGCATCAGTTTTTCCATATTCAGCGCTGCACGGTGCCTACCACGCGCACGGTCTGTTGCGGGTGCAGGGGGTCGTTGGTGATGAGGGTGAAGCGCCTGTTGATGATGTCGCTGCCGCCGACATCGACGCTGACAGTGATTTGGGTCGACTTGCCTTTCTTTACCGAGGTGTTTTTGATGCTGACCTCAAGACCGGAGTCGTCGGCGTAGATACGTCGCACTTTCAGTGTCGATTTGCCTCGGTTGGCGAGGGTGAGGGTGCCCTTGACGGTCGCGGATGCGTGAGCCGGGATATTGCCCAGGTCGATGCGGTCGGTGCTGAGCACGGCTTCGGGCGCGCGTTGCATTTCGCCGGGTGTGAGCCGGGAGAAATCCTCCTCGACAATGCCCACGAGCGGAATTGTGACCGGCTTCTCGTTGAAATCGGAGACAATGACAATGCTGTCGCTCACAACGCCCCACAGCGGGCAGCGGTCGGAGCGGAAGTATACATTGAACATCATCTGCTGTCCCGGCGGCACTTGCGGAGGCACCACGGCCACTTCGGCCCACGAGGGATGCGCCGTGACAAGGGGGGTGATGGTGTCGGTGCTGAAATTGTAGCCTTGCAGACTTTCCATTTTGCCGCGGCCTTTGGGCACCTTGCCGAGCATGACGGCGCCGTTGCGCAGGCGCAGTTTGCCGGCGTTCATCGGGTAGCGTCCGCTCACCGACTCTTCGCTGCCGAGCACCACACCTTTGATAACAAGGTCTGTACGGGCTTCGGAGGCCGATGTGCGCACATATATTTTTTTTGAGAAGCGTCCCGGGCGACCTTGAGAGTCGTACGCCACGGCTATTGTGGCTGTGTCGCCCGGCGCTATCGGGTTGAGACTGTAAGTTGGCGTAGTGCAGCCGCAAGTGGCTCTTACCGATGTTATCACTACTGGCGAGCCGGTGTCGTTGATAAAGCGAAATTCGGCCTTTGACGGGACATCGGTCTCGGCGAACGCACCGAAATCTTTGACGGTGCCGAGCCATCTGATGTCTCCCTCTGCAAAGAGGGGGAGTGTGGCGGCAACGGCAGCGAGAAGACAGGCGGTAAACTTGCGGAGCATATTCGGGCTAAATCAGGGGATTTGCAGTAAAGTTGTGAGCGACGGACGGCCGTAGAGATACAGACGGGCTCTCACATTGCCCGAGGCGGGAGCGTCGAAGGGTGCGGTGTAAAGCGGCGAGAACTCGTCGGGCTCGGTGCCGTCGATGGTATAGCGCACGCTCAGGTATGGGAGAAGTTCGGGGTAGGCGTAGGGGGTGTTGATTTCTACTTTACCGTTGTTGAGACGTATGCCGGGCTGACGCACGTGGAAGTTGACGCGGCCGCGAGCAAGAGAGTGCATGCGCTTGCTCATGAGTCGCATAAATTCGGCGTCGGTGTAGGTCGAGTCGGCGTTCCATGCACGTTCGGCCATGCCAAAAATCTTGGGGAAGATAAATTGCTCGAAGTGTTCGGGTCCCTGCACTGTCTCGCAGAATAGAGTAGCGCTGAGGCCCTTGACGGGAGTGTCGGAGGGGTAAATGTGCCGCGCGTAGGCGTGCAGCGGACGTATATCGTCGACGTATGCGCCCCATGGCGAGCCTGTCTCCTGCTGGTGGCGGTTGAAACTCTGGTCGAAATAGAGATAGTCGACGCAGGTCATGATTGCGGGCACGCCTTTTGAGGCAACTTCAATCGTTTTTGCCACGTTCTTGTCGCTGGCTACGTGCCAGATGTTCACGCCGTAGAGCTTTTTGGCAATCTCGGTGGGGTCGGGCTGTACGTAGGCGATGTCTTCCCATCCGCTCATCTTCACGCCGCGGTCGGCGAGCATCCGGCCGATGCGTTTCACAAAGTAGGCGTGCATTTCGTGCTGGGTTTCCAGGCCGTTAGCTTTCATAAAGTCTTGCACGGCTTTAGAACCGCTCCACGAGCCGCGGGCCACCTCGTCGCCGCCGATATGTATGGCCGGGAGGTCGACACCGGCTTCGCGGTACATGTCGATGAGGTCATCGAAGACGGTGCCCATAAACTCGTAGGTGGATTCGAGCGCGGGGTTCATCACACAGTCGTGGTAGCCCTGAGCGCTGGAATATCTGGATGTGTCGCCGTCGTGTATGAGCCGCAGGTCAGGCAAGCCGGGACGCGGGTTGCGGTGACGCCATTCCATGGCCTTGATTGCAGCGCGTGCATGGCCGGGCGACTCGATTTCGGGCATTACCGTTATGCCGTAGCTCTTGGCCAGACGCAGCAGGTCGATAAATTCCTGACGTGTATAATATCCGTTGCCGGTAGTGGTGAAGCTGTCGGGGTTGCCGTCGCCGCGGTAATATTGCGGAATGAAGCCGGAGGCAACGTCGTCGGTGGTGTAGCCGCGTCGTGCGCCCACTTCGGTGAGCTCGGGCAGCGACGGCATCTGCAGACGCCATCCCTCGTCGTCGGCAAAGTGGAAATGAAGAACGTTGAGACGCAGGTCGCGCATGCGGCGCATTATTTTTTCCAGCTCCTCGGGAGTCTGATAGTTGCGCACGATGTCGAGCATCACGCCACGGTATTCAAAATCGGGCCAGTCTTCAATCACAGCATCGGGCAGCACGGTGAGTTCGCGGTCGAGCACGTTCTGGTTGAACGATGCCAGCGCAAGCCTGGCCTGCTCCTCGGTGGCGGCTTCGACAGTGATGTTGCCGCCGTCGACGGTGATTCGGTAGTATTCATCGGGCCGGTTCTTTTCGTTTACAGCCTTGACCGATGCTTTGAACGGCGCGTGCGACTCGCCGCCGGTGAGGGTAACTTTCTTGAACGAAGGCACAACGTCGTACGGGCTGAGTTCGCGGGCGCCGGCAAATGTTTCATTAAGCGCGAAGATGTCTTCGGCGCGCGGCACGGCGGTGCGGCCCTCGGCATCGGTGTATTGGTAAGGTTCGGTGATTGCCGGGCGGTGATATATCACCGGCTCAACTTTGCCGTTTTTTATGCGGTGCACGCCGTCGGGCGTACGCGAATAGTTCAACAGACGCGGAGCGCGGAATGAGATGACAACAGAGTCAACGCCCTCTGCGATTCGCGGCGAAGCCACGTAGTAGAATCCCGGCACGAGTTCGCCGAGAGTGTCGGCGGGGTTAATCGGTGCGCCGTAAGAAGAGGGAGCGTTGAAAGCGATGCGGTCAAAATCCATATCGCCGGTGATAACGATAGAATGTTGGAATTTGCCGTCGACAAAGCCGTCGGCACGCCAGCTCACATGAGTCTGAGCGCCGGCACAGACAGCCGAGGCAAGCAGCAGAGAGGTAAGAATACGTGACATAAATGATTGTAGAATATGGTTTTATGGTATTTTTTTTGTAATGGTTGCAGCGTTTGGCGGCGTGCGGAACTCGGACCCGGAGAGGTCTATTTCTTGCGTTCGATGATGTAGTCGAAAATTTCCATAAGCGATTGCGCGGCCGGACAAGGGTCGCACTCGCTCAGGATTTCAGCACCGCGCCGGCGCAGACGCTCCATTGTTTCGTAGGCGTATTCGATGCCGCCGTGGCGACGGGCATAGGCGATAAGCATTTCTATTTCAGCCTCGGTGAGCTGTTCGCGGCGCGAGAGCTCGAGCATCTCGTCGTGATGTTCGAGATTTTTGTTCAGAAGCACGTGCAACAGCGGCAGAGTGATTTTGCCCTCCCGAAGGTCGTTGGCCGTAGGCTTGCCCACATCGCCGTCGAAATAGTCGAAAATGTCGTCTCTGATTTGGAAAGCCTGCCCCATAAGCTCGGCAAAACGAGCCATGCGTTCCGTCTCCTCGTCCGAGGCCCCCACGGCATAGCAGCCCATGCGGGCGCACGCCACGAAAAGCGACGCCGTCTTGTAAGATATGATGCGGAAATAGGCATCTTCGGTGAGCTTGTGGAACCGGGCGTTGTAAATCTGGTCAAGTTCGCCTATCGAGAGCAGCCGGCCCAGATGACAAAGAGCCGAAATGATGCGCACATCGGAGGTGGAAATGGCCTCCTGCATCGATGTGGAAACGAAGAAATCGCCCATAAGCACGGCTATATGATTGTCCCACACCGAGTTGATAGTAGGCATAGAACGGCGTGTAGAAGCGTTGTCGACCACATCGTCATGGATAAGCGAAGCGTTGTGCAAGAGCTCCACGGCAGCGGCCGCCGAGATCACGCGGTCATTGACCTCACCGTACATTTTGGCGCACAACATCACCACCAAAGGCCTGATTTGCTTGCCTTTGGAGCGAAGATAATTGGTGATCACGGCATCCATCAGCGGGTTGGTGGTAGAGAGCCGTGCGGCGATGAGATCGTTCAGCTTTTTGAGATCATCAGCGATAGAAAGCTGAATAGAGCTTAGGCAGGAAGACATATAAATGCAATTACACCGCAAATTTAGCAAAAAAATCGCTAAAACATTTCATCACGTGTCAAAAAACGCTCCTCAACACCCCGAAAAGCCCGATAACCTGGTAAAAAGTGCGAAATATTGAGGATCAATCAGCGGTGATGCCTACAGTTACTTGACGGAAGACACCGGTATCGGGCGTATCGTAAGAAGAATCAGACTGTCAGAATCGGACGTTTGAATAAAGCTTATTGCTGAGGGAAAGTGACGTTCAACGGCCGAGCGGAGTGTCGGTATTTCTTTGTCGGTTGCTTCGATAAGAATTTTGTAGATAGGGGTGTCGTCAGAAACTGATGTGTGCCGGCATGATGGTTTGCCGGTATTTACAAGTTGAGAGATCAAATCAGAGAGATGCAGGTTTTCGATATAGCTGTATGACTTCTTGGCAGAGAGGTAGTCGTAGATTCTGAAATTGCTGAAAAGAGATAATATGGCTTCGCCAACATCTTTGTACAGACGTTGGCGTGCGTGCAGGATGGTCTCTTTTTCGATGTTGTAGTTATTAAATGTGTCGGTAAGGTCGATTTGGTGCACCAATTGCGGGATATGTTGTTGGAAATAAGATTCGATGAGGCCGGTATTGCAGAGAGATATAAACATATTGCCTTCACGGATGTGGGTGTTGGCCGTAGCTATGCGGTCTTCATCCATCCACGTCTGTAAATGTCCTATATAGCTCACCAATCGGTTGTAAGTTTTTTCGAGAGATGTATTAAGTTTGTGATAGTTATCGAGCCACAGACCTGAGATATGGAGTTTGAGGCGTTTTTCGAGCAAGTCGTGCCGGCAACGGTTTTCCTTCACTGCAAGCTCTTCTATTTCGGCAGTCAGTTCGCGACGTTTCTTTCTCACATTCATTTTGTAGTTGCTGAAGATGAAAAAGGCAACGAGAATGGATACGGCAGTTATTATATTCAGAGTGGAGAAAATGGAAAATTCACCGATAGAAGTAAAATATATAGAGACGCAGAGCAAGATTAGAGCTATTACGGACGATATAATGGCATTGAGAATTATTCCCTTGGAGTAGTTTTCAATAATAGAAGGCAACGCTCTTTGTTTATCGGATATTTTACCGGCTATCACCTCAACGGCAGCGGCACAATTCTTTTCGGCGCTTGTCGTGAGAAGATGTCTGGTGCGAGGCATTTCCAATTGTTGCTGAAGCCGGCAGTAATACTGATAGTAGGCATCATAAAGTTGCTGATTGCTGTTGAGTATAATAAATGCTTCGTCGAGAATGTTGCGGATAGTTGCGATTTCGATTTGCCGTTGAGTCCCGGCAAATGGCGCTACGAGGGCTGGTGTCTCTTCGGGGTTATCTACGGCCTGCTCGGTGGTTTCGGTGATAATGCAGCAGAAAGAATTAAGTTCCGCGTCATCGATGTAGCTTGCCGAGATGTAGCAGTAGCCTTTTTCTCCAAAGTCTGTTCCCCATGAGTTGCGTACGATGTAACATTTATTCTCTTCGGAATATCCCACAAGTACCATTGCATGATGTTCGACGATATCAGAGGCCAGTTCTTCGGGGTTGGGACGATTGATATATGCCCCGCTTTTGCCGAACGAGTCATATAGTTTTAAGGAAACGCCCACAGGATATCCCTGACTGAGGGCAGAAGTGAGGAGGTGATGGTTGGTTCTGATGCAATCGAGCTTGTCGCCCGAGTCTTTCAATTCGATTTGCATCGCTTTGAGCACACGGTGCTGTTGAGCTTGCTCAACAGCAGCCGTAGAGGGTTCGACTCCGATGTTGTCTGTTGAGTAACTGAAAAGACTCTCGTCACACAATCCGTTTGTACCTAAAACTTTAAGTTGGTCATAGAAGTTGCTGCCGCCTTCGGCTTTGCCGGTCAGAACGTTGGAGTAATAGAAAACAAATTGTTCGCTAAGGTCTGCTTTATTTCCCGGGGCGCGTTGTTGCAAGCGGTTGACAAATGATTCGTACATAGACACCACGGCGAACGTAGAGCAAGAGCCTACTTGGCCCTGATCGCGGATATCTGAAAAGAAGGGACGCAGGTCGACCGATTGCATGGGATTAACCCCGACCGGCGGTTCGTATTTTTCATCGAGTGGTTGTTCTTTGATTTCAGTTTGCTTTGGGTTGATGCGTTGAGGTTTATATCTTCGGTCGTTGTTTTCGACATCGATACGTTCTTGTTCGAGAGCGGAGAGTTGTTCGAGTTCCGCCGTTTTTCGGCGAATAAATGCGGTAATGTCTATAATCTCCCTTTTGAGCTGTTTAATTTGGCTTATCGGATTGAACGCCAACTCGTTTTCTTTGCTCTCTTTTACGTTTCCTTCACTGTCGGGCGGATAGTATAATTTCAAGCGTTCATAATCGCCTCTTCGCGGCAGGAGAGAATGATTTGGGTCGTTTTCGGGTATTTGATTGAAAATCGACACAAATGTATCTATCGGAGTGTTGCAAATATCGTCGGTAAGTAAGGTTTCCTGATTATATTGAATACCTTGCATCCGAGGGTTGTCGCGACCGAGAATAAGAGCCAGAATGGCTTCTCTTTCCGGGAGGGAGAGACTTGTGTCAGATAAGAATCCCAAGAGGGAATGTTCGATTTCGCGGAATTCTTCATCAATTTTCTGACCTATTTCAGCAGCTATTTCCCCTTCTGATATTTGACCCTTTGTGTATAGCGGCGCGACGTAAGCAGCGTAAAACTGTTCGTATCGTTTGTCTATACCACGCAAAATAGAGGTTGCTTTGGAAAGGCACTTTTGTGTGTCGACATTATCTTGATCTATGCCGGCATTTTCAAGTGCGCTCACAAAAACTTTATGTACCAGCCGGTTGACTACTTCTTTACGGTCAAATCTTACGCTCGATAGGCCTATGGCTATGTTTTTGTTTTTATCGTCGGCAAGAAGTGTGGGATGTAGAATTTGGTAATAATCAGAACAAAGGGCTATAATAAAACAAGCGAGATACTCTGCAAGCGAGTTGAGGGTAAATTTCAACGATGCTCCGCTTTCGATATAATCATCGATGATGGAGAAAGAATACTTACCGAAAGCCTCTGTATCAAGAAGATTGATGTTCTCTCGTTCTTTTTGTTCTGAAATTTTGTCACTGCCGATTTCGAATATTCTCGCGATGTTGCCACGCAGGGCAACGATATGGAGCGAGATTCGATTTGAAGCGCCTTTGATTGCTTCTGTAAGAAGGTTGAGCCGTTCGGCGAATTTTTCTTCAAACAGAGGAAGGATGGCCAGCGTGTGGAGAGTCGTGTCCGAGGCAGCAAGGTCAATAAGATTGCGGTATTTTTCTTGCAGGGTATCTTTGAGGTTCTCTACGGTCATAGCAGCCGTATTGATAGAGTCGCAATGCATCAGGGAGGCGGCATTGATTTGCAATGCCGCCAGTTTCGCCATCAGCATATTTGTCGACTCTGACACCCAGAGTGTTAAGATAGGGGTCATTATTTGATGTCGTCTGTACTGAGTCAGAGATTAATTAATTTATCGAGAATGAATTCGATCTCATTTTCGATGAGTTTCTTATCCTCGGGATAGTGACGGATATTATCCATCGAAATCGGACATTTGGAGATTTCGGAAAGATAAGTGTTATTTTCGGCGGCCTTTATGGCCCGGGCACTGTTGATGCGGATAGTGTTGTCGGGCCCCGGCACGTCGAGCTTCTCCAAAGTAGCCTTTATCTCCTGTGACAGCACATCGAAGTTATCGGTAAAGTAGTTATAAGCCTCGATGCGGGACGGCCCCATATCTACCAGCCAGTCGTCGAGCGGCTTACCTCCCAGCCCCCGGCTCTTTATCTGATATTGGCCGGTTTCGGCGTTGTAGGATACAAGATCGTAGATTATTGCTTTTACCCAAACCTCGAGTACTTTTGCCTCGCTGACAGGGTCGCCGGGCATAAGGTTGAAACGTTCCTTCTCCATACGGTTAATCATGTGTTCGTCCCAGTGAGAGCTGTGAGGACGATCCTTTTCAGCGCGTTCGTACTCGAATTTGTAGTCATCGAGGGCCTTAATGGTAAAAGCTGGGAGAACATAGAGCTGATGATAGATTATAACCCTGTCTTTGAGTCCGGTGTCAGTAAAGTCAACCTGTTCAGCGTGGGGCACAAGGTTTTTGAATGCATTTCCCTTTGCAAAACGTGATGTTTTCGCATTCGAAACACCTATGTAGTAGCTATCCACTGGATGTGTGATGAGGTCGACTTGGTAGCCTCGGAAAGAGTAAGGCAACAGTGGCAGAGATTTTTGTATGGCACGTTCAGTCATCTCTTTAAATTGAGTCTCGGACAGAGAGTTTATGATTTCGTCTACCGTTGTGCCTTCGTATTTTACTGTGTTGGGCAGCGTGAGTGCGTAGGAATGGATTAAACGAGCCGTTTCTTCGGTAGTTTTTCCTGCGATAGACATTACTCCTCCGGCTTTGGCAATTTTAAGCGCAAAGTCATTGAATACGATGTCGCTGCCCGGACATGTAATATTTTCGGCTTCTGTTTCCGACAGATCAATCTGGAAGAACGAAGTAGCGCCTCCGGTGTGAGCAAGCTGTATGGCTTGTTGGTTGAATTCGCTTTTCACAGCCCGAAGATTTTGCATGATTTTGTCAATTTCATTTATGAGATTGATGCACTGCTCACGCAGCCAGGCATAAAATTGGCGCGCATATTGACGGCGTTTAATCTCGCGGAGCTGTACTGTCAGTTTCATAGTGCTTTCGCAAACGTCGTTAATGCGTTCCTTTTTATGGAGTTTAAAGATTGTGCTCATGCAGTTGGCCAGCTCGTTGCATCGGGATGTAAGAGCGCTGTCAAAAGCAGGAAGACGGTCGTTGAGTTGTTCAAGTTCGTCCTTCATTTCGCCATCGCATAGCTCGATAATGTGCAAGATACTGTGCAGAATGTCGTTGCTGAGCGCTACACCACATTCGACGTTGCTGTATTTCTGAATAAGTTCGGTAAGGGAGGTGTTGATGCGGTTTTTGAGTGCCGCGAGTTTTTTGTTAAGTGTCTCGTTTTTTTCAACGGCGCGGTTGTCGATGAAGTGCCGACATTCAGGCTCCGGGGCTTCCGGAGTGCTGAGATCGGAGAAGACATAAGGTGAGGCGGCCGACATAAAATAGTCGATAACGTCGTCTTTGCCGAGATTTTCGCGTATGGTGTTTGTGTCGAACCAGTTGTTGGCAATATTGACCGGGTCGTCGCATCCGCCGTTAAGCATTGCGTTGATAATCTGCACGCCGGCTTTGTAGGCATAGATATTAGCCAGGCGTGTGCCGTCGAAAAGAATTTCAGTACATCCCATTCCGGCAATCCATGCTTTTTTGTTTCTGACATCCATGCTGCGGTCGCTGATGCACTTGTCGACATTGTCGGCGATAGAGGCCATTCCGACACCCACCTCGCCTACCGATGTGACGATGGCAAGTGAAACCATCTCGCACAGGGGCTCAATCTTGTCGAATGTGTCGCTGTTTGAGTTGGAGTTGTCAATCAGATAGAGCGCATTGAAGGGGCGTGCAACTATTTGATCCGTTTTATTTAGCCATTTAACTTCGACAGGTTTCGAGTCGAGTTCAAGATGGGCCAGATAGTCCAGGTCCATTATTGCGCCTGTCGCATTTGAGTAAACGCGTGATGTTGAGGCACCGGGAGCCATGAGGCGGAATACTTTGGCAAGCACGGCATATCCCGACAATTTTACCTTAGGAAAGATACGTTTAATCAGGTATGCGATATTGATGAAAGTGCCGCAACCTGTGCCACCTCCGATAGAAAATGCCATATGCACCTCTGTCTCTGCGCCAAGAAGACTGTATTTGTCATTATCTATAATCTGAGCATCGTTGACTTCGGTCATTTTGCGCGTGAGCGAGTTTTCAATCAGACGTTCGCAGACCGTGGCAGCGAATCGGCCATTGCTTCTAATTTGTCCGGCTCCCCTGTCAAGCGTGGTAAGGGAACTGATATTGGTTTTGGGCAGCCAATCAAACTGACTCCTATCCATATTTTGTGTATAGATGCTACCAGGTTCGTCTACGCAAATTTTAAGTTGTTCTGACTGTGAAAGCGAGATTTTTGTACCGTCTTTTGCCGTTACGAAAATTGTTTCGATTTCTGGTGCGTTTGTGTCGATACCGAGGAACCCAATCATGGGTGGAATTTCGCCATAGTTTTCGTAGAACATCTTCTTGGCATTGAGAATCGTTCGGATTCCTGTGCCTCCAAGGCCGATGAGGAGGGTGCGTCTTAGTTTTGGCATAATCTTAGATATTTTGAGTTTATAATTGTCCGGTTGTTTGATTACTGTGCTTCGATATTAAACTTCTGAGCAGATGCGTGATGCTGTACGGTGCAAGTTTCATAAGTAGCAATCGTGGCCGAGGGGATGAAATCCCATGAGTTACCGTTTTTGGCGTCTGAGCTGAGTCTTATTCTTCTCTTTGTGCCGGGAGTTATCACTATCTGAGGGCTGAAGTGCTCGGCATGGATATAGATTGTTTTGCCGTAAAAAAACCGGGAAAGAAGGCTCTGTTGCTGATGTTTTGTGGTGAGAATCACTTTGCGCGCGCCCTTGATCTTTTTGGACAAATAGAATGATCCGGGCCCAGTGAAGGTTATGGTGTTATTCTTGATGCGATCAGCTAAGAAATTATTCCAAAGGGCGACGCCCAATAATGTAACAAATATGAGGATGATAATCCCCCATAGATATTTTTCAGCCGGGTTTTCAGTTATTTCATATTCGGCGCAGAGTGTGATATCTTTATACTCTTCGGCTGGAATGTTGTTGATGTTGTTAAGTCCTGAGGTTCCGGCGAGAGAAAGCCTTATGTCATGATTGCCTTGCTGAGCATTGGTATCGAATACGAGAGAGAGTACGGCAGGCTTGTCGGCATTAATTGTGAAATTTTCTCCAAAAGATATCTTTTTTCCGTTGAACAGCAACGAGCATCCGTTTTTCCCCGATGTGCCGGGCATTACTCGGAAAGTAGCCGAAGTCTCGGCGGTATTGTTGGTGAATATCGGTGCAAGGTCGAATATGACAGGTTTTTGCTCGGCGCTTTTGCTAAACAGAAACGAGTCGTACCATACAGCTTTGCCTCCGTCGATAGCATCTTTATTACCATTGAAGATTGACAGGTTTGATAAAATGGGGTCGGCCATGTGAACAGTAACTTCCGGGTTGGCAATCCTGAAATTCCGGTCGTCGATATTAACAGTGATAGAAAACTCATATGTTTCACCATCGTTGACCCTCTCAGAGAGTATGCTGTGAAGTTGTTCGGGAGATTCGCCGCCTTTCGGCGAAATTTTAAGTATAAGCAATCTGTCAGCGATAATTCCGTCTTTAGCTTCTACGTTGAAAATCGGGTCGTCACACTCGACAGAGACGTGATGGCTGCCATTAGAGCTGAATTTGATTTTGGCCAACTGTCCTAAGTTATCGATGGAGGCATTGATATCGTTTGTGTTCAAATCTTCAATTTGAGGGATAACGTTGTCGGTACAAGTTACGATAAAAGCATCGTTGCAACGTTCAATTGCTTCTCGGATAATAGGGTTGACGGCATTCCGGTTAAGAGCGACATAAAAAAGACGGGTGTTCTTGTGATTGCCGCACCATTGGTTGATGATATCTGCTACGGCCTGAGATGTATCGCCGCCGCTTGGCTCTCCGTCTGTGAGAAGGTAAATTCGGTTCATTTTAGCCGGATTGACATTTCTTATGCCGTCTTTTAGAACACTTGAAATGTTGGTGAATTGAGCCAATCTCATAGCCCTTACAAATTCCTTCCTTATGTTGGTTTTAAGATTCGGATATTCACCTGATTTAAAGTTAAAAGATTGATAGCTGTGAGTGCCGAAAGGAATAATTGTGAACTCTGCGTTTTGATCCTGGCTTTGAGTTCCGATAGTAGCATCGAGGGCATTCAGCGCCGGAATCCAAGTGCCGTTGTTTCTCATTGACCCCGTAATGTCAAAGAGAAATATATTATTCCGCTCCAATTCGGCGTATGCAGTGAATACGGAAAGAATTGCAATAAACGACAAAAGCAGCTTCGTGGTATGAGAAGATGTGTGCATCGTTTTTCAAATTAGATAGTTTAAACTTCGTAAGAGTTGGTATTCCGACCCTTAATCTTTCGACTTAAATTTAAGTGTGTTTGATCCCATTAAGCATATAGCTCAAATCAAGGGTGATAATTTGATTTTTTGCCGACGCGCTCTCCTTACGGGCTATGTGAATTGATAAAAAAAGAAGCGTGAGAGTCTGTACTTGTTGCTCGTCCCACTATCGGAGGCTTCTCGCATTGCCTATTGGAGTTGGACGGCAACGCAGAAGCCCACGCTTGAATATGTAAAAAGCACTCAGCTATAGCTCCTCTCGGAGTTCCATGCTGAATACTGTGTTTACATATCCACGGGCATCTACCGTTGCTTCATCCCTGACTCCAATGTGAATTTTGCGAGAATTCCCGATAGTCAAGAATCAAGCGTCGAGTAAACGCTTTATATTATGTAACTGCATCCCGCCTCTCTTAACCCCAGACCGGGGCTTCTGCGATGCGGTCTGCAATTGCAAAGATACGCTGTTTTTGATTATCTGCAAAATTTTTTACTTGAAATTGTCGATTTCTTGCCAAAATTCTTCTGATTGTTAATTGTAACGTTCCTGCTGCCGTTTAATTAAACGGCAGCAGGAACGGGGGAAAATGAGTTGTAAGGCTACTTTGAAGTCGAACAAGGACGAGTGAACAATTACCGTATTGTCGCGGAGTCATTTGAGTGTTATAACTCAGTTTGTAGCATGAATTATAAAACCACGTCAGGAATGATTGATGCAGGAAGTTTATCCTTTATCAGGAAGCCCATATATAACGGTATCGTCAGCACATCGCCCTCTCTGCCGACATTATATTGACCTAACTTGATGCCATTATTGACATGATAAATTTTCTTGTTTTTCAGAACAGTAGACATGCTTTTAGCTTTGCCTGTCTTTGCCTTGACCTCGACAATGACACATTCTCCCTTTAATCTCACCAAGAAGTCTATTTCAAGCCCGCTGTCCTTATGGAAATAGTAAAGCTTTTGGCCTGATTTATAAAGAAAGTCTGCCATAAGGCTCTCAAAAATTGCTCCCTTATATCCAAGAAGATTGCCCCTCAATATATCGGCCTGTGTGCCATAATCAAGCATCCCCATAAGAATACCGATATCCGTAGTATAGACCTTGAAACAATCCTGTATGGAATTGCCTGACAATGGCAGCTCAGTAATGACGGTGTTGTAGCACCTTTCTGCAATACCTGCATCTTCCAACCATTGCAGACTACCTGAATACTGCGAGGCTCTTCCGCCCTTCTTGACTACGGAGTATTGGAATTTCTTATTTTCTTTTGCCAACTGTCTTGGTATTGACTCGAAACATTCACGGATATGAGGTTTATCCGAATCATCAGCATATTTCACCATATCTTCTTTATACTCGGAAATGAGAGTACGCTGCATATCATATATCAGCTCAACATTCTTTGTATCAAGGAAACAATTCACAACTTCCGGCAGACCGCCGACTATAATATATCTGTACAGCAATTCCATCATTGCTTTATGAACACCCTCCGAAACGACTGTCTCATTTTCAAAACAAGAGCGTATTACATCAATCACATTCGTTCCAATCCCATTCGCCCATAAAAATTCTTCAAAATCCAGCGGGTACATCTCCACTAATGTTTCGTATCCCACCGGAACCGAATCTTCTCCTTCTTTTTTGTCTTTGCGTTTACCATATCCTTTCACGCCTAGCAGAGAACCGGTCGCGATTACATCAAAACGACCATCCATTTTAAACGACTTCAGGGCAGTTCTTGCTTCTTTACACTCTTGGATCTCATCAAGGATAATGCATGTTTTACCGCTGACGAAACGGCTGTCGGGAATCAATGCCGAAAGGTTGAGAGTGATGGTCTCAACATCAAGATTGCCGGCAAAAGCAGACTTTTTGTCCGGTTCGAGGATAAAATTCAGATAAACCACATTCTCGTAATTGTCCTTTGCGAACTTCTTGACGATATATGTTTTTCCACACTGCCTCACACCTTTTATTACCAAAGGCTTCTTGTTGTCCGACTGTTTCCAGTCAGATAAATATTTCTCTATCTTTCTTTTAAGCATAACATTCTGTTTATCGTTTCTGCAAAGTTACACTTTTTGAAACGAATAAACAAGCTGTTGCTACACTTTTTGGAACGAATAAACAGGGGTCTATTACATTTTTTGCAACGAATCAATAACGGCTAACGCCATTTTTTCAAGCGAATGTACGGTGGACCCCTGTATATCTTGGTAAAAACGGAGTGTATAAAGAGTTTTGGCTCAGCGGCAGGCGAGGGCGTTGGCTTGCAGGACGGCTTTTGAGATGTGGTCGCAGATGTGCTGGTCGCCGATGAGGCGGTCGATGTGGTTTTTGTGCAGTGTCTTGCGCACTTCGTCGCGCACGCCCGAGAGCACGATGTCGATGCCTTCGGCCCGACTCGAGTTTATCAGTATCTCGAGGTTATGCAGGCCGGTGGAGTCGATGAAGGGTACTTTGCGCATGCGTATGATGCGTACTTTGGGTCGCGTTTCGCCCACTGTGGTGCGCATCATCTCGTCGAATTTTGTGGCTACGCCGAAGAAGAAGGGTCCGTCGATTTCGTAGACTTGTACGCCGGGAGCGAGGTCGAGTTCTTCGTGTGTGGAGAGGTCGGTGTCGGCTGCGGCGTCGAGTTTGTCGCCGTAGACACGGATTTCGGTGTTTTCGGTCACGCGCCGGAGGAAGAGCACGACGGCGAGAAGGAGACCGATTTCTATTGCAATCGTGAGGTCGAAGATGACGGTGAGCAGGAAGGTGACCACGAGTACCGAGACGTCGCTCTTGGGGTTGGAGAAGATGGCTCTTACGGTGCGCCAGCCGCTCATATTATAAGATACGACAATGAGCACGGCGGCGAGGGTGGACATGGGCACGAGCTGTATCAGCGGCATCAGCAGGAGGAAAATCATCAGCAGCACGATGGCGTGGATGATGCCGGCCACGGGGGTGCGTCCGCCGTTGGTGATGTTGGTCATGGTGCGTGCGATGGCTCCGGTGACGGGTATGCCGCCGAAGAGGGGCACTATCATGTTGGCAAGGCCCTGGCCGATGAGTTCGGAATTGGAGTCGGTGCGCGAGCCGGTCACGCCGTCGGCAACAGTGGCCGACAGGAGCGACTCGATGGCGCATAGGATGGCGATGGTGAAGGCCGAGGGCAGCAGGCTGTTGACCGTCGACATGGTGAGTTCGAAGCCGTGGGGGAGGGGGATGTCGGTTTTCAGTCGCCCGAATCTGCTGCCGATGGTCTCGACGGGGATGTCGAAGAGATACACTATGGCGGTGGCAAGGATAATGGCGAGCAGGGCTCCGGGTATCCTTTTGCTGAGCTTCGGAGCCATAACGATTACCGCAAGCGAGGCTAAGGCCACGAGCGTGGAGGTGAGGTCAATGGCATCGAAGTTGCGCAGATATACTCCCCATTTCGAGATGAAATCGCTCGGCACTTCTTTGAGCCCGAGCCCGAAGAAGTCGTTGATTTGTGTTGAAAATATGGTGAGTGCGATGCCGGCTGTGAATCCTACCACTACCGGATAGGGGATAAACTTTATGATCGTGCCGAGACGGAAAAATCCCATCATTATCAGTATGGCGCCGGCGAGCAGGGTGGCTATTGCCAGACCTTCCAGGCCGTATTGCGCTATGATGCCGTAGACGATAACGATGAATGCGCCGGTGGGGCCGCCTATCTGCACGCTGTTGCCGCCGAAAACGCTGACGATGAATCCGCCTGTGATGGCTGTGATGAGGCCGATGGCCGGGCTCACGCCCGAGGCGATGGCAAAAGCGATGGCAAGGGGAAGGGCGACAATGCCCACAACGATACCGGCAACAGCGTCATCCTTGAACTTGGAGAGGGTGTAGCCCCTCAAAGCCGACACGAGCTTAGGCCGGTAGGTAAAAGCTCCGGAAATATTCATAAAAATTGTACTATTGTTGAAACCGCTGCAAAGGTACAAAATATTCTTCACAGGAGCAAATCGACTGTTTAGAGCCCCATTGGGGAACTATGCAGCGTATTGAAAGCAATAAAACATTGATAATCAATGCAGGGATGCACCGTGGAGCGTCCTATTCAAGCTAAAATGGCCCTAAAAAGGCTGCGGACGCACCGCGGTGCGTCCCTACGCCGTCAGATTCCACATATTTGAATGGCTGAAAAGTTACCCGGGTTGAACGGTCCTGTTAAATATTCCAAATCGGAATTTTACACTTCGATTTGGAAACTTAGATATTGAATTAGACTCCAAAAGGGTTCCATTTTAGTTTGTGGCGATTTTGCAGTTAAGGGGGAAATAGTTATATTTGCAATCTCGTTGGACGGTTGCGGCCTGCGGGCTGCCGTGTCCCGTGAGCGGATAATTTGATTTTACTGTATGCACTATTTCCTTATCGCCGGCGAGGCTTCGGGCGAATTGCACGCCTCGGCTCTGATGCACGCTCTGCGTGAGCGCGACCCGGAGGCTCGATTCACTTTTCTCGGAGGCGACCTGATGGCCGCCGAGGCCGGATGCGCTCCGGTGGTGCATTACCGCGACATGGCCTTTATGGGTTTTGTCGATGTGATTATGAATCTTGGACAGATAAGGCGCAATTATCGCGCCGCACGCGAGGCTATCTCAGCTTCGGGCGCCGATTGTCTGATACTGATTGATTATCCGAGTTTCAATCTCGATATGGCTGCTTTTGCCCGCAAGCTCGGTATGCCGGTCTTCTATTTCATTTCTCCAAAAGTATGGGCGTGGAAGGAGTATCGAGTGAAGACAATACGACGATTGGTGGACAGGATGCTTTGCATTCTGCCTTTTGAGGTGGAATTTTATCACCGCCACGGCATGGAGGTGGATTATGTGGGCAATCCGTCGGTGTCGGAGGTGAAGTCACGGCTCGATGCCGCACCTGCCCTCGATGAGTTTCTGAGCGCTCATTCGCTCGACCGTCGTCCGATTATAGCCTTGCTCCCCGGCAGCCGTAAGGGCGAAATCAAGGACAATCTGCCGGTGATGGCCGAAGCCGTGTCGTCTTTCCCCGATTTCCGGCCGGTGATTGCCGGTGCCCCGGGGCTCGATACCGGCTTTTATTCATCTCTCACCTCCTTGCCCGTACTGCACGATGCCACCTATGCTCTGCTTCGCCATTGCCGGGCCGCGCTTGTCACTTCGGGCACCGCGACTCTCGAGACCGCCCTTGCGGGGGTGCCTCAGGTGGTGCTGTACCGCTCGGTGGGCTGGAAACTGTCGTACGAGATTATGAAACACATCCTCAAAGTGCGTTATGTCTCGCTGCCCAATCTCATCGCCGATGAGGAAATCGTGCCCGAGATGTTGCTGCATTTGTGCACTCCCGATTTGGTAAAAGCCAAGCTCGCGCCCCTGCTTGACGACACGCCCGAGCGCCGGGTCATGCTCGACGGTTATCGTCGCATGAAAGACAGCCTCGGAGATAAAGACGCGCCCGCCGAGGCCGCCCGCATCATCTTCGACCGGCTCCAAAACTGAACCGGCGGCGTCAGTACGCTATTAAAAATGCGCTGCGAAATGTTACGATATACGCATGATTGTAACAATGGGTTACGATTTCTATGTAATGTTACAAATGTGTAACAATTTATATGCAATATAATATATTGATATACAGAAATATATGATTTTTATTTTGTATTCCGGATTGGATTAACATTAGTTAACGTAAATTGTTTTTAATGTAAATATTGTCATTGTAACTTTGCGGTGTAACAAAACAAAGATAACAAAGACAACAAAACAATTACAATAACCGACAACTAATTTTAATCTTACTATGAATGCCGCTAAATTTCAATCTAATCTGATCAGTCTTCAGGCCAATATGCTCAACTTCGCCTATATGCTTACATCAAACCGCGATGATGCTTACGACCTGCTTCAGGACACCACAATCAAGGCTCTCGATAACCGCGACAAGTATGCCGACAATACCAATTTCAAGGGATGGGTTTTCACCATCATGCGCAATCTTTTCATCAACAACTACCGTCGCTCGGTACGACAGGCCACTATGATTGACACCACCGACAACCTCGTCTACCTAAACATCAGTCAGGAATCAGGACTCGAAACACCCGAAGGCTCCTGTGCCGAAAAAGAAATTACGGCGGCCATTGATGCGCTGCCCGACGAATTCCGCATCCCGTTCTCGATGATGGTAGCCGGATATAAATACAACGAAATCGCCGAAAAAATGGGACTCCCCCTCGGCACCATAAAGAGCCGTATTTTCTTCGCTCGCAAGCGCCTGCAAGAGCAGTTTGCCGAATACAACAACTGACGCGCGCCACAACCATCTGACTCTCTTCTCCTTTACTCCTCTCTCCTTTATTACGAAAAACACACCGCCAGATCCACAGCGATCAGGCAAAACAACGGAGACAAAAATCAGCGCTCCACACACAACTTTGAAAACACACTTATCGTTTCGACAATTTATAACGGTGATTTCCGGTGCCGCTTTGGCATTGGCTTTCGTCGGTTGCGGTGGAGAATACACGTTCGAGACCGAGCCGGTGACGGTGGTTACCGTAACAGGTCCGTCGACCTGCTTCGAATATCGCGACACCGTGATGGGCTATGACTACGAAATGATGCAGGCCGTGGCCGCCCGTCAGGGCTTTGAAGTAAACTGGATAGTCGTCGATTCGCTGCCGCAGGCTGTGGAAATGGTCAGTTCGGGCGCTGCCATGATACTTGCCGCCGAAGTGCCCGAAAAGTCTGCACTCGGCCACGGGTTGCGGCTTTGCGGCCCTGTGACCGACATCGAGCAAGTGCTCGTGCAGCCGCCGGGCGATACAGTGATAGTCGATGTGCGGCAACTCGCCGGGCGCACTGTATATGTCGAGAAAAACTCCGAAGGCGAAGCTCTGCTGCGCCGGCTCAACGACAAAGAGCGCCTCGGCATCAACGTCCGTGCCGTGATGGGCGACTCGATAGCCACCGAAGACGCTCTGGCTGCCGTTGCCCGTGGCGATATAAGCCTTGCCGTGGTAGACCGTCGCACCGCGTCGCTCAATCAGACCTACTATCCCGACCTCAACGTCACTCTCGCTCTGTCGCCGCCCCAAAAAGCACGCTGGGCAGTGGCCAAAAGCAACCGCCGGCTCGCCCGTGCGCTCGACAGATGGATGAAAGACACAACGGTTATGGCCGACAACAGCGCTCTGATCGACAAATACTTCAAATCGCTCAAGGCCGTCCCCGAGCCCGGCGCGGCGTACGACAGAAACTTCGACAACGGCTATGCATCGCCCTTCGACCATATTTTCAAACGACACACAACCGGGACAACATGGGACTGGCGGTTGCTCGCCGCTCAAGGTTTCACCGAAAGCCGCTTCGACTCCACGGCGCGGTCGTGGGCCGGAGCATCGGGTGTAATGCAGATAATGCCCGCCACGGCGCGAAGCTACGGGCTGCGTCGCTCCGAAATGCAAAACGTGTCGCGCTCGATAGAGATTGCAGTAAAAGTACTCGGCGCTTGCGACCAAATCATGGCAAAAGAGATATCCGACCCCATCGAGAGACAGAAATTTGATATGGCCTCGTACAATGCCGGTCCCGGACACGTGCTCGACGCAATAAGACTGGCCAAAAAATACGGTTTCGACCCGCAGGTATGGGATGACAACGTAGAGCGGGCCATGCACATGCTCATGATGCCAAAATACTACCGTGATCCGGTAGTGCGCCACGGTTATGCCCGGGGCAGCGAAACAGCCGCCTACGTCGACCGCATCTGGGCCTACTACAACGCCGCCATCGAAAAAGTCCAGGCCTGACCCCCGGCTGGCCGCTCACGACTTCCCGGTGAATGTTGCTCAAAAAGATAATCGGGAGCAGCGCTGATTGCGCGGCTCCCGAAAATGCTGTAAAATAATCGACGAGATAGCTAAGTTAGCTAATATAGCTAACTTAGCTAATATAGCAGATTTAGCTGATATGATTCTATGTGTCTGCTCAGTTGTCGAGGGTGTCGACTTCGAGGTTTTGGTTGAAGATTTCGTGCCAGGGGAGTCCTTGCTCGGCGAGGACTGCCAGGAAGGGGTCGGGGTCGAATTCTTCGACGTTGTGTACGCCGGGTTTCACCCACTTTCCGGTCAGTAACATCATGGCGCCGGTCATGGCGGGCACGCCGGTGGTGTAGCTCACGGCTTGCATGCCGGTCTCTTTGTATGCTGCCTGATGCGAGCAGTTGTTATAGATATAATAGGTAAGCGGCTTGCCGTCTTTGTCTTTGCCTGAGATGCGGCATCCGATGGATGTTTCGCCCTGATAGTTCTTGCCCAGGTCCTGAGGATTGGGGAGGACGGCTTTGAGGAATTGCAGGGGCACGATTTTCTGTCCGTTGTATTCGATTTCATCGATGCGGGCCATGCCTATGTCCTGTATCACGCGCAGGTGTGTGAGGTATTCTTGTCCGAATGTCATCCAGAAACGTGCGCGTTTGATTGTGGGATAGTTGAGCACGAGCGATTCGAGTTCTTCGTGATAGAGGAGATAGGACTCGCGGGGGCCGATGTTGGGGTAGGTCAGGGGCATGTGCACTTCGAGCGGAGAGGTGGTGATCCACTGTCCGTTTTTGTAGTAGCGGCCGTTCTGGGTGATTTCGCGGATGTTGATTTCGGGATTGAAGTTGGTTGCGAATGCTTTGCCGTGGTTGCCGGCGTTGCAGTCTACGATGTCGAGATATTCCATCTCGGAGAAGTAGTGCTTGGCGGCGTAGGCGGTGAAAACGCCTGATACTCCGGGATCGAAGCCGCAGCCGAGGATTGCCGTAAGGCCGGCTTTCTCGAAGCGCTCGCGGAAGGCCCATTGCCAAGAGTATTCGAAGTGAGCCACGTCTTTGGGCTCGTAGTTGGCTGTGTCGAGGTAGTTGACTCCGCATTTGAGGCAGGCCTCCATGATGGTGAGGTCCTGATAGGGGAGAGCTACGTTGATTACGAGGTTGGGACGGTGGCGGTTGAAAAGCTCTACGAGTTGGTCGACGCTGTCGGCGTCAACGCTGTCGGCCGAGAAGTTGGGGGCGTCGATTGCGTCTACCACGGCCTGACATTTGCTCAGAGTGCGCGAGGCGATGACAACTTCGTTGAATACGTCGGGATTCTGGGCGCATTTGTGAGCCACGACTGTACCCACGCCGCCGGCTCCGATGATTATTACTTTATTCATTTCGATTTTAATGTCTGTATTGCGATTGCTCAGGTTAGGCAATATGTGAGTGGGGTGATTATTGTCGGGTCGGGTCTTCTTGCGGGATCTTCTTGCGGTCGAGGGCGATGCCGGCGAAGGTGATGAGACCGAGCACGATGGTAAGTGCAGTCTGAGTGCCCATCACGAGATTGGCGAAGGCTCCGGCGCTGACCCGGTCCACACCGTAGATGCCGAGAGCGAAGATTACGGCCCACTGCCAGGGGCCGATGCCGCCGTTGGAGGGCACGGCCATCGAGATGCTTGAAATCACGAACACCACAAGGGCGGCAAGCGCGCCGTGGCTATGAAGCACTTCGGCTGTGAAGGGGAAGGCGCAGAAGGCGAAGTACATCTGCAGGTAGTAGCATCCCCATATCATGACGGTGAGCAGCAGCCAGCGGCCTTTGCCGGGCATGCTGGCGATGACGGCGAAGCCTTCCCACAGGCCTTTGACAAATTGGCGCACGCGCCACACCATCGAGCCTTCGACGGGTTTGCGTGTGAAGAACCATACGCACAGAGCCACAATCACTGCTGCCGTGAGCCATACCCACGGCGATGTGGCGAGCCCGACAATGGCGTCGTAAGTGGCCTGACTCTGACGCAGGTAGCTCAGAAGTGTTGAGGAGGCCAAAACGAATGTGGCCATCAACAGCAGAAACACCGTCAATGTGTCGCTCAGACGGTCGGCGACCATCGAGCCGAACACGGTTGAAAAGGGAGCGTGCTGGCGGTTGGCTATATAGCTTGTGCGCCACACTTCGCCCAGGCGGGGCAGCACGAAGTTTACGGCGTAAGTGCCGAAAATACTGTAAATCAAGACGTAAAGCGGAGGGGTGATGCCCAGCGCCCGCAGCTGTATGCGCCAGCGCATGGCGCGGAACACGTGCGAGAAGATGCTGATGGCTATGACCGGTATCATCCAGAAGAAGTTGCACTGCGTGGTGATGATCTCCATCATCTCCGAGAAATTGATGCTGTGGAAGAGACCCCAGCACAATCCCACGGTGAAGAACAGGGGCACGAGATACTTCATTATCGTTCGTGCGAGCGATGTCTTTTTCGGTTCCAAATCCTGACCCGCCTCACGGGCGTCGGTTTCGGCCGTTTTATTATCGTCAATGCTCATTTTCTGTAAATCTTAGGTAAGGTGCAGGCTGAGCGCGTTCATGGCTTTGGAGGGAGAGACGCGACCGTAGAGAATGTCGTATACGCAGTCGAGGATGGGCATTTTCACAGCGTATTTCTTGTTTATCTGGTGCATGCACTGTGTGCCGTAATATCCTTCGGCCACCTGCTCCATTTCCATTTTCGCAGCTTTGACCGAGTAGCCCCGTCCGATGAGCGAGCCGAAGTTGTGGTTGCGCGAGAATCGCGAATATGCCGTCACGAGCAGGTCGCCGAGATAAACCGAGTCGCAGATTTGGCGCGGAAGCGGCGATACGGCGTAGAGGAAATCCTCCATCTCGCGGATGGCGTTGCTAACGAGCATGGCCAGAAAGTTGTCGCCGCGCTTCATGCCGTGGATGATGCCGGCGGCGATAGCGTAGACGTTTTTGAGCACGACGGCGTACTCGATGCCTTCGACATCGGTGGATGTGATGGTGCGCGTGTTTTTCGACGCTATCACCTTTGTGAAAGCAGCTGCTGTGTCGATATCGGCGCAGCCGATGGTCAGATACGACATACGCTCCAATGCAACCTCTTCGGCGTGGCACGGACCGGCAATGACGAGCATTTTTCCGGGGTCGATGCCGAAGCGGCTTGTCATGTATTCGGTCACAGTCACGTTCAGCTCGGGCACGATGCCTTTGATGGCCGACACCACCGCTTTACCGCTGATGTCGACGTCGATTTTGTCGGCGTGGTCTTTGAAATACGGAGAGGGCACGGCCAGCACAAGAGTGTCGCATTCGCGGCACGCTTCGTTGATGTCGCTGGTGAAGTAGATACGGTTTACGTCAAACTCCACGTCGGTGAGGTAGGCCGGATTGTGACGCAGACGTTTGAACTCTTCGATGCGGTCGTCGCGGCGCATGTACCAGTGTATGGTCTCGCAGTTGATGAGCAGGAGTTTGGCGATGGCAGTTGCCCAGCTGCCTCCGCCGAGCACTGCAACCTTACCGGGAAAAGTCATCACAATAGTTATTTTAGGTTAGCGGCGGCTTCCACCCAGGCTTTTACGTCGTCTTGCGAGGGATTGGCGAGCGCGAGTTTGTATTTTTTGTTGATGCCGCACAGATCCTGATGGAGCTTGCCGGGATTGGCGTCTTTGAGAGCGTCGACGGTGAGCACTCCGGCTTTCTGAAGGGGAGCGTACCACTCGGCGGGGACACCGACGGCGGTGAAAGCCTCCTCCTTGTCGCGGCGCTCGGTTTTTTCGGGGCGCATCTGCGGGAAGAGGAGCACTTCCTGTATGGCGGTCTGTCCGGTCATGAGCATAACCAGACGGTCCATGCCGATGCCCATGCCCGATGTGGGAGGCATACCGTATTCGAGGGCGCGGATAAAGTCTTTGTCGATAATCATGGCCTCGTCGTCGCCTTTCTCGCTCAGCCGCATTTGCTCTACGAAGCGCTCGTACTGGTCGATGGGGTCGTTGAGCTCGGAATAGGCGTTGCACAGCTCTTTTCCGTTGACCATAAGCTCGAATCGCTCGGTGAGCTCGGGGTTGTTGCGGTGGCGTTTGGTCAGGGGCGACATTTCGATGGGATAGTCGATGATGAATGTGGGCTGGATGTAGTTGCCTTCGCATTTCTCGCCGAATATTTCGTCGATGAGCTTGCCTTTGCCCATCGAGGGGTCGACTTCGATGCCGAGAGTGGCGCACACGCCGCGCAGCTGCTCTTCGTCCATGCCGGTGATGTCGATGCCGGTATGTTCTTTGATTGAGTCGATCATGGTCACGCGGCGGAAGGGAGCCTTGAAGCTGATTTCTTTGTCTCCTACCATCACTGATGTGGTGCCGTTGACATCGAGACAGATTTTTTCGAGCATGCGCTCGGTGAAGTTCATCATCCAGTTGTAGTCTTTGTAGGCGACGTAAATCTCCATGCAGGTGAATTCCGGATTGTGAGTGCGGTCCATGCCCTCGTTGCGGAAGTTTTTGGAGAATTCGTAGACGCCTTCGAATCCACCGACAATCAGGCGTTTGAGATAGAGCTCGTCGGCGATGCGCAGGTAGAGAGGTATGTCGAGCGCGTTGTGGTGGGTGATGAACGGACGCGCCGAAGCTCCGCCGGGAATGCTTTGCAGGATGGGTGTCTCGACCTCGATATAGCCCTGTGAGTTGAAGAAGCCACGCATCGATGTGTAGACCTTGGTGCGCTTGATGAAGATGTCTTTCACGCCGTCGTTGACAACAAGGTCGACGTAGCGGCGGCGGTAACGCAGCTCGGGGTCGTCGAACGAGTCATAGGCCACGCCGTCTTTCATCTTCACGATGGGCAGCGGACGCAGACTCTTGCTCAGCACCGTCAGCGAGCGGGCGTGGATTGTGATTTCACCGGTTTGGGTGCGGAACACAAAACCCTCGATGCCGACAAAGTCGCCGATGTCGAGGAGTTTCTTGAACACTGTGTTGTACAGCTCTTTGTCCTCGCCGGGGCAGATATCGTCGCGGGATATGTAGACTTGCACGCGGCCTTTGGAGTCCTGAAGTTCGATAAACGAAGCCTTGCCCATGATGCGGCGGCTCATGATGCGACCTGCTACGGACACCTCGCGTTTAGGCTCGAGATTGTCATCGAAATTAGCGACAATGTCGTCGGAGAGTGCTGTTACAGGAAATTCGGCGGCGGGATATGGGTCTATACCTTTGTCGCGAAGAGCCTGAAGGCTGTTGCGGCGGATGATTTCCTGTTCGCTGAGTTCAAGAACGTTCATATATTATGCGATACTGTTTTTATAAAATATATAACTGTAAATGGCGCTTCTGAAGCCTGAGCATCAGAGCGTTGGCGTCATAAAGTCGTGCTTTTTGAACCGAGTTGACGCCAAAATGCACGCAAAGTTACTGAAAATTAGCGAGATTTCAGCAACCTCGGCATAAAATTTAGCACCCCACGGCAAAAACAGAGCCGCGAGGCGATCATCTCAGGCGAAAATCCGGGATAAAAACATCAGGCGACCTGAACTTCAACCAATAATACAACATAATAAAAAAATAAACAGAAGAACAGAAGCACTCAGAAGAAAAAATACTAAACTTAATGAACTGTTAAGGAATTTTTTGCGTTAATATTTTGAAGATAGCAAAAAAGGTATTACCTTTGCATCAGAAAAAATACCCTTCGTAACTGAACGGCTACGTGAAAAGTGCGTAGCTCACAAGTGTAGGTTACGCGGGTTATTTTTTTGCCCTTTTGGTTCGAGATGCGTCGCGGGTATGATATTTTGGAATAAAACTCCAGTGGCGATACACTTGTGTCCAACTATCGGAAACTTCTCTGATTGGAGTGGTTACACCAATATTGAAATTTGGATATATTTCTCTGATTCGCGCATTGATATGTTTGTATAGTTTCAGCTTTAATAATGTGCGCTTTCCCACTTTGTTTTCTCCTTCAGATTTTAATCGGTCCTTTTCATTGAGTTTAAAGCAGATTGCACCCAGAATCACATCCATAAATTGCAAAGGCAGATGCTGTTTTGAGTCAACTTCAACTATTCCGTCATCTGCAATTTGCAATCCCATTTTCTTCAATACCGGGTCCTTGGCAAGACCTCGGATATGTGAAATAAACTCATCTCGATCACTTTGGCGCAGAGGTATTTCATCGAGATATAATGTCAACGAATCGAGTTCTCCATTTTCGGCGTATGGGAGTCCGAATGCATATTTGATAAATTGGTAATGTAGCATCGGATAATCCGCTTTTCTTTCCTGAGGAGAAAGTCTTGAGGGTGCATATTGGTTGTGGCGGAAAAAATGCGAATTTTCAATTTATCTTCTTTGGCAAGGTCAAACAGCACGTCGACCAGGCGCACGTATTTTTCATAATGATACTCATTGACTTTCTGCCATTTGATTTCATCCTTTATTCCCAATTCTTCTATTAATGTGCGCATACGTTTAAGCACCTCTCGATAATATCGCGAGCGTACGAGAATTCCACCATAGAAATTTGAATAAAACTCTCCGTGGCGATCGCTTTCGTCAAGCCATATATAAATCATATATTAATCGCTTGATATTTTCAAAGCAAGGATAAAATAATTGCAAAATGCGGGCATGAACTTCTATCCACTCTATGATATTGTCTTTTGAAGGCGGTTGCGTCAGGGGGTGAGCAGGGCTGAGACTTCTTTGAAGGCGAAGCGGCGCTTTTCGCCCTCGTCGGTTTCCAGGGTAAGGATGCCGGAGGGGGAGACTTCGACGATGCGAGCGCGGATGTCTTCGCCGGCAAGGTTGTCGCGGTAAGGCCGGAAACCGTCGCCGCGCCACAGCATTGAGCGGTACAGCGATGTCAGGGCTTCGGTGTCGGGAGATGCGGAATAGGCGTCGAAGTCGCCGACGATGGCCGACACGGTCTCGTCGAGCAGCCGATCGAGGTCAAATTCGTGTCCGGCAATGTTGAGCATAGATACCGGGTTGGGCGCGTCGGAGAGGAACCGCTCTTGGTTGACGTTGATGCCGATGCCGGCTATTGACCGCTCTATATAGTTGCCGCACAGCGTGTTCTCTATGAGAATGCCGCAAATTTTGAGGTCGTCGTAGTATATGTCGTTGGGCCACTTGATGCGCACGCGGTCGGTGTCGAGACGGCGGCGCAGCACACGTGCGATGGCGATAGCCACGATTTCGGAAATTTCAAATTGCCGAGCGGCCGGAATTGTTTCGGGCCGCAACAGGAGCGAGAATGTAAGATTCTTGCCCGGGGCGGCCTCCCACGAGTTGCCTCTTTGTCCGCGCCCGGCGGTCTGAGACCGCGCTGAGAGCGCGGTGCCGTGCGGTGCGTCGGTGAGGGCGGCGAGCATCGTGTTGGTCGAGCCTGCTTCTTCTACTTTTATGATGTTGGCCATCGGGTGCGGGTTGTCAGTCGTTGCGGGTGATGGTGATGGTGCGTGCGTCGGTGTCGGGGTCGACGGTGATGTCAACGCGCACGGTGTCGTCTGGGAGGATGTCGGCGATGCGTTCCGGCCATTCGAGCAGACACAACGCGCCGGAGTCGAAGTAATCCTCTACGCCGATTTCGAGGGCTTCGTCGAGCGATTCGAGGCGGTATAGGTCGAAGTGGTAGATGAGTTCGGCTGTTGTGGAGGAGCGGTATTCGTTGATGATGGCGAACGACGGTGAGTTGGCCACATCTTCCTCCACGCCCAGCTCGCGGGCGAGTGCGGAGATGAATGTGGTCTTGCCGGCGCCCATCTCTCCGTAGAAGGCGTAGACTGTGTCGTCGCCCATGGCGGCCATAAATTGCTTTGCAGCTTCGGGAAGCGACTCGAGCGAGGGCGCGTGTATGACGGTCTGTTTCATTGTTGTATATCTTGAAGTTTTTTATGTGATTTTGACGATGTTGCGGAAGCCGGTCGGCGGTGTTATTTGGGCGAGAGGGTGACCAGCGGTATGAGCATTTCTTCCATCGACACGCCTCCGTGCTGGAAGGTGTCGGTGTAGTACTGCACGTAGTGGTTGTAGTTGTTGGGATAAGCGAAAAAGTCGTCTTCGCAGGCAAAAATGTAAGTGCTCGTGAGGTTGGGCGCCGGGAGTCCGATTTGTTGCGGGCGTTTCACTTCGTACACATCCTTTGGATTGTATCCGAGGTTTCGGCCTATCTTGTAGCGGAGGTTGGAATTGGTGTTTTTCTCTCCCACGACTTTCACGGGGCGGTCGACGCGTATGGTGCCGTGGTCGGTGGTGAGCACGATGCGGAATCCTCGTTCGCCTATTGTGCGCAGCAGTTCGAGTATCGAATTGTGGCGGAACCACGAGAGCGTGAGCGAGCGGTATGCGGCGTCGTTAGAGGCGAGCTCGCGTATCATTTTCGACTCGGTGCGCGCGTGCGAGAGCATATCGATGAAGTTGACTACCAGAATGTTGAGGTCGTAGCTTTCGAGCCGGCGGAAGTCGCGCAGGAGTTGTGCCGTTGTCGATGAATCGTTGATTTTGGTGTAAAGAAACGAGTGCTTGCGGCGATAGCGGTCGAGCAGCGACTGCACCAGCGGGCTTTCGTTGAGGTTCTTGCCCTCTTCTGAGTCTTCGTCGACCCACATTTCGGGGTAAGTTTTGGCAATCTGAGCCGGCATGAGTCCGGAGAAAATAGCGTTGCGGGCGTATTGGGTGGCGGTGGGCAGAATACTGCAATATAGCTCCTCTTCAAAAGAGAAAACGTCGGACAAAAGTGGTTTTATGGCCCGCCACTGGTCGAGGCGGAAGTTGTCGATGACAATAAAAAATACTTTTTCACCCTTGTCGAGCAGGGGCAGCACGCGACGGGCAAATACTCTCGGCGACATCAGCGGCGCGTCATCGGCAGGCCCCATGGGGGTAATCCATCGCTCGTAATTGCGGCGGATGTATTTGGCAAAGGCGAGGTTGGCTTCGCCATGCTGCATTTTGAG
Organism: Muribaculaceae bacterium; assembly: GCA_051871795.1. GTDB lineage: Bacteria > Bacteroidota > Bacteroidia > Bacteroidales > Muribaculaceae > CAG-873. The sequence goes on along the minus strand of JBJEDE010000020.1, from coordinate 64,826 downwards.
CATTTCCGACATGGGAGTGTCGGCCGAGGCGAGCTCCATCTCCCAGTACACGAGTTTGGAGTAGAGTGAGCACCAGTCAGCGAAATCTGAGGCTTGACCGATTTCGGAGGCGATGTTGGTGAAATCCTGCCGGTAGTCGGTGGTTGCGCGCTGCGAGACCAGAGTGTCGCTGTGGAGTATCTTTTTGATTGCGATGAGTATCTGGTTGGGGTTGACGGGCTTGATGAGATAGTCGGCAATCTTGTTGCCCACGGCCTGGTCCATAATGTTTTCTTCCTCGCTTTTGGTAATCATGACCACAGGCAGCTCGGGGTGTGTGAGCTTGATGCGCGAGAGGGTTTCCAGTCCGGTGATGCCGGGCATGTTTTCATCAAGGATGACCAGATCAAGGGGCGTCGATTGCACCATTTCGATTGCGTCGGCGCCGGAGGTGGCGGTGAGCATATTGTAGCCCTTGCCGCGCAGAAACATCAGGTGTGGCTTGAGCAGGTCGATTTCGTCGTCGGCCCAGAGTATGTTGAATTTTTCGTTAGGCATCTTTATTTACAATTAGAGAAGAGTGTTGCAAGGTAATGATAAGCGACGGACGGTATGCCGCTATTCGAGCAGCGGATCGTCTCCCTCGCTGCCCGGGTCGTATTGCGGGATATCTTTTTTCGGCTCCTGTTTCAGTTTCCCGGGTTCCTGTCCCCTGTTTCCGGTTTCCTGTTTCAGTTTCCCGGGTTCCTGTCCCCTGTCTCCGGTTCCCTGTTTCAGTTTTCCGGTTCCCTGTTTCAGTTTCCCTGTTTCAGGTTTCCCTGTTTCCTGTCCCCTGTCTCCTGTTTCCTGTTGTGTCTTGCGTTCGGCTTCGGCTTCTTCGGCTTCGGGCAGAGTCTCGCGCTCTTCAGGGACGAGTATGCCGGCTTGGGCGTCGGTGTAGTTCATCTCTTGCAGGTAGCGGAAGTAGTCGTCGAATGTGCGGCCTTCGGTGATGAGTTTGTCGAAGTTTTCGGCCGAAATGGCAATGGGCCTTACGCCGTAGGGGAGCCGGAAGTCTTTGGAAGCGGCCATCACGCGGCGGTAGTGGTTGAGCTCTTTGAGATTATCGAATCCTTTGATTACGAGCATGCCGAGGCGGCCGAAGTTCATGGGCTCGAGGTCGAAGTCTTTGACCACGAACGAGCGGAAGTTGTGGGCGGCCACACGGTAAAGGAGATCGTTGGCCGAGACGGTGTCGGTGTCGAAGGCCATTACCAGCACTTGCGGATTGTTGTCGTTGAGCACGAACGACGGTATCGAGTCGGCGGCGCTGATTGTGGAGTCGTTGCTGAGTCGCATGTCCCAAATCATGCCGCGCATATTGATCCCTGACGCCGAAGCCCGGAGCTTGCGGCCCTGTGCCATGCCTTTGAGCCATGCCGAGGCGAAGGGGGTGAGGTCGGTGTCGGGATATTTTTCGAGCAGCTCGCGCAGCACTGCGTTGAATTGCCCGGGCTTGTTTTCTGTCACGTAGGCCAATGCGTCGATAAACATAAACTTGGGCATGAGTTTCGACAGCGGATACTTCTCCTGCATCTGCTTTAACGCTCCGTGCACTTCTGAGTTGCGGTTGTCGAGATAGGCCGAATAGGCGTCTTCGTACAGCTTTTCCTGTATCTTGTCCATGTTGCGCAGGTTGTCGAAGTAGTCGGGATTGCGCAAAGCCATGCCGTAGCTTGACTCCGGGAAGTCGGATAGGATGAGGCGGCGGTATTTTTCGGCTTCGGTTTCGTTGCCCGAGCGCATGGCCATGAGGTATAGGTTGTAATATACATCGAGGCGGTAAACGTTGTCGGGGTAGCGCGAGAGCAGACGTTGAAATTCGGTGTTGGCGGCGGTGAAATCGTCGAGCTTGTCTTTCAGTATCACGCCCATGTTGTAGAGGCCTTCCTGTATGATGTCGTTGGCCTGCACTTTTTCGGCGTCGGTGAACGGGATGTCTTTGAGGTAGTATTGCGGATTGTGCGGGTCGGCCTGCGCTTCGAGTTTCTTGGCGTCGGCGGCCTCGACGGAGTCGGAAGGGGCAGCGGTTTGGGCGTCTTCACCCTCTGCGTCTTCGGCTGTGGAAGAGTCGAAGTCGTCGGTGTTGAACGACGATTTATTGCGGCGGCGCCAGTCGTCTTCGAGCTTGCGGGCGCCCCAGCGCTTCTGGAATTCGGTTTTGCCGGAGGTTCGGGTGGTGGCGTTGTAGAAGTACCATGAGTTGTCGCTGTTGATGTTGAACTGTCGCTGGCCGGTGTCCTGCACCAGGCTCTCGTTGGCGGCGCGCTGAGCCTCGTACTCCTCGCGTGCGGCGGCTTCGGCCTCGGCTTTTTCTTTTTTCTTTACCTCGTCGATGATGCGGTCGATAACTTTGAGCAGTTCGTCTTCGGGCAGCTGCGAGAGGCGCAGCAGAGAGTCCTGAAGCGTGACATTCTGCGAGTATACGGCGAGCTCGTCGAGCACGTCGCTGCGACGTCGCAGCAGGGCGTAGTCGGGATAAGTGTCAGGGAGCAAGGGCACGGCTTCGGAGTAGCACGGCTGGGCGAGAGCGTACTCGCCGCGCTCGAAATAGAGTCGGCCGAGCGTGATTTGTGCAAGGGCTTTTTCGATGCCAGAACGTGTGCTTTTCTCAACTGCGAGCTTGTAGTTTTCGATAGCACGTGCTGTGTCGCAGCGCGAGAGGTAAAGATTGCCGATGGCGTAGTATACTTGGTCGAGGTAATCTTTGTTGCGGTCGTAACGTGTCATGCGCCGCAGGGCTTTTACCTCAGGCTCGATGTTGTCGCCGGAGAAGACTTCGCTCTGCTTGATGCGGGCGTTGAATTTGGCCCGGTAGGAGATAGACGACGAGGAGCCGGCTTTCTTGAAGGCTGCGTAGGCTTTCTCTTTGTCGCCCATGTGCTCGTAGAGCTGACCGAGCAGGAAGCGCAATCGCGACTTTTGTGTGCCAGAGGCTGCGGAGATGCATTTTTCGAGATAAGGCACGGCCTTTTCGTAGTCCGACGAGCGGATGAGCAGGTCGGCATAAGTGAAATTGTACAGTTCGTTGAGCCGGCCGGATGTGAGCGCGTCGGGTTTGATGCGTGTCACTATTACTTCGGCCTCGTATAGCCAGTCGGCGGCGAGGTAGGAACGGGCCTGCCAGAGCTTTGCCTCGGTCACGGTTGCCGGCAGCCATGTGAAGTGTTTGCTCACGTAGAAGAATGTCGATGCCGCGCCGAGAAAGTCGCCGTTGAAATACTGGCTGCGTCCCATCATCATCCATGCGTTGTGGATGAAGGGGTTGTATTCGTCACGTTTGAGCCATGCTTTGTATTCGGCGCTCTGGCGGCCGCTTTTCCGTTTGGGACGTTTCTTGATAGAGCGCAGTTGTATGGCTTTCTGCGCTTTCTCGATGCTGCGGGTGAAGTCACCTTCGGGCTGAGGCGCTTTGGGGTCGTTTTTTGCCTCGGCGGGGTGCATGTAGAGCCGGCGGGTGTAGTCGTCCTCGTAGCCTTTTTCGAGGGCGGCGAGAGTTTCCTTGAAGTGGGTGTCGCCGTTGTAGTAGATGTTGTAGCGGGTGATAAAGGCGGTGTACTGCCGGGCGGCGGCCGTGTTGTTCTTCTGAGCGTTGCATCCTTGCAAAACGAGCGTCAGGGCCGTGAGGCAGATGAGTGATATGTATGTTAAGGAGCTTCGGCTCATGTCAGGCAGTTGGGGCTTTTGGAGCTTCGGGATAGGATATGCGTGAGTGGTAGAGGGTTTTCAGACGCTTGATGAATGCCTCTTTGATGATGCGCACGTCGCGGAACGACAGCGGCGAGTCGTTGTGCAGACCGTCGGCAATCTGAGAGTCGATGATGCGGTTCACGAGTTCGGCTATAGCCTCGGGGGTGTGCTGAGTGAGGGAATGAGAGGCGGCTTCGACCGAGTCGGCCATCATGAGTACGGATGTCTCGCGGGAGCGCGGATTGGGTCCGGGATAGGTGAATAGTTTCTCGTCGGGAGTTTCGTCGGGGTGCAGCTTGCACCAGGTGATGTAGAAGTATTTGGCTTTTCCGGCGCCGTGGTGCTCGCTGATGAATTTGCGCAGCACAACGGGCAGACCCGTTTTCTCTGCGCGCCTGAGTCCGTCGGCCACGTGGCGGATGATGATGCCTGCGCTCTGTTCGGGGCTGAGGGCGTCGTGGGGGTTCACTCCGTGCTGGTTTTCGGTGAAGAAGTTGGGGTTATCGATTTTGCCGATGTCGTGGTACAGGGCGCCGGCACGTACGAGCTGCACGTTGGCTCCGATGCGCATTGCGGCGTCGGCGGCGAGGTTGCTCACGTTCATCGAGTGCTGGAAGGTGCCGGGGCATACTTCCGACAGTTCTCTCAGCAGCGGCGAGTTGATGTCGGTGAGCTCGATAAGCGTGACAATCGACACAAAACCGAACGTTTTTTCTACAAGCGCCATCAGTATGTATGCCATAGACGTTAGCAATGCGCTCATGGCCAGATAGATAATCATGTGCCATGAGAGGTCGGCGAACGAGCCGTTGAGCATCAGCTCTATGGCTGCGTACGACAAGGCGTAGACGCCGAAGACAATGGCCGATGTGCGCAGCAGCTGTGAGCGTTGGGATAGCTCGTTGAGCGATGTCACGGCGGCCGCCGCGGCAAGAGTCTGCAAAATAATGAATTCGAGCGGGAAAGAGGCCACGCCGGCGCAGAGCAGCGTGAGTATCATCGACACCACTGTGGCCACGCTTGCGTTGAAAAACACCATCAGGAGCACCGGCACCATCATATACGGCACAATATATATGCCTCCGTCGATAAAGTGGTCAAAACCGATGGCAAGCAGGAAGAAAAGCGTGATGCAAATGACCACAAAGAGCATCGAGCGGTGGTCGAGCCACACCTCCGGGGCGTGATATTTCAGAAATATCATGAGTGCGGCGAGCAGCAGCGCCACATACATGAACTGACCGAGCCAGATGAGCAGGTTGCTTTGGTCGCCTCCGGCGAGCTGCTTGTCGATCATTTCCTCGTAGGTGAGCAGGTTGGTGTAGTCCTGCGGTGTGATTAGGGCTCCCTTGTCGATGATGGTTTGTCCTTGTTGTATCACGCCGCGGATAGCGGTGAAGCGGTAGAGGTCGTAGTCGTAGAGCTGTCTGGAGGTGGAGGCGTCGTAGACGAGATTGGGCTTGAGAAGTTTCGACACTTCGTATTTGTCGAGCCATGCTTCCACTCCCGAGTCGCCGAGAGCGGAAATCATGTTGTCGTGCAGTTTGCTCACCGATATGATGCCTGCCGACGAGCGCTTGCTCACCTTGTTGTCGTCGTTGAGCCTGATCTGGGGCAAAGTGCCGCGGGAGATGCGCTCGGCGAAGTCGTCGTCGATGATGTCGTGCCGGTAGGCCGATTTGAGGTATGCCACCACCTGCTTGCGCATGCGGCTGTCGGCTTCGTCGATTCGCTCTTCGTCGCTGCGCCGGGCCCAGTTGGCCATCAGCGCGGTGATAACAGAGTCGGCCTGCCCGGGTGCGTGGCGGAACACGGGTATGAATTTCCGGTCGAGCGAGTCTCTTACTCTCAGCACCGAGGCCGAGTCGGGGCGGATGGGTATGTCGAAAGGGGCGATGAGCTTGGAGTAGTTCCATGGCCGTCCTTCTTCAAATTTGTAGTGATTGGCCTTGGGGTGCGGAAAAAACCACACGATGGCCACAAGGGCTACGGCGGCGAGAAGGATGTTGTAGCCGTTGTTGTTTTTTGTTATCTTTGACAGAAGGCTCATCGGCTGATTGCTTAAAGTTGAGGGTATCGAACGGAGAGTGTCAGTGGATGCGCGAAGATGTCTTCACGCCGTTGATTTTCTTTATTTTGTCGCACAGGTCGGTCACCACCTGCGTGTCGGCGACGCGCACCCAGAGGTCGCAGCCGAACACCTCGTCGTCGGCGGCTATTTCGAGTTTGCGTATGTCCATGCCCATGTGCATCGAAATCATCTGTGTGAGTTCCTGGAGTATGCCGTGTCGGTCGATGCCCTCGATGTGGATGTGAGCCGGGAAGAGCTGGCGGCGTTCGGTCTCCCAGCGCGTTGACAGGATGCGGGGGCCGTATCCGGCTTTGAGCACGGCGGCGCGGGGGCAGTTGAGGGCGTGTATCTCCACATCGCCGTTGTCGTCGATAAATCCCATGGTTTCATCGCCGGGGATGGGGGCGCAGCAGGGAGCGAGACGGAAATTGGGCTTGCCGTCGACGAAGCGCAGCATGTAGGTCTCTTTGGTGTTGATTTTCGGTTTTTCTTCCTTTGGCTCGGGCAGTTGCGGCTTTTGCGAGGAGCCGGTGCCGAAGCGCAGGAGCTTGCGCAGAAATGATGTCGACTCCTTCTCAGAGGTGCGGCGCAGCGATTTGAGCACATAGTCGTTGAGCATCACCTCTTCTGAGCCGAGCCGGTAGCACAGTTCGTCGAGATTGGGCACGTGGAAGAGTCCCAGGAGCTTGGTGGATATGAAATTGCTGTCTTCGATATGGTTGTCGGAGAGAAATTTTTCGAGCAGCTTTTTGCCTTTGGCAATCAGAGGCTGCCGCTGACGCATCAGGGCCTTGCGCAGGCGCGTTTTGGCCTTGGCGGTTGCCAGAAAGTCGACCCATTCGGGTTGCGGAGTCTGTGACTGCGAAGTGAGCACCTCCACCTGGTCGCCGCTGCGCAGACGGTGGCTCAGAGGCACCAGACGGTGGTTCACCTTGCCGGCTATGCAGTGTGTGCCCAGCTCGCTGTGCAGATAGAATGCCATATCGAGCACCGAAGCGCCGGAGGGGAGGGTGATGAGCTCGCCGGCAGGGGTGAAAACGACGATTTCGGAGGCGAAGAGATTGAGTTTGAGCGTGTCGAGAAAGTCTATGGCCGATGGCTCGGGGTCGTCGAGGATGTCCTTGATTGTGCGCAGCCATACGGTGAGCTCCGACTCTTCGTCGCCTTCGCCGATTTTGTATTTCCAGTGGGCGGCAAAGCCTTTTTCGGCTATCTCGTCCATGTGGCGTGAGCGTATCTGCACTTCCACCCAGTTGCCGTCGGGTCCCATCACGGTCACGTGCAGGGCCTGATAGCCGTTGGCCTTGGGCGTTGACAACCAGTCGCGTATGCGTTCGGGATGCACGCGGTAGAGGTCCGTGATGGCACTGTATATGCTCCAGCATATTTCTTTCTCCTTGGAGCGGTCGTCGCAGTCGAAGACTATGCGCATGGCGTAGAGGTCGTATACTTCCTCAAAGGGTATGTGCTTGGTTTCCATCTTCTTCCAGATGGAGTAGATGGATTTTACGCGCGCTTTTGCTTCATATTTCAGCCCCATGGCATCGAGCCTTTCGAGGATGGGAGCGGAGAAATCGGTGTAGACTTCGCTGCGGCGGGCTTCCGACTCGCGTATCTGTTCGCTGATGCGCTCGTAGGCCGCCGGATGTTCGTATTTGAAGGCGAGATCTTCAAGCTCGGTCTTTATGCCGAACAGACCGAGACGATGAGCCAGAGGAGCATAGATGTAAAGCGTCTCGCCGGCGATTTTGTATTGCTTGTTGGGCGCCATTGACCCCAGAGTGCGCATATTGTGCAGGCGGTCGGCCATCTTGATGAGCACCACACGTATGTCCTCGCTCATGGTGAGCAGGAGCTTGCGGAAATTTTCGGCCTGAAGCGAGGCCTTGTCACCGAAAATACCGCCTGAAATCTTGGTGAGGCCGTCGACAAGCTGAGCAATCTTGGGACCGAACTGGCGGTCGATGTCCTCCACGGTGTACTCCGTGTCTTCCACCACGTCGTGCAGCAGAGCGGCGCATATCGATGTCGAACCCAGTCCTATCTCCTGCGAGGCGATTTTGGCCACGGCGATGGGGTGCAGGATATAAGGCTCGCCCGAGCGGCGGCGTATGCCCTTGTGGGCCTCTTTTGCAAACTTGAAAGCACGCTCTATGATTTCCACTTTTTTGCGGTGGTTGCTTGCGAGATATCCGTCGAGGACGTCACGGAACGCGTCTTCAATGATGCGGTCTTCTTCTTCGGTGGTGAATTTGGCGGCGTTGTCCATATATCTTTGGTGAATAGGCTGTTACATCGATAACCCGAAACCTTGGCAATGGCTTTGCGGGGATAATGGGTTGCTGTAAGCGTACACTTACGGAAATTATCACAAAATTACAGCGAATTAGCCAAACCGCCAAATTATTTAACCATTTTTCAATTCAGCAGCCGGTGAGCAGAGAGTAAGGCCGTGTGTGAGCTATTCTGCCCTCTCGGGTTATGTCCGGCGGTCTGTCTGTCTCTTTTTCTTGAAAAAATCCTGCATCAGAGTCCGGCACTCGTCTTCGAGCACGCCCGATGTCACCTGCGCGCGCGGGTGGAAGGGCTGACGGCTCACAAGTGTCGAATAGCCTCGTTTGGGGTCGGGGCAACCGATGACTATGCGCTTGATTTGCGCCCAGGCGATGGCGCCGGCGCACATCAGGCACGGCTCTACGGTGACGTAGATTGTTGCCTCGGGCATATATTTGCCTCCGAGGGTGAGAGCGGCTGCCGTGATGGCCTGTATCTCGGCGTGGGCAGTCACGTCGCGCAGTCGTTCGGTGAGGTTATGACCGCGTCCTGCTATGCGTCCGTTGTCGACGACGACAGCGCCGATCGGTATCTCGCCGGCGGCTGCAGCAGCCCGCGCTTCGGCCAGTGCGAGCGACATGAAATATTCGTCGTCGGAGAGTGTCACAGGCGCATTGATTTATAAATCGATAACCATACCCTCGTCGGCGCCGAGAGTGTTGGGGAACGTTTCCCACGCCTGCACAAGCAGGGGCGTGATGTCATGATAAGACTGTGAGTAGTGGCCGATGACGAGCCGTTCGGCTCCGGCCATTTTTGCGATTTCGGCCGCCTGGCGCGACGTAGAGTGACCCCGCTCGCGGGCAAGTGCGGCTTTATCGTCGCCGTAGGTGGCCTCGTGGTATAGAGTGCGCACGCCGCGCACGGCGTCGGCCACGCGCGTGTCGCGCATCGTGTCGGAGCAGTAGGCGTAGCTGCGTGGCTCTGCCGGAGGCATCGACAGCACATCGTTGGGCACGACGGTGCCGTCGTCTTTCACGTAGTCTTCGCCGGCCTTGATTGCCGTACGGCGGTAGAGCGGCACTTGGTGATATTCAAGCATATCGCCGATAAGACGCCGCGAACGTGGTTTCTCTCGGAAGATGAATCCCGCCGCGGGCGTGTAGTGGTAGAGCGGAAACGACTCGATGGTGAGTGCATCGTCTTCGTACAGAGTCTCTTTTGCTCCGGGTGTGAGCGCGTGATATGCAATGTTTGCGCCGCTGTTGTGAGAGGTGAGGCTCAGCGTGCGCCGCAGCAGGTCGATGCCTTCGGCGAAGCAGTAAACGTGTACCGTAGACTCGCCGTCGCGGAGCGAAAGCGTGGACAGCAGACCCGGCAAACCGAAAAAGTGGTCGCCGTGGAGGTGCGAGATGAAGATGTGGCGAAGGCGTCCCACAGGCAGTTTGTAGCGCTGCATCTGCATCTGTGAGCCCTCGCCGCAGTCAATCATAAACACGTTGCGGCCGTATTGCACCACCTGCGACGAAGGATGATGTCTCAGCGACGGCCTTGCCGATCCGCATCCGAGTATTGTGACATTAAAATCAGACATTAACCTTTTATTTCAGCCACAAAGTTACGCAAAAAATCGAAAACTTGAAAATCTCACCCGCGCCCGCTGCTTCAGATTTCGGGAAAAGGATTTTTCGTGAAAGGGTGACTCTTCGGTGCCGCGGCGGACCTTCCGCTACGCTCCGGTGCAGTAACAAAAAAGCTGCGCGGGGGGCGCAGCTTTTTCGTTATCAGTTACCTGTGGCAGGTATGTTAATGCCGGGCGGCAATTTTTATCAAATCCACCGGGGGTGCGGGATTATTTAATCACTTTGCGGGCTTTGCCGTCACGCACTTCGATGTAGATGCCGTTGGTGGGGTTGGCCACGCGCACGCCCTGAAGGGTGTAGTATTGAACCTGCGTGTCGGTTTCGGTCTCGATGGATGTGATTGACGAGGCTTTCTCAATATTGATGCGGTAGTCCTTGCCGCCGTTGTTGTCCCAGTCGCTGCCGGTGTTGGTGACGAAGCTGATGTAGCTGACCTCTTGGTCCGGGTTGTTGAATGGGCCGATTTTTACTTCATATTTGCCATCGGCGTTGAGTGCGAAGGGTGTGCGGGCAGCTTTGCCGTCGGTGTGATATGTAGAGCCTTCGGGCAGATAGGCTTCGATGGGGCGCTCAAAGCTGTTCACACCCCAGTGGAGGATGATGCCCGAGCGGCCGTTGGGCGCGGTGATGGTGATGACGTCGTTGACGGTGGGTTTTGCGGGCGAGACAGTGTATGAGCCGAGTACCGAGGGCTGGTCGGGCTGGTCGGGGTTGACGGGACCGGCGCCGTTGCCGTCGCCGACGTATACGTGGAGAATCATCGAGCGCGACACGTTGCCTTTGGTGTCAGTGGCCTCGATGTAATAGTCGACAAGAACGTTTTTGAGACCTTTGATTTCTGCCGAGTATTCCTGAGCCTTGTACTGAGGCATAGGATTGGTGATTGATGCTATTGAGCGGCCGGTCATGGTCACTTCCTGCCAGGGGCCTACCTCGTCGCCGCCGGCGTAGGTCTCGTTTTGCGACGATGTCACGGGGTTGACGCCGTCTTTGTCGAGTCGGTATTTGAGCTTGACCGAAGCCAGGCCGCTGAGGTCATAGACATAGCTCCAGACGGTGAAGTCGCAGGGTTTGACAACGTCCCACTCTTTGGCTCCGGGGTTATAGGGCTCGCGCTGGGGATGGTAGATGGAGGGGCCGGTGAGGTCGTTGCCCGATGCTACGAGCGCGGCTACTTTGCTCACGGCGCGGTTGGCGGCAACAGCCGGCTTGGAATCCCACTGCTCGGTGCCGTCCCAGTACCAGTAGCAGCTGGTCTCGCCGCACATGAGCTCGTCCCATGCGGTTTTGACTTCGGCGTTGTCGGGGGCTATGGCAGCGGCTGTCTTAACGTGGTTGGAGGCAGCGGTGATGATGCCCCAGCTGTTGTGGTCAGGGCTGTAAGGCTCGGATGCTCCGGGGTAGGTGCCTTTGTCGCCGTTCCATTTGAGGAATTCGGGGTCGGCTCCGGCTCCCCACCAGCTGCCGCTCTCGACGTGTATGATGTCGTCGTCGGCCGGGGGGAAGGTGTCGAGGTAGTCCTGGATGGTTGTGCACTCAAAACGATCGGGGTTGGCACGCAGCCAGTTGACGAAGTTCTGGAAGTTGGAGCCGTAGTAGCTGGCAGAGCCGCCTCCGTGGTTGTCGCCGTCGTGATGGAGTACAACGAGTATAGGATGGTCGGGGTCGGTGTTGTAGGGCTCGAGCTGGCTGATGCATTTCTCATATTGCAGGGCGCCGAAACCACCGCGTCCGTCCTCGTTGCCGAAGACCAGCGATGTGGGCACGGCTATCATCTTGTATTCCCGGCCGTCGGCGGGGTCGACGTATTTCATCCAGTGCGGGCGGTGACCCCAGCCGGCTGAGATTTGTCCGGGGCAGTAGAGGCCGTCGATATGTGTCCAGTCCTTGGGGTCGGCGTTGAGGATGTCGGCCTTGTTGGGCTCGACTATCGAGACGCCTTTGACCCAGGGATAGCCCGAGGATGTGCGGTCGAAGTGCGAGTTGTCGACCATGGCCCATTCTATGCCTTCTTTGACGAGGGCGGGAATCATGTGCTCTTCGAAGGCGTTTTCAGGCGGGAAGATACCTTTGGAATAACTCATTCCGGGGAAATTCTCGGCGAAGCACTGGCGGTGTTTCTGTATCTGCTTGCGGGCGTCTTCCTCGTCGATGAGGGCCATCAGGGGATGGTAGTAGCCGAAGGCCACCATGTCGAGGCGCGGATTGCCCTTGTCGGTTTTCTTGGTGATGTAGTCAGTCCAGTTCTTTTTCCAGTTTTGGAAGTGGGTGGTGTTCTGCTCTATTACGTTGAGGTTCTCAACCAGCGAGCCGGAGAACGACACCTGCGCTCCGCCGGGAAGGTTGGCAGCTATGAGCTTGTCTACGGCCCGAGCGGGCCAGTTGGTGTAGGCGCCGGTGCGCGAGGTGAACACGTCCAGAAGGTTGTAGCTCAGAGAGCCTCCTTCATGAGTCTCAATCACATTTTCGCCCGGGTTGTAGATGGGCTGGTGCATGTGCCACTGGAATGCGATGTAGATTTTGGGCTGAGCTGCTGCAGAGAGTGAGGCGAGCAGCAAGGCTCCTAAGATCGCTTTTTTCATGGATTAAAAGTGAAGTGAATGAATTGAAAAAAATGTATGTATAATCTGCGTACAAAGTTACAAAAATTTTGTCAAAGGGCTTAATTTTTTGTTTGATTTTTATGATGATTTTCTGAAAAAATTGCGTGAGACCGGAGAGAGTGCGCTGTCGTCCCGCGGTGTCGGCCGGTGTCATTAATATTTTCATACACGCCGCGGCTGCGTCTCCGGGAATGGGACACACCCGCAGTATTGTGATATTAACATCGGACATTAAGACCCCGTTCCCCAATATTTGTTAACGCTGGGGTCGCATATCTCTGAGAGATTTTTGTCTTGTGATGAAGGAGCGTAGCCGTAGCTACGTGACTGAAGAACAAGGCAAAAAGCGCCGGAGATATGCGATGTTAAGGTAATTTCATGCATCGACACACAATTAATTGCAGTCAAATTCGGTTATATGATTTTAACCATTTGTAACTTGTTTGTTTAGATTGGGATACGCAACAGATTTGACACTCAGGCAACGCAATTTTATTTTTGAAAAATTTCCTGAAATTTTCAAAACAAAATCAAAGGCCGACATATTTGAGATTCTTAATGCCGTGTTTATCTTAATCAAGACGGGGTGTCAATGGAAACTCCTTCCCAATGATTTTCCCAAATGGCGCACCGTATATGAATTTTACCGCAAGTGGATTTCAACAGGATTTTTTGATCGTCTGACCCGGGAATTGAATTTTGTTGCAAGGGATAGGCAAAAAAAATCAACGCTGCCGACAGTTGCGGTCATAGACAGCCAAAGCATACGCACCGGACTACCCCATTCAATAAAGGGCGTCGACGGCGGAAAGAAAATCAAGGGTATAAAAAGGCATCTGGCCGTGGATTCAAACGGGTTTCCCTTGACTGTTGCGACATCGCGCGCAAATGTCCATGACAGCAAAGGGGCGATTGAATTGGCCATTGAGGCTGTTTGCAAATATCCTACAATCAGACTGTTTAAGGCTGACAACGGCTATCGTGGCTCTTTAGTCAAAAATCTTAAGGACAGTTTGCATGTAGAACTGAAGTGTGTGAAATCAAATTTCGGAACCTCGGAATTCAAGCCGATTGACGGCAGGTGGGTTGTGGAACGTACCTTTTCCCGGCTTGAATCATTCAGACGGTTAAACAGAAATTACGAACAGTTTCTATACACCGCAAAAGGAGTTGCATTGGCGGCGTGCGCAATGTTTATGTTGCGGTTCGTCTAATTCTACATCATATCCAGTTCATCACCAATATTTGTATCCTCTGTTGTCCGTGGCATAAGTTACCATCGCCCCGGCCAATCGTCATGCATCTGCGTCCGCTTGTTTCGGTCACAATGCCACCGCATTGCTCCCTCACTGCGCGAACACATCTGCACGACGCTTGACCGCCCCAGCGTTAACAAATATTGGGGAACGGGGTCTAAGCTTTTATTTCAGCCACAAAGTCGGTGGAAATTTTCGTAATCAACCTTATGAAACAATACAAAGAGACCGTGCACAGGGGGCACGGTCTCTAAGCAATTGAGTCGGGAATATTATTTTACAAGCACTTTCTTGACCGAACCGTCGCTCATCTTCACGATGTGGATGCCTTTGGCTTCGGGAGCTATGGCGCGGCCGAGGTGGTCGAAGTGTGCCACTGCATGGCAGGATTCGGTTTCAACGCCTTCGATGCCTGATGTCGGGCCTTTGATGGTGATGACAATTTTGTCGTTCTTGTCGCCGTTGGCGTTCTGTGCGATGCCGGCGGGGATGATCATGTAGTAAGATTTGTCGGCCTCGACTTTGAACGACTGCAGGTAGCTGTCGTAGTCGGCGCCCCAGATGTTGACAGCGTTGCTGCCGTCTTTTGCTGCTTTCCAGCCGAGGTCGGGCTCGATGAGCTTGCCTGTTTCGGGATTGTCTTCGCGGAGCTCGGCGCCGGGAGCGTAATCGAGGATAGTGATGTCGTCGGCAAATGTCACGACGAATTTCATGTCGGCGTAAGCGGAAGTGATGACTTCGCCATCGGCGGGCGATGTGCTGACAACCTCAAGTGGTTTGGGTGCGGCCGGGCCGGTCCACTTGATGACGATGCGCTCGTTGGCAGCGCCGGTTGCGGCGTCTTTAACCACACCGGCGGGGATTACGAGATAGTACTCGGTTTCCTGCTCGGGCGTGAAGTACTGGGTGAAGCCGTCGTAGTCGGAAGCCCAGATGTTGACGGTCTTGGGAGATAACTGAGTCGCTTTCCAGCAGTCGTCGGGGTCGATGGTTGCGCCTGAAATTTCGCTGTTTTTACGCAGGTATACTTCGGGAGTCGCGTTTGAGACTACGACGTCGCTTGCGAACGTGAGTTCGACTTTCATGTCGGCGTATTTGCCGAGCACGGTGCCTGAAGCCGGAGATGCCGAGGTGAGAGCGAGCACGGAGTAGTCGCCTTCGGTGATTTTGAAATATTCACCCCATCCGGCTTCCTTGTAGGCGTCGGCGGTGCCTTTGGGCACATAAAGCGGAGTGGTTGTGCTGATGCCGTAGAAGGGGCTGTCGTAAGTCTCGTATACATCGTCGATGACAGGTGGCGTGGTGCCCTGACAGGTTACGGAGGCTACGTTCACGTCGTTATGGAAAGCGTGGTTGTAGATGAGTGTCGCAGCCGAGGGGATGGTGATTGATGTGGCCTTCTGGCAGCCTGCGAACGCGCCGTCGAGCACGTAGGGCATATTCTCGGGCAGAATGATTTCGGTAAGCTGTGTGGCGGCAAATCCCTGCACGCCGATGTAGGTGAGCGAAGAGGGGAAATTGATTTTGGCAAGAGCCGACTGGCAGAAAGCGAAGTCATCGATGGCGAGAATGCCTTCGGGAAGCACGACTTCCGATACTTCGCTGCCCCAGAAAGCGCCGCCGTTGATACCGATGCACTTATCCGAGACTCTCACCTGTGTGAGACCTTTCATAGGCACGGCATAGAGCAGACGCTCGGCTGTGTCGTAAAGCACGCCGCCGATGAGCTTGAAGTTTTTGTTGCCGGCGGCAAGGTTGATTGCGGTAAGCTGAGTGTGTGCGAAAGCCGATGATCCGATTGTCTCGACTGACGCAGGGAGGGTGACTTCGGTGATACCGCTCTCAAGGAAACATTCAGTGCCGATCGAAGTCACACCTTCGGGAATGGTGATAGAGGTGAGCGAAGCGCATTTATAGAAGCAGCCGTCGCCGAGTGAGGTGAGAGTGGAAGGAAGTTTTACGGATGCCAACTTGTCGCAGCTCATAAACGCAGATTTGCCGAGCGATGTCACCGACTCGGGGAGTATTGCTTCTGTGATCGGACATTTGTAGAACACTGAGTTGCCTATTGTTTTCAGGCCTTCGTGAAAAGTGATTGAAGTAAGAGATTTGCAGGTGAAGAAGGCGCTGTTGCCGATTTCCTCAACCGACGCGGGGATGTCGATAGAGGTGATTGCTGTCGATGACAGAGAATATTCGCCGATGACTTTGAGGGCGGCCGGCATGTTTATGGTTGTGAGCTTGTCTGAGCCGTTGAAAGCGCCATATTCAAACGCTTCGATAGTGGAGGGAAGTGAAATGCTGACTGCTTTGCTCCATTTGAATGCGTTTTCGCCGATTGCGGTAACGGTGTAGTCGCTGCCGTTGTAGGTCACTATGGACGGCACTGTGATGGCGGTCTCCTTGGAGGCGGATTTTGACAGAGTCACTGTGGACGTTCCGGTCGTTGTGTAGGTGAACGCTCCGTCGGTGAAAGTTTCCGCTGCAGCTGTGGCGCCCATTAAAACTGTGGCACAGCACGCGAGTAAAAATTTTCTCATACCTATTGTATTTGTCAGGGTTATGATTAGACTTTGACCGGCGGTTGCCACCCTGACCTTATCGGCAATCGACCGGCGTCGGAGATAAATTGCAGGCCGTGAGGCAGAGACATGACCTCTCAGGCTTGACGATGCAAAGATAGTTATAATTTTTTAAAAACAGCATTATTTTAGCTAAAAACTAAAATTTTTCTTCGAAAAGCGTGAAAATTTTGTTATCAACCGTGAATTTACCGGAGTATCAACATTAGCTTCAATAGTAATAACAGCTACGACAGCTCCCTGTCTGCGGAGGTGCCGCGCGGCACTTCCCGGTTGCATCCGCATCCTTTAAGTGCCTCCCCGGACGTTTGGCCCAATGCAGCAGACGAAAGCCACCCCATGCGGCCCGACCGGGCCGCATGGGGTGGCGGATGTGATATTTTACGGTTGATACGGGTTGCCGGCTCAGCAGTACATCGCTTCTATCTGTGAGGCGAAGTTGCGGTTGATGACGGGGCGGCGTATCTTGAGCGTGTTGGTGAGTTCGCCGAGCTCGATTGAGAACTCTCGGTCAAGCAGTACGAATTTCTTGATTTTCTCAAATCCGGCCAGGCCTTGCTGGAGCTGCTCGATGCGTTCGGCTATCATCTTGATGATGTCGGAGTTGCGCACGAGATCTTCGAGCGATTTGAAAGCAATGTGCTTCTTGCGGGCGTATTCTTTGAGAGCTTCGAAGGCCGGCACGATGATTGCGGTGACGTATTTGCGGCTTTCGCCTATCACGGCCACCTGCTCGATGAGGCGGTCCTGACCCAGACGTGTCTCAATGGCCTGCGGTGCGATGTATTTGCCGTTGGAGGTCTTGAAGAGGTCTTTGATGCGCTCGGTGAGCACAAGGGCGCCGTCGGCGTCGAAATAGCCCGCATCGCCGGTGCGGAACCATCCGTCGGGGGTGAAGGCTTCGGCGGTGGCCTGAGGCTTGTTGTGGTAGCCGCGCATCACGGTCGCTCCTTTTACGAGTATTTCGCCTTCGTCGCTGATTTTTACGTTTACGTCCGGCATGACGGTGCCGACCGAACCAATCACATAATTTTCAGTAGGGAAACAGGTGACAGTCGCGGTCGTTTCCGAAAGACCGTAGCCCACGAGGACATTTATGCCTATGGAGTGGAAAAACTCTACGATGTCGGGCGAAATGGGAGCGCCCGCCGTGGGAAATATATTGCCGTTGTCGGCGCCTATGACGCGGCGCAAAGGGCCGAATACCTTTTTATCGTAGAAGGCGTAGAGCTTGCGCAGCCACCAGGGGGCTTTGCGTCCGGTGCGCACGTATTTTATGTTATAGTCGTAGCCGATGCGCAGGCCGTATTTGAAAAATTTGCGTTTCAGGGCCGACATGGTCGAGAGCTTGTCCTGAATGCCGGCATAGACTTTCTCCCAGAAGCGCGGCACCGAGCACATGCAGGTGGGCCTAACTTGCTTGAGAGCTGAGGCTATCTCCTTCGGGTTTTCGTTTATGGCCACATGAATGCCCATGAAAAGGCAGAAATATGACCATGCCTTCTCGAAGATATGGCACAGGGGCAGGAAGCACAGCGAGGTGTCTTTGTCGCTGAGCATGGTGAGGCGCTTGACGTGAATCTCCAGAGCGGCGTTGAAGCAGCTGTGGGGAAGGACGGCGCCTTTGGGCTCGCCGGTCGTGCCGGAGGTGTAGATGAGAGTGGCAACATCGTCGGGGGTGCACTCGCAACGGCGTTTTTCGACTGCCGCGCGGCACATATCCGAAGCCTTGGCGCCTAAGGCAAGGAGTGAGTCGAAGCTCATGGTCACCTCGGGGCGCGACACTTTGATGTCGGACGAGAATGTGATGATGCGCTCGATGGCGGGGCATTTTTTCAGGCTTGCGACTGCTATGTCGTATTGTGTCTGGTCGCCCACGCAGATGATGCGCGCTGTGCTGTCGTTGACGATGTATTGTACTTGTTCGGCCGACGATGTGCTGTAAATTGAGACCGGAATCGCGCGGTTGTGGTAGCAGGCAAAGTCGGTGATGAGTATTTCGGGACGGTTGGCGGAGAATACGGCCACGGCGTCGGCCGGGGCTATGCCGAGTATTTCGAAGGCACAGGCGGCCTCGGTGACTTTTGTTTTGAGGTCATTCCATGAGAGAGAGTCGAGCTTGCGGCCGGTGGCGTCGATGTAGCTTATGGCTTCACGGGTGCCGTAGCGTGCCGCCTGGTCGGGAATGATGGATGTGAGCTTATTAGTCATGTGACTTAAGTTTAAGTTAAGTCCCGGAAGTGACAGTCAGATAGTGCATGTCAAGCCGAAACTTAATTTTTTCATTGCAAATTTATGCTATTTCTACAAAGAAATAACAAAAAAATAACCCAAAAGTGATGTCGGCTTAACAGAAATTGCCATAAACGTATGTTTTTAAACATAAATTTAACTTTTGTTGACGGTTGCGGGGCGCGCAGGTAGCTTTTCAGCCGACAACCTTATCGGTTACGGGCATATTGTAGGGCAGCTCCCCGGGGCGCAGCCGCTGATGAAAACACCCGGTTGCATCGGTTTCGGCTGCACCGGAGTGCAACCCTACACTGATAATGAATACTTTACATCGTTTACTTGATTAGTTGCCGATAATGAGGGAGAAAAACGCAACGCGCGCGCGAACACTCTCTCACTATACATAGTACTATAGTACATAGTACATAGTACACAGTACATAGTACATAGTACATGATGCAAAATCATGCAAAAGTTGCAAAAGCTGCAAATGCATGCATTTGCATGCAAAAGTATGCACTGCTGTCAACGGATATTTTTAACGCTTTCAAATGGGCCGGTATCACCGGTCCTACATTTGGCAAGATTACAGACAAGTACTGAATTTTATGTAGACAGCAATGCACCCCGGTGCAGCCGCTGATGAAAACACCCGGTTGCATCGGTTTCGGCTGCACCGGGGTGCAGCCCTGCACTGATAATGAATACTTTACATCGTACACATTCGCTGATTAGTTGCCGATAATGAGGGAGAAAAACGCAACGCGCGCGCGCACTCTCTCACTATACATAGTACATAGTACACAGTACATAGTACATAGTACATGATGCAAAATCATGCAAAAGTTGCAAAAGCTGCAAATGCATGCATTTGCATGCAAAAGTATGCACTGCTGTCAACGGATATTTTTAACGCTTTCAAATGGGCCGGTATCACCGGTCCTACATTTGGCAAGATTACAGGCATGTACTAAATTTTTCCGTGGACAGTAGTGCGTACCTGCATTGATAATCAGTTACCTATTGAGAAAGGGGGCGCGCCGATGTTGGTGTGGCGCGCCCCCGGGAGGGTTGGTTTCTTCGATTGTTCAATATTTGCTGTCAGCCGTGGCCGAAGGGTGTATTCATAAGCCCGCCCTCCGACGATTGCTGAGGTTTGCCTCCGTGCAGGGCTCAGATGCTCTGCTGTATGTCCCAGAGGAAGGCGCGGAGGCCGAGCTTGGGGCGTTCGAGGTCTATTTCGCGGAGCTTGTCGAGTACAGCCTGAGCGCGGGAGTCTTCGACCATTGTGATGATGGCCGAAGCCATCGAAGGCCATGCGTGAGAGCCGTAGTGTGGCTCGCCGTCTTTGGAACCACGGCCCTGCACTTGCTCCCAGGCTGTGAATCCGCGGCAGTTCTGTCGCTCGAGCATGTCGATGATGCGCTCGTAGTGCGCTTGGTCAAAAGTGATGAGTATGGCTTTCATTGTTTCGAGGCGTTTTGGTTAGCGATTTTGTCGAGGTGCGCATGATGCAGACGGCGCTGGCGACGGATGCCGTTGCCGGCAAATACGCAGTAGAGCGTGGGCACGAAGAGAAGAGTGAGGAGTGTGGAGAAGGTGAGACCGCCGATAACGGCTACACCCATAGGCTTCCACATCTCCGAGCCTTCGCCGGAGCCTACGGCCATAGGCACCATACCGAGGATAGTTGTGAGAGTGGTCATGATCACAGGACGCAGACGCGAGCGGCAACCGTCGACCACGGCGGTGCGAACGCCCAGACCGCGTTCGCGGTTGAGGGTGATGTAGTCGATGAGCACAATACCGTTTTTCACAACGATACCGATGAGCATGATGGCGCCGATCATCGACATCACGTTGAGCGTGTGGCCGGTGAGCCAAAGGATGATGAACACGCCCGAGAATGCGAACATGAGCGATGTCATGATGATGGCCGGGTAAGTGTAGCTCTCGAACTGTGCCGCCATGACGATGTAGACAAGGATGATGATGAGCACGCCGAGCATGAGCAGGTTGGCGAACGAGTCCTGCTGGTCCTCGTAGCTGCCGGCAATCTGTACGTTGATACCCTGCGGGAGGTCCATCTTGTCGATTTGTGCCATTGACTGTTGCACAATTTGGCTCATGGGCACGTCTTGCACGACGGTGGAGACGGTAATGATGCGTTCGCGGTCTTTACGTTCGATGGTCGGGGGCGTGTAGCGCTCTACCACTGTGCCGATGTCGCGGATGCGCACTCCCTGACCGGCGGCATTGTAGACGAGGATGTTTTCGATGTCCTGTATCGACTGACGGTTTTCGGGTGCGTACATTACCTTAATGTCATACTCCTCGCCGTCTTCGCGGTAGCGTGATGCGAGCGAACCGTTGATGCGGTTGCGCACGTAGTTGGCGGCTGTCTGTAGGTTGAGTCCGTAGAGGGCGAGTTTCTCGCGGTCGAAGTCGATCTGATACTCGGGCTGATAGTCGGAGCGGGAGATGTTGATGTCGGCGGTGCCGGGAATATCGCGGAGAATGCCGATGAGCCGCTGAGCCACCGAGTCGGTCTCGGCAAAGTCGTAGCCGTAGATTTCGTAGTCGATGGTTGCCTGACCGCTCATTGAGCCGCCTCGGCTGCCGCCGACGTTTACGAGAGTCTTCTTGTACTCGGGGTAATGTTTGAGGTCCTTACGCATAAGCGCGGCTACCTCGGTGAGCGTGCGGTCGCGTTCGGAGGGGTTGCACAGACGTATGTTCATCGACACGATATGTGTGCCGTTGTCGCTGAGCGATGCGAATGTGTTGTCGCTCGAAGCCTGGCCTACGGTGTAGTTGATGACCTGGATTTCGGGGTATTTCTGTTTCCACTCGTCGACCAGACGTGATGTCACTTCCTGTGAGACTTCGGTGCGTGTGCCGATAGGCAGTTCGAGGGTGACGCCCAGACGGGAGTTGTCGGAGGTGGGGAAGAACTCGGTGCCCACCTGCTTGAGCAGGAACACGGATGCCACGAATGTGGCCAGACAGATGACGATTGTCACGGCGCGGTGTGTGGTGACCCATCCGATGAGGCGGGCGTAGCCGTTGTCGAGACCGTCGAGGAAGCGGTTAATCGGGGTGAAGAATTTTTCGTATAGCTTGCCGTGGTGCTGGTTGAGACGCAGGAGCTGCGAGCAGAGCATGGGAGTGAGCGAAAGCGCGCAGGTGGTGGAGATAATCATCATGATTGTCACCATCCATCCGAGCTGGCGGAAGAGCACGCCGGTCATGCCGGTCACCAGAGTGAGGGGGAAGAATACGGCGATAAGGGTCAGTGTAGAGGCGACTACGGAGATTGCCACCTCGTTGGTGCCGTGTACGGCGGCCTGTTTCGGGTCGGAGCCGCGCTCGATGTGCGTGGTCACGTTTTCAAGCACCACGATGGCATCGTCGACCACCATACCGATTGATATCGAAAGCGCAGAGAGCGACACGATGTTGAGCGTGTTGCCGGTCATGGCCAGGTATATGAACGAGGCGATGAGCGAGATAGGTATGGTGATGGTGATGATGAGCGTGGCGCGCCAGCGTCCGAGGAAGAAGAATACCACGATGATGACGAAGAGGAGCGCGTAGAGCACTGTCTCTACGAGCGATGCGATGGTGTTGCGGATGTTGTCGGAGGTGTCGACGATGATACCGAGCTTGACATCGGAGGGGAGGCGTTTTTGCAGCTGAGGCAGCATTTTGAGCACTTCGTTGGAGATTTCCACCGAGTTGGCGCCGCTCTGCTTCTGGATGATGATCATGGCGCCTTTCTCACCGTCGTTGTAGGTCTGCTGTGCGCGCTCTTCGAGCGAGTCGTCGATGCGGGCCACATCGCGCAGGTATATGGTTTTGCCGCCGGAGTTGCCTACGACAATGTTTGCCATCTTGTCGGCTGAGTCAAATTCGCCCTGCACGCGCATGGCGTAGGTGTTTGTGCCGATGTCGAACGAGCCGCCGGGGATGTTGCGGTTTTCGGCGGCGATGAGTCCGGATATGGTTTCGATCGAAAGATTGTAGGCTTCCAGACGCACGGGGTCAACGTAGACGTGTATCTCGCGCTTGGGGGCGCCGGAGATTGACACCGAGCCCACGCCGTTGATGCGGGCCAGAGGGTTGGCGACAGTCTCGTCAAGGATTTTGTAGAGGCCCGGCCTGCTCTCGGTGGCGCGAGCCGAGAGGAGCACGATGGGAATCATGTCGGTCGAGAACTTGAAGATAATGGGATTCTCGGCATCATCGGGCATTGATGAGGCCACCATATCGAGCTTGTCGCGCACGTCGTTGGTGATGACGTCGATATCGTTTCCGTATTCAAATTCGAGTGTTATGACCGAAATGTTTTCACGGCTCTTTGAAGTGATGTGCTTGAGGTTTTCGACCGAGTTGAGCACATTTTCAAGCGGGCGTGTCACGTTCTGCTCTATATCCTGAGCCGATGCGCCCTGATATGTGGTCATTACCATCAGGGTGTTGGTCTCGATGTCGGGATAGAGGTCGATAGGGAGGGTGTAGAGCGAGAATATACCGATAATCACCACAGCCACGAAGCAGAGAGTGGTCATAATCGGGCGCTTTACAGCCGAAGCGTATAGACTCATGTTTGGTATCGCTTAAATGGAGTTTATAATTGGTTTGGATGGTATCGGCAGCAGTTGCCGACGATACGCGGGATGCAGATGGCCGGGAGCGCGGTTATTTTTTCACTACTTGCACTTTTACGCCGTCGGCGAGGCCGTTCTGGCCTGTGATTACGACAGTATCGCCGTCGTTTATGCCGGAGAGGATTACGTATTCGGCTCCGAGGCGTTGTCCGAGCTCTACGCGGTTGAAGCGCACAGTGCCGCCGGAGTATACGTATATGTATTTGTTGCCCGAACCGGTCTGCTTGACCACTGCGCGGTCAGGCACGACGATATTGTTGGCTTCGCCGAGAGTAACTCCTACACGGGCGAACATGCCGGGGAGGATTTCAGCCTTGGGGTTCTGAATGTCGATTTCGACCTGGAATGTGCGGGTTGCAGGGTCGATAGTGGGATATATACGCGAGATTTTGCCGGGGAATTGCTCGCCGGGGAATGCGTCGAAGGTGATGTCGACGGGCATGCCGCGTTTGATTTTTGTGAGGTCGGCTTCGGCGGGGTGAATCATGACCTTGACGATAGGTGTGATCTGCCCGACGGTGAGCACGGGCAGGTTGCCGGTCATGTCGCCGGGGTCGTAGTTGCGTGCGGTGACCACGCCCGAGATTGGAGAGGTGAGCACGGTGTTTTCGAGGAGATTTTTGTATTGGGTGCGAGTGGCTTCGAGCTTTGTTAGAAGCTGGTCGACGGCTTGCTGTGTGCCGGCTCCGATTTCGAGGAGCTTTTTGGCGCGGTTGTATTCGCGCTGGGCGTCGTCGAGGTTGACTTTGAGCTGGTCGATGTTGGCGCGGTCGAGTGTCACGAGCACTTGTCCGCGTGAGACACGGTCACCCACCTCTACGTTGATGGTTTTGATGCGGTTGGGCGACGAGGGGTCGATGTTGTTGGAGTTGTCGGCCTCGACAGTCGCGGTGTATGACATTGATTGCGGAACGTTGCGTGCTGAGGCTACTCCGATTTCGACAAGGGGAAGTTCCTCGGCCTGAACGGTTTCTTTTTGTTCCTTGCTCGAGCAGCTGCACAGTATGGTCACGGCTGCGAGGGCTATGATATGATTGCGTTTCACTGTTGTGTGGTTTTATAAGTTTCTAATGGAGCGTTGCCCAGCAGGAGTTCAAGTCCGCTGCGAGCTACGAGATAATTGTAGATTGACTGATAGTAGGTGAGACGGGCGCGTGTGAGAGCGAGCTCCGAGTCGCGCAGGTCGAGGTATGACGCGGCGCCGATGCCGAAGCTCTGCTGCATGATGTCGTGAGCGCGTTCGGCTTCACCCACGCTCTCTGACGATGAGGCAATCTGTTTGACGTTCATGTGTATGTTGTCGATAGCGAGGTCGACTTGCGATGACACGTTGCGTTCGAGGTTCTCGCGCACGTATTGCATCTCGTTGAGCTGTACCTGTGCCTGTTTGATTTTGCTGTATCGCGAGCCGCCGGTGAAGAGAGGTATGCTCAGCGACAGTCCGACGGTGGAGTAGGGACTCCAGCGGAAGTTTTCGAAAGGCGAGCCGTTCTGCATCGAGGTCCAGAAATAGTTGGCTGTGAGCGAGAGGGTGGGGATGAGCGAGTATTGCTGTATCTTCAGTGCTTGAGCGAGCTGTTTGTTCTGTATGGTGTTGAGCATCAGGTCGGAGTTTTGGCTGTAATCGCGGCTCAGACCCATAACGTCTTCGTACATCGAGCCCTCGTATTTGCTCAGCGAGCTGTCTGTGCTTATGTTCACCCCGGCGTCCATGCCCATGAGTATGAGCAGTTGCAGACGGGCTTTCTTGATGGCGATGTCGGCCTGAAGGAGTTCGGGCTCGATGTTTTTCATTGCCACCGATGTGCGGAGCACTTCGTAGTCGGAGGCAGCGCCGGCCTGAAATTTTTTGGTGTATATCTCGTGAGTGAGTTTGGCCATCTCGTAGCTCTCATTGATGACGGTTTTTGAGTCGTTGGCGAGCATGAGGGCGTAGTATGCGTCTTTGACCTGATTGACCAAATCTAATTTAGATGCCCGGCTCTGCTCTACGGCTTGGAGTATCTGAGCGTCGCTGAGCTTGAGCGAAGCCCAGAGCTGAGGGGCGATCAGAGGCATGGAGGCCGAAAAACCGACCTGATAAGAGTTGTCCATACCGACTTTGATGCCGTTGGAGCCGCCTGATGCCCGACTTGAAGAGGTGGAGCCCTCGCCGGTTTCATCACCGCCTTCGCCGGAGTTGTTGCCGCCTCCCATGCCGGAGAGACTCATGTACATGGTCTGTTTCGCCAGGGTGCGTGAATATTGGCCGCCGAAGGAGATTTGCGGCAGGAGTTGCGACAGTGTTTCAATTTTGCTGTAGTCGGTGCGTTGGATTTCCATGTCGGCAACCTTGATGGTGGGGTTGTCGCTCAGGGCAATGCTGATGCATTGGTCCAACGAGAGCACCAGAGGCTCGGCCTCGCCGGCCGGAGTTTGTGCGCTCGCTGTCATGAGGGCAGCGGCGGCAAATGCAACTAAATACAATCTCATAGGTATATATAATGTTCGATGTCGGAAATGAAAAAATCAGTTTATAATCGTCAGGAGCAGTGACAGCTCCGGCACGCCCAAAACGGATGCAAATTTACGAAATTATTGCCAATTAAGTTATTAATGAGTGTGAAAATTCGACTATTACGCCAACTTACTGTCTTATCAGGCAAATATTCAGTCCCGATGGCTATTGATTGTTGTTTTTGTTCTCACCGAGGGGCGGAAATTGAAAAGGTGCACCGACAGAGGGCGCACCTTTTTCAATTTCTGAATTTTCAAGTGATGTATCAGTCGCGCGACGAACCGAAGAAGCGCAACAGATAGAGGAAGAGGTTGATGAAGTCGAGGTAGAGCGAGAGGGCGCCGATGGTCGCGATGCGCGATACGGTGTCGCCGTAGGCATATTGCGACATCTGCTTGATTTGCTGAGTGTCCCATGCTGTGAGACCGATGAAGATGAGCACGCCGACGATGGATATGATCCAGTCAAGACCACTGCTGTGCAGAAAGATATTCACAACCGACGCGATGATAAGGCCGATGAGGGCCATTGTCAGATATGAGCCTATCTTGCTCAGGTCGTTGGAGGTGAAATATCCGTACACGCTCATGGCCCCGAAAGTGCCGGCGGTGATAAAGAACGTTTTAGCTATCGAAGTGCCGGTGTAAATCACGAAAATCGGCGACAGCATGAGTCCGTTGATGACGGCGAAGACGTAAAACAGCAACGAGGCCACGGTGGTGTCCATAGTCTGTATCTTGCTGCTCACGCCGATGACAATGCCGAACTCGGCAATGATAAGCACCCACATCAGCCATGAGTGGGTGGCATAATACATAAGGAACTCGCCCGAAGCCGCCCAGATGCTGACAAAGGCGGTGACCACAAGAGCGAGGGTCATTTTCAAGTATACACGGGTCATCACGGTCGAAATCTGACTGCTCACCGATGTGGGAGGTGTGGGCGGCATTTGTTCGCCTGATTTGTAATAGTTCTGATCCATAATAAATTAGATGTTATGTGAATTGTTTTTTGTCTGACATTTTGCGCCCGATGCTTTGATATATTGCTACGGCGCTTCTAAACTATGACAAAGTTAAGGATAAAAAGTTTAACTGCCCTGTTTTGCAACCTTGCAAACTTGGCTGAAAAGCGGGGGCGCGCCATGCATCAAGCAGGCGCGCCCCCGGGGTGTAATTTCAGGGCTGTCCCGGCAGCCGGCTTTTATTTACTTGACTGTTTTTACAGCCTTTCCGTTGTTGACGCGGATGAATATGCCGCCGCGCGGGTCAGAGTATTTGATACCCCTGAGGTCGTAGTAGCTGCCCGAGCCGTCGGCAGGAACCGCTACGTTTTCGATGCCGGATTTTTCAACAAAGATTGTGGCTTTGTTGCTCTCTGCGGCCACGCCGTAGTTGTAGACAGGCACTACGGTGTATTCAAATGTATGTGATTCGTCGTTGTCCGGTGTGTCGATGTAGGTGTTGTCGGTGTGAAGGCCATCGGTGAGGACTTTTCCATCACGATATACGTGATAGCCGGAGAGTGTCAGGTCGGCGGGAACTGAGGGCGCGGCTTCGTATGTCGCGTCATCGATGAGGAGTGCCAACGTGTCGTAGGCGTCGTGGTGGATTGCGAAGTATTTGGCGCCTTCCGGCAGAGAGAAGGTGAATTTTGTCCAGACTTCGGGCACTTCGCGGCTGTCGGCGAGACCGTCGATTACGCTTACTTTCCCGGTGAACGATTCGGGCGCGTTGTCGGTGGTAGAGTAGTAGATTTCAATCGTTTCGGGCCATGCGAGTGAGAAGCTCTTGGCCATGAAGCTGATAGTCTGGGCGTTGCCGGAGAGCGCGGGTGAGATGAGCCAGTTGTCATTGAGTGCGCTTTGTGCGCTGGGAGCCATCATGAAGCGCTGACCGCTGTATGCTTCGGCGTCGGCCATATTGATGTCGGGGACCTGAGCCACGATGTTGTCGAAAAGCTGGAAGCCTATGGGCTGTGTCTGGTAAGGGTTGTAGAGTTCGCGGAAGATGTTGTATGTTTTTTCTCCATCGCCGTCGTAAACAGTCCAGCCGCCGGCGCCGGAGATCGACATGGGGGTGTAGTCTTCGCTTTCGAAGTCGTCTGTGACGGTTTTGCATGCGTCGGATTCATTTACGGGGTGCGACCATGTGAGCACAACGTTAGAACCGTCTTGCACGGCAGCGAGGTCGGCCACGGTAGCGTAGTTGACGCGCTTGACGGCTACGGTTGACGATGCCGTGTTGTCGGCGGGTGCGCTGTCGCCCTGAAGGTCGAGTTCGAGGCTTACTTCGAGAGTTTCAGGGGCATTGAAGGGCACGGTGTATTGGAATGAAGCGTCGGCAAAGCCGTCAGGATTGATTTCAGCGAGTGTTTCGGTGAGGGCAACGTCGCCGTTGACGGTCCAGCGGGCAACGGGGGCAGCGGCGGTGATGCCGTTGTTCTGGATGTGTGCCGTGAAGTTGAGCGTTTCGCCGGGGTTGGCTTTCTGTGTGCCGTCGAATGTGACGAGGCGGACGTCATTGTCGGTGAGGTCGCGCACGCACACGTTGTCGAGGGGCACGCTCCAGAAATGCTCATCGTCGTTGTGGGCGGCCACGAATCGGATTTCGAACATCACGGCTCCGAGAGCTTTGTAATCGTCGAGAGGAAGGCGGGCGAGTGTCCATCCGGAGGTGGGATTGGCCTGCATGTCGACTGTAGCGGCTTTGGCCATTGCGCCGATTTCAGTGCCGACGTAGACTTCGATGAGGCTGCCTTGTCCCTGATGCCAAAATTCGAGCACCGGTCTGGCCGCTTTCGAGATGTCGGCGCGTGTTGAGATGAGGCCGTAGGCCACGTCTTTCTCAAAAGGC
Organism: Muribaculaceae bacterium; assembly: GCA_051871795.1. Classification (GTDB taxonomy): domain Bacteria; phylum Bacteroidota; class Bacteroidia; order Bacteroidales; family Muribaculaceae; genus CAG-873. Next base: position 36,435 of record JBJEDE010000020.1, on the reverse strand, counting down.
ATCCAGTAGTAGAAACCTTTGTCGCCGTCCTGCGAAGTCAGAGGAGCGGGTGCTTCGGGGTCTTCCGGGTCGACGAGTGATGCGAAGTAGTCGTCGGTGATGGTGCCGTACTGCATGTTGCCTTTTACGGCTGTGTTGCCGAGCCAGAGGTCGTCGTATATGCCCCCGGTGAAGGATTCGCGCTTGGGAAGCGCGTCGGGTGTGCCGGCTGTGATGATGTTGGAAGTATTGTCGAGCGAGTTTTTTTCACCGAATCCGGCGGTCACCTGATATGCGTAGAAGTCTTGTGTCTCTTTGTCGGCATAGTCTATAGTCTTGGTGGTTTCTGATGTTGTGAAGAGAGCCGGGTCGGAGTAATTGCCGAAAGCGTCGAAGATATAGTAAGTCACTTGCTCTGGGTCGACGTATCCTCCGTGCTTGCCTGTCTCAGGCACAGCGTCCCAACTCAGAGTAGCAGTGGTGTAGCCGGGATTTACGGTGAGTTTTACGTTTTCGGGTGCAAGAGGCGTGTCGGCGCCGCACCATATTGATTTGTGCTCGACCATATCACCCTTGACATCGCCCACGTATGCCACGCCGGTGAAGCGGTTGTTGATGCCCTGATACATCTCCACGTCTTCAATGGTGATGACCTGACCGGGGGTAACGTTATCGTAGGTGAATTTATCCACGCCCCAGCGGGAGGTTATTTCAACCTTCGTGATTTCGGTGAGTTCCTTGCCTCCTTTGGTGAGTGTGGGGGCGGTGTAGACTACCGTGGCTTTGAGCTCGCCTTTGGGAGCGAGAGTCCAAGTGAGTGTGCCGGCGGCAGGCGGGTCGACGGTTACCACGGAACCCGAACGCATGCCCACGTCGGAGAGCTTGAGCGTGCCTTTGTCGCTTTTGGGTGTGGTGCAGTGGAAGCCGAGATAATAATACCCTTCTTTATTCACCGATACGTTGTGCTCGTAGACGGTCATGTCCATGACGGTGTATTTTGTTTTGGGTGAAACTGAGATGGTGGCGGCTTCTACCGTGGGCGCCGTGCCGAGCGTGACATTCATCTCGACGCCGGTGGCAGTTTTGCCCAAGAAACCGAGTTTGTACGAAACCACGTAATCGCCGGCGGGCAGATGTACGGGCATGGAGAAAAGCCAGTCGTCGGCAGCATTGATGTCGGCTGAGTTAGGCAGCATGCATGCTGTGTAAGTTGTGCCGCCGCCCACTTTCCAGCCTCGGGAATCGTTGTTGGCATCAAAGATGGTGTAATACTGGTTTTCGGATGCGTTTTTGGCGAGCGTGTGAGTGAACGGAACTTCAACAGCGTTGGCCGGAGCATCCGATTCGGCGCGCATGGGCCGTGCGGGCTCGGCTGTGCGTGCGGCGAGAGCATGACCGGAGGTGTTGAGCGCTTTCAGCGCGCCGGCCGAACGGCCTGTGGCGCGTGTCTGAGGTGCGGCTGCGGAAGCAGAGAGTGCCAACGCGACCGCCATGGTTGTGAGTAAAAATTTTTTCATATCAACTGGATTAGAAGTTATACCTGAGAAGAGAAAGAAGCTGATTTTTAAAATATTTTGCAAAAATACAAAAAAAATCTTCAGATGTACCACTTCAGAGGCCTATATTTGAGAAAAAATTAATTTTCCTCAAAAAATTGGAACTATTTGGCTGTTCAATAAAGTGATTATTGAAGTTGTGCGTACTCCCCCCGGTGCATACGACGCTATTGAGTGTTCTTTTTCGCAAGAGAAGAGGGTGTATCAAATATGCAAATGAAGCACATTCTGATACACCCTCTTCCAGGTAATAATGGCGCGCGGAGTCGACAGCCTACATTCTCTCGGGGAGGTCGATGCCGAGAAGCGAGGTGGCTGTGGCGACGGTGCGTGCTGTGGCCTGACACAGTGCCAGACGCATCGAGCGGGTGGCCGGGTCTTCTTCTTTGAGTATCGAGCAGTCGTGATAGAACTGGTTGTACTCTTTCACAAGGTTGTAGACGTAGTTGGCGATGAGAGCCGGAGAGAAGGTGCGTCCTGCTTCCTGCACCACTTCGGGGAAGTCGGCGATGCGCTGTATGAGTGTTGTTTCTTTCTCGCCGGGGAGCGCCGAAGAGTAGTCGCCGATGACGAAGCCTTCGTCCTGTGCTTTGCGGAGCACGGAGCGGATGCGGGCGTAGGTGTATTGGATGAAAGGCCCGGTGTTGCCGTTGAAGTCGATGCTTTCTTTGGGGTTGAAGAGCATATTTTTGCGCGGGTCGACTTTAAGGAGGAAGTATTTGAGGGCGCCGAGACCGACTTTTTCGGTGATTGAGTCGATTTCGTCGGGAGTGAGTCCGTCGAGTTTGCCGAGCTCGGCCGAGACGTTGCGGGCTGTCGCCACCATTTCCTCCATGAGGTCGTCGGCGTCGACAACGGTGCCTTCGCGGCTTTTCATTTTGCCTTCGGGAAGTTCTACCATACCGTAGGAGAAGTGCACGAGATTTTTGCCCCAGCTGAAACCGAGACGGTCGAGCAGGAGAGAGAGCACCTGGAAGTGGTAGTTCTGCTCGTTGCCCACCACGTAAATCATGCGGTCGATGGGGTAATCGTCGTAGCGGAGCTTGGCCGTGCCGATGTCCTGAGTCATGTATACAGAGGTGCCGTCGGCTCGGAGCAGGAGTTTGTGGTCGAGACCGGCGTCGGTGAGGTCGGCCCATACCGAGCCGTCTTCCTTGCGGTACATCACGCCCTTGTCGAGGCCTTCGAGCACTTTTTCTTTGCCCACAAGATAGGTTTGGCTTTCATAGTAAATCTTGTCGAAATTGACGCCGAGGCGGCGGTAAGTGGCGTCGAATCCGTCGTAGACCCAGCCGTTCATCATCGACCAGAGCGCGCGCACATCGGGGTCTTGCTGTTCCCAGCGGCGCAGCATGTCGCGGGCTTCGAGCATCAGAGGAGCGTTTTGTTTTGCTTCGTCTTCCGATTGGCCCTGAGCCATGAGTTCGGCTACCTGAGCGCGGTATTTTTTGTCGAAGAGCACGTAATAGTCGCCTATGAGGTGGTCGCCTTTCTTGCCTGACGATTCGGGTGTCTCGCCGTTGCCCCATTTCTGCCATGCGAGCATCGATTTGCAGATGTGTATGCCACGGTCGTTGACGATGTTGGTTTTGACCACGCGGTTGCCGCATGCGGCGAGAATCGATGCGAGCGAGTAGCCGAGCAGATTGTTGCGCACGTGGCCCAGATGCAGGGGCTTGTTGGTGTTGGGCGATGAGTACTCGACCATTACCAGAGGCGAATGTTCGGAGGGCTCGACAATGCCGAAGTGCGGTGTGTCGAGTATGTGGCTGAGCACGGTGTTCCAGAACGAGGGGTGTATCGTTATGTTGAGGAAGCCGTTGACGGCTCCTGTTGCGCTCACTGCATCGCAATGGGCGAGGATGTAGTCGCCTATTTCCTGCGCCACGGCCACGGGTGCTTTGCGGGCGAGTTTCACCCACGGAAAGACTACAACGGTGAGGTTGCCCTCGAAGTTTTTGGGGGTGGCCTGAATGGTGATTTCCGAGGCCGGGGTGTCGGCGCCGTAGAGGTTTTTTACGGCTTCGGCGACAGCGGATGCTATGATAGAGTCGATTTTCATCTTTGAAATATTGAAAAAGTTAGGGTGAAATCCTCGCCGTGGCGTCAATAGTGAGACGTAAAGCAAAGGCGGATGCAAAGTTACAAAATTTTATTGAGAAAACGGCAAAAAAGACTTAAATGCTCCGCACTTCTGTCCCCTCTTCCCTATTTCCTATCTCCAGCCTCCCTGTCAACACAAACAGGAGCGCATCTGAGGTTTGATGCGCTCCGTGTGAGATGAAAACGTGGTCGGTGTCAGTTGCCGAACGAGAGTGTGGTATAGTATCTGAGGTGGCCGTTGGCGCTGTATCGGGTAGCGTACTGGAGGGTTATGAACTGTCCGTTGGGTCCCCACCATGTGGTGGTCGCGCCCGATGCTCCGTAAGGTACGGCGTTATAGGGTGTGCCATAGACTGAAATCAGTCGTCCGACGAGGTTGTTGTAGCGGTCGATGTTGTAGTAGTCTGTTGAGTAAATGAATTCGGATGCTGCAAGGTTGCCGTTGTTGAAGTAGAGTGTGGCGTCGGGCCAGTTGTAGCTCAGCTGGGGCACGTTGGAGAGATAGACAGCGTCGCTGCCGTAGCCTGTGATAGTGTATCCGCTGTTGAGCAGTGAGTTAATGCTGATATTGATAGCCGTACCTAATGCAACTCCGAGGATTGAGCGCAAAGAGGGGAATCCGGTGTAATAGACGTAGCTCACAGGAGGAGGTACGGGGCGATAGAATGGTCTTGGAGGAGGACACCAGGGGCGTGCGGGGCGTCCCCAATGCAAGTTGTGCCATCCGTGATGTGCGTGAGGAGGCGGTACGGGACGCGGGCCGTGTCCGTGCCCGTAGCCGGGACGATGTCCGTGATTGTTGCCGCCGGGACGATGTCCGTGATTGTTTCCGCCTGGACGATAGCCGTGGTTGTTGTCATCGGGACGGTAACCGTGGTTGTTGCCGTGGTTATTTCCGCCGGGCCGGTAACCGTGGTTATTGCCTCCCTGGGGGCGACCGCTGTTGCCGGGGCGACCGTTGCCGTTTTGCCAGCTGTTGCCTCCGCCGGGGCGATTGTCATTAGGTTTGGTCACGTTGCTGTTGCCGTGGTTATTCCCGCCGGGACGGTATCCGTTGTTGTTACCGTGGTTGCCGTGGTTATTGCCGTTGCCCGGGCGTGTGCCTTGTGGTTTGGTCGGACGATTTTGGTTGAGATGGGGTGTATTCGGTCTTTGCTGTGTGCCAAATGTCGAACTTTTGCGATTGTGCTGTCCCACCGACCGGTTTGAGCTCTGGTGACGGCTCGATGAGGATGAATTATGGCCGGCCGGCCGGCTCTGTTGCGAGGAGGATGAGGATGTATGGCTTTGCCGTCCGCGGGAGTTGTCGTTTCTTGCGCTTGTCGACACGCTTAGCACCATCGACAGGGCGACAATGATGATGATGTTGAGTAGTCTTTTCATGATGCCGGTGTGTTTGTTCTTTTGGTGTTGTTAATTTTGAGCCTGCAGCTTCGGGCTGCCCGGTTGTTTTTGGTTGTTGGGGTGCGGGTGTTTTGTCTGTCGTTATTTTTTAGAAGTTGAAATTGGAATAAAGGTTTAACCGATAGGTCAAAATATCCAATATTTTGCCTTTTTCGGACAGCAGAAACGCATGGAATGTTGTGTTTCGGCCTTTTGGTCAGAGTGTCTTATGCTTCGGCGAATTTAGATGAGTGCCGGCCGGAGAGTTGTATTTTACAAGAGAGAAATGGTAAATCAAACCGGACGGCTCGCGGTTTTTGACTTCAATGCTACCGCCGAACGATTCGATGGCGACTTTTACGATAGTCAGACCCAGTCCGGAGCCGCCGCTGCTGCGTTCGCGGCCTTCGTTCACACGGAAGAAGCGTTCGAAGAGTCGCGGAAGAGCTTCGGGGGGCACGCCCACTCCGTCGTCGTAGAATGAGAAGTAGTAAAATTTTTCGTCTTCGCGCTCGTATTGCAGTCTGCACATTGAGCCCTGGGAGTGGAGGCGTGAGTTGCGCAAAAGGTTGGAAAGCAGGCTGCGGAATAGAGCTTCGTTGCCCAGAACATTGCATTTCAACGGCACATCGAAAGTGAACGGGATCACTTTTTTGTCTTTATCCGCGATTTTGAGCTCGTCGGCGAAGGTGTAGACGATATCGTGGAAGTTTATTTCCGAGAGGGATACCACATTCTCTCCGTGCTCGTATTTGGTGATGACAGCCACGTTGGCAATGAGTTCGGTGAGTCGGTTGACATTGAGCTGTATTTTTTTTAGAAAATTCAGCTTAATATCTTCGGGCATTTCCGGGTCGGATAGGATTGTGTCGATATATCCTTTGATAATGCCTATGGGTGTGCGTATCTCGTGGTTGATATTTGCTGTTAGGATGCGTTTGACGCGGGTTTTTTCTTCGATGGCTGCGATAGCCACTTTGTGCTCCTGCTCACTGCGTTTGATTTCGTCGGTGAGCTGTGCGTAGATGCTGATTATGTCGCGCGAGATGTCGCCGAGCTCGTCGTTGGGAAGATTGTCGGCGGCCGAGACGTCGAGGTCTTCATGTCGGGCAGCACGGCGTGTGAAATTTCTGAGAAACCGGATGTTTGAAACAATATATTTTGTAGAAATATACGCCAGCATCGTGACGAAAACGCCGATGATTATTATTATAGACCAAAACTGCCAGGTCACAAGAGCCACGTCCTGGCTTATCTTGCGAGTGAGGGGAAGGATGGAGATTACGTTTTGTGTGTGGTTGTAATTGTCGTGGCAGAAGTAGAGGTATTCGCGTTTGGGACGAGATTTGTCGCCGTTGACATGAGCCTTGAATATCCCCGAGGTCTTATTCAAAGCATTTTCCGGCACGATGACGGTGGGGCCGGTAAGGTATGTCAGAGACTGACTGTCGACTGTCGTGAAGTCGTTGCCGGTTTTGTCGTATGTGATGATTGTGACATCCTCGTAGTCCTCGTTTGATTTGTAGTATCGGTTGATATACATTATGTAAGATGGCATCAGTGCGTCGGTGTCCTCGATAGATGCCACCTGCTCGGTGAGGAATCTCAGTTGGTCGACAAGGAGGTCGATACGTGTCTGCTTGACACGATAGTACTGCCACCAGGCCATGCATCCTATTGCCAGCCATAGGCATATTACAGTGGGCAGAAACACCCGCCAATGATAGCTAATCCGCTTGGTGGAAGCCATATCCGAATCCCTGGCGTGTTTCTATGCAGTTGCCGTACTGGCCTAATTTTTTGCGCAGCCGTGTGATGTTGGTGTCGATGGCGCGCTCCGAAACGAGCACGTCGGGCGGCCACACGTTGGAGATGATTTCTTCGCGTGAGTAGATGCGTCCGGTATGGCTGAGGAAAAAGGCCATCAGGTCGTATTCGGTTTTTGTCAGCGGCACCTCTTCGCCGTCGATGGTACATTTCTTTGTGTTCCGGTCGATGCGGATGCCTTTGTATACTAAATCGGGGAGGAGGCTTGTCTGCTTTTCTTTCTCTTCATCTATGTCTTTGTTGGCGCGGGCTCGACGCAGCACTGCGTTGACGCGTGCCAGAACTTCGGATATTACGAAAGGTTTGGTGATATAGTCGTCGCCTCCGAGGTCGAGTCCGGTGACTTTGTCGTCTTCTCCGTCGAGGGCGCTGCAGAAAATCACGGGGGTCTTTTCCGTGCCTTCCTGGCATCTGAGCCTCTGCACGAAATCGTAGCCGCTGAGATGCTCCATCATGATGTCGACTATAAAGAGCGAATATACTTTAAGATTGCGCTCAAGAGCTTCGGTGGCGCGGTAAGAGCAGTCAACGCGGTATTTTCCGGTTTTTTCGAGGTTGTATTTTAATATGTCGCATAACGATTCTTCATCATCGACAACAAGAATACGGGTACTCATATGGGGGTTGAAAAATGATTTGAAAGGTTAGCAGCCTGATAAAGCTGAACGTGGATTATTAATTTTTGTTTGCAAATATATAAAAAATGCCGAATATTGATTGTTAATTATTTTTAATTTGAAACATTTCATGCAATTTTCGGTCAATGCCGGCTGTTTCTTGTCTTCAACCTGCGGCACCTTTGGCAGCGGCAGGCTTCGTTTTTACGTCTCGGATGCCGAAATTACCTTTTATGTAAATAAAAATGGAAGATTTGGGCAATTACAGTGCTCCCGGTTTTGCTTTTTTTTGATTTAATATATTTTTTACGTTCAAAATTCGCATTATTTAAGAATTAATTCCTAAATTTGTGGCTTGAATACCAAACCTTATACTGATTCCGGACAATTCATAATACAATTAATTAAGATATGAGACTAAAATTGTTTCTTTTAATGCTGGTATCGGCCGTGTTACCGATATTCGCACAGACCGTCAGGCTGCAAGGCGTGGTGGTCGACGCCTCTACCGGCGCGCCCCTGACAGGCGCTACTGTCACTCTGCGTTCGCAAGGGCTGGGAACAGCCTCAGCCAATAACGGCGACTTCATCATTCCCGGTTCGAAAGCCGGCAACGACTACGTAATCATATCCTGCGACGGATACGAGCCCATCGGCCTGGATATCAACGTACCCAACGTCAAGCAATTCAGCCTCGGCGAAGTACGTATGGTGAAATCCAATCAGGAATCGGCCGACGTGCTCGAAGACTTTGCTTCGATGCTCGTAGACGACAACATCATGGAAGATGAAGACGGCAACACACAGAGCGTTGCAGCTCTCACCGGCGCCAACGACAACGTTTACTATTCGACGGCAAGCTACAACTTCTCTCCCATGTATTTCCGCTTCCGCGGCTACGACAACCTCTATCAGAACGTCTACATCAACGGCGTGCAGATGAACGACCTCGTGCGCGGACGCTTCAACTTCTCGATGCTCATGGGCGCACAGAGCCGCGCTTTCCGCAACCGCACCAACACCATGGGACTTGATGCGGCCGATTACGGCTTCGGCGGCATCGGCGGTTCGGTCAACTACAACACCACCACCGAGACCTACGCCCCCGGCTTCTTCGGCTCGGTTTATTACACCAATTCCAACTATATGCTCCGCGCGCTGGCCATATACTCCACCGGTATGAACAAAAACGGGTGGGCTCTCACCGTAGCCGGCATCGGACGCTACGCCAACGAAGGTGTGATCGAAGGCACATTTTACAATTCGGGCGGCCTCTTCCTCTCTCTCGAGAAACGCCTCAACCCCAACCACTCGCTGCTGCTCACAGCATGGGGCGGCCCCACACAGCGCGCTACCGCCAAGGCCACATATCAGGAGGCCTACGACCTGGCCGGCTCGAACCTTTACAACCCCAACTGGGGCTATCAGGACGGCAAAAAGCGCTCAGCCTCCATCCGCGAGAGCTTCGACCCCACAGTGATGCTCAACTGGCTCTGGAAAAAGGACAACACTCAGCTCAACACCGCAGCCGTAGTGCGCTGGTCCAACTACTCTTCGAGCGCCCTCACGCAGTACAACGCTCCCAACCCCGACCCCGCATACTACAAACGCCTCCCCTCCTACTGGCGCAACTATCTGCTCAACGGACGCAACTGGGATGACATCTCGGCCGATCAGCAGAAAATCATCACAGACGTCACCGACCTCTACACCGACCTCTGGAAAGACGAAAGCTTCCGCCAGATCGACTGGGAAAGCATGTACAACTACAACTACAACAACCTCTATCACGACCAGAACCTCCCCGAAGACGAGAAACTCGGTTCGGTCTACATCCTCGAAGACCGTCACAGCAACCAGTTTGTGACTCAGTTCGCCTCCAACCTCAACCAGCGTCTCAACGACCACATGACCCTGCAGGCCGGCGTACAGTTCAACTACACCGACGCATCGTTCTACAAAACAGTGCGCGACCTCCTCGGCGGCGAATTCTGGATCGACATCGACCCCTTCAACGACGACCTCGCCACTCTCGACCAGAACATCATCATCAACGACCTTAACAATCCGCGCGCACACGCACGCAAAGGCGACCGCTTCGGCTATGACTACAACATCTACGGCATCCAGGCCAAAGGTTGGATTCAGAACCAGATCACAACTCCCAAGTGGGATGTTAACTACGGCATGGAAATCGCCTACACACAGTATCAGCGCGACGGTCACATGCGCAACGGCCGCGCTCCCCTCAACTCTTACGGCAAGAGCAAAATCGCACGCTTCGACGACGCAGCCGTAAAAGCCGGCGCCCTCTACAAGCTCAACGGACGCAACTACTTTGCCGCTCACGCACAGTTCGGCACCAAAGCGCCCGTGGCCGACAACGTATTTGTGGCTCCCCGCATCAAAAACACCCTTATCGACAACGTGGGCAGCGAGCGCATCTTCGCCGTTGATCTCGGATACATCTGGAACTATCGTCGCTTCCGCGGTTCGATCACCGGATTCTACACCCGCGTGAACAATGCCACCGAGCATTTCGTTTTCTATGACGACAACGTGCAGACCAACGCCAACTTCTCACTCACCGGCGTAAACCGCGAGTACAAAGGCGTAGAGCTCGGCGCGGCATACAAAATCACCCCGTCGCTCACCGCCATCGGCGCAGCTTCTGTCGCAAGTTTCCTCTACAAGAACAACCCTCAGGGCACACGCAACTTCGAAAACGGTCAGGAAGCCGACAAGACATCGACCGTCTACTTCAAAAATTATCATCCCGGCGGCGCAGTGCCCGAAACCAACGCCAACATCGGACTCGACTATGCAGCTCCCAAAAACTGGTACTTCAACCTCAACGGCACATTCCAGGGCAACGCTTACGTACAGGCAGGTGTTCCCTACCACGAGGAGTTCTCTTCGCTCTGGCAGAAATATCCCGACAAAGCCGAGCTTGACAAGAAAGTGGCCGAGCTCACCGCTCAGGAAAAACTCAAAAACGCCTTCACTCTCAACCTCTCAATCGGTAAAGCCCTCTACCTCAACAAGGTGTCGATCAACTTCAATCTCTCGCTCGACAACCTTCTCAACAACAAAGACATCTGCACCTGGGCTTATCAGCAAAGCCGTATCGACACCAAGAACTATATCGCCGACTACTACCCCAACCGCTATCAGTACGCACAGGGTATCCGCGTAAGATTCAATGTCGGTGTGAGATTCTAAATCCTTATTAATCCAGAAAAATTCACTCCAAAATGAATAAGAAATTATTATACTTGGCCACCCTGCTGATGATGGTGCTGGGCTTCAGCGCTTGCGACGACGACAAGGCCGTTCCCCCGGTATTCTATCCCGAGCAGATTGGCGACGGCACAGGTCTCTCGCCCTACTCAGTAGGCACCGCTCTGACCAAAATCTACACCGGCGACTACAATACAAAGCAGGTGTTTGTCAAAGGCATCGTTTCTCAGGTCTCTGAGTTCAACGCCTCATACGGCAACATCACATATTATATCAGCGATACCGGCAAGGAGGAGAACGAGCTCGAAGTATATCGCGGCCTCGGTCTCAACGGCGACAAATTCACAGCAATCGGCGACCTTCAGGTAGGCGACAAGGTGATCATCGCCTGCACGCTCACTTATTATAACAACCAGTACCCCGAAACCGGACAGGGCGCCATCATCGTCAGCCTCAACGGCAGCCCCTGGACGCCCGATCCCGTAATCGAGCCAGCCGGCACAGGTGTCAAAGGCGACGCCTACAACGTGACAAAGGCCCTCGAAGTGATCCTCGGCGACAACTGCCCCACAGAGAAAATCTACGTCAGCGGCGTAGTGTCGAAAATCGACAATATCGACACCTCGTTCGGCAACGCCGTATATTACATCTCCGACACCGGTTCGACATACACTCAGCTTGAAATCTACCGCGGCTACTATCTCGGCGGCGCCAAATTCACCTCGGCCGACCAGCTCAAAGTAGGCGACAAGGTAACGGTCTACGGTACGGTCGAGAATTTCAACGGCACACCCGAGTTTAAGTCAGGCTCCATGATTACCGTGCTCAACGGCGAGGAGAACGACCCCAACGGCCAAGGTCCGACAACCGAACCCAAGGGTACCGGCACAAAAGACGACCCCTACAATGCAGCAATGGCTCTTAAAGTGGCAAGCGAGCTCGCAGCCGACGCCTCGACCGACAAAGTATATGTCGAAGGCACCGTTTCTTCAATCAAAGAAATCAGCACTTCGTTCGGCAACGGCACTTATGCCATCAGCGACGACGGCACAACAGCCGGCGAATTCTCAATCTACCGCTCCTACTATCTCGGCGGCGAGAAATTTACCTCGGCCGACCAGCTCAAAGTAGGCGACAAAGTTCTGCTTTACGGAGCTCTAACCAATTTCAAGGGAAATACTCCACAGATGGCTCAGGGCGGTGAAATCGTCACCCTCAACGGCGAGGGAGGCGGCGAGAAGCCCGATCAGCCCGACCAGCCCGATACTTCAGTTGTCACAAGCCTCAACGAGACTTTTGAATCAGGCGCTATACCCGCCGGTTGGAGCAACGTAAAAATCTCCGGCGACAAAGCCTGGTATGTGACGTCTTTTGACAACAACTACTACGCAGCCATGACCGGCTATAAGGGCACACAGCCGCCGTTTGACCAGTGGCTCGTTTCTCCGGCCGTCGACATGAGCAAAGTCACAGACAAAAAACTCACTTTCGACAGTCAGGTGAACGGTTACGGCTCCAAGACTTCGGTACTTGAGGTGTACGTACTCAGCTCGGCCGACGTTGCCAACGCAACTCAGACCAAGCTCAACTGCACCCTCGCCACAGCACCCGCAAGCGGATACAGCGGCTTCGTTCCCTCCGGTAATGTTGACCTCAGCTCTTTTACAGGCACAATACATGTCGCCTTCCGTTTCTACGCTACTCAAGACGCCAACTATGCCACTTGGTGCATCGACAACGTCAAACTGAACTCAACAGAAGCGTCATCGGCGCAATAACGCTGTTCGAATCATATCAGAAACAAAAAGACCTCACAAATATGCTTCAGCTCATGCGGATTGCAGTACCGCAGGGAGGAAGTAAAAAATGAATATCAAAATGAAATTCTCAAAAATACATACCATCGGCCTCTCGCTCCTGTTTGCCTTGGGTTTGGGCGCCACATCCTGCCAGGATGACTTCGACGGCAAGGAGCCCGTTATCCAAGCTCCGGTAGCCGAACATAAGGCCAATATGACCATCCTTGAGTTCAAACAAGCCTACTGGCCCAAAAACGAGGCCGGCGCTTTCGACGCCTCCGTCACTGATTTCGCCGAAGAAATCGGCAACCACCCCACGCTCCCCGACGAGCACATCTACATCTCGGGCCGTGTGATTTCGTCCGACCAGGCCGGCAACGTGTTCAAGAGCCTCGTGCTTCAGGATGCCACCGGCGCGCTCGCTTTCTCAATCAACCAATATGACCTGTACCTGAAATTCCCCATCGGACAGGAAGTGGTAGTAGACCTCACCGGTCTCTACGCCGGCATGTACCGCGGTCTGTTCCAAATCGGTATGCCCTCGGAGAGCAACGGCACCACGTCCTGCTCGTTCCTCCCCGATGAGCTCTTCAAGATTCATGCCGAAAAGAACGGATTGCCCGATGCATCGCTCACTCAGATAATCACTCTCGACAACATCGCTTCGCTCGGCGCATCGCCCGAAGACCTGATGAAAAATCAGAGCCAGATGGTGCGCTTCAACGATGTGAAATTCGAGCTTGCCGGCCAGGCTCAGTTTGCCTCCTACAAGAATACCGAGGACCGCAACCTGCTCGACACCTACGGCAACACACTGGTGGTGCGTACAAGCGGCTACTCCAACTTCTGGCAGAACACTCTCCCGGCCGAAAGCTGCGACATCGAGGGCATCATGGGCTACTATGCATCAGGCTCGCGCGCTTCATGGCAAATGATTCTCAACGACTATGCCGGTGTGATGAACGTGGGCAATCCCTCGCATCCGCAAGGCTCAAAGCAGAACCCCTACACAGTGGCCGACTGGGCGCTCAAAGTTAATGCCGACGAAGCCATTTCGGGATGGGTGAGCGGCTACATCGTAGGCGCCGTAGCTCTCGGCGTCACCGAAATCACCTCCGACCTCGATATCGACTGGACAGCCACTGCCACGGCTCCCAATACACTCGTAATCGGCGCCACACCCGCAACCAAAACTCTCGCCGAAGCGCTCGTAATCCAGCTGCCTCAGGGCTCTGACCTCCGAAACTACGGCAACCTCCCCGATCATCCCGAACTCTACGGCAAGCAGATTTCCGTAACCGGTATCGGCGGCAAAGTGCTCGGCACAGCCGGCGTGACAGGCAACACCGGTACAAGCGAAGAATTTGTAATCGAAGGCGTGCAGGTAGGTCCCGTCGATGGCAACGGCACCGCCGAAGCTCCTTACTCCTGCGCTCAGATTATAGCAAAGAATCCTTCCAGCACCACCGAAGCCGTTGAAAGCGGCGTATGGGTCAACGGTTATATAGTTGGCTCTATTCCCACCGGCGGTGCATCCACCAATATCTCCGGTACAGTCTTCGGCCTTGACAACGCCGCAGCCTCCAATCTTGTCATCGCTCCCTCGTCGTCATGCACCGACTACACCAAGTGTGTCGTCGTACAGCTTCCCAGCGGTTCGTCCGTGCGCACAGCTCTCAACCTGGCCAACAATCCCGGCAATCTCGGCAAACTCGTTTCTGTCAAAGGCGACATCATGAAATATTGCGGCGGCCCCGGCGTGAAGAATACCTCCGAGTATAAGATGGACGGCACCGTACCTCCCGATCCCAAACCCACCGGCGACCCCAAAGGTACGGGTACAAAGGACGACCCCTACAACGCAGCAATGGCTCTTAAAGTGGCAAGCGAACTCGCCTCCGACGCCTCAACCGACAAAGTATATGTAGCAGGTATTGTGTCTTCTGTCAAAGAAATCAGCATTGAACACGGCAACGGCACATTCTCAATCAGCGATGACGGCACCACCTCCGGTGAATTCCTCATCTACCGCGCCAAATACATCGGCGGAGAAAAATTCACCTCGGCCGATCAAATAAAAGTCGGCGACAAAGTAGTGGTATACGGCTCGCTCATCAACTATATGGGCAACACTCCCGAAATGACACAGGGCGGCGAACTCGTATCGATCGAGCCCGGAGAGAATCCTAATCCCAACCCCGGCACCGGCGGCACTCTTGACAATCCCTACACCGTGGCTGAGGCCGACGCCATCATCACCGCAGGCACATATACCTCCGACAAGGTCTACATCAAGGGTGTGATTTCGGCTATCACATCGGTCGATACCGAAAGCTACGGCAACGCCAATTACTTCATCAGCGACGACGGCTCGACAAACGGTCAGCTCGAAGTGTTCCGCGGATACTATCTCAACGGTGACAAATTCACCTCGGCCGACCAGATTAAGGTCGGTGACAAAGTGGTCATCCTCGGCGCCCTCACCTTGTACAACGGCAAGCATCAGGTCAACACCGGCAGCCGCATAATCACTCTCAACGGCCAGGGCGGCGAAGAGCCCGACCAGCCTGTTAACCCCGATCCGAGCGGTGAAACTGTTACGATTGCTTCTACGGCTATAAGTAACGTTCCCGGTATCAGCACTGTCGACGGGTATACCTTCGATATTCAAAAAGCTTCGGGCACAACGGCTCCATTAAGTCATTCAGGTACATCCGCAATACGTCTGTATGCCAACAACACGATGAAAATCTCCGGTGCCGCAATGAGTAAGATTGTCATTACTCTTGCTTCTGACGCAGGATACCGCTATACTGACTTCACCCCAAGCACAGGTAAAATTGAGCCCGTGCAAGCGACCGGTGATAAGACAATAACATGGGTTGGCAATGCCACCGAGGTAACGTTCACCGTAGGTGCAATTGCAACTTATGGGTCAGAAAGCACCAAATCCGGACAAATTCGATTCACTTCGACAACAATATACCCATCGAAATAACTGTTAGAAGAGAGTTAAACTCCAACAGACATAGAAATCCCGCGAGATATCTCGCGGGATTTTTTTGCCTGTCATGTGCTTTCGTGCCGCCCGGGTCGCACAGTTACTATTAGCTTTGCATCCGGAAAGAAAAAGGTTAACTGGGAGGCGAAGCGTGCTCTTGCTCACGACAAAACATCAGGCGATGGTAATTTTTTATGCCGCCCGGGCCGTGCGGCACTTCCCGGTTTGTGCCGCGCGGAGACCACCGGGAAGTCGTGAGCGGCTCGCTCACGACACTAACGACAGTCAATGGTATTTTGTGTCGGGGGTCAGTCTATCTTTCCGGCGCGGGGTTCGTGGCGGAGGGGATAGGTGTTGCGGATGGTTTCAAAGTCTTCGGGGTGACTTTTGAGCTGTGCGGTAAGTGGCTCGGGGTCGAAACTTGCGATAAGTGACGAAGCACTCACTGTGCCGGGTGCCGGTGCGGGCATGCCGCCTTCGATTGTGATTTCGGGCAGGGAGAAGTGTCGGCAGAAAGCATCGAGCACCATGCAGGTTGCCCGTTTTTTGCCTTCGATACTGTATCCGGCTATGTGTGTGGTGGCTATGGCGCTGAGAGCGAGAAGCTGACGCGAAATTTCGGGTTCTCCCTCCCAGCAGTCGATGATTGCGTGATGCACGGATCCCGAGCACAGTGCTTCGATAAGCGCCGGTGTGTCCGCCACAGGGCCGCGTGCGCTGTTTATGATTATGGGGTGTCGCTGCAATGCGTTGAGGAAGCCGGCGTCGATCATGTGCCTCGTGTCGGGCGTGAGCGGTGTGTGGAAAGTGATGATATCGGCCCGGCGTGCTATGTCGGAGAGAGAGCTCCAGCCCGAGCCGCCTTCGGCTTTTTGGCGAGGCGGGTCGCAGAGCATGACGTTCATCTGCAGGCCGCGCGCCCATCGTTCGACAATGCTTCCCACATGGCCGACGCCGACAATGCCGATGGTGTATTGCTCGACGGGCCGGTTGGCGAGATGCAGCACGTTGCTGAGCACGTACTGAGCTACGGCCGGAGCGTTGCATCCTGCGGCGTTGGCCACGGTGATGCCGTGCGATGCGCACCAGGGCAGGTCGATGTGGTCAGTGCCGATAGTGGCGGTGGCCACAAACTGCACGCGGGAGCCTTCGAGCAGACGGGCGTCGCAACGGTTGCGTGTGCGCACGAAGATGGCGTCGGCGTCGCGTACGGCCTCGGGAGTGATGTCGTCCTGAGGCAGGTAAGTGACGGTGGCGTAAGGTTCAAGAAGCCCCTTGATAAAGGGTATGTGGCTTTCGATGATTATATGCAAAGGATTGTTACCCATATTGTCAGAAGTATAAAAGGAAGGAAGACACAAAGTATGGCGATGTAGGATTTCGGCCGTGTGTGCACCACGCCGAAGAGGTGACCCAGCTGGAGCGCCGCGCATACATTGAGCAACGGCAGTGAGGCGTAGAGGTTTGACAGGTTGCACAGTCCGAGGATGATGACAGTGAGCGAGAGTACGGTGACCATGCTGAGCATTGCGCGCGAATGTGCGTTGTAGGTGAGATATTTCATCAGATTTTGCAGCCATGCGGCCACTGTCACGAAAGCCGACAAAGAGACGGCTGCCACGAGCGGCAAATCGAATTTTTCGCTCTGTGTTGTCTCTTGCAGTTGAGGCCATTTTATTGAGCTGATGTCAACGATGCCAAAGCTCGTGAGGATAATCCAGGGGGTGACCGTGCCGATGAGCATTGCAGAGATGGAGCGAAGCGAGAGTATGCGCATCTGTGCGCATCCGAGCATGAATACAGGCATGAGTGCGACGAACAGCACATCCCAGCTTGCGCACAGCGAGAGAATGAAGAAGATAAGAAACACCGTGGATGTGGCGTCCCGGTCGCCGTAGATGCTGAACAGCAGATACATACAGCACAGTACCACCGCAGCCGAGGCCATCGGCGCGCACAGATGCACTACCACGGCGGGCGCGGCCATCTGCATTATGATAAATGCCGTGGCCTGCAATCGGGTGATATTGCGCAGGAGGTTGAACGTGCTGTTGACGGTTATCAGCAGCGTTGCCACCACTGCCGTGCAGGCGAGTCCGAGATAGGGAGCGAGCGGGCTGTCGGCAAGCCAGGGCAGGCTCCACGCCGACAATAATCCGCCGTTGCCGACAGGGTAGGGCAGTTGGCCGCCTTCGGCGAGAGCGAGAGCCCAAAGTGCGCTCACTATCATTATCGGTATCACGCATTGGCGTGAGTGCAGGAAACGGGTTATTTTCATTGGGTCGAGAATGTCCGGATTGCCTTTTGAAGGTTATAAAACCATTGGCGTAGTGTAAGAGTCTCGGTCGGCAGGCCGCTTAATGATGCCGCATCGACATTCGGTGGCCCGACGGGGCTGCAATGGCATTGCGGGCGCAGGAGGCGCAATATAGCCGGCTGTTGACAGACGCTGTTATTTCATCAGGTCGAGACCGATGTCGCGTCGGAAATACATATCCTTGAATTCGAGCCCGGCGATGGTCGCGTAGCTCTTCTGCCGTGCTCCGGCAATGTCGTTGCCGAGCGATGTGACGGCGATTACGCGACCGCCTGAGGTGGCGTAGCGCCCTTCGTAGTTGATTACTGTGCCGGCGTGATAGAGAATGCTGTCGGAGGGGTTGATGTTGCCGTTGATTACGTGGCCTTTGGCGTATTTTTCAGGATAACCGCCGCTCACGAGCATGACTGTTACGGCAGTGCGGGGGTCAACGTCGAGCCGTGTGCCGCTGAGGTTGCCTTTTGCAGTGGCTTCGAGCAGCTCTACGAGGTCGGAAGTGATGCGCGGCATCACGACTTCGGTTTCGGGGTCGCCCATGCGCACGTTGTATTCGATGACCAAGGGGTCTCCGCCCACGTTGATGAGCCCCAGGAAGATGAATCCGCGGTAGTCAATGCCTTCGGCGCGGAGACCGGCGAGAGTGGGGCGCACGATGCGTTCTTCGACCTTCTGCATGAATGTTGCGTCGGCAAATGGCACTGGACTCACAGCGCCCATGCCTCCTGTGTTCAGACCGGTGTCGCCTTCGCCCACGCGCTTGTAGTCTTTGGCGACGGGCAGTATGTGGTAAGCTCCGGTGCCGTCGGTGAGAACGAATACCGAGCATTCGATGCCGCTGAGAAATTCTTCAATCACCACTGTGGCCGATGCGTTGCCGAATTTGCCCGAGAACATCTCGTCGAGTTCTTTTTTTGCCTCGTCGAGGTCGTTGACGATAATTACGCCTTTGCCGGCGGCGAGTCCGTCGGCTTTGAGCACGTAGGGCGCTTTCAGCGAGTCGAGAAAGGCTTCCGCTTCTGCTTTTTCGCCGGCGGTAAAACTTTTGTAGCGGGCAGTCGGGATGGAGTGCCGGGCCATGAATTCCTTGGCAAATTTTTTACTGCCTTCGAGCCGTGCGCCTTCTTTTCCGGGGCCGACGATAAGCAGCTCGGGCAGACGGTCGGTGAAGTAGTCGCGGATGCCGGCGACAAGCGGGTCCTCGTTGCCAACCACTATCATGTCGACTTTCTGTTTTTTTACGAAAGCTTCGATGGCAGGAAAGTCGGTGGGACGGATGTCGACGTTGTTGCCGTAGCGATGCGTGCCGCCGTTGCCCGGAGCGATGTAGAGAGTTGTGCACTTTGGGCTTTGCGAGAGCTTGTCTGCGATGGCACATTCGCGGCCGCCGCTGCCGAGGAGCAGGATGTTCATAGTCGGTTGATTTATTTTGCTTGGGTATTGGATTATTTTTTCTTCCAGCCGCGCGAGCGCATGATTACGCCTTGCGACGGAGGCAAAGACGGACCTTTGCCGGTGATTGATTTCAGCGCTTCGGGGTTGCGGCGACGCGAGGTGGAATTCTCTTCTTCGCGGGATTCTTGCCGGTCGCGGTCGGGGTGCGATGTGAAGCGTCGGGGCGCGTCGTCGGTGCGTGCGAAGCGCGGACGGCGCTCGGCGTCGTCTTTTATCGAAGAGCGACGTCCGTCGCGGTCGTAATCAGGGCGTTTTGAGCGACGGTCGGAGCGACGGTCGCGTTGCTCGGGCTTTTCGTCTTTGAGACGTCCGCCTGCGGCGCGGAATTGTTTTTTATTGCCGTCGAAGATGATGTATTCGCGCAGCTCGCAGTCGAGGCCGCCGTTCATGAGCGAAATTTTCTCAGATGGCGCGAGACCTATTTTGTGGAAATATTCTTCCTGATAGCCTATAATCCAGGCGTGGTAGCCTGTGAAAACGTTTTTAAGCGTGGTGCCGATAGATGAGTAGAGGGCGTCCATGTCGGGTGCGGAAATGCGTTGTCCGTAAGGGGGATTGGTGACGAGGATGCCTGCCGGCTGAGGCGCCTCTTCCCATCGCGCGATGGAGCGTACCTGCAAATCGATATAGCGGCCCACTCCGGCGTTTTTGATATTGCGTGATGCAATCTCAACGGCGCGTGGCGAGATGTCGGCGCCGTAGATTTTGTATTTCACTTCGCGCTCCTGCGAGTCGTCGTTGTAGAGACGGTCGAAAAGTTCGCTGTCGAAATCTTTCCATTTTTCGAATGCGAATCCTTTGCGGTAAATGCCGGGGTTGATGTTTGCTGCAATCAGAGCGGCTTCGATGAGGAATGTGCCTGAGCCGCACATAGGGTCGACAAGCGGCGTGTCGCCACGATAGCCGCTCATGAGCAGGATGCCTGCGGCGAGCACCTCTGAGATAGGAGCCTCTGTCTGGTCCACGCGATAGCCGCGGCGGTGCAACGATTCGCCGCTTGAGTCGAGCGAGAGCGTGATTTCTTGTCCGGAGATGTGTACGCTGATCATGACGTCGGCGCCGTTGAGACGCACCTGAGGCCGTTTGTCGCGGCCGTATCTGTCTCTGAACCAGTCGGCTATGGCGTCTTTGACACGGTAGGTCACGAAATGTGAGTGTGTGAATTCATCGGAATTTGAAACGGTGTCGATGCAGAATGTGTTGTCGACGTTCATCAGCCGGCTCCAGTCGTATTCTTTTACTTTCTCATAGAGCTCGTCGGGGGTTGAGGCAGTGAAGCGGTAGAAAGGTTTGAGGATACGCAAAGCCGTACGACAGCAAAGATTGGCCTTATAGAGCATTTCGAGGTCGCCTTCGAACGACACCATACGGCGTCCCGGCTCAACATTTTTTGCACCCAGATTGCGCAGCTCCTCAGCGAGGACGGCTTCAAGACCTTTAAGGGTCTTGCCCACCATTTCAAAAGTTTCCATATAGAGTATAATTATGCTGCAAAGGTACGAAAAAAGTTTCATACCCGGGGCACACCTCATCTTAAAAATTGCAGAGGTCCGGGCACAGGGCGACGCCTTCTTGTTCGGCATTAAAAAGCCTTTATGCTGTATAAGGTGTTTTTGTCGAAAATGGTTTTGCCTTCGCGGAGCATAAAATTAAAAATCAGAGAAAACGATCCGTCGGGAGGAGTAGCTGCAAATTCGGCGGCTAAAAATCCTCTTCCGCCCACGTAATCCATATGTGGAGCATCCATGACAATGTTCACGAGCCCTTTTCTTGTTGTCAACAGCCACAAGTCTTTATATGAAATCTCCCATGTGAGCCCCATGTGTTCCCACTCGGCAGGCATGCTGGCGGAACTTGAAAACGAAATTTTTTTTACAATCCGATTATCACAACTTTCAAAATCGATTCTGATTCCGGTTGATCCGGTTTTGTAATAAAGGAGACTGGAATATGAGTTGATAGAGCCGATAGAGTATGGAAGCAACTCCGGGAGTTCTTTGTGAAGGTAGACACCGTCGCAGATAGGAAAAAATTTTGTGATCAGGTATGAACCATCGGAGTAATTGTTCATTCGCGAGGAGTTTTAGTTTACTGTCTCGATAAAGGCGTAGCCGAGGCCGTAGCGGTTGATGATGCTACGCCCTGCGTCGCCCATTTTTTTGCGTAGTCGCGAGATGTTTGTGTCTACTATGCGCGAGTTGACCATTGAATCGTTGTTCCAGATTTCGCGGCATATTTCGTTGCGGTTGAAATAGCTGTTGCGGTTCTTGACCAGGAAAAGGAGTATCTGATATTCGGTTTTTGTAAGCGGTATGGTGGTGTCGCCGACAGTTACGTGCTGTTTCTCTACGTCGATGCAGAGGCCGAGGTCATCGAATTTCAGATCCTGCCGCACGGCCACGGGAAGTTCGGCAAACTTGCGTGGATAGCGTCTTAGTACGGAGCGCATGCGGGCAAGCAGCTCGCGCAGCGAGAAGGGTTTAAATATATAGTCGTCGGCGCCGCAGTCGAAGGCTTCGATCACGCAGTCTTCGCTTTCGGAGCCGGAGCAGATGATAATGGGCACGTGTTGTGTGAGCGGCGACTCTTTGATGCTGCGGATGAGATCGAGACCGGAGAAGGGCTGGTTCATGGCGTCGGCGATGACAAGACGCATATCGGCCACACGGCTGATGTCGACATCGACGGCTTTCGGTACAATCTCTGTGCCGTATCCCTCAGAGCCGAGGTTGAATTTGAGCAGGTCGACGATATTGGTGTCATCATCGACTATCAAAATCACTCCATGTGGATGAGGGGAATACATAGACTATAGGTTTTTTTGCTTTATCTGAGTGCAAATATACGAAATGGATGTCCGTTTTGCAATTTTGTAATTGAATTGTGTTTGAATTGACATCGAATTTTCATATACCGTTTTCCGACACGGCTCAAAAGCACGATGTGGGGCGGTCTCCGGGCCATTTTTTTGAGGTGATGACCGATAAGGAATCGGAAGGTGTGTCGCCGGAGGCTATGACGAGCATAGCCGAGACTTCGCCGGGCACTGTTTCAATCATTTTTAATGCTTCGGCTGCCGGCATGGCCATGCAGGCGGTTGCCAATGCGTCGGCTAATGCGCATGTGGGCGCAATGACCGAAGCGCTGACCGTGTTGCCTGCCACGGGGAGTCCGGTGAGGGGTGAAATGGTGTGGCTGATGCGTCCGGCGGGTGTGTCGAGCCAGCGGCGGTAGTTGCCGGAGGTGGCTATGCAGCAGTCGGTGACGGTGAGCACTGTGAGTTGCTGATGGGTGACGGTGTCGGTGCAAACGGGCGCGTCGATCTGTATATGCCATGGCTCGCCGCGCGGATTTTTGCCGGCGAGGGCTATTTCACCGCCTACTTCCACCATATAATCTTTTGTTCCGGCCCGGGCGAGAGCGGCTGCGATGCAGTCCACGCCGTAGCCTTTGGCTATGGCCGAAAAGTCAAATTCGGTGAGCGGATGTTTTTTTATTAGCACGTTTTGCTCTGAAACTGAGCAGCCGGCGATGCCCACGCGGTCGAGCATCCGTCTGATCTGAAGCGAGTCGGGTATGGTGTCGGCGGGGTCTTTGCGACCGAATCCCCACAGGTCGACAAGCGGAGCTACTGTGGGGTCGAAGGCGCCGCCGGAGAGTCGGTTGACTCGCACCGAGAGGTCGAATATGTCGCGGAATGTGGCGCTGACTTTTACGGGACATTCCGTGTCGTTGATTTTTGAGACTTCGGAGGCGGGATTGAACATCGACAGGGTGGAGTCGATGAGGGCCATCTGCTCTATGGCAGAGGCTGAGAGGTCTGTGGGCGATGTGTAGGTGATGTGATAGACGGTGCCCCAGGTGTTTCCGCTCATTTGCCTCACTTGCGCGCGCGGGGTGCATCCGGTGGCAAGAGTCAATGCCGCCGTCAGCACGACGGAAGCAAACGTGGCGAGGCGGCCGCATGTCAGAGTCATCAATCGGTGGCTTTGGTTTCAGACGTTGAACCGGAAATGCATGATGTCGCCGTCCTGCACTATGTATTCCTTGCCTTCGATGGCGAGCTTTCCTGCTTCTTTTACGGCATTTTCTCCGCCAAGGGTCACGTAATCGTCGTATTTTATAACTTCGGCGCGGATGAAGCCTTTTTCGAAGTCAGAGTGGATGACACCGGCGCATTGCGGAGCTTTTGCTCCTTTGGGAAATGTCCAGGCGCGCACTTCGTCGGCGCCCGCGGTGAAGAATGTCTGAAGGTTGAGCAGGTGGTAGGCCATGCGTATGAGGCGGTTTACGCCCGACTCTTCAAGTCCGATTTCCTGAAGAAATTCAGCGCGTTCTTCGGGAGTGTCGAGTTCGGCGATTTCGCTTTCGGTCTGGGCGGCCACGATCATGAGTTCGGCGCCTTCGTCTTTGATGGCCTCACGCACAGCGTCGACGTAAGCGTTGCCGGTAATCGCCGATGCTTCGTCTACGTTGCACACGTAGAGCACGGGCTTGTCGGTGAGCAGAAACAGGTCGCGGGCGAAGCGTTTCTCGTCGGGAGTCTCGAGCACGACCGAACGGGCGGGGAGTCCCTTATCGAGGGCTTCTTTAAATTTCATGAGCACGTCGGCTTGCAGGCGGGCTGTCTTATCGCCGCCGGTTTGTGCGGCTTTCAGTGTTTTGGCAAGGCGGGACTCAACGGTTTCGAGGTCCTTTATCTGCAGCTCGGTGTCGATGATTTCTTTGTCGCGAACAGGGTCGACAGTGCCGTCGACATGGGTTATGTTGTCGTCGTCGAAGCATCGCAGCACGTGCAGTATGGCGTCAGTTTCGCGGATGTTGGCAAGAAATTTGTTGCCCAGACCTTCGCCTTTTGAGGCGCCTTTTACAAGCCCGGCGATATCGACAATCTCGACGGTAGCCGGAACCACCGAGCGCGGGCTGCACATCTCCACGAGCTTGTTGAGACGCGAATCGGGCACGGTGATCACGCCCACATTGGGCTCAATGGTGCAGAAGGGGAAATTGGCCGATTGAGCCTTGGCGCTCGAAAGGCAATTGAAAAGTGTGGATTTCCCGACGTTGGGAAGGCCTACAATGCCGCATTTTAATGCCATATATTAATAATGTAAGAGAGTGGTTAAACTTAACGGATATAAATCTCTTCCGACGTGGCTGAAAGGGCGGTCGCGGCCGCCAATGCCGGGTCGATAGAGGATGCAAATTTACAAAAAATGCGCCGGAAATGCAAATTGCGAGTGTTTGTAAAAATTTCACTATTTGTAAAACGCTGGAAATCAGCACATACAATAAATTCTTTGAAAAAATATTCAAAAATATTTGGTGGGATGAAAAATTTGCTTTAACTTTGCATTCGCAAACGGGGAATGGCTCCCCCGAAGCAACAAGAGAAACTTGAATTGCCTCTTTAGCTCAGTTGGCCAGAGCACGTGATTTGTAATCTCGGGGTCGTTGGTTCGAATCCGACAAGAGGCTCAAAACAATTAATATAGACTTGTTTCTATATATCGGGCGTGTTCCAGAGTGGCCAAATGGGGCAGACTGTAAATCTGCTGTCTTCGACTTCGGTGGTTCGAATCCATCCGCGCCCACAATACCTGCGGAAGTAGCTCAGTTGATAGAGCATCAGCCTTCCAAGCTGAGGGTCGCGAGTTTGAGCCTCGTCTTCCGCTCTCAGTTACAAGATTTAAGAAATTTGCCTATGTAGCTCAGGGGTAGAGCACTTCCTTGGTAAGGAAGAGGTCGCGGGTTCAAATCCCGCCATCGGCTCTTTTTTTTGTACAGCCCCGATAGTGTCTTGTTTGCGCTACCGTGGCTTTGTGTCAGAACGAAATCATTAACAAAAGATAAATAAACCAACTATGGCTAAAGAGAAATTCGAAAGAACGAAACCGCATGTTAACATCGGTACTATCGGTCACGTTGACCACGGTAAAACTACCCTTACCGCTGCTATCACCACAGTGCTTGCAAAACGCGGTCTGTCGGAAGTAAAATCATTCGACCAGATTGACAACGCTCCCGAAGAGAAAGAGCGCGGTATCACAATCAACACCGCACACGTAGAATACGAGACCGAAAAACGTCACTACGCTCACGTTGACTGCCCCGGACACGCCGACTACGTTAAGAACATGGTTACCGGTGCTGCTCAGATGGACGGCGCTATCATCGTGGTTGCCGCTACCGACGGTGCAATGCCTCAGACCCGCGAGCACATCCTTCTCGCCCGCCAGGTGAACGTGCCCCGTATCGTTGTTTTCCTCAACAAATGCGATATGGTCGACGACGAAGAGATGCTCGACTTCGTAGAAATGGATATGCGCGACCTTCTCAACGCTTACGACTACGACGGTGACAACACTCCCGTAATCCGCGGCTCCGCTCTTTGCGCCCTCAACGGCATGCCCGAGTGGGAAGAGAAAGTCATGGACCTTATGAACGCTGTTGACGAGTGGATTCCTCTGCCTCCCCGTGCAGTAGACAAACCCTTCCTGATGCCTGTTGAAGACGTCTTCACCATCACCGGTCGTGGTACAGTAGCCACAGGCCGTATCGAAACCGGCGTTGTTAAAGTCGGCGACGAAGTACAGATCATGGGTCTCGGCGCTTCTCTGAAATCTACCGTAACAGGTGTGGAAATGTTCCGCAAAATCCTCGATGAAGGTGAAGCTGGCGACAACGTAGGTCTTCTCCTCCGCGGTATCGACAAGAAAGACGTTAAACGCGGTATGGTTATCTGCCACCCCGGTATCGTTAAACCCCACAGCAAATTCAAAGCTTCGGTCTACATCCTTAAAAAAGAAGAAGGCGGCCGTCACACCCCCTTCAAGAATCACTACCGTCCCCAGTTCTACATCCGCACACTTGACGTGACCGGTGAAATCACCCTTCCCGAAGGTGTAGAGATGGTAATGCCCGGCGACCACGTAGAGATCGTAGTAGACCTGATCAACCCCGTAGCCTGCGACGCAGGTCTCCGCTTCGCCATCCGTGAAGGCGGCCGCACAGTAGGTTCAGGTCAGATCACCGAAATCCTCGACTAATACGAAGATTTCACTCCCTGTCGCAGGGAGATGACATAACCCTCAAAAAGGACGGCTCCGCAGAGCCTCAAGCCCGGTCGGCAACCGTCCTTTTTTATACACGGGACTAGCTCAGTCGGTAGAGCACCGGTCTCCAAAACCGGGTGTCGGGAGTTCGAGCCTCTCGTCCCGTGCCAAAAAAGAAATAACAATGAAGAAACTCAAACTCATAACAGCCATCGAGGAGTCGTACGACGAGCTTCGCTACAAAACCTCGTGGCCTACACGTATGCAAGTTGTAAAGTCGGCTATCATAGTGATGATTGCTTCCGCCATTATCGCACTGATAATTCTCATCATGGACCAGATAGTCGATACTCTGATGCACTTTATCTACAGCTTTCAGTAATCGTTAAAACCTGACGAAGTGGAAAGTAAAGCAGAAAAACCGGTCAAGGGCTGGTACGTGTTGCGTGCCATCTCGGGAAAAGAAGCCAAGGTGAAAGAGCTCCTCGACGGGGCTATTAAAAACACTCCCCTTGGCGATTTCGTGTTTCAAGTGCTCATTCCCACCGAAAAGGTGCTGACGGTGCGCGGTGGAAAAAAGGTTGTGAAAGAACGCAATCTTTATTCCGGCTACGTATTTATCGAAGCTATCCTCACAGGCGAAGTCATCCATGAGCTCACCAACACCACAAACGTCATTGACTTTCTGCGCGGCCGCACAAAGGACTCAAAACCTGAGCGTCTGCGCGAATCGGAAGTGATGCGTATGCTCGGTACGGCTGATGAGCTGCAGGAAGCCGGAGCCGAAGAAGTCAACGACTTCATTGTCGGTGAAAGCGTTAAGGTCAAAGAAGGTCCTTTCAACGATTTCTCCGGTGTGATCGAGGAGGTGATGCACGACAAGAAGAAACTGAAAGTGTCGGTAAAGATTTTCGGCCGCAAAACGCTGCTGGAACTCGACAACTGGCAAGTGGAGCGTGAATAATCGGTACAGGACGATGCGACAGTTGTTACGGACTGCCGTTCGCTCGATGCACCGCTTGTGCGTGTTAGAGCGTTTCGTGATTTAATTAACTTTTAAGTATTAAAACAATGGCAAAAGAAATTGCTGGTCAGATTAAATTGCAGATCAAAGGCGGCGCAGCCAACCCCTCGCCACCCGTAGGTCCCGCACTTGGTTCCAAAGGAATCAATATCATGGAGTTTTGCAAGCAATTCAATGCCCGCACCCAGGACAAAGCCGGAAAAGTTCTTCCTGTTGTAATCACATATTACACCGACAAGAGCTTTGACTTCGTTGTCAAGACTCCTCCTGTTGCAGTTCAGCTCAAAGAAGCCGCAAAAATCAAAAGCGGTTCCGCACAGCCCAACCGCAAGAAGGTAGCCGAAATCACATGGGAGCAGGTGCAGACAATTGCAGCCGACAAAATGCCTGACTTGAACTGCTTTACCATCGAATCGGCCATGCGCATGGTTGCAGGTACCGCCCGCAGCATGGGTATCGCCGTCAAAGGCCAATTCCCCGCCAAATAACCTATAAAATTCAATCGACATGAGCAAACTTACAAAAAATCAGAAGATAGCTTTGGCAAAGATTGAAGTGGGTAAGGCGTACTCTCTTGCCGAGGCAGTTGAAAAGGTAAAAGAAATCACTTTTACCAAATTCGACGCTTCGCTTGATATTGATGTGCGTCTTGGCGTTGACCCCCGCAAAGCCAATCAGATGGTACGCGGTGTCGTTACCCTGCCTCACGGCACAGGTAAGACAGTGCGCGTGCTCGTGCTTTGCACTCCCGATGCTGAAGCTGCCGCTAAGGCTGCCGGTGCCGACTACGTTGGTCTTGAAGAATACATCGAAAAGATCAAAGGTGGATGGACCGACGTTGATGTTATCATCACTCAGCCCTCTGTAATGGGTAAAGTCGGTGCTCTGGGCCGTATCCTCGGTCCGCGCGGACTTATGCCTAACCCCAAGAGCGGTACAGTGACGGTCGACGTGGCAAAAGCCGTTGAAGAGGTGAAGAAAGGTAAAATCGACTTCAAAGTTGATAAAAACGGTATCGTACACTCGTCGATAGGTAAAGTTTCGTTTACCCCCGAGCAGATGGCCGACAACGCACGTGAGTTTATCAACACCCTCATCAAGCTGAAACCTGCTACCGCCAAAGGCACATATATTAAGAGCATTTATCTTTCGAGCACAATGAGCTTTGGCATCAAAGTCGATGTCAAGAGTGTGGATTGATGCCTAACCGATTAAAACGTACATCAAATGAAAAAGGAAGATAAAGCAATAATCATCAAGCATATCGCTGACACTATCAGCCAGTATCCCGCTTTCTATCTGGTAGAGACCACCGGCCTCGACGCAGAAAAGACAAGCGAACTCCGTCGCGCATGCTTCGGAAAGGATATCAAGCTTATGGTCGTTAAGAACACCCTTCTGCATCAGGCGCTTGAACAGCTGCCCGGTGACTACACAGAGCTTTACAGTGCGCTCAAGGGCTCGACTTCGGTGATGTTCACCACCGTGGGCAACGCTCCCGCCAAACTGCTCAAAGACTTTGTGAAGAAGGGCGACAAGCTCCCCGTGCTTAAAGCCGCTTACGTAGAAGAAGCCGTTTATGTCGGTGCCGACCAGCTCGACACTCTCGCATCCATCAAGAGCAAAAACGAACTCATCGCCGACATTGTGGCTCTGCTGCAATCGCCTGCCAAGAACGTTGTTTCCGCTCTCCAGTCGGGTGCTACCACCATTCACGGCGTCCTCGAAACACTCTCAAAAAAAGAGGCATAATTTACTCATTCAATTAAAACAAAACAAACAAATTAAATCATACAACAATGGCAGATCTCAAAGCTTTTGCTGAACAACTTGTTAACCTCACCGTAAAGGAAGTAAACGAACTCGCCCAGATCCTCAAGGACGAATACGGTATCGAACCCGCAGCCGCTGCTGTAGCTGTTGCTGCCGGCCCCGCTGCCGGTGCTCCCGAAGCTGAAGAAAAATCAGCTTTCGACGTAGTGCTCAAAGCTACCGGCCCCAGCAAACTTCAAGTAGTTAAGCTCGTTAAAGAGCTCACCGGCCTTGGCCTCAAAGAAGCCAAAGAAATGGTGGACAACGTGCCCAGCGTAGTGAAAGAAGGCCTTGCTAAGGCTGACGCTGAAGGCCTCAAAAAGCAGCTCGAAGAAGCAGGCGCTGAGGTTGAACTCAAATAATACTCCTGAATTACAGGCAATTGGGTTAAGAATGTCCGCTTAGGATGGTTCTTAACCCCTTTTGCGCTAAATTCTAAACCGATTCCCGCATAAGTGAGCGCATCACTATAATTTTGATTATCAGAGTGATGCGCTTTTCCCCGGGAATACCCATTACGACGGACATTTCGCGGCTCTTTTCCGCCGGGCTTCGTTCTCTTTATTTTGGCCCTTTGCCATTACGTTGAACAAAGCGAATATATCCGTTTTATCTCAATCCGGTTGTAATATTCAGTGACCGCCATGAGATAATGTAATTTCGTCAATCAGCCGATTCGCTAATTGCGAACGGTACACTGCTTGGCAATCACGTTGCAGTTTTATTTTTCATCAAGCCGCAACGAAATTTACTGCCGAAAATGTGTCGGCCGAAGAGACGGACACGCGTCGGTATGTATTATCATCGTACACTTGCCGGGGTAGCGTTTCCCCTTTTTATTGCAGAAACAGCCCCATTTCATCAATCAGTACACTATAATAGATGTCAGCTTCAATCGATAAACCCCGTATTAATTTCGCATCGGTTAAGAATCCTTTCCCTTACCCCGACTTTTTGGAGATTCAGCTCAAGTCGTTTCAGGATTTCCTCCAGCTCGATACCCCTCCCGAGAAGAGGAAGAACGAAGGTCTGTTCAAGGTCTTTTCCGAAAATTTCCCCATAGTCGACACGCGTAACTCGTTCGTTCTTGAGTTCATCGACTATTACATCGACCCACCGCGTTATACAATTGAGGAGTGTCTCGAACGTGGCCTCACATATAGTGTACCTCTCAAAGCAAAACTTAAACTTTACTGTACCGATCCCGATCACGAGGACTTTGAGCCTGTGATTCAGGACGTATATCTCGGTCCTATCCCCTACATGACCGAGAAAGGCACGTTTGTAATCAATGGTGCCGAGCGTGTGATAGTGTCGCAGCTTCACCGTTCGCCCGGTGTATTCTTCGGCCAGAGCATTCACGCCAACGGTACTAAACTTTATTCGGCCCGCATTATTCCTTTCCGCGGCAGCTGGATTGAGTTCGCCACCGACATCAACAACGTGATGTACGCTTACATCGACCGTAAGAAGAAGCTACCCGTTACCACCTTGCTTCGTGCCATCGGCCTGGAAAGCGATACCGACATTATAGAGACTTTCGGTATTGCCGAGACCATCAAGGCAAATAAAACGAATCTTAAGAAAGCCATAGGTCGCAAACTTGCAGCTCGCGTGCTCAAAACCTGGACAGAAGACTTCAGCGACGAGGATACCGGCGAGGTGTCGACAATCACCCGCTCCGATGTCGTTCTCGACCGCGACACAGTGCTCACCGAGGAGAATATAGATCTCATCCTCGAGTCGGGTGTACATACTGTGCTCCTTCACAAGGAGGATGTCAATGCCAGCGACTACTCTATCATATTCAATACTCTGGCCAAGGATCCCGCCAACAACGAGACCGACGCCATCCAGTACATCTACCGTCAGCTCCGCAATGCCGACGCCCCCGACGATGCCAGCGCCCGTGAGGTAATCACCAACCTCTTCTTCTCCGAGAAACGCTACGATCTGGGTCTTGTGGGACGTTTCCGCATCAATAAAAAGCTCAATCTCGACACTGACCCCGATGTGAAAGTGCTCACAAGGGAGGATATTGTCGAAATCATAAAATACCTCATCGAGCTCATCAACTCCAAGACTGTTGTCGACGATATCGACCACCTTTCGAACCGTCGCGTGCGCACCGTGGGCGAGCAGCTCTACAACCAGTTCGGCGTGGGTCTGGCCCGTATGTCGCGCACCATCCGCGAGCGCATGAACGTCCGCGACAACGAGGTGTTCAAGCCCATCGACCTTATCAACGCCAAGACCATCTCGAGCGTCATAAACACATTCTTCGGCACCAACGCCCTCTCGCAGTTCATGGATCAGACCAATCCATTGGCCGAGATTACTCACAAACGCCGTATGTCGGCCCTTGGCCCCGGCGGTCTGTCGCGTGAGCGCGCAGGTTTCGAAGTGCGAGACGTGCACTATACCCACTACGGCCGTCTGTGTCCGATCGAGACTCCTGAAGGTCCTAACATCGGTCTTATCTCATCGCTCTGCGTTTATGCCAAGATTAACGATCTGGGCTTCATAGAGACTCCTTACCGCAAAGTTGCCGATGCCAAAGTCAACCTCAACAACGACGAGGTGGAATACCTCACTGCTGAGATTGAAGAAGGCAAGGTTATAGCTCAGGGCAATGCTCCGCTCAACGACGACGGCACTTTCGTGCGCGATAAGGTCAAAGCCCGTCTTGATGCCGACTTCCCCGTGGTCGCTCCTCAGGAAGTAGAGCTCATGGACGTGTCGCCCTCGCAGATTGCCTCAATCGCGGCTTCGCTTATCCCCTTCCTCGAGCACGACGACGCCAACCGCGCACTCATGGGTTCTAACATGATGCGACAGGCAGTGCCTCTGATGCGCTCCGAAGCTCCTATCGTGGGCACCGGCATCGAGGGTCAGCTTATCCGCGACTCACGCACACAGATCACGGCCGAAGGCCCCGGTGTAATCGAATACGTCGACGCAACTGTAATCCGCATACGCTACGACCGCACCGAAGAAGAAGAGTTCGTTTCGTTCGAGCCTTCTCTGAAAGAATATATTCTGCCCAAGTTCCGCAAGACGAACCAGAGCACCACTATCGATCTCCGTCCTATCTGCCGCATCGGACAGCGTGTCGAAAAAGGTGACATCCTCACCGAAGGCTACTCGACCGAGAACGGCGAGCTCGCACTCGGACGCAACCTTAAAGTAGCTTTCATGCCCTGGAAGGGATACAACTACGAGGATGCCATCGTGCTCAACGAGCGCATGGTGCGTGATGATATTCTCACATCCGTGCACGTCGACGAGTACGCCCTCGAAGTGCGCGAGACAAAACGCGGACTCGAAGAGCTCACATCCGATATCCCCAACGTGAGCGAAGACGCCACACGCGACCTCGACGAGCGCGGTATCATCCGTGTGGGCGCACACGTTGTGCCCGGCGATATCATGATCGGTAAAATCACACCTAAGGGCGAGTCTGACCCCACTCCCGAGGAGAAACTCCTGCGCGCTATCTTCGGCGACAAAGCCGGCGACGTCAAAGACGCTTCTCTCAAGGCATCACCCTCGCTCAAAGGCGTAATCATAGGCACAAACCTCTTCTCGCGCGCAGCTAAAAAGAAATCGCGCGCAGCTAACGCCATGCTCCCCAAACTCGACGAGGAGTACGAGCGCCGTCTGGCCGAGCTCAAGGACCGCCTCGTTGAGAAACTTATGATTCTCACTCAGGGCAAGACCTCGCAGGGCATCAAAGACTTTATCGGCAGCGACATAATCCCCAAAGGCGCCAAATTCAACGCCGACGTGCTCCGCGAAATCAACTACGACACCATCAACCTGTCGAAGTGGACCGCCGACGCACACAAAAACGACCTCATCCGCCGCACTATCGTAAACTATCTGCGCAAAGCAAAAGAAATCGACGCCGAGCTCCGTCGTAAGAAATTCGACCTCTCCATCGGCGACGAGCTTCCCAACGGCATCATGCAGATCGCGAAAGTATATGTGGCCAAAAAACGTAAAATCGGCGTCGGTGACAAGATGGCCGGCCGTCACGGCAACAAGGGTATCGTATCGCGCATCGTGCGTCAGGAAGATATGCCCTTCCTCGCCGACGGCACTCCCGTCGACATCGTGCTCAACCCTCTGGGTGTGCCTTCGCGTATGAACCTCGGTCAGATTTTCGAGACCGTGCTCGGCTGGGCAGGCCGCGAGCTGGGCGAGAAATTCGCAACTCCTATCTTCGACGGCGCTTCGCTCGACGACCTCAACGAGTGGACCGACAAAGCCGGTATTCCCCGCTACGGCAAGACTTACCTCTACGACGGCGGCACCGGCGAACGCTTCGACCAGCCCGCAACAGTGGGCGTGATCTACATGCTCAAGCTCGGCCACATGGTCGAAGACAAGATGCACGCGCGCTCCATCGGTCCGTACTCGCTCATCACCCAGCAGCCTCTCGGCGGTAAAGCCCAGTTCGGCGGTCAGCGTTTCGGTGAAATGGAGGTTTGGGCGCTCGAAGCCTTTGGCGCATCTCACGTGCTGCAAGAAATCCTTACCATCAAGAGTGATGATGTCAACGGCCGCGCCAAAGCTTACGAAGCCATCGTCAAAGGCGATCCGATGCCTACTCCCGGTATCCCCGAGTCGCTCAACGTGCTCCTGCACGAGCTCCGCGGTCTGGGTCTGAGCATCACCCTCGAATGATCTCACACCGGTCAGCGACAGTAACAAAAAAGATCAGCTCCTGCGCTTCCCCCTCATAGGGCGCATTTCCCGGCCACGCCGCTACGGCTTGCTCAATCCGGGATCAGGTGCAGCAGAGCGCAGGCTGCTTCTTCAAAATATACATTCTCTTCTCTACCAATTTCGATAAAGATTATCTACGATATATGGCTTTTAAGAAAGACAATAAAACCAAAACCGGGTTCACCAAGATCACCATCGGTCTTGCCTCTCCCGAGGAAATCCTCGAAAAATCCTCAGGCGAGGTGCTCAAACCCGAAACCATCAACTATCGCACCTACAAGCCCGAGCGAGACGGCCTCTTCTGCGAGCGCATTTTCGGCCCGGTGAAGGACTATGAGTGCCATTGCGGAAAATATAAACGCATCCGCTACAAAGGCATCATCTGCGACCGTTGCGGTGTGGAAGTGACCGAAAAGAAAGTGCGCCGCGAGCGCATGGGACACATCAAGCTTGTTGTGCCCGTAGCCCATCTGTGGTATTTCCGCTCTCTTCCCAACAAAATAGGCTATCTGCTCGGTCTGCCCTCAAAGAAGCTCGACGCAGTCATCTATTACGAGCGCTACATCGTGCTCAACCCCGGCCCCGTAGACCATGTGGGCGATCACGAAATCAAGCGCCTTGAGCTTCTCACCGAAGAAGAATACTTCGACATCCTCGAGCAGCTGCCCAAAGACAATCAGCTCCTCGACGACAAAGACCCCAACAAATTTGTGGCCAAGATGGGCGCCGAAGCCATTTACGACCTTCTGGCCGAACTCATGGAGCCCGTCAATCCCGATGACAAGAAAATCACCAAGCTCGACAAGCTCGCCGGCGAATTGCGCGACATGGCCCACACCGACGGCTCGCAGCAACGCAAAACCGAGGCTCTCAAGCGCCTGCAGGTGGTGGAAAGCTTCCGCGCATCCAACCGTGGAGGCAAAGTCAACCTCCCCCAGTGGATGATTCTGCAGGTTGTGCCCGTGATTCCGCCCGAACTGCGTCCTCTGGTGCCCCTCGACGGCGGCCGTTTCGCTACCAGCGACCTTAACGACCTCTATCGCCGCGTAATCATCCGCAACAATCGTCTCAAACGACTTATCGAAATCAAAGCGCCTGAGGTGATCCTCCGCAACGAAAAACGTATGCTGCAGGAGGCCGTAGACTCGCTCCTCGACAACAGCCGCAAATCGTCGGCAGTCAAGAGCGACGCCAACCGCCCCCTCAAATCGCTCTCCGACT
Source organism: Muribaculaceae bacterium (assembly GCA_051871795.1). Classification (GTDB taxonomy): domain Bacteria; phylum Bacteroidota; class Bacteroidia; order Bacteroidales; family Muribaculaceae; genus CAG-873. Next base: position 1,318 of record JBJEDE010000020.1, on the reverse strand, counting down.
CTCTCAAAGGCAAACAGGGACGTTTCCGTCAGAACCTTCTCGGTAAACGTGTCGACTACTCGGCCCGTTCGGTTATCGTCGTTGGTCCCGAACTCAAAATGCACGAATGTGGTCTGCCCAAGGATATGGCCGCAGAGCTTTACAAACCGTTCATCATCCGCAAACTCATCGAGCGCGGCATTGTCAAGACTGTCAAGAGCGCCAAAAAACTCGTCGACCGCAAAGAGCGTGTCGTATGGGAAATACTTGAGAACGTGATGAAGGGTCACCCCGTGCTGCTCAACCGTGCCCCCACACTGCACCGTCTCGGTATTCAGGCATTCCAGCCCAAAATGATCGAAGGCAAAGCCATCCAGCTGCACCCTCTGGCATGTACTGCCTTCAACGCCGACTTCGACGGTGACCAGATGGCCGTGCACCTCCCGCTGGGCAACGAAGCCATACTTGAGGCTCAGATGCTCATGCTCGGCGCTCACAACATCCTCAACCCCGCCAACGGCGCACCTATCACCGTGCCCTCGCAGGACATGGTGCTCGGTCTCTACTATATTTCCAAACTCCGCAAAGGCGACAAAGGCGAAGGCACCGTATTCTACGGTCCCGAAGAAGCCGAAATCGCATACAACGAGGGTAAGGTCTCGCTTCACGCGCCTGTCACCATCATGGTCGACGATGTAGACGCCGACGGCAACCACATCCGTCATCTTGTAGAGAACACATCCGTCGGCCGAGTGCTCGTAAACCAGTACGTGCCCAAGGAAATCGGCTACGTGAACGAAATTATATCCAAAAAATCGCTCCGCGACATCATCTCGCGAGTGATTAAGAAATGCGGTATTCCCCGTTCGGCTCAGTTCCTCGACGATATCAAGAATCTGGGCTACTATATGGCTTTCCGCGGCGGTCTGTCGTTCAACCTCGGCGATGTCATCATCCCCGAAGAGAAGAAAGAAATCGTTGCAAAAGGCTACGAAGAGGTAGAAGAGGTAATGAACCAATACTCGATGGGTTTCATCACCAACACCGAGCGCTACAACCAGATCATCGATATCTGGACACACGTCAACGCCGACCTCACCAAAGTACTGATGAAGCAGATGGCCGAGGCTCAGCAAGGATTCAACTCAGTGTTCATGATGCTCGACTCCGGCGCCCGTGGTTCGAAAGACCAGATTCGTCAGCTCGCCGGTATGCGCGGTCTTATGGCCAAGCCTCAGAAAGCCGGCGCCGAAGGCGGTCAGATTATCGAGAACCCTATTCTCGCCAACTTCAAAGAGGGTCTGAGCGTGCTCGAGTACTTCATCTCTACTCACGGTGC
>JBJEDE010000019.1:0-13479 GCA_051871795.1 Muribaculaceae bacterium | reverse complement strand
ATCCGGGTAAGGGAAAATATACGCATTATTTTATCTTAAATGAAAGAGCCGTGAGTTTTAATCGAGCTTGAGCACGGCGAGGAAGGCCTTTTGCGGCACTTCTACCGAACCAATCTGTTTCATGCGTTTTTTACCTTGTTTTTGTTTTTCAAGCAGTTTGCGCTTGCGCGATATGTCACCACCGTAACATTTGGCTGTTACATCCTTACGCACGGCCTTTATAGTCTCGCGGGCGATAATTTTTGCGCCGATAGCAGCCTGTATGGCGATGTCGAATTGGTGGCGTGGAATCAGTTCCTTCAATTTTTCACACATGCGCCGTCCGAAGGTCACTGCATTGTCGGCATGGGTGAGAGTAGAGAGAGCATCGACGCTTTCGCCGTTGAGCAGAATGTCAAGTTTGACCAGTCTCGAGGGTCGAAAATCGTGGATGTGATAGTCGAACGAAGCGTAGCCCTTTGAGATGCTTTTGAGCTTGTCATAAAAGTCGATGACAATTTCGCCCAAAGGCATATCAAAAACAATTTCTACGCGGTTGCCTGAGATGAATTCCTGTTTAATAAGTTCGCCGCGCTTGCCGAGGCAAAGGGTCATTATAGGACCGATAAAATCGGTGGTCGTAATGATTGAGGCTCGAATATAAGGCTCTTCGATATGTTCGATGAGAGTGAGATCGGGGAGACCGGAAGGATTGTGAACTTCGGTCATGTTGCCTTTCTTATCAAATACCTTGTACGATACGTTAGGCACAGTGGTGATGACATCCATGCCGAATTCACGGCCAAGACGCTCCTGCACTATCTCCATATGCAGCAGTCCGAGGAAGCCGCAACGGAAGCCGAAACCGAGTGCCATCGACGACTCGGGCGTGAAGGTGAGTGAAGCATCGTTGAGCTGAAGTTTTTCGAGCGACGTGCGCAAATTCTCAAAATCTTCGGTTTCGATAGGATATACACCGGCAAAGACCATCGGCTTCACCTCTTCAAAACCTTCGATAGCCGAGGAGCATGGTCTCTCGACATGAGTGATAGTATCGCCTACCCGCACTTCCTTTGATGTCTTGATGCCGGAGATGATGTAACCGACATTGCCTGCCGAGAGTTCATCGCGCGGCGACATCTGCAGTTTAAGCACACCGATTTCGTCGGCATGGTATTCCTTGCCGGTTGATACAAATTTTACGAAATCGTTTTTACGGATGGTGCCGTTCACAATTTTAAAATAGGCAATGATGCCACGGAAAGGATTGAAAACCGAGTCAAAAATCAGAGCCTGGAGCGGAGCCGAGGGGTCGCCTTGAGGGGCCGGGATGCGTTCGACGATAGCTTGGAGTATTTCTTCCACACCGGCGCCTGTCTTGCCGCTGGCGCGAATAATTTCCTCTCTTTTGCAGCCTAAGAGGTCGACAATCTGATCTTCCACTTCATCGGGCTTGGCCGAGTCGAGGTCGCATTTATTAATGACCGGTATGATTTCAAGATCATTGTCGATGGCCATATAGAGATTGGAAATAGTCTGAGCCTGAATGCCCTGAGATGCATCGACGATGAGCAGTGCGCCCTCGCATGCGGCAATTGAGCGCGAGACTTCATACGAAAAATCGACGTGTCCCGGAGTATCGATAAGGTTAAGCGTATAGTGCTCGCCGTCAATTACGTGGTCCATCTGTATGGCATGGCTTTTAATGGTGATACCTCGTTCGCGCTCAAGATCCATGTCGTCAAGCACTTGGTTTTCCATATCTTTTGCCGCCACAGTGTGTGTGTATTCCAAAAGGCGATCGGCGAGTGTCGACTTTCCGTGATCGATATGGGCTATGATGCAAAAGTTGCGTATATTCTTCATTTACCGGTACAATTTTATGCAAAGTTACTTCATTTTGGCGAAATACACAAATTTGGAAATATCAGAATAAATACTTAACTTTGTGGTCGTAAAAGGGTAGGGACAGCATCCGTTTTACCCTGCTAACTATATCACATTCAATAATATATTAAGAATGAAACTTCTTGAAGGAAAAACAGCTCTTATCACCGGCGCCGCACGAGGCATCGGCAAGGCTCTTGCTCTCAAATTTGCATCGGAAGGCGCAAATATCGCCTTTACCGACCTTGTAATAGATGAAAACGGCAAAGCTACAGAGGCAGAGATTCAGGCTCTTGGCGTAAAAGCAAAAGGTTATGCATCCAATGCCGCCAATTTTGAAGAAACCCACACAGTGGTCGATGAAATCATTAAAGACTTCGGCCGCATCGACATTCTCGTCAACAATGCAGGTATAACCAAAGACGGTCTCATGCTCCGCATGACCGAGCAGCAGTGGGATGCAGTGCTTGCTGTAAATCTCAAGAGCGCGTTCAACTTTATCCATGCTGTTCTGCCCCAGATGATGCGTCAGCGCACAGGCTCAATCATCAACATGGCATCGGTAGTAGGTGTACACGGCAATGCAGGCCAGGCCAACTACGCATCATCAAAAGCCGGCCTTATTGCTCTGGCCAAGAGTGTGGCTCAGGAAGTTGGCTCACGCGGTATACGCGCCAACGCCATCGCTCCCGGCTTTATCGAAACAGCCATGACAGCCGCTCTCCCCGACAGCGTGCGTGAGGAGTGGTGCAAGAAGATACCTCTGCGCCGCGGCGGCAAGGTAGAAGATATCGCCAATGTGGCAACCTTCCTTGCTTCGGATATGTCGAGCTACGTTTCAGGCCAGGTAATTCAAGTTGACGGCGGCATGAATATGTAATCAGTTTTCGGCACTATATCAAAGAATCCCCCTCTAAAACAGATGTTTAAGAGGGGGATTCTTGATATTGATGTATCGGATGTGTTATTCGGGACTTTATTTGAGCATTTCCACGGTTCGGTTCAGGAATGTTGCAAGTTGCTGACCTTTAAGCATACCGGCCGCCAGAAGGGCTATGTCGGTGAGCTGTGAGAATTGTGGAGTTGCTGCTACATAGTCGTCGATGAGCTTGTTCTGCTCTTCACGCAGAGCGGCGATGTCCTGTTCGAGCGCTGCTTTCTTTTCATTTTCGTCTTCTTTGAGGCCGTCCACCTGCTTGCCGAGCTCGATGCCTTTGTCTATCAGGTCCTGAATCTTTGGTTGCAGCGATTCTGACGTATTGGCAAGAATTTTTTGCACCACAGCGTTGCTTGCGTTAACCACAAGAGTATAGCTGTCGGGCAACTCGCCGTAGAACGACATTCCGGACTGCATTGCGGCCATCTCCTTCATTCGACGCATATACTCGTTGCTTGTGATGACAACGGGCATAGCATCGGGAGACAACGATTCGACAGAAACGAGATAATTGGCTTTTCCATCGGGCTGCTCGGCTTTAAGACAAGTATTAAACGCACGAGTGATGATTTCACGTTGGGCCGGTGTGACAGTGGTCTTGGTTTCGGTTTCCTTGCGGATGATGTTGTCGATGACATCTGAGTCGACACGCACAAAGCGTACCTTGTCGAGCTTGTTTTCAAGCAATCCGATGAAGTGAGTGTCGAGTCGGCCGTCCATGACAAGCACACTGTAGCCGCGTGAGGTAGCAGCCTGTACAAAAGCATATTGTCCTACCGGGTCGGTGGTATAGAGGTATACCAGTGTGCCGTCGTTGTCCTTTTGTTCTGTTTCTACAAGCGTACGATACTCGTCAAGCGTGAAGTATTTGCCTTCGGTGTCTTTGAGCAGGACGAACTTTGCGGCTTGCTCGTAGAATTTCTCGTCGGTGAGCATTCCGTACTCGATGAAAATTTTTATATCGTCCCATTTTGCCTCGAAGTCGGCGCGGTTTGAGGTGAAGAGCTCATCAAGACGCGCACTCACTTTCTTAGTGATGTACGACGAAATCTTCTTTACCGCCGAGTCGCTCTGAAGATAAGATCTTGAGACGTTAAGAGGGATGTCGGGCGAGTCGAGCACACCTTGAAGCAGCATCATGAACTCAGGCACCACACCTTCTACCGAATCGGTGACGTATACCTGATTGCAATAGAGCTGGATACGGTTTTTTGTTACTTCAAAGTCGTTTTTGATTTTCGGGAAATATAATATGCCTGTGAGGGTGAAAGGATAGTCGACGTTGAGATGAATCCAGAACATAGGGTCGTCCTGTCCGGGATAGAGCTCATGGTAGAATTTCAGATAATCCTCGTCGGTGAGTTCCGACGGTTTCTTCAACCAGCTGGGCTCCAGAGAGTTGATGATGTTGGGCCTGTCGGTGTCCTGCATTTTACCGTCTTTCCACTCTTGCTCCACGCCGAAGACTACCGGCACAGGGAGGAAACGGCAATATTTCTTGAGCAAGCCGGAGATTGTCGATGTTTCAAGAAATTGTTTGTCGTCATCGTCGATGTAGAGAACTATCGACGTGCCGCGAGTGGTGCGTGAACCTTTTTCCATCGAGTACTCCGGCGAGCCGTCGCAAGTCCATCTCACAGGCTCGGCGCCTTCCTTATAGCTGAGCGAGTCTATTTCGACTTTTTTTGCAACCATAAATGCGGAATAGAAGCCAAGGCCGAAGTGGCCGATGATTGAGTTGGCAGTTTCTTTGTATTTGCTGAGAAATTCTTCGGCGCCTGAAAAAGCAATCTGGTTGATGTATTTGTCGATATCCTCGGCAGTCATGCCGATGCCGTGATCCGAAACGGTGAGCGTACCGGCTTCTTTGTCGATCGAGACTTCAACACTGAGGTCGCCGAGCTCGCCTTTAAAGTCGCCGAAAGTTGAAAGAGTGCGCAGTTTTTGTGTCGCGTCGACAGCGTTCGAAACCAGTTCGCGCAGGAAGATTTCGTGGTCGCTGTAAAGGAATTTTTTGATGACAGGGAATATATTTTCCGTTGTCACGCCAATTTTACCTTGTGTCATATAGTTATAATTTTGATTGATGATACAGTCGTGAGCGACATATGTCGCTTTATATATAACACTTCAAGCAAAAAGTGTGCCAAAGGCGATGTGGTTAAAAAATGTTTTATTACCTTTGCAAACGCAAAAGCAGAGAAGAAAAATGTCAGAACTGACCCAACAGCTACGCAGCGGGCGTCCGCTCTCGTCTTCTGACAGGCTAAAACTCGTGATATCGTTGAGTTGGCCTGCCATAATGGCGCAACTGTCCACTATTCTTATGGAATACATCGACGCTGCCATGGTAGGGCGGTTAGGGGCGTCTCCTGCAGCTTCGGTAGGTCTTATGGCTACTACTACCTGGCTTGTGTTTGGCTTAGGGGGTGCATTGTCTACCGGTTTTTCGGTGCAGGTTGCACATCTCATCGGTGCCGGAAAAGATCCTCAGGCACGTCAGGTGTTGCAACATGCAATCAAGTCGGTATTGGCGCTCGGATTCATTCTCGGTTTGGCCGGAGCCTGTGTCAGTCCGTATTTGCCCGGTTGGCTCGGTGGCAATGATGAAATCTCTGGTGGCGCATCTGCCTATTTCGGCATTTTCAGTATGGCGTTGCCGTTCTTTTTTATGACATATTTGTCAAGTTCGATGATACGCTGCACAGGCAATATGGTAGTCCCCGGTTTGCTCAATGTGATGATGTGTGTCCTTGATCTTGTTTTTAACTACTTCCTGATTTTTGACAGTCATACCTTATTTGGATTCTCTTTTCCGGGCGCAGGACTCGGAGTTACGGGCGCGGCAATAGGTACGGCTTTGGCTGAGATCATAACCGCATGCGCACTGATGTGGTATCTGATGAAGCGCTCTGTCTTGAAGCGCTCACAGCAGACAGAGTCTACAATAAGATTGCCCTTTATGACAACATTCAAGCGCTCATTGGGTATCGGTTCGCCCATCGCGGCCGAACGTGTGCTGATGAACGGAGCACAAATATTGACAACAGTCATCGTAGCGCCGTTGGGCACTGTTGCCATAGCAGCCAATTCGTTCGCAATCACGGCCGAGAGTTTATGCTATATGCCGGGGTTCGGAGTCGGAGACGCCGGCACTACGTTGGTTGGTCAGAGTCTCGGAGCAGGCCGGAAAGACACGGCACGCAGCTTTGGCAAACTTGCCATTATTATCGGAGTATCAGTGATGACTGTAATGGGTATTATCATGTGGATAGCAGCTCCGATGATGATGAGTCTTTTCACTCCGGATGCAGCCGTGCAGTGTCTCGGAACCGAATGTCTGCGCATCGAAGCATTCGCCGAGCCTATGTTTGCAGCCGCGATCGTTGCTTATGGCGTGATGGTGGGAGCAGGATACACTCTTGTGCCTGCGTGTGTGATATTATTGTCAATGTGGGCAGTCAGACTCACGCTCGCAGCTGTATTGGCACCGACTTTAGGGCTTCAGGGCGTATGGCTGGCAATGTGTATCGAATTATCGGTACGCGGAGCAGCCTTCCTTATTATTTTCAATAAAGCCCCATGGATGCGACCGGGCAGTAAAAAACCGCAAGTAGAGACCGAGTACGTCGACGATTTGGAGAATCCTGCTTAAAAAACGCCCTGATTGTGCATTGCGATCAGGGCGTTGGTGTAAAAAAGTTGATATAGCCTCAGCTATTATTCCTCGTCGGAGAGGCATGAGTCGAGCATGCGCTTGATGCCTTCTTTGTCCATGTTGCGGCCTATGAATACTATTTTTTGCATTCGGTCGCCGTATTTTTCATCCCAATCGCGACGCAATCCGGGGTCCATTGCGAGGAATTGTTCAAGTTCTTCTTTTGGAGCAGTGGCGTACCACCTGCCTGCCTCGGAGAGGGATTTTTGTTTTCCGGCTTGTTCGAAAAGGTACGACATATCCGTGTTTTGCTCGAAATAGCATACACCTTTGGCTCGGATTACTTCTTTTGGCCAATATCGGTCAACATAGAAGTCAAATTTATTGAGATCCATGGGCCGGCGTGCATAATATACAAATGTACCGATACCGTATTCCTCAGCCTCGCCTTCGTCGTGGTGATGGTGGTGGTGATGATGTCCGTGTTCATGTTCATGCTCATGTTCATGCTCATGTTCATGCTCATGTTCTTCGTGATCGTCATCATCGTCATGGTCCTCGTCGTGGTCGATACCTTCGATTTCTCTTACCCAGGTAGCAGATGTGGCTACTTTTTCAAAATCGAAAAGGTGGGTATTGACGAGTTTGTCAAGCGACACGTTGGCGTAGTCACACTCAATGATGCGGGCTCGCGGCTGGAGGGCTCGAATGATCGCATGGATATGATTGAGTTCGTCGGGGCTTACCCCGGAGGCTTTGTTAAGAAGGATAAGGTCACAGAATTCAATCTGTTGGATGATGAGGTTCTCGATGTCTTCCTCTTCGATCTTTTCGTTTTTGAGCCGGTCGCCGCAACCGAATTCGTCGCGAAGCCTCATTGCGTCGACTACGGTACAGATGCAGTCGAGACGTGGCATGGCCGGAAGTCCCTGTACTTGGTCCATAGCTTGCATTGAGCAGATTGTCTGTGCGATGGGCGCCGGCTCGCATATACCGCTTGCCTCGATAACGATATAATCGAAACGGTCGGCTGCTATGATGTCGACAATTTGCTTGACCAGGTCCATTTTAAGCGTACAGCAGATACAGCCGTTCTGGAGAGCCATCAGGCTGTCGTCTTTCGTATCGACAATGCCGCCTTTCTGAATGAGCGAGGCGTCGATATTTACTTCGCCTATATCATTGACAATGACGGCAAATCGTATGCCGCGCTCATTGGAGAGAATGTGATTTACAAGTGTTGTTTTACCACTTCCGAGGTAGCCGGTGAGCAACAAAACCGGTATTGTTTTATTTCTCATGATTAAATAATCGTTTTACGCTGTAAAGTTACAAAAAAATACCCGATAGAGGCGATAATTTTAGCTTAATTTATATATTGCTTTTGTTTTCGGCCTTTTCTGTAAAGTAGACCGAGCAGATGATTAAAGCAATCGCGAGCAATTGCCAACAGCTGAAAATGTCCTGCCCCAGAATATAGCTCACTATGGCGGCAACAACAAGAATGAGATTGGAATATAATGCGACAACTGTCGTCGCTAATGTTTTCAAGCCCGTATCTACCAAGAAATAACTGATGAAAGTTGGGAATATGAGTACAAACAGCAGCACAAGCATGGGCGTTGAAAATATGCTCTGAGCAAGTACGGGAGCGTCCCATCCTACAAAAATCGTTGCAATCAAGGCTGAAAACGCACCGCCCGTAAAACTCCATTTTGAAACGGTAATGTCGTCGAGCGTGAGGAGAAATTTCTTCGAAAATATCAGAAACAAGGAGTAGGACAATGCACTGCAGAAGCACAGAAACGCGCCCAAAGTAGGGTCGGATGATACTGACGACGTGTGCTGTGTAGTTACACATACGGTAGCTCCGGCTATTCCGAGTGCAATGCCGATGATCTTCATTTTTGTGACTTGCTCGCCAAGAAAGATTGCCGAAATAATGAAGACTATAGCCGGTTGAAGGCTGATGAATATTGATGAAGTGACAGGAGTTGTGTATTTTAGACCGGCAAGCAGGAAGAACATATAACCGAAAATGAGTATTGCTCCCATCACAAACAAAGAAAGTTTTTGTTTTACAGTCGCCTGTTTCTGTGATTTGCGTGCAATCAGCCCGGATACCCAAAATGCGGCGCTGCCAAAGACAAGACGCAGCACGACGCCCGAAAACGGCGACATCCATCGGGGCACAAGAAATTTCAATGCATTCTCGTTCAATCCTGACAAAATTTTCGAGATGCCCATCGCTATGTTCCCTTTCACTTTCTCATTCATAAACAATTGATTTAGACATTTAACAAGACTTCGGTCCATGCGACCGAAGTGTCAAATTTAATACGCCCTGAGGTGGTAAATAGTTTACGCCAAGGTCAGAAAGTCATGTGGAATGCAACTCTGAGGCCGCTGCGGTCGATTGGGTATGATGGGTTGCGATGGGTAATGCGCCAGACGTAATCAAATCTAAGACATGAAAAAATATTGTCCAGACCGACTCCGATTTCAACATAGGGTGTGCGTGAGGCGTCGCTTGTGGTTACCGGAAATCTCAGCATCTCTGGATGCAATACGGGATTATTGCTGTCACTCAGCTTGCCCATAAACATCGATGTGGTAAAGACCTCCCGCAGCCGCAGTTTTTTTAGAAAAGGTATGTAATTGAATATTGCGCCGTTGGCGTTGTAGGTAAAGAAAAGCGAACCGGAAGTATCGGTGATGAACTCCATCGGATTCATCAACGCAAACGATTCGGGTTGTATGGTGTAGGAAATGTTGGCGTTCGGTATTGACAGATTGAAGTAGGGCGACCGACTCCATACGTGTGTGCCCTGAATCATAAAATCTGCATAGCCGAAGGCAGAAAACCAAAATCGTTTTGATACTGAAATTTCGGTTTTGTTAAGAGCGAAAGTGTTGCCGAATGTAGATGCCGGTGCGAAAGTGTGGGCAAGCATCAGTATGGGAGCGTCCTGATTTATGGGAATGCGGTAGGAACGTCCCTGATAAAACTTCTCACCCTTGGCATAGCGAAGCGTGAGGGTGATGCCGGAGGTATTAATGTGCGAATAATTTACTCCGTTTCCGTCAATAAAAAGCATATCAGTGGTAGGAGTGAGACGATTGGAAGCCACTTCGGCCAGTATTGAGAAGTGGTTTTGAAATTCCCATGTGAAGAGCAACTTTGCCGATCGTTTGTAAGCCACGTGTTTGTCCTTCATCCTTTGCCATGAAAGAAAAAAATTGTCCGGATTGGTAAAGAGATAATGACGACCCGGATGATCAGTGTCATATGTATAAGTTGCACGAAGCGAGCGAATCGGGAACTCGCGCGAATGTTGTTTTTTATCAATGAACGAATACTCAGCCTCGCCACTATACTTAAAGCGGTTGTCATCAACGCCATAAGCAGCATATCCGCGACCGAACCATCGTTTCGACAGCGCGGCAGTAGTCATGCCTCCGACTCGGAAACGCCAACCTTCGTAGGAATTATGGCTAATAGCTGTATTCACAGGTCCGAAATCGAATCTACTCGGATTCGAGGTAGGTACATAACCGTTTACAAGTATTTTCAGCACTTTTTCGCCCCAATAGAAAACGGGAACTGAACGTAGCCGGTAGAGTAGGGAAGTGACTGACCCGGTGGTGGTTGTGTTATGATGTCCGGAGTCGGCAGACATGACAATGTGTTGAACCGAAGCCGACTCATCGTTAATGACAAAGTCGTGGTAGTTTGCCTTTCTGCGACAGTAAATTTCTGGCGTACCGGGCATGAGACGTGCCTCGATGGTAATATCGTCAAGTATTTTAAGAGCCGAACCGTCGTCGGCTGTGATAAAATTCTGTGTTATGCGCAGCGAGCGGATGAAATTGAGATTTATCTCAGGAGATGTACGCATAGTGATGCGTCGGATGGGCATCTTGGGATTGTCGGCCGGTACGTATATCTGGCCGATAAATCCAAAGGTGGCTGCGTTGCGCGGATAAAACGACAGAACGATGCAACGTTCATTATCAACTTGCACCGTATCAGTAAGATAAAAACGGTAAAAGTCCGGAGCGATGCGCGAAAGGGGACTTACGAAACGATTTTGAAGTATATTTATGTCGTTGTCGTAGAGGTCGATTTCACCCAACACATCCTCATAGAATACGCGCATCGATTCAACGTCAGCGATTTCGTCAATTCCTGCAGAATGCTGTGATAAAATGCTGTCGTGACGTGTTTTACCGTTGTCGGAATATTCTGTCCGAGTTGTTTTGTCATGTGATATGATATTAAGTATCGGTTTTCCCGAAACCTCGGACGTGTCAACATATTCCCAGATGAAAGGGAAACGCTTGAATAGCGCCGAATTTTCAGATTTTTCTGCAAAATCATTGATTGCCAATGCTATATTTTGATCGCAGATGTAAGAAAATTTGTTGTTGCGCTTAGGGTCAGTGAGACGGCCGCTTTCTTTAAGACGTTTTACAAATTCTACAGCAGGATTATTCTTCTTAGAATACTTTTTCTTGCGAACTACAACCTCGTTGAGCTCAGTAGCCTCAGGTGAAAGATAAATATCATAAAGATTTGTCGAACGATAAGAGACGGGAACATTCTTGATTTTATATCCCATACACGTGACCTTGAAAGCAGAAGCTGTGCGTGGTACCGTCATGCCAAAAATGCCGTGAGTGTCGGTAAGAGTTCCGGCTTTGCCATCGAGGAGTGTCACGGATGCATAAGGCAACGGCTCCAAAGTAACGGAGTCGCGCACCATACCGCTCAGAAAATACTCATTGGACTGAGATAATGCAGATGCATTACCTAAGAGAAGCAAAATTATGAAAATAAAATAGCGAGTCAAACTGAATGGAGTTTCAACAACAGAATCGGATTGCATTTGACAATGCAAAGATACTAAAAATCAATCGAACGCTCAAATCGTAGTCTGACATCAGCCGGACATATACAAAACATTCAACATGGCAGCATGAACATTTTATATAATTTTAATAGCACAAATTTGATAATCGATATTATGTTAAATTGCATACACACTAATTCTCTCCTATGAGTTTTTGATCTGAAATTCTTGCGGATTTGTTTTTCAGGAACTATGCCATATACAGAGAAAGCCATCATCGAATGATGGCTTTTGAAATAACGCAATAGTTTCGCAGATTCTGCAAATTATGATTTGTAAGGTGATACTGATATCACTCTTTCAAAATGATGCAGAGTAAAATTATCGGTGAAAATACTGTAATCTACTGAAACGGTGTGCTTGTTAGGAGCATTTGACTATCACTTATATGACCGTTATATGACTGATTTTCAATAATTGCCGTGGTCGCGGTTGTAGTTCGCGATACTGCAACCGAGCCAACAGGACACAAGTATGAAGATATCGAAAATCGTATAATACACTCCGTCGGGTTTGTTCGGAGGAAAGTCAGTGACGAGATATGCGTTGTATGTCGAGCTGAAAAATTCAAAGACAGAAGCAGGCAATATCGCCCCCAACCGTGGGTCATAAACCATGCAAATAAGAGCGGTAAGGATGGCAATCACTATCCACTCTTTACGATATATAGGATCCGGACCGGCGTTTCCCATCGTATTGATAACCAGCACGTAAACACATGGATATAGCCATAGCAACCCCAATGTGGAATACGCAAGAGCACGCCACCACCATGATGCGCTTTCGCTTGACAGTTTAAGAATGGCACCTGAGAAGTCGGGAAGCAACCCGGCCAGCCATATAACTCCGTTAGCAATCCAGAACCCGAGCCATACCAATACGAGGAATATAATACAGTACACCCCTACTTTAAGTGAGTCGAAAAAAATTGTATTCATGACATTTTGAAAAATAAAAGAGCTTGTGATTAGACAAGCTCTTATACCGGGCAATCAGCAGACAGACTGCTACTGAGTGCTTATTTGATAAGATATTGCGACGAAATGCTTTCGTTGCTGTGTACGCGACGTATGGTATCGGCGAACAGACGTGCCACGCTTATAACGGTGCATTTGGAGCAATCTTTTGTATAAGGGATTGAGTTGGTAAAGATTATCTCCGTCAGTCCGCTGTTGTTGATTCTGTCAGTTGCGGGGTCGCTCATGATAGCGTGAGTGCAGAGCGCGCGCACGCTTTTTGCTCCTTCGGCAAGCATAAGTTCGGCGGCCTTGGTGATTGTTCCGGCAGTATCGACCATATCGTCGATAAGTATTACGTTTTTATCCTTTACGTCGCCGATAACGGTGATTTTTTCCACCACGTTGGCTTTGGCACGTTGCTTGTGGCAAAGCACCAGAGGCACATCGAGGTATTTTGCGTAGCTGTTGGCGCGTTTTGCTCCTCCTACGTCGGGTGTTGCTATTACCAGATTATCGAGTTTGAGGCTCTGAATGTACGGGATGAACTCAGATGAAGCGTAAAGGTGATCTACGGGAATGTTGAAAAAGCCTTGTATCTGGTCGGCGTGGAGATCCATTGTGATTACTCGGTCAACACCTGCGGCCACGAGCAGATCGCTGACAAGTTTGGCTGCGATTGATACGCGGGGTTTGTCTTTTCTGTCCTGACGTGCCCATCCGAAATACGGGATTACAGCAATGACCGATTTGGCCGAAGCTCGTTTGGCTGCGTCGATCATAAGCAGAAGCTCCATGAGATTGTCGGAGTTGGGAAATGTGGACTGAACGAGGTAAACTTCGCAACCGCGAATCGATTCTTCGAACGAAACTTCGAATTCTCCGTCGGCAAAATGAGCGATATTCATTTTACCTAACTCTACACCTAATTCTTTACAAATTTCCTCGGCAATGTACCTTGACTTTGTTCCTGAGAATACCTTTAAAGGCGGATAATTATTGTTCATAACAGGCTATGTGGTGAAAACTTCTGCAAAGGTAATCATTTTTTTTGAGCGGTGCATTATGTGATGGATAAAAGTTATAGAAATTTTACACGGCTCTTTCATTTAAAAAAGTCTTGTTCTTCCGAATATTCGGTTATTTTAT
>JBJEDE010000018.1:0-50552 GCA_051871795.1 Muribaculaceae bacterium | reverse complement strand
CGACAGATCGCATGTGACCTCTTTGACCTTTCGCCTAAGGGACTTGCCCATCGCAGCGATGAGTATGGATATGATCTCGTCGCTCTTTGTGCCCGGAATGGCTGCCGCCAGCGTGCCCTTGCCCCCGTGGCCGTCTTTGTTGGTGAGGAATGTCCATACCTCGCCGTTGCTCAGGCTGGTCTCGTCCAGGCTCATATAAGGCCCGATGTTGGCGGCGTTGAAGTAGAACCCGCAGCCGAGTTCGTCCTCACACCACTCTGCGTAACCGCTCAGTTTATTGCGGTACAGGTCAGCGAAATGCTTGCCGTTGACACAGTACATCTGCGCTATGTGCTTGATGGACAAAGCTGTCGTCTCAACCTTCGTCTTTTAAAAAAGCCACGAACTCGGCGCTGAGTCGTGTCCCTTCCTCATTGGGAAGCTCCAGATTGTAGGAGAAGATCTCGTTGGTTTCCTTATCCCACCATTTGTTCTTGCGCATGTGCAGATAAACGGGCCTGCCACGCATCGGGTAGTCCTGTATTGTTACATAATCCGTGTATCCACGGGCTACTATGTTCGGATTACGGTAGTCCTCGTCCGACAGCTTTTTCTTCTCGTCAAGCCATATGTTGTAGGACGCATCGCTGAACTCGAACTTTACCATCTCGAACAGTTCGTCCAAACCTGCCGGGAGGAATTTCCAAAATGCTTCGCCTGTTGTCATGATGCAAATTTAACACTTTTCGAAAAATCTATGCACCGTATTTTCGGCTTGACCCCAAATCTCGAAAATTTGTGGTAACTTTGCATATTAAAAGACCTCAAAATCTGACAACTTCAAAATAGTATGGTAGACCAGTCTATCGACATAAAAGAAAATGACATATTCGCGCTTTCGCCCGAATTGCTTACGACCCTGCTCAAAGACCACACTTTGAGTCCGAAAGAGGGGCCGCAAGTCAACATTTTCTGGGCTACCGACAATTACGAGCAACTTGGCGAGGGCTACAAGTACCACGACCAAATCACCATTCCCTGTATCACCGGCGATAATGGAAATGTTATCGTGCCGCGCTCAGTCAAGAGCCGGCAACAACAGCAGCAGCGCAGCCGCGAGATGGCTGAGGTTTTCACCCCATCATGGATATGCAACGCGCAGAATAATCTTGTTGATGATGCGTGGTTCGGACGCGAGGGAGTTTTCAATACTGAAAATCCCGACCATACTTGGATGGTAAACACAGACCCCATTACATTCCCTGAGGGCAAGACGTGGCGCGACTATGTGCGCGACACTCGCCTTGAAATTACCTGCGGCGAAGCTCCCTATATCGTCAGCCGTTACGACACCGTGACCGGCGAGCCTATCCCGGTAGAACAGCGCATCGGTTTGCTCGACCGCAAACTCCGCGTGGTAAGTGAGAATACCGAAACCACAGGCGACTGGCTCAAATGGGCGCAGACCGCTTACATGAATGTCTACGGCTACGAATGGCAAGGCGATAACTTGCTTCTCGCCCGTGAAAACCTGCTAATGACTTTTTTAGACTATTATAAAGCGAAATTCGGAGCGGACAAAATACCGCAGATGAAATCACTGCTTTATATCGCCTACATTATCTCTTGGAACTTTTGGCAGATGGACGGACTTAAAGGCGTTGTGCCCGACAGCTGCGGCGACAAGCCTTCCACTCAGCCATCATTATTCGATTTTGGCGAACCCGAACTTATTCCGTGTGCCGGTTGCAAGTCCGGCGACATCCGTCAGCACAACGGCACTTATTGCCTTATCCGAGACTGGGGCGCCAAAACCGAAGATAAGAAGAAAATTCGATTCATCGACCTTATAAAGAATTAATGCCATGCAGCATTTCATTCAACTAAAACCGAAGCTGATATACGTCTATCGTATCAACGATGAGGCGCACCGAGGCATCCTGAAAATTGGCGAGGCTTCTTGCAATTCCTCTGACAATTATCTTGCACTTCAGCCCAACTGCAAGGAGCTGAATGCAGCCGCCCGTGAGCGCATCAATCATCAGACGCAGACAGCCGGTATAAAATACGAGTTGCTTCATACTGAAGTTACCGCCCATTTCCGAGATGGCGGTGTCTGCTCATTCAACGACAAGGACGTTCACGACCTTCTGCTCCGGTCCGGTATCAAGCGCAAAGTTTTCGACATCGAGAACAACGCCAACGAATGGTTCTACTGCGACCTCGAAACCGCCAAAGCCGCTATCGCCGCCCTCAAACAAGGGCGCAAGTCGCTGCGTCCGGGAGAGATAACCGAAGACCGCTCTCCGATTATCTTCCGCCCCGAACAGGAAGAGGCAATCAAGAAAACCCTCAAGCAATTCAAAAAGGGCAATCAGATGCTTTGGAACGCCAAGATGCGTTTCGGCAAGACTCTGACCGCCCTTCAGGTGGTAAAACTGATGCAGTTCGGGCGTACACTTATCCTCACTCATCGCCCCGTGGTCGATGCAGGGTGGTTCGAGGACTTCGGCAAGATTTTCTATGACTCGCCCAACTATCAGTATGGTTCGAAACATAAAGGAGAATCCTTTACCTCGCTCGACAAGCAATTCAAGCAGCATGGCATCCACTATGTTTACTTCGCCTCTATGCAAGACTTGCGAGGCTCGGAAACCGTAGGCGGCAAATTCAACAAGAACGACGCACTTTTCTCAGCTCCGTGGGATCTCATCATTGTAGATGAAGCCCACGAAGGTACTCAGACGGCTCTCGGAAAAGCCGTAATGGAGGAGCTGACTAAGGACAAGACAAAAGTTCTCCGTTTATCGGGCACACCGTTCAATCTTCTTGACGACTTCAAGGAAGATGAAATCTACACCTGGGACTACGTCATGGAACAGCGGGCAAAACAAGAGTGGGAGGAAACCCACCCCGGCGACCCGAACCCGTATGCCGGTCTGCCGACGCTCAATATTTTCACTTACGATCTCGGCAGGTTGATGAACGAGTTTGCCGATGAAGATGTGGCGTTCAACTTCCGCGAGTTCTTCCGCACACGCGAAGACGGCACTTTCATCCACGAAAAGGATATTAAGAACTTCCTCAATCTTCTCACAAAGACCGACCCTGAAAGCGCATATCCTTTCGCCAACGATGAATATCGCGACATCTTCCGCCATACGCTGTGGATGCTACCCGGTGTGAAAGCGGCAAAGGCGCTGAGCGCACTGCTTAAAGCCCACCCCGTTTTCCAACACTTCGAGATTGTCAACGTGGCCGGTGACGGCGACGAGGACGAGGAAAACGGCGAAGCTCTCAAAATGGTTGAAGCCGCCATCGGCAAAGACCCGGACGCAACCCGCACTATCACACTGTCGTGTGGCCGTCTTACTACGGGCGTCAGCGTCAAGCCGTGGATGGGCGTCCTGATGCTGTCGGGCAGCTTCAACACCGCCGCCTCGGCATATATGCAGACAATCTTCCGTGTGCAGACTCCGGCAACCATAAATGGCCGCGTCAAAGAGAACTGCTACGTTTTCGACTTCGCTCCCGACCGCACGTTGCAGGTTCTCGCTACCGTTCCGCGCCTCTCGACTAAGGCCGGCAAGACCACCGAAAATCAGAAACGCGCCATGGGCGAGTTCTTGAATTTCTGTCCGGTTATCGCCATTGAGGGATCCAAGATGGAAACCCTCAACGTCACCCGTATGCTTCAACAACTCAAACGTGCTTACGTTGAGCGTGTTGTTCGCAACGGGTTCGAGGACGGATGTCTCTATAACGATGAGCTGATGAAACTCTCTGATATTGAAATCAAAGAGTTTGAAGACCTCAAAGGCATTATCGGTCAGACTAAGGCAATGGGCAATACAGGTCAGATTGATGTCAACAATCAAGGTCTGACCAATGAGGAATACGAGGAAAAGGAAAAACTCGAAAAGAAGAAAAAGAAAGAACTGACCGAGGAAGAAAAGAAGCGTCTTGAAGAACTGAAGAAAAAGAAGAAAGTCAAGGAGGACGCTATCTCAATTCTTCGTGGCATCTCTATCCGAATGCCCCTTATGCTCTACGGAGCAAAGGTAGAGAACGAGGACGAGGAGTTGACTATCGACAACTTCACTAACCTTATTGACGCTCAGTCATGGGAAGAATTTATGCCCCGTGGTGTCAGCAAACAGAAGTTCAACGCCTTCAAGAAATACTACGACCCTGACATCTTTACCGCCGCTGCCAAGCGCATACGCGCTATGGCTCGCGCTGCCGACCGTCTCTCTATTGAGGAACGCATCGAGCGCATTGCCGCTATCTTCTCTACGTTCCGCAATCCCGATAAAGAAACGGTCTTGACCCCGTGGCGCGTGGTGAATATGCACATGAGCGACTGTCTCGGTGGCTACACGTTCTTCAACGAGGACTTCTCGGAAACAATCGAAGAACCGCGCTTCGTCGACCGTGGCGATGTTACTGCCGAGGTATTTACTCCGGATAGTCACCTCCTTGAAATCAATTCCAAGTCGGGCCTTTATCCGTTGTACCTCGCCTACAACATCTACCGCTCGCGGCTTCGTAATGCAATGTTCTCTCCGGAAACCCTCGAAGAACATCAGGCCATTTGGGACGCCGCCGTTGCAGAAAACATCTTTGTTATCTGCAAGACCCCAATGGCAAAACGCATTACGCGCCGCACTCTTCTCGGCTTCCGCAACGGCAAAACCAATATGTGGGCCCCTGAAGACTTAATCAACAAAATTAAAAACCAGCCCGAACTCTTTGTCAGCCGTGTGACTAAGGCTACTAAGTGGGGTATCCCTAATATAGACGTAATGAAATTCAAAGCCATTGTTGGTAATCCTCCATATCAAGAAGTCGATGGTGGCGGTGGCTCCAGCGCCAAGCCCATATATGATAAATTTGTTGGCATAGCATCTTATGTTAAGCCATCATTTGTATCTATGATTATGCCTTCACGTTGGATGACTGGAGGCAAAGGGTTAGACGATTTCCGCGCTGAAATGTTAAGCAATCATCATATTCGTGTTTTACACGATTATCTAAATGCCTCTGATTGTTTCACGAATGTTGCCATTGAGGGGGGTATTTGCTATTTCCTCATTGATAGCATTAACGAGGGCCCCTGTCAATTCTTCTCACACACAACAAATGGAGTTTCTTGTATTGAGCGCTATCTTGACGATAACGACTCTGATGTGGTTGTGAGAGATGCCGGTGCTTTATCTATTTTGGCAAAAGTAATAGAAAAGACCAAACATTATTTCTCTGAAAAGGTGCTTGCTCGTAATCCTTTTGGCATATCCAATTACGAGCCTCAAATTTCAACATCTCCTTTCCCTAACGCTATTAAAGTGTTTGGCCGCTTTGATGGAGGCCGCGATGTTCGTTACCTGCCTTCAAGTTTCGTACCATCAAAAGGGGGCGAACTTTTGAAAACTTGGAAAGTTTTTCTATCAAAAGCTGATGGCGCGGCAGGTCAATTAGGCAATCCTATTCCCGCCCGAATTATAGGACAGGGAGTTGTCGGTGACATCAAAACCATATGTTCTGAAACATTTCTTGCCATTGCTCCTTTCTCAACAGAAGAAGAGGCAAATAATGTAGTCATTTATTGTCGTTCCAAATTTTTCCGCTTTATGGTAGGCATTAGGAAACTTAAAAATATGACTCGCGACACTTACAAGTTCGTCCCGATGCAAAATTTTTCCTCTGGCAGCGACATCGACTGGAGCAAAAGCATCGAGGAAATCGACGCACAGCTCTACGACAAATACAATCTCTCCAAAGATGAAATCTCCTTCATCGAATCCATGATAAAGCCAATGTAAATATTCGTATGTACGCACCTGAAATCAACAAAATATATCGTGACGGAAACACTCTTGTAATAGATGTTCCCCTCGCTGACTTTGAAAACATCGACGAACTAAGGGCATTTGAAGATATCCCTTTACTTCTTGATGAAGTAACTACTCCGTTCATCTGCGAAACCCTTGAAGACGGATTACAACCATACCCTATTGATTTCCTTGTTTTCACTTCTGAAGAACGTGAGATAAAACATTACGTTCTCGATATAGAAATAAACGAGGTTGAAGATAAGTATGATTCCAACAGATTTGACACATACGCTGTTTACTCTGTTAAATCCGGGCATACTGAACAAGAGGATTTCATCAATGCTGCTACATGGGCGGTTAAAGATGCGCTGATTGAAAAGGGCTTTAATCCAATGACCTTCAAGGACACTTCTTCTCCTTTTTCAACACCGGAGGAATATGTTATGCCCCGTCTCATGGATTTCCTTTACTTTGACGAGATTCGTTGTCGTTACAAGTTCACTATTGACATGAACAACAATCTGGTTTCTTTAATAGTAACAGTTATGGAGCCTATTCCAGAGGAAATCCTTTCGACAGCTGCCATTTTTATCAACAATGTAAATCGCACATCGAAAACAGCTTGGTTGTCTTTGTCGAGTGATTTTAGACTCTGTGGCCACACCTGTCATAGAACTCTACCTACCGACCTTTCAGCTGGCAGAGTAAAAAGTCTCCTTGCCGACGCTTGCGAATTAGTCGTTTCTAATTACAAAACTTTGTTGAGTGAATAATTATTAAAGGCGTTGCGGCACCGCCGCCGCGCTATCGTGAATTGAGCCTTAGGTCTCGACCAACAGGCTTCTATCGCTAACGCAAATTTACACTGTCAATGAAAGCAATCGCAATACAGCAACCATGGGCACAGCTTGTAGCGTCCGGCTACAAGCGCATCATTCATACGAGCAACCTCCCTTTCGATGTGCCGGAAAGGGTGCTCATATATGCAAGCGGCAATGATCCTCTCGCTGAAAACGACGGAGAAAACCTACCGCCTCTCGTTCGTATGCAGCTTGAGAACGCAAAGCTTCTCGGCTACCTTACGGACGATGAACTGCCTACTCGTGTGCTTCTCGGCAGCGTTGAAGTCGTAGGTTGGAATGACCGCGAGGGGCAACCGTGGGAGGGCGTAGACGAAGAAGGAGCAGACTCCAACGACTATCTATGTCTCGGCCATGCCAATATATTCTACGACCCGATTAAACTTGAAAACGTTACCGGAAGTCGTGTTTTTGACGTTCCCTCGATGACGGAAGACAGATTGCCCGACAGCTTTAAGCTGAACAAGATTTGTCGAAATGGAGAAATCTTAAGTTTGCCATGCACTTATGATTTCGGCTACGACATCTGCGAGCTTAAAGAATATACCTACGCTCTGTATGTTCTCTACAATAATAAATTCCTGTTATGCGAGGACACCAAAGACGGCATGAAGCCGCTCAAAACTTCGTACATCGACTTCAAGACGCCATGGCCTACTTACCGCTTTAAGGTTACTGAAACATTGTTGGAGGACTCTCCGTTTGATACCAATGTCAAACAGATTGTTTTCAAACTGAAAGCCCTTGACTTTGCCGACTTCAAAATGCTTCCTCAACCTCTGGAAGTAATGGCGAAAGCTGCTGTTCGTTCTAAATTCCCCGTTTATATTTCTCCCAGAGAGAACGGCGATTTTATTATCAGCAGTCGGATAGTGGAATTTTCCTGCGCCAGGGAAGAACCTGACTTTATTTGTTCCTACCATAAGGACGCAGACCGCGTGGAACTACTCCTATCCGCCCAGATTGATTGCTTCCTTCCCAAGGAACAACAAGATAATATCTTCAAACAACACATTGGTATGCATACTCCTTTTAACGTAAGGTGGGATGGCCGTTCACTTTTCGTTTGTGGAGTTGCTTTTTGTGAAGATGGGCAATTATCACTTCATGTTGCCAATCAGTTCTTTGGTATGATGACTTATTACACTTGTTCATTGTGTAATGAAATCGTTGATGCCAATAACGAGTTCAAGGCTCAGATGAAATGAATTCGGTATGGACGATTTAGACGCATACAACGGCGACACCGTTCACGATATGTGGGTCGATTACGACTACAACGAGAACACTGGCGAACTTCCATACGTCGAGGACGAAGCCGACCTCGACAACTTCATTGACAACCTAAACGACTGGGACTAACGATGACAGACGATAACGAAATATTGCTGAATAAGAGTCATATCCCCAACAACCCTTTACGGGTTGATATCGTGGACGCAGTGAACGATTACATCGGTTATGCCTATGCCGATGATGTTCACTTGGATGATTACTTGACCATTGATAAAAAAACATTAGCTGTTTCTCGCACAAGACGAAGACTTGGAGAACCACGCGAGGACAATCTTGCCTACTATGAAATGTCAACCCTGCTTGCGCCGGGAGATTCGCCGTTTACTTATGTGCCGGACGAGCTTGACATAGATGCTATTGTCCTCGAATATTTTCCTATCGAGGCTCTTAACAATTTCCCGGATTTGGTAGAAGCCGCTGTTCAAGAATTTTTGCGAACCCATGATGTGTCAGACGAATCGACTATCGGTTTCCCTATTGATACATTCAAGCCGGAAGTATATAACCTTTCTGAAATTGAGACTCAAGAGGCAACGGAGGAAGATTATTTGGACGAGGAGTTTCTAATGGCAGCCGAATATATAGAAGTTCCATTGAAAAAGTATATCCGTTATATAAATGGAAAACTCACTGTGTATAAGCATAAATTGCTTGTTCTCGCTTTGAACAATTATTATGATTAGGGAGTTGCGGCATCGCCGCCGCGCTTTCGTAAATCGAGCCTAAGGTCTCGACCGTAAGGCTTCAATCGCATAACGCATTATGGAAGAATATGACGATTTCGATACTTACGACGGCGACCCGGTGCATGACGGCTGGGTTGACTTCGACTATCACGAGAACACAGGCGAGTTGTCGGGCCTCTTTGAGGACACCGACCTCGACCAATTCATTGACAACTTAAACGACAAACGCGGTCATGGAGGCAACAGCGACAACTGGTCACGTACATCGGGACGCATCTCCGGTTTCAATGCCAACGAGCAGAAGGTACATGACTACACTGCCAAGTACTTCAAGGCTCGTGCTGCCAACCCGGCTCTATGGCGCGGTACTGTAAGCCGTCAGGAGGGTAACAAGTGCGAGATTATCATAAAGACTGACTCACAAACCGGCAACAAGGTCATCTGCATCTTCTCTGAGACCGACCAGCACGTCAGCATCGGCGGAAGCGGCATCGACCTCATCAACGGTGGCAATGTCAGCGGTAATGTCAGCGTCAAGGCATGGATTCCAGCGTTCATCAAGATGAACTGATTCCACTCATACATTCAATATATTTTACATGAAAGAGGCTGTGTCGTAATTAAGGTTTACGGCGCAGCCTCCTTGCATTTATATGATCGGGTATTCTCCGGCATCAAACAGATTGTATGCCGCATATCCGTCGGTGGTGACGGTCAGATTGAGGTTGTCCAATGTCTTGAATAAATTCCTGATCACATCCCGCGACCGGCTGCCTTCCTCGTACACATATTCCACCACAGGACACAAGTAAGAAATAGAGCAATCCGAAGAGACATATTTGAAAAGGATGTCATGAATATTTGTCCTGTGATTTCCGATTAAAAACTGTCCTTAACAAAGCAGACAGGATCAAGCAGACAGCGGCTTAAACCTTAGAAAAACAAATATCAGAAATATGATGCAGTGTAGTCATATCGGATAAAGAATTTGAATTTTGGACATATTTAGTATGGTATAGCACTATGAGATATATCCATAATTGTGTATACTAATGCTTCCCTCTAAATATCATGGCTGGGGAAAAGAGAAAGCTATGTAAGGACAGGTGCGGACAAATACCCCTACGAATAACTTATATAAATTTTCTCTTCCCCAGCTCAAATCTTGCCTCTCAACAAGCCTCCGACCACCCTCAAACTCGGTAAACGCAAAAAAAATTACTATTGCCTGTCGTTTTTGTGCCCTGCGAGGCCGCAGGGCACCTCCCATGCCGCTCACGACTTCCCGGGTGTATTCGCATGGCACTACGGGCGGGGGATGCGCATAAAAAAAGCTGCGCGGGGCGCAGCTTTTTTAGCTATATGGAGGGTGGGGTTATTTGATGACTTTCTCAGCTTTGTTGCCGCGAACTTCGATGAAGAGACCGTTCTCGGGGTTGGCTACGCGTACGCCCTGGAGGTTGTAGTATACGGGAGCTGCGTTGTTGTCGGCTTCGATGCCGGCGATGCCGGCGGGTGATGAGTAGCTTACAATCTTGCAGCCGGCTGCGAGCTGGTTGACGTTGTTGTAAAGAGCGATGTTACCGTAGAGGATTACGACGGCGCCTACTTCGGGGTTCATGTCGGCGGTAGCTGTTACGTCAGCGCCCCAGTTTGCACGGAAGGCTTTCATTACGGTTGCGTCGCCGGCTTGGTCTGCGATGGTGAAGCTTACGTTTTTGTATTGCTCGGAGTATACTTCGGTAACTTCAGCTACAAAACCTTTAACATATACGTCGCTGGTGCCGTTGGCTGCAGCGAGTGCCTGAGCCACTGTCATGGGATTGCCGATTGTTGCACCGGGTGCGTTGGGGTCGATAACTACGAGGGTGTATTGTGCTGTGCCGCTGTAGTATTTGGCAGTTTCGGCTGTGCTTGCGGTGATTACCGTGGTGCCTGCGCTCAGGAGGGTAACTGCTCCGGTTGCTGCGTCGACAGTGGCAACAGATGTCTCAGACGATGTATAAGTTGCGGCTGCGTCTGTTGCTTTAGTTAGCACGGGGGCGGTGAAGGGTTCGCCAAGGTTTGCTTTGTAAGAGTTTTCGGGGAATGAAAGTCCGGCGAGCTCTTTTGTTTCACCGCTTGTGGAGTATGTCACCGTCATTTTGTTGATTTGAGCTGTGCCGACGTTTTGGTCGTTTGCGAGAGCGACTTTGGCAGCGGTGCCTGTCCATTCGGCTGCTTTTTTGTTTGTGGGCACTGTGGTGCCTCCGATGGTGAAGGAGGTGAGATTGGATCCTTCAAGCTCGATTTTTACGATATTGCCGGAGGGAACTGAAATGTCTACGCTGCCGCCTTTGTTGATGCGGAAGTTGATAGTGCCGCTTGAGGCTTTGAAGAAGCGCACTTTCTTTTCGGTATTTGTTACGGTTACGGTTACGAGGTCCTGAGAGAAGCTGGTGCCTACGGTGAGGTAGTTTTCGGTGTTTTCATCGCCGACAACTTGTCCGTATTGGTTGGTGGTGAAGTCGAAAGTGGCGACTTCGGCACTGGCGGTGCAGAATGCTGCTACTGCCATAAAAACAGAGAGTAAAAGTTTCTTCATAAAAATTTAGTTTGGTTTAGTGTTTTGTATTTGATTTAACGTTTTGCGTGGAGTGGATTGGTTTTGACTCTATTGCGTGGCAAAGTTAATAATTATCAATTGGATTGCCAAATATTGATGAGGCAAAATTGACACATTTTTGTTAAATTTTTATGTAGCCGTATTTCAGCTCAGATCAGGCCGTAAATGAAGATAACGGCTATGCCGGCGGGCGCGGCATACCGTATGCAGAATCTCAGCATCCCGGTGAAGGCCGAAGGTCGCTTGCGGGGAGGCACGATTTGACGTGAGAGAAATCGCTTGTCGACTATCCATCCGGCGAATATGGCGATGGCCATGCCGCCGAGGGGCAGCAATATGTTGCTTGTTGTGTAGTCGAAGAGGTCGAAAAGGGTCATCCCGAAGATTTTCATATCGCTCAGACATCCGAACGAAAGGGCGCACAGTACACCGAATATCATGCAAATCAGAGTGTTGACAGCTGTGGCCCGGTTGCGGGTCATGCCTCTCTCTTCGATGAAAAACGAGATTGAAATTTCGCTCATCGATATTGTTGATGTGATTGATGCGAAGAACAGCAGAATGAAGAAAAGCACCGACCAGATGTGTCCGCCTGGCATCTGCGCGAATATTTCGGGCAGAGTCACGAATACGAGCGTGGGTCCGGCCTGTGGCTCCATGCCGTAGGTGAAAACGGCGGGAAAGATGAGTACTCCGGCCATGATTGCTACCAATGTGTCGAGCAGGGCGGTGACGGTGGCTGTGCGTACAAGCGGCGTGGAGTCTGAGAAGTAGGATGCGTAGGTCATCAGGCATGTCAGGCCCAGCGAGAGCGAGAAGAAGGCCTGTCCCATGGCGCCGATTACTACCGACGGCGTGACTTGCGAGAAGTCGGGATTGAAAAGAAAGCTCAGACCTTGGCCCGCACCCGGCAGGGTCAGCGAGTTGATGCTCAGAACCACAAGAATGATGAAGAGCACAGGCATGAGGATGTTCGACACTCGCTCGATGCCTTTTTCTATGCCTCGGCGTAGCACCAGAAAGTTGATGGTCAGAAATAGCAGTGTCCAGAGAGCCGGTCGCCACGACGAGGAGATGAATCCTCCGAAACGGTCGGCGTAGGCGCTGTCGGCGGCTGTGGAGAAAAGTCCGGCCACCGACTGGTAGAGATATTCCAGAATCCACCCGGCCACAACGGAGTAGAAACTCAGTATCATCATCGAAGCAATGATGCCCATATAAGGCACAAAGCGCAACGGTGAAGAAGGGGCGAGAGCGGCAAAGGCGCCTTTGGCGTTTTTGTGAGTGCCGCGGCCGAGTGCAAATTCCGATACTATGACTGGGACGCCCACAAGAAACACGCAGCAGATGTATATAATCAGGAAAGCGCCGCCTCCGTGCACTCCTGCCTCATAGGGGAAACGCCAGATGTTGCCCAGCCCGACGGCCGAACCGACTGTGGCGGCTATGACGCCTGTTTTGGTTACGAATTGCGATCTCGACATTGCGGCAGGTGTGTCAGAGGAGCATATCTTTGGCGCGGACCACGGCGCGGACAAACCGGTCGCACTCTTCTGTGGTATTGTAAACGGCCATCGACGCTCGGACGCAGCCTTCGATGCCGAGCACGTGCATCAAGGGCTGTGCGCAGTGGTGACCAGTGCGCACGGCCACGCCTTGTTTGTCGAGCAGTGTGCCGAGGTCGAAATGATGTATGCCGGGGATGTTGAACGATATGAGCGGAGCTTTGCCGGCAGTGGTGCCGTAGATATCGACTTGCGGCACGGCCTGCACGAGTCGTGAAGTGGTGTATTCGAGCAATTCGTTTTCATGTCGGGCGATATCGTCGATGCCAAGCTCCTGAATGTATTCGATGGCGCGGTGGAATGCGGCGATGTCGACGAAGTCAGGCGTGCCGGCCTCGAATTTGAACGGCAGGTCGGCCCACGTTGTGCCCTCGAAACTCACATGTGCTATCATCTCGCCTCCTCCTTGGTAAGGCGGCATCATTTTGAGCCACCGGCGTTTGCCGTAGAGTATGCCGACTCCGGTGGGTCCGTACATTTTGTGAGATGAGAAGGCATAGAAGTCAGCGTCGAGGTCCTGAACGTCGATGTGCATGTGCGGGGCTGCCTGAGCGCCGTCGACGAGCACCGGCACGCCGTGGCTGTGAGCTTCGGCTATGAGCTGTTTGACGGGATTGACGGTTCCCAGGACATTGGAGATGTGGCAGATGGCGACCATCTTGGTGCGGTCGTTGAAAAACGCCGAGTAGGCTTCGGTGTCGAGGCTTCCGTCGGGGCGGATAGGCACCGGACGCAGGATTATGCGTTTGCGTTGTCCCAGGAGCTGCCAGGGCACGATGTTGGAGTGGTGCTCCATGACGGTGAGGATGATTTCGTCGCCGTTCTCCATAAGCTGACCCATTGACGAGGCCACGAGATTGATGCCTTCGGTGGTGCCACGAGTGAAGATGACTTCGTCGGTGGAGGCGGCGTTGATATACGAGCGCACGAGCGAGCGGGTGGATTCGAGGGCGTCGGTGGCCTGCTGCGAGAGCAGGTGCACGCCCCGGTGCACGTTGGCTTTGGTCTCGAAGTACATGCGCTCGATGGTCTCGACTACGCATCGCGGAGTCTGCGAGGTGGCCGTGTTGTCGAGATATACGAGGTCTTTGCCGTAGACTTTATGGCCGAGGATGGGGAAGTCGTCGCGTATTTCTGAAATTGATTTCAATTTGCTGCTGTTGGTTATAGTTTTGTAACTATGCGTTGTGGAGGGAGGTAATCAGTTGTTAAGGTAAATCGGCAGCCCGGCAGTCGGCGCACAGCATATCGTCGCCGGAGAGCCGTCGCTCCACGAGGTGGTGCAACCGCTGGCTGAGCGCCGGCAGGGAGATGCTGTCGATGACGTCGGCCATGAAGGCTTGCATCAGCATCAGCCGGGCCTGAGCCTGAGGTATGCCGCGCGAGCGCATATAGAAGAGGGCTGCGGCGTCGAGAGTGCCGACAGAAGCGCCGTGGCTGCATTTCACGTCATCGCAATAGATTTCAAGCTGCGGACGTGTGTAAATTTTGGCCTCGGGCGAGGACAGGATGTTGCGGTTGGTCTGTGAGGCGTTGGTAAAGCGAGCGCGTTCGTCGACATTTATGATGCCGAAGAAAGAGGCCACGGCCTGGTCCGAAGCCACGTATTTGTACATCTGTCGGCTGGTGCCGTGCAGGTGGCTGTGGTGCAGGTCGGTTATGTTGGCTATGCGCTGCTTGCCGGAAGCGATGGCCAGACCGCCGAGGTTGGTGTCGGTGTTGTCGCCGGCGGTGTGTACCTCGATGCGTGAAAGCGAAGTGCCGCAAGTGAGAGTGGAAGAGTTGACAGTGAGCCGGCTTCCTTCCTCCTGACGGGCATATACGTGGTTGAGCCGGCGAGTGAGCGGGCTTGATTCTTCCATTTCGTAGTATCCCAGTTCGGCGTTGCGTCCAAGATGCAGTTCGACCACCTGATTGGAGAGATAGCCGACATCGGGGCGGGCCGAATGGTCGCATACCACCACCGACGCCGCCGCTCCGTCTTCGAGAGCCACCACGATGCGCCGGGTGGCCATCATAGGCTGCAGAGCGGAGAAGATGTTGATGATTTGTATCGGCTTGTCGGTTTTTACCGCGCGGTCGATGTGTATGAAGACGCCGTCCTGCAACAGCAGGGCGTTGAGGGCCGTGGCAGTATCGGTCAGGGGGGCGAGGCTGTTAAGGTATCGCGAGGCAAGGTCGGGACGGGAGGTCGCAATGTCGTTGAGGGAGCATACGGTCACGCCATCGGGCAGGTTGCGTAGCAGCGATGACGTCGGGCGGAAAGTGTCGCCGTCGACGATGGCCAGAAGTGTGGAGATGTTGGGCACGCCGCATCTGAACGTTGTCGCCGGCTCGCTGTTGAAGGCCAGACGCGAGATGTTGACGCCGTAGTCGGGAGCGAGCATTTCGCGTACGGAGATGCCGGGATGCGCGGTGTTGTCGGGGCCTTCGGCCTTGGCATGAGAGAGCGCCTCGCGGGCTTCGGCACGGCGTGCGTTGAGCAGAGCGGCGGCATGGGCGTCGATTGTGGCGCGGTGCTCGTCGCAGAGGTCGAGATATTGTCTCAGTGCGTCGTCGTGAGGCGTGGATTGAGGGGATGAGGTCATAGCTGTCCGTTTTCAACTTGTTCCTTTATCCAGTCGTAGCCCCGCTCTTCGAGGGTGAGTGCGAGTTCGGGTCCGGCCGAGTATACGATGCGTCCTTTGTAGAGGATGTGCACGAAGTCGGGCCTGATGTAATCGAGCAGACGCTGATAATGGGTGATGACGATGGTGGCGTTGCTGTCGGTTTTGAGCTTGTTGACACCCGAAGCCACGATGCGCAGTGCGTCGATGTCGAGTCCGGAATCGGTTTCGTCGAGAATTGCCACACGCGGCTCGAGCACGGCCATCTGGAATATTTCGTTGCGCTTTTTCTCACCGCCGGAGAAGCCTTCGTTGACCGAGCGCGAGGCGAGTTTGTTGTCCAGCTCGACAATTGCGCGTTTCTGACGCATGAGTTTTAGAAATTCGCTTGCCGAGAGGGGCTCTTCGTGGAGGTATTTGCGTTTGGCGTTGACGGCGGCGCGCATAAAGTTCACCATCGACACACCGGGTATTTCTACCGGATATTGAAAAGAGAGGAAAAGTCCCTCGTGAGAGCGGTCTTCCGGCGGCAGGTCGAGCAGGGGAGTGCCGTTGAGCGTGGCGGAACCTGATGTGACCGTAAACCTCGGGTCACCGGCCAGAACGGCCGAGAGGGTGCTCTTGCCCGAACCGTTGGGGCCCATTATGGCATGTACTTCTCCGGGATTGACGGTGATGTTGATGCCTTTGAGTATTTCTTTGCCGTCGATGCCGGCGCGGAGGTCCGACACTTGCAGCAGGGGAGTTGTGCTTGACATATATTGGTGTATGATTGTGCGGTTGATAAATTGAGTTGCGGAGGATTATCCCACCGAGCCTTCGAGCGTGACGGAGAGCAGACGTCCGGCCTCAACGGCAAATTCCATCGGTAGTTTGTTCATAACCTCTTTGGCGTAGCCGTTGACGATTAGTCCCACTGCCTCCTCGGTGGGGATGCCGCGCTGGTTGCAGTAGAATATCTGGTCTTCGGAAATCTTGGATGTGGTGGCTTCGTGCTCCACCACGGCCGAGTCGTTGTGGATATCGATGTAGGGGAATGTATGCGCACCGCAAGTTGAGCTGAGCAGGAGCGAGTCGCATTGGGTGTAGTTGCGCGCTCCCTGAGCTTGCGGGGTCACTTTCACCAGTCCGCGGTATGAGTTCTGGCTGTGACCGGCCGAGATGCCTTTTGAGACGATTGTCGAGCGGGTGTTGCGGCCTATGTGTATCATTTTAGAGCCGGTGTCGGCCTGCTGGCGGTTGTTGGTGACGGCCACGGAGTAGAATTCGCCCACCGAATTGTCGCCGGCAAGTATGCATCCGGGATATTTCCATGTGATGGCAGAGCCGGTCTCGACCTGTGTCCATGAGATTTTGGAACTTTCGCCCCGGCAGAGTCCGCGTTTGGTCACAAAGTTGTAGACGCCTCCGCGGCCCTCGGCGTCGCCGGCGTACCAGTTCTGCACGGTCGAGTATTTGACTTCGGCGCGGTCTTCGACTATGATTTCGACGATGGCGGCGTGGAGCTGGTTTTCGTCGCGGATGGGTGCTGTGCAGCCTTCAAGATAGGATACGTATGCGTCGTCGTCGGCCACGATGAGCGTGCGCTCGAATTGTCCGGTGCCGGCGGCGTTGATGCGGAAATAAGTCGACAGCTCCATGGGGCATCTCACGCCTTTGGGGATGTAGACAAAGGAGCCGTCGGAGAATACGGCCGAATTAAGGGCAGCGAAGAAGTTGTCGGACGGAGGCACTACTTTGCCCAGATAGCGGCGCACCAGGTCGGGATAGTCGCGCACGGCCTCGGAGAAGGAGCAGAAGATGATGCCCAGCTCGGCGAGTTTCTCGCGGTGCGTTGTTTTTACCGACACGGAGTCCATCACGGCGTCGACGGCAACGCCTGAGAGCTGTTTCTGCTCTTCGAGGCTGATACCGAGCTTGTTGTACGTTTCCAGAAGTTTGGGGTCGACGTCGGAGAGCGATTTGGGCGAATCGGCGTGCTGAACCGGGGCGGCGTAATAGCTTATGGCTTGATAGTCGATGTCGGGGATGTCGAGATGCGCCCAACGGGGCATCTTCATAGTGAGCCAGCGGCGGTAGGCGTTGAGTCGGAACTCAAGCAGCCAGTCGGGCTCGCCTTTTTTTTGCGAAATCAGGCGTATCACGTCCTCCGACAGTCCGGGAGGGATGATGTCTGTGGTGATGTCGGTAGAGAATCCGTATTTGTAATCGCCGCGGGCGGCGTCGTCGATGATTTCGCGGTCAGATTTTATTTGATTTTCTTTATCTGTCTTCATACTAAAGTAAACACTACGGCAGTATGTTTTGTTTTTTCCGGCCGGGGAGTTTCAGTCCTCGCCGGTAAGGGTAGTCTGCACCTCGTCGAAAATGGCCTGCGCCGACTCTGAGCCGAAAATTGCGGGAGCGAACTCGAGCACGCGCTGTTTCCATACATCCTCCTCCGAGTCGGATAGCGGAGCGCTCTTGGGCACCACACATATGTATAGATTATAGAGCAGCGACACCATGATGCCCCATAACAGGACTTTGTAGGCGGCGCCGGCGAGTTTGTCGATTATTCCGGCTTTGAGACCGTGATGGATGAGACCGCGCAGCATGCGCGCCACCAGCCATGTGCCCAGATAGGCGGCGAGACCCAGAGCTATATATGTGAGGATGGTGATGAAAGTGGTGTCGCTGCCGGGAGCGATGTCAGAGCACGCCCAAGCCGCCGCATCGTCGCCGAATATACGGCAGATGACGATGGCCACAAAGAGCCCGGCCACCGATCCGATCTGGTGTATCAGTCCCTGCATATAGCCCCACACGGCTGCCGCGGCAAGGATTGCGAGTATTATATATAGGAATATCATGATGCGTTTCGGGTCGATAGTGCGGGAGCGTGTTAACGGAAATTATAAGTAATGTACGCGGTGGCCGTCTCCGGGGCGTCGTCGGCTTTGGGGCGCGTGAAGCGGCGTGATTTCACCTCGGCAATGCAAGCCCGGCACACAGCTGCGTTGGTCGCGGCGGGGGCCTCGCCGCCGTTGAGCGTTACGGAGGTGACGCGGCCTTCGCGATCGATTTTCACCACCATTTTCACGCTGCCGGTGACAGCGCTGGGCACAGCGGCATAATGAGGAATAGACCAACCTCCACCCACGCTGCCTGTGCCGCGTCCGGTGAGGTTGCCCTGATGCGCGCGTCCGTCGGGACGTCCGGCGTTGCCTTCGTCTTCGGTGCCGTTGCGGGTGTTGTGCTTGCCGTTTGCGCCGGCAAATGCGTTCTGTACCTGATTGTTGGCTTCGCGGCGTATTTTCTCTTCTTCGGCCTTCTTACGGTCGGTTTCGGGTCCGGTTTTTTTGTCTGTTTTCTTGTCCTTGACCTGCATGGGCGATGGCTCTTTGGCTGTGAGCGCGGGAGCCGGGTCGCCTTTTGTGCCCGAGTCGGCTACATCTGTGCCTGATTCGGGAGCGGGCTGTGCCTGAGCGTCGGAGGGCTCGGGGAGCTGCGCTGTGGCGGCTTGGTCGGCGCCGGCGTCGGGAGCTGCGGAGGAGAAGTCCTCAACGTCAACAAACTCCTCGGCGAGAGCAATATCAGTGGCCGCGCCGGTGTCTTTTGGCGCCGGAGAGTAGGTGAGGTGGCTGCATGCCATCCACATGAGCGTTATCAGAGCGATTAATGCTGTGGCGACGGCGCTGTATATGCGGGGGCGGTTGTCTTGCATCCGTGGTTCAGGGGTTAGATGGTTGGGCGGCCGCTTCTGAGCCGGAGGCTGTTGTTGAAGCCCCGGGACGTGTGGCGAGCACCATTTTTATGCCGTTCGACGCTCCGATAGAGAGCACGTCGACGATGCGGCCGTAGGGCACTGCGGCGTCGGCGTAGATGGCTACGGCTGTCTGCGTGGTATCCTGCTCGAGCGATGTTTTGAGGAAAGTCGCGAGCTCGTCGCCGTCAAAGGGCAGCCGTTCGCCTTCGGCGTATGCCGCCGAGATGTTGCCGAGCGAGTCGATGAACACCATTGTCGATGGCTTGGACGGTGTCTGCTCCACGCCGTTGGGGAGGTTGATGTCGAGCGCCGTGGGGAAGACAAACGTCGATGTGACCATAAAGAATACCAGCAGCAGGAAAATCACGTCGGTCATCGAGGCCATCGAGAATGTGGCGAGAATGTCGTTGTTGTGTTTCAGAGCCATGTGGGCGAGAGTGCGAAGGGGTTATAGTTGCGTGTCGTCGGAGTCGCTGTTCTGAGCCTCGGCGAGAATGTCCATGAAGTCCATGGTCCGTGCTTCGAGCATGTTCACCACCGAAGATATGCGTGCCACGAGGTAGTTGTAGGCGAAGAGGGCAATGATGCCGACGATAAGTCCGGCCACGGTGGTTACGAGGGCGGTGTATATGCCTCCGGCGAAGTCGCCGATTGAAGCTGTGTTGCCGGCCTGGTGGATGGCGAAGAAGGCCTGGACCATGCCGATTACGGTGCCTAAGAATCCGAGCATGGGCGCTCCGGCGGCGGTGGTGGCGAGCCATGGCATGCCTTTGGAGAGAGCGGCGATTTCGAGGTTGCCGGTGTTCTCCACGGCTACGAGCACGTCGGAGAGCGGGCGGTCGGCGCGGCTGAGACCTTTGAGTATCAGGCGGGAGTAGGGTGTGTCGGTCGAGCGGCAGAGCCGGATGGCGCTTTCCCTCTGGCCGGAGGACACGTAGTCGCGTATGCGTTTCATGAAGCTGTCGTCGGTGCGGCTTGCGCGGTACACCACGATGGCGCGTTCGATGAGGATGTAGATGCACAGCACGGCCAGCACGGCGAGGATAATCATTATCCATCCGCCGTCGAGACATAGCTGCCAGATTGAGATTTCCATTGCAGATAAGTGGTTTCAGGGGTTATTTTAAAGCGGCTTTGTAGCGTTTGATTGTTTCTTGCAGTCCCAGATAGAGAGCGTCGCAGATGAGAGCGTGTCCTATCGATACCTCGTTGAGATAGCGCAGGCAGGAGTGGAAGTACTGCAGGTTGTCGAGGTTGAGGTCGTGACCGGCGTTGACCCCGAGACCGCAACGGTGGGCGATGTCGGCAGCGGCTATATATGGCGCGACGGCTGCCACGGGGTCGGCGGGGTAAAGGTCGGCGTAAGGCTTGGTGTAAAGCTCGATGCGGTCGGCTCCGGTGCGTGCGGCGGCGCGTATGGGCTCTTCCTCGGGAGCTACGAAAATCGATGTGCGTATGCCGGCCTCTTTCAGTCGGTCGACGATGCTGCACAGGAAGTCGAAATTGGCCTCCACGTCCCAGCCGGCCGACGATGTGAGAGCGTCGGGCTTGTCGGGGACAAGGGTTACCTGCTCGGGGCACACGGCCAGTACGAGCTGCATGAAGTCTTCGCTCGGATAGCCCTCGATGTTGAATTCGGATTTCACTATCGGGCGCAGCAGAAACACGTCGTCGTGACGGATATGGCGCTCGTCGGGACGCGGATGCACCGTGATGCCGTCGGCTCCAAAGCGCTCGCAGTCAATAGCAAACTGCTGCACGTCGGGCACGTTTTCGCCGCGCGCGTTGCGCAACGTGGCCACCTTGTTGATGTTAACACTGAGCTGTGTCATTGCACTATTTTGTCTGTTCGTTTTGCGGATTGAATTTATCTTAGTAAATTTGTACAGAAATTTATTGCAAATGTAATCAGAATTTTTCTTATGACGAAAGAATTATTGCCAAAAGATACGTCCGGTGGCGAAATTGCCCGTCTTTTTCCTCCTTTGCCCGACGAAAGCCGGCTTCTGGTGGAGTGCAAAAGGGGCGATTACAGCGCTTCGATTATTACCCGCGCCATCGAGGACTGTGATGCTCAGGTGATGAATCTTAACGTCACCGCAGCCGGCCTCGACGAGGACAGCGGTGTGACTATTGTCGATGTGAGGGTGAATTGCCGCAGCACCGACAGCATCTGCCGTTCGCTTGCGCGCTACGGCTACGAAGTCATAGACACCACGGTCGCTTCCGACCTCGATAACGAGCGTCTGCGCCTCCGCGCCGCAGAAATACTCCGGTATCTGGAGATGTAAACAGAGCAATCAGACACTTATTATGAAAGTCGCTGTATACGGCAATAGCCGACAACACGAATACGCTCGCCCCCTGGGCGATTTCTTCGAACTCCTGCATAACGGCGGAGCCGAAATCGTGATGCACTCCAAACTCTATCGCACTCTTGTGCGGGAGGTGGCCGCCAGTCTCGGCGGCGTGACGCGAGTGGTTGACGACGGCGGAGCCTTCACGGCCGATATTGCCCTGAGTATCGGCGGCGACGGCGCTTTCCTGCGCACAGCCATGTGGGTGGGCGACAAGGAGATACCCATCCTCGGCATCAACACCGGTCACCTCGGCTTCCTCGCCGCCGCATCCATCGACGAGCTGCCGCAAGTGGCCCGGGAGGTGCTTTCGGGCACCTTCCGCACCCAGCGGCGCAACCTGCTGCAAGTGCTCGTGCCCGAGCTCGGCACGCCGCCCTACGCTCTCAACGAAGTGGCTTTCAGCAAAGACGATTCGGCTTCGATGATAGAGGCCGAAACAAAAATCAACGGCAACTATCTCGCCACCTATCGCGCCGACGGTCTGGTGGTGAGCACGCCCACCGGCTCCACGGCCTATAATCTTTCGGCCGGAGGCCCCGTCGTGCATCCCGACGCGCCGGTATGGGTTATCTCGCCTGTAGCGGCTCACGCTCTGGGCATGCGTCCGATGGTGGTGAGCGACGACAGCAGCATCGATGTCAGTGTAGAAGTCCGTTCCGGGTCGTTCCGACTCGCTCTCGACGGCCGCTCGGTGTCGCTGCCTGCCGGCACGCAGGTCGCGGTGGCAAGGGCGCCCTTTGCTGTCAGACTCGTGTGCCGCGGAGGCCACGACTTTTTCTCAACCTTGCGCGACAAGCTGTCCTGGTCGCTCTGACTCAGACATGAGCGGATACATTAATCGCACGGGCAATTATCAGCTCGAAGAGTTCGGCGTCGTACACGTCGCCGTGCGCGACGGCGCCCGCTCTTTACGCGCCCGCTGGAAAGGGTCAAGGCTCGAGTGCTTTGCGCCGGCCGGGGTTGAGGCAGACCGGCTGCTTGCTTTCCTCCGTTCTATAGCGCCACGGCTCGAGGCATCGCGACCCCGCCCGATGCACAGCATAGGTCAGAGGTGGGAGTTTCCTGAATTCTCAATAGAGATGCGCCGGACGCCGACCGACTCTCTGCCACATTCCTTAACGATACACCGCGAGGACGGCAATCACTATGTCGTGAATGTCGGCTCTGCCGTCGATTTGTCTGCGCCTTCGGGCTGCGATGTGGCGTCTCGCGCTATATGCTCTGTGGCCAAACTGCACACGGCGCCCATACTCGACCGCGCCCGCGAGATTGCTCGCGCTCTGGACTGCCGGCCGTCGCGATTCGATATTTCCAGGGGTCACCGCACGCTCGGCCGGTGCGACGCCCGCGGCGTGATATCATTGTCATACGTGCTCGCGCTTTATCCTCTGCTCATGCGCGATTATGTGATTTGTCACGAACTGGCCCACCTGACAGAGATGAACCACTCTGCGGCCTTCCATGTCATTTGCGATGCCTACTGCCGTAAAATCACCGGCAGCCCCGAGTCATCGCTTTCGCGCCTCACGGCAGCTTACCGGCCGCCTGTCGTGCGCTGATATCCGCTTCGGAAGACAGCATCTGCTGCCCCGCGTAACCTCGGCAGGTGCAAAATTTAATTTTATCAGATAAAACTTAACGAAAAATTTGTTTGTTTGGGAAAATAAACGTACTTTCGTGTGTCCAAAAGCAAATCACCATGGTTTGCACCAAATATCGAGCTAAAATACCATTTTTTACCCTATAGAGCCATTCAACCTTAATTCTACAATGCCGGCGGCATGATGCCGATGATAAATCTCGGAAAAGCGGCCGCACACGATTTCAACTCCTTTTTAACCTCTCAAGTTTATTCTACTTTCCAAACATGAGCTATCTGAAGTTCGACAAAAATCTTCTTATCAACCTCGAGCAGTCACTCCCGAAGGAAATGCTGCGCACCAATTTTGCCGGAGCATATCACTGCACCTCGCTGGTGGGCTGCAACACCCGCAAGCAGCACGGTCTGCTGGTGATACCCGTCCCCGAATTCGGCAACAAGCCACACGTCCTGCTCTCGAGTCTTGACGAAACCGTGATACAGCACGGCGCGCCGTTCAACCTCGGCATACATCGCTATCAGGGCGGAGTGTACAGCCCCAACGGACACAAATATATCCGCGAATTCGATTGCGAGAACGTGCCCCGCACCACCTATCGCGTGGGCGGTGTGATTCTCACCAAGGAGAAAATTTTTATCTCGCAGGAGAACCGTATCCTGATACGTTATACCCTGGTCGACGCTCACTCGGCCACCACGCTGCAGTTCCGCCCGTTTTTAGCTTTCCGCGAGAGCAACGCGCTGTGTATGGCCAATGACGCCATCAATCGCAATATCGTACCGGTCGACAACGGAGTGGCCACGTGCCTCTATCCCGGATATCCGACCCTATATATGCAGTTCTCGCGCAAGCCCGTGTGGGTAGATCAGCCCAACTGGTACAACAACATCGAATACGTAAAGGATCTGGAGCGCGGCGTGCCCTATACCGAAGACCTCTGGGTGCCCGGCTACTTTGAAATCCCCGTAAAGAAAGGCGAGTCGATTATCTTTTCGGCCGGCACCGAGCCCGTGTCGCCCCGCAAGCTCACGCCGATGTACGAGTGGGAAATCAAATCGCGCACACCGCGCACAAGTTTCTACAATTGCCTGAAAAACGCGGCCAAACAATTCTATCTCACCGATCGCGACGGACATTTCATCATCTCGGGTTACCCCTGGGGCGTGATACTCGCACGCAACACCATGATGGCGCTGCCCGGACTCACCCTTGCCATAAATCACCGCGAAGATTTCGAAAACATAATGGCTACCGCAACGCGGGCGCTGCGCACCTTCATGGCTACCGGCGAGCTCGACGAACGCATACAGGGCATCGACCTGCCCGACATACCCCTCTGGTGCGTGTGGGCCATACAGCAATACGCCAAAACTCAGGGCAACGACGACACACGCCGTCTGTATATGCAGCTCCTGGCCGACATCGCCGACTACGTGCTCGACAACGGCCATCCCAACCTGCGTGTCGACCCCGAAACCGGCCTCTTAGAGACACTCGGAGCCACACATCCCGTGTCGTGGATGAACTCGACCGTCGACGGCAAGCCCGTGATACCGCGCACCGGCAAGCTCGTAGAGTTTAACGCCCTGTGGTACAATGCTCTGCGTTTCATCTCGATGCTTGCCGAAACCGAGCCGGACCTCGCTGAGCGCCGGCGCCGTTGGGTCATTGAGGCCGACAAGATGGAAAAACCGTTTGTCGACACTTTCCTCAACGAGGCCGGATACCTCTACGACTACGTCGACGGCACCTACACCGACCTGCAGGTGCGCCCGAATATGGCCGTGGCAATCGGTCTTGACTATTCGCCGCTCGACCGCCGCCAGCGCCGCCATGTTCTCGATGTGGTGACACGCGAACTGCTCACTCCCAAAGGATTGCGTACCCTCTCGCCCAAGAGCTACGGATACCGGCCTTTCTATCTCGGTTCGCCGCTCGAGCGTGAGCTGGCTCTGCATCAGGGCCCGGCGCGTCCGTGGCTTATAGGCTTCTATGCCGACGCCTATCTCAAAGTATTCGGCTACAGCGGCGTGAGCTACATCGACCGTATGCTCATAGGCTTCGAAGACGAGATGAGCAACGGTTGCATCGGTTCGCTCTCGCAGCTCTACGACGGCAACCCGCCATTTGCCGGGCGCGGCGCCATCTCCCACGCCACCAATGTGGCCGAAGTGCTCCGCACTACCAAAACCATACGTCGTCTAACATCCCAATCCTAAACCATACCGTCTGATTATGAAAGCATTAATGTTCGGATGGGAATTTCCCCCTCATATCCTCGGCGGTCTCGGCACCGCTTCCTACGGCCTCACAAAAGGTATGTGGGAATGTGGAGGCATCGACATCACATTCATGATACCCAAACCCTACGGCGACGAGGACCGTACGTTCGCCCACATCATCGGAGCCTCGCAGGTGCCCGTGTGCTGGCGTGATGTCAGCGGCGACTACGTGGAGAGCCGCATCGGCAAGGTTATGAGCCCCGACCTCTACTACCGGCTGCGCGACCACATATACGCCGACTTCAACTATATGCGCACCAACGATCTGGGCTGTATCGAGTTCTCCGGGCGCTATCCCGACAATCTCCTTGAAGAAATCAACAACTACTCGATTACGGCCGGCGTCGTTGCCCGCACGCTCGACTTCGACATCATACACTCGCACGACTGGCTCACCTATCCGGCCGGCATCCACGCCAAACAGGTGACAGGCAAACCTCTGGTCATACACGTCCACGCCACCGACTACGACCGCTCGCGAGGCAACGTCAACCCTACCGTATTCGCCATCGAGCGCGACGGAATGATCAACGCCGACCACATCATCACCGTTTCCGACCTCACCCGTCGCACAGTGATTGAAAAATACGGCATCGACCCCGCAAAAGTCACCACCGTGCACAACGCCGTGGTGCCTCTGAGCGACGAACTCCTCAACGTGGAGGTGAAAAAGCCGAAGGAGAAGATTGTGACGTTCCTCGGGCGCATCACCATGCAGAAAGGACCGGAATATTTCGTCGAAGCTGCCGCAAAGGTGCTCAAAAACTACCGCAACGTGCGATTTGTGATGGCCGGCTCGGGCGACATGATGGACAAAATGATAAACCTCGCCGCCGAGCGCGGCATAGCCGACCGTTTCCACTTCCCCGGATTCATGAAGGGCAAGCAAGTCTACGAAATGCTCAAAGCAAGCGACGTATACATCATGCCTTCCGTCTCCGAGCCTTTCGGCATCTCGCCTCTCGAGGCCATGCAGATGGGTGTGCCTTCGATTATATCCAAACAGAGCGGATGCGCCGAAATCCTCAACAACGTGATTAAAACCGACTACTGGGACATCGACGCGATGGCCGACGCCATACACTCGATTATAGCTTATCCGGCCATGTACCGCACTCTGCGCGAGGACGGACTCGACGAGGTGGCCAAAATCACCTGGGACAAAGCCGGAGCCAAAGTAATCGACATCTACAACCGGGTGCTCGAGCATTATCCGCACTGATAAAGCATAATTTTTTAATACTCCTAAAACAGCATATACCAATGAAAGCCATCTGCTTAAATCTCGAAATCAATCAGCCCCTGCGACTGAAAAAATATACCTTCTTCGATATCGGCAACGACCACTACTATTACGACGACTTCCTCAACGACGACATCATAACCCGCATTGCCGAACGCAGCTATATGCCCGCCGCCGAAACGCTGCTGCGCATGGTCAACGATACCAAAGGATACTTCCGCTTCTCAATCTCCATCACCGGCGTGGCCATCGAGCAGCTCGAGCAGTACGTGCCCGAATTTATCCGCGCTCTGCGCCGCCTTGCCGACACAGGCAAAGTAGAGTTTGTGGCAATGCCCTACGCCAACTCGCTCGCCTCGCTCACCGACCCCATAGAGTTTGCCAACCAGGTGGCAATGCACGCGGCCAAGATTCAGGAGCTCTTCGGTGTCAAAACAAAAGTTCTGCGCAACACCGAGCTTATCTACAGCGACGAAATCGCTCCTCAGATACTTGCCATGGGCTACAAGGGCGTAATGACCGAAGGAGCCAAGCATATCCTCGGCTGGAAATCGCCCAACTACGTGTACTCGGCCGAGACGGCTCCAAAACTCCGCGTGCTCTTCCGCAACGCCAAGCTCTCGGAGGACATCGCAACCCGCTTCTCCGACACTTCCTGGTCGGAATTCCCTCTCACGGCCGACAAATACATCGACTGGATAGCACAGACACCCGAAACCGAGCAGGTGATGAATATCTGGCTCAATATGGAGACCTTCGGCGGCCTGCAACCTGCCACAACGGGTATATTCCAGTTCCTCGAAGCTCTTCCCGGTTTTGCCAAAGAGCGTGGCATCGAGTTCTGGAATCCTTCGGAAATAGTTGCAAAGATCAAGCCTGTCAGCCCAATCGTGGTCATGCACCCCATTTCGGGAGCCGACGAAGCTCGCGACACCTCGGCATGGATGGGCAACCGTCTTCAGAACGAAGCCATCGGCAAGCTCTACAGCGTGGCCGAGCGCGTGCGCCTGTGCGACGACCGCCGGCTCAAACAAGACTGGCTCTATCTGCAAGGCGCCGACCATTTCTACTACATGAGCACCAAGCACTTCGCCGACGGGGCGGCTCATAGCTCGTTCTCGCCTTACGAGACACCGTTCTTCGCATTCACCAACTATATGAACGTCCTCTCCGACTTCATCGTGCGCGTCGAAGAGCAATATCCGCTCTCTATCGACAACGAAGAGCTCAACTCGCTCGTAACCACTATCCGCAATCAGGCCCGAGAGATTGAAACCCTTAACAAGGAAATCGCGTCGATGCGCAACAATGCCCGTGAGCTCGACGCCGAGGTAACTCTCTCAGCCCCTGACAAGCCTGCAAAACAGACAAAAAAGACGACAAAAAAATCAACCGACAGCAAGTAACAGACAGGCTTACAAACGCCCGACGGCGTCCACCGGAAGGTGGACGCCGTCGCTGTGTAAAAATGATAGAAGTGTGTACTGAGACTCTTACTTGGCGTGCTCGTTGAGCTTGTCGAGGAGAGTGGCGGCAGTCTGCACGCCCACGGTGCGCCATACAGGTTCGCCGTTCTTGAAGATAATCAGTGTCGGCACTGACTGCACACGGTAGGCCATAGCGGCTTCGCGGTTGGCATCGATATCGACTTTCACGACGTTGGCCTTGTCTCCGATAAGTTTCTTAACTTCTTCAAGGATAGGAGCCTGAGCCTTGCACGGTCCGCACCATGTTGCGAAGAAGTCGACAAGTGTAGGCTTGTCGCTTGATATGATTTCATTAAAATTGCTCATGATAAAGTATGTTTTAAATATTCTATAATTCAGTCTGTTGTTGTCGCCTGAGGCGACATCTGCAAT
Source organism: Muribaculaceae bacterium (assembly GCA_051871795.1). Classification (GTDB taxonomy): domain Bacteria; phylum Bacteroidota; class Bacteroidia; order Bacteroidales; family Muribaculaceae; genus CAG-873. The sequence goes on along the minus strand of JBJEDE010000018.1, from coordinate 22,028 downwards.
TATAACGAAACACAGGGGAGGAATGTTTTATCTCAATCGACTAAAAAGACAAAAAATTCACTTCCAACTTGCATAACAAACAGAAAAGACGTAACTTTGCAGCCGGAAACTCTCACGTCGCCCGGCGGTGACGTTGGAGCGAACGCCGGTTCGGTAGCTCAGCTGGATAGAGCAACAGCCTTCTAAGCTGTGGGTCCCGGGTTCGAATCCCGGCCGAATCACTATCAACGGAGGGCGTGTCAAACACATTATTTGACACGCCCTCTGTCGATAATGGCAGCTCCCATGAAATATGCACGGCCTGCCTGTTCACTGTATTCACAATATGAAATCAAGAAGACGGAAAAACAACAATCGTCCCGCCATCTCGTCATCATCAACTGATGACAGAGACGCTGTTGTGTGCCTCAACTGCGGAGAGGAGTGCACGGGCAACTATTGCTCCGCCTGCGGACAGTCGGTGCATACTCCGCAACGCATCACGATGAAGCCGCTCTGGAAAAGCGTGGCAATGAGTTTTGCCCGCCTCACCCCGGGTTTCTGGACCACATTCGTCGGGCTTATTATACATCCGTGGGAAGTAATCAGGCAATATATCCACGGCAAACGCATAAAATATTCGCCACCGGTGACCATGGTCATACAGTTGTTGCTCTATTTCACTTTCATTTATACCGTATTAGGCAACATCTTCGATATAGATTTCATCTCCTCCGACGAGCTCGAGCTGCCGCAGGAGTGGGGGTGGTTTATCAATATGCTGTTGAATTCCGACCTGTTCGGAAGGCTGATCATTGCCGGATATATGGCTCTGAACTGCTATATAGTCTACGGCCTCGCTACCGGCCGGCGTTATAATTTTGCCGAATACTTCATAGCCGCAGTGTATATGGGATGCTGTTTTTCTATTTACAGCAATATCTTGCGTCCGCTTGATTTAATCAACCACGGTTGGACCGACATCGCAAAAATGCTCTCCGCGCTCATTATCGGCACAATGGCTTTGAATAAAGCCTTTCCCATCAAGAAGCCCTTGAAAAGATGGCTCACGTGGCTGTTGTTCGTTTTCATGAACATCGCCATACTCCCTTTGATAGCGTTTATAGCGGCAGTAATAATAGCGATATGACCCTCCGCGGTCGCAAGTGGTTTACCGGGAAGTCGTGAGCGGTTTACCGGGAAGTGCCGACCGGGCCGGTCGGCATATGACGTCAGGAGACAGTAATATATGTGCTCGCGCGGCAGCCACCGGGAAGTCGTGAGCGGCCCGCTCACGACAAAAGGTCAGGCGAGAGTGTTTTTGTGCCGCGCGAGCCGCACGGCACTTCCCAGTATTTTATGTGCTCGCGCGGCAGCCACCGGAAGTCGTGAGCGGCCCGCTCACGACACAACGACGCTCAATTTAAATGAAAGTCAGCCCCGCAATGTAAAATTGCGGGGCTGACTGATAGTTTGTGCCTTATTCTGTAAGGTGATTATTTCTTGACGATTGTCATGGAGTAGGGTACGGCCGAGAGGTCGAGGGTTACGGTGTAGACACCGTCGCCGGCCCAACCTGTGAGCTTGTCGGTGACGAGGTTGTCGCCGTTCCATTTGAGCTCTTTTTGAGCACCGCCGAGGTTGATGTCCCAGTTGTCATTGGCGCGGAATTTGAATTCCTGGCCGGCGGCGAGGGTTACATCACCGGTCCAGATGAGGAAGTCGCCGTTGGGGTTAAGGTTCTCCTGCGAGCCCCAGTCGTTCATACCGCCGATTACACCGAGGGTCTCGATAAATGACATGGTGTAAGTGAGTTCGCTTAAGTTGACTGTGAGCCAGTAGAGGCCGTCTTTTGTTGCATTGAGGTTGCCTGCTCCGCCGTCGTCGGTGAGTTCGCCTTCTACGCCTGTTGAGCCGAGGTTTTTGCCTGTCCAGTCGGGTTTGGTTGAGAATTTGAATTGGCCGTTGAGGTGAGCGTAGCCCATGTATTTGTTGTAGTCTTCGGTGGTGAGCACCTGCGAAGCAGCCTGACTCCAGCCGTTGGAGTTACCGGGGGTGTAGAGCATGGGCACTGCGAGCATGGTTTCGAACGAGAGATTCTCCATGTTGAATGAGAAGCTGTAGGGACCTGACTCGTAGATTGCGCCGTAGTTGAAGTCGGCGTCGGTAGCTGCAACGAGTGTGCCGGTAGCGTCGGCATAGTCAGCCTCTTCGCAACCATAAACGAGGCCTGAACCGGCAGCAACTGTCGAAGCGGGAACTACTGCCCACTGGTAGCCGTTGGCGGCCTGCTCGTCGGTGATGTCTACGATGATAGTGAATTTAGGATCATCGTAGGGGCTCTTGTCGCTGTGATTGAGTTTGATACCTCCGGCGATTTTGCCGTCAGAAGCGGTGCCGATGAGATAGTATTCGTCTTCAATCACATATTCGGGAACGAAAGGCTTGATGGTGAGCTGACCTGCGCTTACGAAGTAGCTGATGTCGCCTACGCGGTATTTTGTACCGCCTTTAATCAGATAAGGAACAAGGCGTGCGTAAACTTGCATGCCGCGGGGGTCGCGGGTGAAATTGGCGGTAAAGTCGCCGTTGAGAGCATCGGGAGCAATGACAACTTTGCCGTCAACTACGTCGGCTGCAACGTTGACTGCGTCGGCGAAGTCATCTGTTTTGGCCATCTGAAGGTCGAAATCGAGGACATAGCCTTCGGGTACGTTAACTGCCGAAGCAGTTGTGAGTACTACATTTTGTCCGGCAGCATTGAGAGCATCAAGGTCGATAGCAGCTGTCGGGAGCGAGCCGGTCGTGAGGTCTTCTTTTGCAAAAGGAGCCTCGGCGGGGATAACGGTAGCGGTAGCGTTGGATTCTTCCACACCGTCCTCGCAAGCGACAAAACCCATGCAGAGTGCAGTCAGTGCAAAGAATGATAAGATTTTTTTCATTGTGTATTGTACTTTTTTAACAATAGGGCGGCACGTGTCGGTTGATGCCGGGCGTTGCCGCCCTTATTGCATGGATTTTAATTATTCTACGGTGAGGACTGAAAATTTAGCTTTTGATTCGTCGCTCAGGTCCACAACGACAGTCATTGTTCCGCCGGGGAAGCCGGGGAAGTTGAATGCGCCTTTACCTGCAACGAGGTCGTAGGTGCCGGTGCCGTCGGCGTTGATTTCAACGTCAACGGGGTTATCGTCGACTTGCGCACCCCACGAGTTTTTCTCCCAGCCTTCGAGGGCTGTGTAGAAACGGAACATGGGAGCAGAAGGCATTTCGAATGTGCCGTAGTAAACTTTCGATCCGATTTCGTCCATCTTCTCGAAGAGGCGCCAGTCGGCGTAGTGGGCGGCGTTGGCGGCATCGGGACCTTTCCAGCCTTCGGGGCTGCCTACGAGGTAGATGTAGCCGGGAGTGGGCACTGCGTAGTAGGTCTTAACCTGTTCAAGTTTAATCCAGTTGGAGTAGATGATAGAATTCTCGTGTGTGCCGAGCTGCGAGTATACGCGTACGTACACGGGAACTGCTGCCTGATCTTTCCAGTCTTCTTCACCTTTGACGCCGAGGAGGCTGCACATACCCAAAGCGAAGTCAGAAGACTTTACGGAAATGTTGGTCGAAGTGGGCTGCACGGGTATGAGTTCGTAAATCTCAGCGTCTTCAGCCTGAGAGAGTGCGATTTGCACAGCGTACGTTGCCGAAGCCAGGAAGCCGTAGTCGGGCTGCTGGAGCACGGTGAAGTCGACGGTGCCGTCTTCGGTGAGCTCGAGGTATTGGCTTGCGAGAGCCGGAGTGTTAAGTACGAACGACTGGGGGTACTTAACTACCGGGTCTTTGTCTTCCTCGCAGCTTGTGAAGCCGAGAGCCACGACGAGGACAGCCAGTAATATAGATAATTTTTTCATTGTATCTTGATATTAATTATTTGGCTAATAATTCATTCGCTTAAAGATTGCCTTCAGCGCTGTCGTTTTCGGTGCTCACTGTCGTGTAGCCGGGGTTCTGGCCGACAGTCGACACGTACTGGTAGGGGATAGCGAAGAGCTTGCGGTAGTCATCGATGCCTGCGCCGGTGTAGACGCCGCCTTTCCATGACCAGTTGTAGGTCGAGCCGGTGTAACGTCCGAAGCGGATGAGGTCGCTGCGGCGCCAGCCTTCGAAGTAGAGTTCGCACTGACGCTCGTGGAGCACGGCGTTGGCTGTGAGGGCGGGGATGCGATCAAGACCTGCGCGCTCACGCACCTGGTTGAGGTAGCCGAGACCGTTGCACGACACTCCGTGGAGCTCACATTCGGCGAGCATCAGCATCACGTCGGAGAGACGGAACAGAGGATAGTCGGCGTTGCAGATCTGGCTGCCGTTGGGGCGGTTGGCTGTGTTCTCGTAGTCGTCCTCGGTAGTGTAGGTGTATTTGATGCACATATAGCCGTCGGAGTTGGCGTCGTAGTTGTCGAGGTCTTCCACACCTTGGTTGAATGTGCCCTCATAGAAGAGGTAGCGCTCGTCACCGGCTTCGAAAGCTGAAGAGAGTTCGGGACGCACGCGCACGCCTGACCAGGGTGCCGAGCCTACGAATTCGCCACTGGCCGAGAGGTTGCCGGCGCCGAGAGATGCGAGAACGGCAGGGTCGATGGTCTCGATGTAGCATCCTGCTGTCATGTAGGTGGTGCCGGCCCATGATTCCATCGAGCCTACCTGCTGGGGCACGGCCCAGAGGATTTCGCCGTTGCCTACGTATTTATCGTTGCTTGCGCAGAAGAGGTATTTGTAGACGGGAGCGAGGGTATTGATGGTCTTGAGGATTTCCTGGCACTGTGTGGCACATTCCTGCCAGCGGGCTGTGCCGGTGTAAACCTCGGAGTTGAGGTAAAGCTTGGCAAGGAGGGCGCGGGCGGCTTCACGGCTTACACGGCCGTAAACCTGCTGTGCTGCGGGGCGGAGGTGTCCGCTGTTGATAGCAGCCACGAGCTCGGCAACAGTTGCGTCGAAGAGCTCGGTGCGGTTGTAGGTGGGAGGAATCGAACCGGTGATTGAGTTCTCGTCGACCCAGGGGCCGCGTCCGAAGTTGTCGATCATCCACATATAGGCCCAGCCGCGGAGCACGTGAGCTTCGGCAATCATGGCGTCAACCTCTTCGTCGCTGAGGTAAGCGCGGGCTGCGTCGGCTTTCTGAATGAATTCGGCTGAGTTTTTGGCAATAGCGAATTCGTTTTCGAATGCGGCGCGAATCCACTCGTTGTCGGTGAGCCAGGTGTTGAAGTTGAGCACTTTGTAGCCGGGGTCATTCCATTTGTTGGAGATGACGGCTTCGTCGGCTGTGATTTCCTGCAGATTCCAGTGGCAGCGGGTGGTAGTGCCGGCACCGCCGTCTGAGAAGTTGAAGATACCGGGGTTGAGCCAGTTGTTGACGTAGAGCGAGGCAAAATAGCCGTTCCACTGATCGGCTGAATTGAGATCCAGCTTTGCGTTGGGGTCAGGATTGTTGAGATCGAGGTCATCGACGCATGATGCGAACGAGCCTCCGATGGCAAGCGCCATACCCATTGCTAAATATTTGAATATTTTCATTTTTGTTGCGATTTTTGAGGTTTTAATTCGCTGTCATGCGATCAGAATGTGGCAACAAGACCGAGTGAAACGGTGAGCGGGCGAGGATAAACGCTGTCGTCGATACCGCTGCCGACTTCGGGATCAAGACCTTTGTATTTTGTGATTACGAAGGGGTTCTGTACGGCGCCGTAAACGCGCAGACGCATAGTGTCGGCGATTTTGGGCCATGTGTAACCGAGGGTGATGTTGTCGCAGCGAACGAATGATGCGTTGCGTACGAAGTAGTCAGAAGCGATGGTTGTGGTCTCTCTGGTCATGGTCCACAGATAAGTGTCGGCCATGAGGTTGCTAAGAGGAGCTGTTGCGGTGGCAGAGATGAACGCGTTGTTCTTCTCGTTGGCAGCGTATACGAAGTTGCCGATGTTGGCGCGGAGCACGAAGCCGAGGTCCCAGTTCTTGTAAGAGAAGTTGTTGTTCCAGGTCATGGTCACTTTGGGATCCTTGCTGTGATAGATGTATTTGTCAGCGTCGGTGATTGCGCCGTCGCCGTTGCGGTCAACGAATACGCCTTCCATGGGAGTGCCGTCTTCGTTGTAGACCTGCTCGTAAACGTAGAATGAGTAAGCGGGATAGCCCACGGTGTGCTTCATGATGTTGACACTGTTGCCTACGCTACCGGTTGTTGCGTCGAAACCGTCGGCAAGACGTGTGATCTTGTTTTTGTTCCAGCCCACATTGTAAGCCGAAGTCCAGGTGAAGTCTTTGGTAACGATGGGGCGCACTGTGATAGTGCCTTCGATACCTGTGTTCTCGAGGTCGCCGAGGTTGATGTTACCCATGTTGGAGAGGTTGGAGCCTGCGGGGTAGTTGGCGTAGGTGAGGAGGTCTTTGGTTTTGCGCTGATACCAGTCTACGCTGAGCGAAATGCGGTTGTTGAGCATTGCGATGTCGATACCGGCATCCCATGTCTCGGTCTCTTCCCATTTGAGGTCGGCGTTGTAAGCCGTGGGAGTCCAGAGGTTGATGAATGTGCCGTCGCCGTTGGGGTTGAGGTAGCGGTCGGTGAGACCGGTGTGGTAGTTGTACTGGGGCAGGTAGGGGAAGTAGTCACCGCCAAGGTCCTGCTGACCGGTGACACCGTAGGTACCGCGGAGCTTGATTTCGTTGAAGATACCGCGTGCGCCTTCCATGAAGCTTTCGTTGAGGAGCTTCCAACCCACTGCTACGGCGGGGAAAGTACCCCAGCGGTGGTCTTTGGAGAAGCGTGATGTACCATCGCGACGAACAGTACCGGTGAGGAGGTATTTGTCGAAGAATACCAAGTTCACGCGGCCGTAGAACGAAAGCAGCTGGTTGATTGAGCGACCGTAGCCTGTGGGAGAGTGCTGATAACCGTTGATAGTGCGGAGGTAGTCGAGAGCGGCTGCTGTGCTCACGTCGAAGAGACGTGCGTACTGCGATGCGAGCTCGTCGGGAGCGTAGAGGATGCTGAAACCGTGACTTTTGTTTTTGAAACGCTGCCATGAGTAACCGGCGATGGCGTCGATGGCCACGGGGCCGAACTCTTTGTTATAGTTGAGGTAGAATTCGAGCAGGAGGTTGTAACGGGTCTCGTTTTGGTAGTCCTTGCTGGGGATACCGTCACGTACGAGGTCTGTCATGCCGGGGCCGTAGTGAGAGCTGTCCCACGCTGCGGGCGAGAAGGGTGTGGAGTAGGTTGTCACCATACCGTGGCTCCAGTCGTAACCGAGGTTGAGGTTGGCGCGGAGCTCGCGCAGGAAGGGCATGCGCAGGTCGAGCTGGAGGTTACCTACCGACTGATAAACGTTGGATTTCGAGTGATGCTCGTTGGCGATGGATGCGGGGTTTTTGGATTCCAGGGTGTTGATAGAAGCACCGGGGGTATTCTCGTCGGCCAGTGTGCCGCCGGCAGTGTAGGTGGTCCAGTTGTTGAACTGGTTCTTCATGTGCACGGGCAGAGTGGGGTTGAACGAGATGGCAGCACCGAGAGCGCCGCCTTCGTAACCGTTGGAGATATAACCGGCCTTGACGTTGGCGTTAACCTGCAGAAGGCCGTCGAAGAATGAAGGAGTAAGGTTTACAGATGCTGTGAGGCGGTCCATTTTGGTCTGCTTGATGATACCGTTGTTGTTGGTGTAGCCAACCGACACGCGGTAAGGCAGCCAGCCGGCCGAACCGCCGACAGAGAGGCTGTAGTCAGACGAAACGGTGGTGCGGAGCACTTCTTTCTGCCAGTCGGTGTTGTAGATTGTGCCGTGGAGGCCGAGAGCTGCATACTGAGGAGATGCTGCGCCGTACTGTTTGGTGATGAAGGCAGCGTATTCGTCGCCTGTCATCATGTTCATGTAGTTGCGCGGAGTGTTGATATACATGTTGGCGGCGAAGTTGACCTGAGGTTTGCCGCTTTGACCTTTCTTGGTGGTGATGATGATGACACCGTTGGAAGCGCGGCTACCGTAGATAGCGGTTGCGGAAGCGTCTTTGAGGATGGTCATCGACTCAACGTTCTCGGGAGAAACGAGCGAAAGGGGGTTGGACGAACCTTTGACAACGTCACGAGTCATAGGCACGCCGTCGATAACGATAAGAGGTTCGTTGGAAGCAGAGAGCGAAGCGCCGCCGCGGATGATGATTGAAGCGCCACCCGAGGGGTTACCGCCGTCGGTTGTAACGACCACGCCGGGGCTTGCGCCCACGAGCATATCCTGAGCCGAAGAGGCAAGACCTGCTTCGATTTCGTCAGGTTTAACCACGGCTACCGAGCCGGTGGCATCGTCTTTTTTGACTGTACCGTAACCGATAACGACGAGTTCGTCAAGGGCTTTTGACTGTGTAGTGAGAGTGATGTCGATGTGTGTGCGGCCGTCCACTTTCACTGTCTGGTTCTCGTAACCTACGTACGAAACCAGCAGAGTGGCTGTGGGTTCAACCTGAAGGCGATAGTTGCCGTCGATGTCGGTGTTGACACCTACGCCAGCCTGGCCTTGCACCATGACGCTCACACCAATTGCGGGCTCACCGTCAGGCTCGTAAACTGTACCCGATACGGTGATCTTTTGCGCAAGTGCGGGGAAAGTCAGGAATAGCACCAGAAGGGCTGCTAACCATGCTTTCCGACTCATTTGTAAACAAATGTTCTTCATGCAAGAGTTGTTTTGGGGAATTTTTAATAATGGTTATATAATCTCATTTATTTTGCGATATAAGGTAGTTTTCCAGGGCAATAAGTTAAAAGTTGTAAGCATTTACTCTGTCTTAGGCGCACGATTAGCTTTTGTTTTTGGCAAACTGATTGCAAATTAAGTGAAAATTTTTTGATTACGCTAAATTTTAGTCCAACAAAAATGCCCTCAGCGCAATATTTAACTAAATTAACTTAAATCTAATCATTAGTTTAACATAAAAATTCTTAATGCGTATACGTGTGGCTCTGCCCGGGGCGATTTCGGTCTTTCGCTCCGGGAGTGATATTGAGGTGAGGGGTCAGTCTTTGATTGCGGTAAAGTCGCGCAGGGTACGGTCAAAACGCACGGCGCGTCCGGGATAGAGCAGGTCGATGTAGGGCGAATCGAGCAGCGAGGCTGTTTTGCCCTCAACCACTGTGTGCTGTTCGGGCAGTGCGAGCCAGAGGCGGTCGGCCACTGTGATTGTGGCGCCTATGTCGTGGGATGAGAGGAGCACCGATTTGCCGTGTGTATGAGCCAGCGAGCTGAGCAGCTGCAGGATTTCGATACGCGAGGCCACGTCGAGAAAAGCAGTTGGCTCATCGAGGATGATGATGGGGGTGTCCTGTGCCAGCGCCCGTGCTATCATGGCTTTCTGCCGTTCGCCGTCGCTGAGGTCAGAGCACATGCAGCCGGCCTTGTGACTTATGCCCACGGCGTCCATCGCCTCGGACACTATGCGGCGGTCGTCGTCGGAGAGAAGGCCGAAGATGCCTGTATAGGGATAGCGGCCGAGGGAGGTCAGTTCCTCGACGGTGAGTCCGCCGGCTCCGGGGCGGTCGGTGTAGACAAAGGCCACCTTTCGGGCCAATTCTTTCTCGCTGAGCCATTCGAGTTCGCTACCGGAAAGCATGACTGTGCCCACAAGCGGAGGCTGCACTCCGCCGAGAGTGCGAAGAAGGGTGGATTTGCCCACGCCGTTGGCGCCGAAGAAGGCCACAACTTCGCCGTGGTTGAGATGCACGTTGACATCAGAGAGCACGCGGTGTATTTCACCTCGGCTGAGAGTGTAACCGACAGTTAATGATGTTGTTGACAACGGATGAGGCATGATGGCAGGCGTAAGGAGGTGAGACAGGAGGCAATGGCCGCGGCATCAGTTGAAATAGAAAATTTTCTTGCGGCACATTATTATATATATGATCACCGGTACGCCGATTAGCGGAGTGATGGCGTTGACCGGAAGCGTGCCGCCCGAAGGAAGCACGCTCAGCAAGAGCGTGAGCAGTCCGGCCACGGCGCCGCAGAGGGCCGAAGCGGGCAGGAGAGTCATATGATTGGATGTGCCGGTGGCGATGCGCGCTATGTGCGGCATTACCAGTCCGATGAATCCGATGGGGCCGCACCAGGCAGTGGGCAGAGCGGTGAGGGCGCCCGAGAGCAGAAGTATAAGATTGCGCGTACGGGTCACGTTCACACCCATCGAGCGGGCGTATTTCTCGCCTAAGAGCATTGCGTTGAGCGGTTTGACGAGCATAAAAGAGGCGGCGAGAAGCACGACGGCCACGGTGGCGAAGAGCGGCATTGTGCCGGCGCTCACACCGTAGAAGCTGCCGAGCCCCCAGATTACGAACGAGTGCACGCCCTCCTGAGTTGAAAAGAAATTAAGCAGAGCTATAGTCGACGAAGTGAGGTAATTGACCAAAATGCCGATGATGAGCAGCATCATCGACGACTTTACTTTTGTCGAGAAGAGCAGAAGCACCGTTATCACAGCCACCGCTCCTGCAATGGCTCCGAGGAGGATGGTGATGTTCATGCCTATGGATAGCGAAGCGGCGGCTCCGGTCAGGAGCATCACCACGGCCACGCCGAGCGATGCTCCGGAAGAGACACCGAGTATCGACGGACCGGCCAGAGGATTGGAAAACGAAGTCTGTAGCAGCAGACCGGCTACTGAAAGCGCAGCGCCGGCTATTGCAGCTGTAAGCAAAGCCGGGAAGCGCGATTCCATGACGATGGCGCGCCACACCGGGTTGACGCTGTCCCCGCCGGTGAAGATGTGCCACACCTCGGAGGCCGGGATATGCACCTGACCGGTGATGAGGCACAATGCCGCAGTGACAAAGCCCAGAATAATGAGTATTATGATAGTGAGGCGTCGGTGCACGGCTGCATTTTTTTAATGAAAAAGCCGGAACGGGTTTACCGCCCCGGCTTTATGAGGGGTTTCAGTGATAAAACAGACGCGGAGGCTGGTCAGTTGAACATCCGTGCCACTTCTGCCTCAAGTTCGGTGGGGTTTTCCACGCGTTTTGTGATGTCGCCCGAGGCGTTGATGATGTAGGTCAGGGGCATTGCAGTCACGTTGTAACCGTTGATGATCGGAGTGCTCTTGTCGGCGTGGCAGAAGACTGTAATCCAGGGTAGGTTGGAAGCGGCGTTGCGCCATTCCACCTCGTCGGTGTCGAAGCCTACCTGATAGATTTTGAGGCCGCGGCCGCCGTATTTTTCGTTCAGACGGTTGAGTATCACGTTGTAAGGGAGTGAAGGCTCAATTGCGTAAGATGTAAAGCTGAGCAGGGTAGCCGGAGCACCGGAGGCCACTTTTTTGAGGTCCTGTTCGTTGCCTTTCTCGTCGTAGAGAGAGATATCGAGCAGGCCGACAGACTGAGCCTCGACCACAGTCTGAGCTGTGGAGTGAGCCTTGCGGGCGGCGATAAATTGCTGCTCAAGAATTTTGGTGCGGGGGTCGGCCGGACGCAGAGTGGCGAATTTCTGGGCCGTGGCGCCGAGCATTGCCACATCCTTGCGGTTGGTAGCCGAGTAGAGGGGCTGTCCGCCGATGCTCTTGTTGAGGACATAGAAAGCCAGCACGCCCACACTGTCGTTGAGAATGGCGGTGTTGAGGTCGGCTTTGAGAGCCGTGTCGGCCAGCACGGCAGTTGCGCCTTTTTGGTTGATGGCGGCTGTGATGGTTTTGTCGATGTCCATTATGGCTTTGGCTGTTGTCGAGCCTTCCACAGTGAAGTCGGTGTCAAAAGCCGGGGCCTTGGCGGTGACGGTGATGTGGTCGAGCGAGTCGATGGGGAAATATATGCAACGTCCGTCAAGGCCGAGACGGTATACGTCGGGATAAGGAGCGCCCTGAGGCGAATGATAGGCGAAATTGCCTGAGGCGTCGAGGGCCACGGAGTCGATATTGTACCAGCGTCCGGCGTTGAAACCTTCGACGGCAATTTTTGTACCCTCGGGAGCATCGGCGACATTTCCGGTTACGCTCCAGCCCGAGCCGCCCGAGCAGGCGGCAAGCAGCAGAGCTGACGCAGCGGCGGTAATGTTAAAGATTTTCATAATTCTTTGGCTATTTTTTCGGCAATTTCTTTCATCTTCTCCTCCGGGACCTTGGTGTGCGGTCCGCGGAAATCCATGTCTTTCTCCGAGTTGAGCGGCACCAGATGTATGTGTGCGTGAGGCACTTCGAGGCCTATCACAGCCTGCCCGACCTTGATGCAGGGGATGGCTTTCTTGATGGCCGCGGCGATGCGTTTGGCGAAAATTTGCATTTCGGCCAGCTCCTCGTCGGAGAGGTCGAAGATATAGTCGACTTCGCGCTTGGGAATCACCAGAGTGTGACCGGGCACGAGGGGGTTGATGTCGAGAAAAGCGAAAAAGCGGTCGTTTTCGGCCACTTTATAAGAGGGAATTTCACCCGAAGCGATGCGTGAGAAAATAGTAGCCATGACAGGAGAGAATCAGAAAGAGATTTCTACAATTTCAAACTGCATCAGACCCGAAGGCACCTTTACTTCAACGATTTCGCCCTTTTTGTGGCCGAGCAGACCCTGAGCGATAGGAGTCGAAGAAGCTATTTTTTTCTCCTTGAGGTTGGCCTCCGAGTCGGCCACGATGGTGTACTCCATCACGGCTCCGTTCTTTACATTTTTGATTTTCACACGGTTGAGTATCTGCACCTCCTCGCAGTTGAGCTTGGTTTCATCGAGGATGCGTGCGTTGGCCACAAGGTCTTTAAGCTGCGAAATCTTCATTTCGAGCATCCCCTGAGCCTCTTTTGCGGCATCGTATTCGGAGTTCTCCGACAGGTCGCCCTTGTCGCGTGCTTCGGCGATGGCGCGAGATATTTCAGGACGCTTGACCGACTCAAGGTAAGCGATTTCTTCCATTTTTTTCTTGTACCCTTCTTGGGTCATGTAGGTGATAGCCATGGTAATAAAGTGGTTAGTGCAATAAGTAAAAAAGAAAGGAATCACGCCTAAATGAGTGCAGGCGGGACCCTTTAACCTTGATTTTTGACGATGGCAAAGGTAACGAATATTTTCCAAACCGATATATAATTAATGTTAAAAAGCGCTTTCCCGATTTCGGCCGCTTATATGCAATACCGGCTATGCGGATGTCGGAAGCAGCCATCCGTCCGTAGGTGCTGAAAATTTATATTTCTAAGTATAAATAAGTTGCGATGCAATATATCGCAATTTGAGACAAGTTGCGATATATTGCGATAATGTCTTATTGTATCTTATTCACCATGTGTTCGAAATTGGAAGAACGGATATAGCCCTTTGTTCTGCCGTTCAAACTGATTTCATCCAGATAGCCTTTTTGGATCAGATTTTTCAAGTCTGATTTCGCAGTGTTGTGTGTCACTCTGAATTTACCTGATATATCCGTTGAAACAAGCACAATGTCGGGGTTATCTAAGCACATACTCAGAATTTCTGCATGATGTTAACTTTTATTGTCGAACTGGCTCTAAATCCTGCCGGAAGCGACAGGGGTTATAAACAACGCAGCGGCTGTCTCACGACAGCCGTTGCATTAAAACTTAAAAATCTAATCCTATGAAAAAACTAATTCTTGCTTCTTTCTGTTGTTGTATCATTAAGACAACCGCAGGGGCAAAATTGTTTTGCATGGGATGAGTTTTAACTCTTTTTCACCTGCGGCTGAAGCAGCCCGGATTATCAGCGGCTCTCGCTGAGATATCGGTCCATCTCGATGGCTGCGCGGCGGCCGTCGCCCATGGCAAGGATTACGGTGGCACCTCCGCGCACGATGTCACCTCCGGCGAAGATGCAGGGTATGGACGACTGCATGTTTTCGTTCACCTCGACAGTGCCGCGCCGTGTCACAACAAGACCATCCACAGAGTTGGGTATCAGAGGGTTCGGACTCACGCCTACGCTCACAATCACCTGGTCGACTTCGAGTTCGCCGATGGCGCCGGCGACGGGTTCGGGGCTGCGGCGTCCGTCGGGTCCCGGCTCGCCGAGCTGCATTTTTTGCAATCGTATTTTTGTGACGCGGCCGCGTTCGTCGCCGATGTATTCGACGGGGTTGTGGAGAGTGAGAAATTCCACTCCTTCTTCACGGGCATGTCGCACTTCTTCGGCTCGGGCCGGCATCTCGTTTTCGCTGCGGCGATATATAATGTAAGCCTTTTCGGCGCCCATGCGCAGTGCTGTGCGCACCGAGTCCATAGCTGTGTTGCCGCCGCCGATTACGGCCACGCGTCGGCCGCGTTGCACAGGGGTTGCATAGCCGGGCCGTCCGGCGCCCATGAGGTTGATGCGGGTGAGGTATTCGTTGCTCGATGATATGCCCGCGAGATTCTCGCCGGGGATACCCATAAAGCGCGGCAGTCCCGCGCCAGAGGCCACGAATATGCCGCTGAACCCGGCTTCGGTGAGTTGCTCGATCGTAACAGTCTTGCCCACAACCACATCGGTGATGAAAATGACGCCGAGTGCTTTGAGCGATTCGATTTCGTAGTCGACAACAGAGTTGGGGAGACGGAACTCCGGAATACCGTATTTGAGGACGCCGCCTATCTCGTGCAGCGCTTCGTAGACGGTGACATCATAGCCGCGTTTGGCCATTTCGCCGGCGAATGACAGCGAGGCCGGACCGGACCCTACGACTGCCACTTTTTTGCCATTGCGTGCCGGTAATTCGGGGATAATAGCCGGACCGCCGAGACGGTCGGTGTCGGCGGCATAACGCTCGAGATGACCGATAGCGACGGCCTTTTTGCCCATTTTCAGGTAGATGCAACCGCTTTCGCATTGTTTTTCCTGCGGGCACACGCGACCGCACACGGCCGGCAGAGCCGATGTCTCTTTGAGCACGCATGCTGCGGCATGGATGTCGCCACGCTGGATGTTTTTTATAAAGCCGGGGATGTTGATGTTTACAGGACATCCCTTTATGCAGCCCGGGTCGGGGCAATCAAGACAGCGTGTGGCCTCAACAACGGCTTGCTCGGCCGACAGACCCCGATTGACCTCCTCGTTGCATCCGATGCGATATGCAGGGTCGAGCGCGGGCATCTCCACACGCTCGATGGCCGTACGCTCTTTTGCTGTCATGGCCCGGCGCAAATCGTCGCGCCATTGAGCCGAACGCGGCGCTGATGTATTGTCGTTTTCCATCGTTTCTTCGTAAAAAACTTAGGGGTAATTAATTATAACTTTTCAGACGCATCATCATCTGGTCAAAATCTACCTCGTGGGCATCAAATTCGGGTCCGTCGACACAGACGAAGCGCGTGCGCCCGCCCACGCTTACGCGGCAGGCGCCGCACATGCCGGTGCCGTCGACCATGATGGTGTTGAGCGAGCAGATGGTGGGTACGCCGTACTTGCGGGTGAGTTCCGCTACAAACTTCATCATAACAGCAGGACCAATGGTAACGACTTTGTCGACTTTCTCGCGATTGATGACGGTCTCAACACCCTGAGTGACAAGCCCCTTGTTTCCATAGCTGCCGTCGTCGGTCATGATGATGACCTCGTCGCTGTGCTCGCGCACTTCCTTCTCGAGGATAATAAGTTCGCGTGTGCGGGCGGCCAGCACCGATATCACTCGGTTGCCGGCGGCTTTCATTGCCTTGATTATGGGGAGCAACGGAGCCACGCCCACACCTCCGCCGCAGCACACCACAGTGCCGAAATTGCGGATGTCGGTGGCGTGCCCGAGCGGCCCCACGACATCGGTGAGCATATCACCGGCGTTGAGTGCGCAAATGTCGGTGGTAGACGCGCCCACCGCCTGCACAACGAGCGTAATTGTGCCTTTGACCGGGTCGGCGTCGGCGATGGTCAGCGGGATGCGTTCGCCTTTCTCTCCGCAGCGCACTATGACGAAATGTCCCGGCCGGCGGCTACAGGCTATCATCGGCGCTTCTACCACAAGCTTGACCACGCGCTCTGAAAAATATTCTTTTTCAACGATACGATTCATAACAAGAAATGTTGTCGGCGAGGCTGTTCAGCCTCTCGAAATGTGTAATTGGATATCAGGACAAAGTTAGGCAAAAAATCACTATAAAGCAAAAAAATAGTGAAACAGTGAGAAAAACAAACCGAAAAGAGGCCGAAATCTGCATATCATATAGGGGATGACGTATTTTATATTTAAAATACGTTAATTAATATTAATTTTTAGGCTAATTTGTGGCCAAGCTCTTGCAGGGTAAAAAATTATGCTTACCTTTGTACGTGTGTTTTTCATAGTATTAGATTAAGATAAAGGTTTAAAGGAGAAGAGATGTCGTGAGACATCTCTTTTTTTCATTTTTACTGACATTTTTCAGCTTGAAGCAATGAATATTGAAGACGGTTTTACCGAGCGGATGCACTTGTCGCAAGTCAGACATGCGGCACAAACGCTGACAGAATCGGGAGATGCGCGGAGCGTGCTCCGACGCTTGCTCGCAACAACTGACAGAAGGCAGAATATCAACGCATTATGGGTGATGACATATCTTGATGCTGTCCGAAATGAATGGCTGCAACAGATGCGCGAAGAAATGATAGAAATGCTGCATGGTACAGCCGACGCGACAAAGAAAAGACTGTTGTTGCAGTTGTTGAGCGCGCGCGAATACGGTCCGGACGACATCCCCACCGACTTTTTGGATTTCTGCCTTGCGAAAATCAATTCGGAGATTGAGCCTTATGCTGTGAGAGCTTACTGTATGTACTGCGCCTTAAAGATGTGCCGTCATTATCCCGAACTGACGGCCGAATTAGAGTTGCGGCTCGACATGATGGAAGGGCAGTCCCTGTCGCCCGGCATAAAGAGCGCGCTGCGCCGCGTAAAAAACGAAATCCGTAAATTCCGCCGCCGGTAACGTTTTTTTGTTCCCCTATATAAGTCAGTTAATTACAGGAAGTAGACGATATTTCCCTGAATATAGTTTGTCAGTTGCCGGAATCAGGTTGTGCGGCGCACTTTCGGAGAGTGAGATCGATAAGCAACACGGCGTGGTCTTCCTCCTCTCTCGGAGCATCTTTCGGGCGCCATGCCACAATAAACCGGACCGATGCAGCAACCACGTTATAACCCTTTTCTGACCATACTAGCAAATCCGCTCTCATCTTTTGCGACAATTGAGCGACAGGCTGACTGGTGGAAGGGTCGTAGAGGTAGTTGTTGAAAAAACGGAGTTGTCGGCCGGCTCTCAGAGCAAGGATTTCCTTTTTACGTGATTTAAAGAATCCGAGGTTAACATCCTTATGCGACAATTGCAGCATCACCTCGTCGGGCATATCGTACTGTTGCTGAGTGACCTGGTGCTCGTCGGCCGGCAAATGGTCGAAAATAAAGCTGTCGGTGTGGATAAACAGCCTTTCCTTGGCTCGGGTGATGCCTACGTAATAGCGCCTCAACGCATCGTCGTTGACTGCTTTTGCCCGTGATATGAGCATGAATACATCGTCAAATTCGCGTCCCTTGGCCTTGTGAAAAGTGGATACCACTATGTCGGTGTCGGAGAAGTCGCTGAAATCATCAACCGACGACTCGAAAACGTACTCTATGAAATCAGTGTAGTATTTACATTTGTTGGTTTTTTCGAACAGAGCAATGCACTTCTGCAGATATTGCAGCGACGTCGAGCCGGCAAATTCGGCCGATGTCGCAGCTTTGGCGTTTTCCCACACGTCGTCGGGGATGATGGCGGAGTGAGAGTCCGGCTTTATCAGTCTCAGAAACATACGCGTTTCGGCCAGATTGCAGAATCTGAAGCCTTCCATACTCTGCACGGCTTTGCACTTCAATCCGTGCCGGCGCAGCAGAGCCACGATGACAGCCACCTCCTCGTTGGTCTGAGTCAGGATGCAGGTTGAAGCGTTACGGTGATGTTTCAGCACATCGTCGACAAGGGGCGTGAACATCAGATGCGAAGCGTGATGACGCACACAGACCAGTCCCTCCCGACCGTTCATCGAAACGATGGGCGCGGTTTTCATCCTTCGGCTTATGCCTGAGACAAAAGCGTTGGCAAAATCTACGATACGACGTGCGCTACGATAGTTTTCAGACATTTCGATGAGGCGTGAACGGGGTTCATCAAGCAACTGTGCCATATATCCCGAATCGGCGCCTCGGAATTGAAATATGTTCTGGTCATCGTCGCCGACGGCTATAACCCGCATCTCTTCATTGGCCGACATCAGCGCATGCACCAAAGCATACTCCTCACTGCTCATGTCCTGAGCCTCGTCAATGACCAGAACCGATTTTGCAATACGATTCGGCTCTACCTCACCGCAAGCTATCATCCGGGCTGCACGCGATACCACGCCTTTGGCTTCGTCGAGTGAGCCGACTTTACCCATCAGGTCAAAACTATAAGAATGAAAAGTTTTGATTTCGACAAAATGAGCGGCATTGCCTATGAGCGCCATCAGACGCTGTTTGAATTCGCAGGCCGCCGCACGCGAAAAAGTGAGCATC
This sequence comes from Muribaculaceae bacterium, assembly GCA_051871795.1. Classification (GTDB taxonomy): domain Bacteria; phylum Bacteroidota; class Bacteroidia; order Bacteroidales; family Muribaculaceae; genus CAG-873. The sequence goes on along the minus strand of JBJEDE010000018.1, from coordinate 3,558 downwards.
AGCAGTTGCTCGTGTTTTACATCTTCGAGCAGCAGCAAAGAGGCCAGCTTATGCACCAGGACTCTCGTTTTACCGCTACCGGGGCCGGCTGCCACCACAATGCAATGTGAGTCGTTGTCGGATATAATCTCCATCTGCTTCGGAGAGAGGGCGCCGAAGATGTGATTATATTTGCCGGGAGTGACATTGCGCTCTATATCGTGCAGGCGCTCGCCCTTGAAATATTTGGATATAAAGCGTTTGTAATCCATACAGAAATAGTCGTGAACGTATTGCCGGGCGGCGTCATAGTCGCTCACCATCAGATTGGCATATTCACCCACGATGTGCACCTGCTGTATCTTCTGTTTGTAGAATTCGTCGAGCAACCGATAGTCTTCCTGTTTATAACGCAACCGGCTGTCTTTGACGCGCCGGATGTCCATGGCATTGTACAAGACGAGAAATCCCCCTTCGAGTTTCAATGCCCCGATTTTTGTAAGATACAGCAATGCCTCCTCCACGTCTTCCACCTGTATGTCATCAAATGCGCCCGAGAGTGTTTTTTCAGATGCTTTGTAATCATTCAGCAATTCTATAACCGAAAACCGCACTCCGTTGTCGCTTGTGCTATCGTCCGCTTGCGGAGCGGTGAAGCGATAGAGCCATCCGATTGCAAACCGGCATACCGACATGCGCTTTTCGAAACGGAAGAGAATGGCATCTATATTGTCTTGAGCCGAGAGCACAAGGTTGTGTGCGGCATCTTCCTTTTTTCGTGCATATCCTTTGATTGACAGAAAATAGAGCAATGTGCGTATGTCTTTTTCAGTAGAGTTCTCTACTCCTTCTTTTATCGCACGGTCATTGAGCATTTTGCATGAGATGCGCAGTTCGCCTTCGGATATTAGGTCGAGGATGTAGCGCTCGAGTCTCAGGAATCTGTCCAGCAGCCGCTTGGACTTGTTTTCAGATGAGCCTGTATCATTCAGAAAGGCCGAAATGTCTTTCGTGTCGGCGAGGATGCCCTCCTGGCGCATACGCACGACGCAAGATATGACTTCGCTCTTGCTTAGTCCGAGGATGTCGGCCAGATAGTCGATGCGCGATTCGGAATCGTCGGCCTGAGCTTTGGCGATATACTTTGTCGACAGCAAAGATTTGATAATGCGCACGGCATTTTCGATATCTTTATCATCAAAGAGCGAGGAGTCTTCGATGCGTTTGCGAGCCTCGTCAAGGTTTTTCACTGTAATGCCGGTCGCGTAGACATGAGGCACGTTGTTGCCGCGGGTGAGATAACCGGCTTGCTCAAGTGCGGCCAGAGCCGTGCGCACACGCGTTTCCATGTCCGATCCCAGGTCATTCCAGCCGGCGGCACGGGCTATTTCCAGTCCTGAGCAGCATACCCGCTTGCGTTCTTTTGTCAGGCTCTTCACTGCTGTCCAAACTTGCCTTATCTCGCTAATGCTCAGTTTTGTCTGATTGAGAAGGATGAAGTGTTTGTCAAGATCCGAATCGCAATAGAGCACATAGCAGAGAGCGTGAAGATGAGGATCGCGGCCGGCACGGCCTGACTCCTGAATATAATTTTCAAGTGAGTCGGAAATATCATAATGAATCACCATACCCACATCTTTCTTGTCGACTCCCATGCCAAAAGCCGAGGTGGCGACGATGATGCGCACGTCGTCGCTCATGAACGCGTCCTGATTGGCGACTTTGATTTCCGGCTCCATCCTGCCGTTGAACGGCAATGCCTTGTAACCGTCGCGCGTGAGTTTCTGAGCAAGTTGCACGGTGCGTTTGGTCCGGGAGACATATACAATGACCGGACATGAAGAGGAGGATATCAGCGAACGCAACATCGTGTATTTCTCGTCGTCGGTATCGGTGCGTATCACGGAGTACCGCAGGTTGTCGCGAGTGGCTGATGATGCATAAATCTGTAGGTCGAGATTGAGCGTGCGCCTGAAGTAATCGCAGATGTCCTGAATCACCTTCTGTTTTGCCGTGGCCGTGAAACAAGATACGGGTATCGGCGCAACGCATTTTTTCTTCTCTTGATAGCGGCGGAAAAACTCGCCGATATACAGATAGTCGACGCGGAAATCCTGCCCCCATGCCGAGAAACAATGTGCCTCGTCTATTACGACGCGGACGATGTGGCGTGCCAGGAGTATCTTCTCGATGGTTTTGGACCGGAGCATTTCCGGAGCGATATACAGCAAAGACGCATCACCGTTCATCACCCGGTTTATGGCTTCGGCGCGGCTTATGGGGTCAAGAAGACCGTTGATGGTGACTGCATCGATGATGCCTTTTTCGGCCAGATTGTCTACCTGATCTTTCATCAGCGACTGCAAGGGCGAAATGACCACGGTAAGACCATGCACCGATCGCCCCTCCATCAGCGCAGGCAGTTGAAATGTCAGTGATTTGCCTCCGCCCGTAGGGAAGATGACCAAAAGCGATTTATGATTTACGGCTGCGCGTACGGCTTGCTCCTGCAACGGCTCATCGCCGTAGACTCTGAAATTGTCGTATCCGAAAAATGTTCTCAGACCGGCTTTTACGTCAAATTTCTCGTTGCAATAATCACAGCCCTCGGCACACGTGGTGTCGCACAGGAGTCGCATCACATTCTCTACATTCGGAAAATTATACAGCACCCACGGGGGCGTGATTGAACGATGGTCGGAGGTTGAGGCCAGCGCAAGCGCATAAGCCAGTTCGCGCGGATACTGATGTATCAGGCTCTCGATGTCGGCATGGGCGCATATCTTGCCGGAATACTCAGTGCGGATAAGTTCGGCCAATGCACTCTTGCCGTCATCCGTTGCCCCGACAAAATGAAGAAATCCCTCAAACTCATCGTGACCTAAAAGAAGGGCAGCATATATATCCCTCACTTTTGGCGGAAGCTCGCCCCAACGCGCCGCCTCCGACATCAGCAGATCACGCGCTTTCTCACAATCGTTGACGGGATTGTTCATCTGCTCGCTCATCAGCTTGTCGTCTTTAAGCAGATGATGATAAGGCCGTTCGGGGAAGAGCAGGGGCGAGAAATACAACGTGTCGACCAGTTGCCGGCTCTCCATGCCCTTGTCAAACAGATATTTGGCATCATGATTGATGATATTGTGGCCGCATACGTAATCCACATCCTTCAGAAAAGCCGTCAGCGCATGCTTGTCTGGAGAATGAAACACGGCATCGTCCCACCTGAGAGCGCCGATGTCGTGTATTTTTCTGTCGGTGAGGCCTACCTCAACATCCACAAAACAGTAGCGCGAGGCGTCGCGAGACACATCGCGAGAGTGGCGCGGGGCATCCGTGCCACGACTGAACGCGCTTGCTATTTTATCCCAAAATGACATCATTCAGTGCGCACACCGTAAATTGACAGGGGGGCATAAACAAAAAACGCCGCCGCAACCCTCTATTATTCTACGTTTTCCGGCAAAGATACGAAAAAAACACGACAAAAAGCGCCGCCGAGAGAAAAAACATCCTCAAACGCCCACGGCTCTTTCATTTAAAAAAGTCTTGTTCTTCCGAATATTCGGTTATTTTATA
>JBJEDE010000017.1:0-14144 GCA_051871795.1 Muribaculaceae bacterium | reverse complement strand
TCCCCCGGGGAGGAGTGAGGGAAAAGGCCGTTGCACTTCTTATTGGAATCTTTCATGACAAATAGCTGTTTTTTATTGCGCGAAAGAGGTGGGCAAACGAATATTTTTTTGTAATTTTGCAAAAACTTTTTCAATGAACAGCAACAGTTTCGTTTCTATTGCCGATCTCAGCCGCGAGGAGATTCTCGACCTGCTCCGCAAGGCTGAATATTTTGAGTCTCATCCCAACTCCAAAATTCTTGACGGCAAACTTGTGGCCACTCTGTTTTTTGAACCTTCGACACGCACTCGCCTCAGCTTTGAAACTTCGGTCAACCGCCTTGGCGGCCGTGTCATAGGTTTTTCCGACGCTGCCACTTCGAGTTCGTCGAAAGGTGAATCGCTCCACGACACCATCCGCATCGTTGCCAACTACGCCGACCTCATCGTAATGCGTCATTACCTTGAAGGCGCCGCCCGCTATGCATCCGAAGTTTCGCCTGTGCCCATAGTCAATGCCGGCGACGGCGCCAATCAGCATCCGTCGCAGACGCTGCTCGACCTCTACAGCATCTACAAGACACAGGGACGGCTCACCGACATCACAATCACCATGGTGGGCGACCTGAAATACGGCCGCACGGTGCACTCGCTCATTCAGGCAATGAGCCATTTCAATCCGCGCTTCGTATTCGTGGCCTGCGACGAGCTACAGATGCCCCCGGAGTATCTCGACTTCTGCCGCGAACACAATCTGCCCTACACTGTCACAAAAGATTTCTCGCCCGAGATTATCGCCGCGAGCGACATAATATATATGACCCGTGTGCAGAGAGAGCGATTCACCGACATTATGGAATACAACCGCGTGAAAGACCTCTATAAACTTGATGCCTCCATGCTCGAAGGCGCGAAATCCACCATGCGCGTGCTGCACCCGCTGCCTCGTGTGGGCGAGATTGACTACAACGTCGACGCCACAAGCCACGCCTACTATTTCGAGCAGGCCAAAAACGGAGTTTACGCCCGTCAGGCCATCATCTGCCGCGCCCTCGGCGTCGATTCCCTTGAAACTGATGTCGCACGTTAATTGCTGTAACCATGACTGAAAAGAAACAACTCGCCGTGGCCGCCCTTGAAAGCGGAACGGTCATTGACCACATACCGGCTTCGGCTCTTTTTACCGCCGTGAAAATACTCGGCATCGAGGACATACCCAACGCCGTGACCATAGGCAACAATCTGCCCAGCGGCAAGCTCGGCCGCAAAGGCATAATAAAAGTTGCCGGAAAAGTATTTGACGAAGCCACGCTCAACCGCATCGCGCTTGTGGCGCCTACAGCCGTGGTGAACATCATCCGCGACTACGCCGTGGTGGAAAAGCGCCCCGTAAGCATCCCCGACGAGCTCACCGGACTTATAAAATGCAACAATCCCAAGTGCATCACCAACCATGAGCCCATGGCGACCCGATTTGTAACCATCAGCCGCGACCCCGTGACGTTGCGCTGTCACTATTGCAATCACACCATCAAAGGCTCCGAGGCCAAGACGATATGAAAACCTGCTGGAAACCCGGTACCATGCTCTATCCGCTGCCTGCGGTGCTGGTGAGCTGCGGCTCGCCCGAAACAGGCTGCAACCTCATCACCGTGGCATGGACGGGCACCGTCTGTACCGATCCTGCAATGCTTTACATCTCGGTGCGGCGAGAAAGGTACTCTTACGAGATACTGTGTCGCGAAATGGAATTCACCGTCTGCCTCACCACCGAGGATATGGCACGTGCCACCGACTGGTGCGGCGTGCGCTCCGGACGCGACTACGACAAATGGAAAGAGACAGGCCTCACACAATGCCCCGGCATAAAAGTGCGTTGCCCCTACATCGACGAGTCGCCCGTATGCATAGAGTGCCGCGTGCGCGAAGTTATGCATCTGGGCAGCCATGATATGTTTGTCGCCGAAGTGCTCAACGTAATCGCCGACGAGCGGTATATAGACCCCGAAACCGGCGCTTTCGACCTTGCCGCATCCGGACTTATGGCCTATGCTCACGGCGGATATTACCGTCTGGGAGAAAAAATCGGCAAATTCGGCTTCTCGGTACAAAAAAACAAAAAATAGCCCCCTGCAACCGCAAAAACTTAAAAAGACAATCCAAACATCAACCTAAATTATAAAAATTATGACAAAAGACACCGCAATCTTTGACATCATCGAGCGCGAGCACCAACGTCAGAAAAAAGGCATCGAACTCATCGCTTCCGAAAACTTCGTTTCGGATCAGGTAATGCAGGCCATGGGCTCGTGCCTGACCAACAAATACGCCGAGGGCTATCCCGGTCACCGCTACTACGGCGGCTGCGAGGTAGTGGACCTTGCCGAAAACCTCGCCATCGCACGCATCAAAGAAATCTTCGGCGCCGAATATGCCAACGTGCAGCCCCACTCGGGCGCACAGGCCAACATGGCAGTATTCATGGCCGTGCTGTCGCCCGGTGACAAATTCATGGGTCTGAATCTCTCACACGGCGGCCACCTCTCGCACGGCAGCCCTGTCAACTTCTCGGGTCTGATGTTTCATGCATTGGAGTACAATGTCAAAGAAGAGGACGGCCTTGTTGACTATGACCAGATGGAGCTCGTGGCCCGCGAGGAGCGTCCGCGTCTGATTATCGCCGGCGCCAGCGCCTACTCGCGCGAATGGGACTATGCCCGCATCCGCCGCCTCGCCGACGAAATCGGCGCAATCTTCATGGTCGACATGGCACACCCGGCCGGACTCATCGCCGCCGGACTCCTCGACAACCCCGTGCGCCACGCCCACATCGTAACATCCACTACCCACAAGACACTGCGCGGACCGCGAGGAGGCATCATCCTCATGGGCAAAGATTTCGAAAACCCCTGGGGCAAAACCACTCCCAAAGGGCAGGTGAAAATGATGTCGCAACTTCTCGACTCGGCCGTATTCCCCGGCGTACAGGGCGGCCCGCTCGAGCACGTGATTGCCGCCAAAGCCGTAGCCTTCGGCGAAGTGCTCCAGCCCTCATGGAAGGACTATGCCAATCAGGTGCGCCTCAACGCCCGGGCCATGGCATCAGCACTCATCGACAAAGGATATAAAGTGATCTCGGGAGGCACCGACAACCACTGCATCCTCATTGACCTTCGCCCCAAATTCCCCGATCTCACGGGCAAAGTGGCTGAACGCGTGCTCGTCGAAGCCGACATCACGGCCAACAAAAACATGGTGCCTTTCGACAGCCGCTCACCGTTCCAGACATCAGGCATCCGTCTTGGCACTCCGGCCATCACGACACGCGGCGCCAAAGAGCCGTTGATGGGCGAGATTGTAGAGCTCATCGATACCGTGCTTTCCAACCCCGAATCGGAATCCACGATCAAGACCGTGCGCGAAAAGGTGAACGCCACTATGGCCGACTATCCCATGTTCGCTTACTGATAAACCAAAATAACCAAAGTAGCTAAGGCAGCTGTTGCGGCTGCCTTAGTTATTTTAAGTAACTCTTATAAATCAGTTAATAATTATCTTAATTCAGGTAACCCTACGGGCTGATACATCCTTATTCGTCTTTTCAGCGCTTTTCTCGCTGTCGCTAAGTCAGATAGCTCGCTACGCTCCATCGCTCCGGCGCGAAAATCTCTCGAAAATACTTCGTAATTATGTATCAGCTGATTTATGCGAGTTACTTAGCTTTAAGACCGTGAGTTTCGATTTCAAACAATTTCATATCGATGACAGCCGGTGCGCCATGAAAGTGGGCACCGACGGGGTGCTTTTGGGAGCATGGTGCGCATTGCCGACATCCGGAGCCGCAACCGGCGACAATAACGTTAATGTCGCCGACCTCGGTGCGGGCAGCGGCATAATATCGCTGATGATAGCCCAACGTTTCTCTCATGTGCAGGTTTCGGCAATAGAAATCGACCCCGAAGCCACGCTCGATTGCATGCAGAACTTCGCCCGCTCGCCGTTCGCCTCACGTCTGAGAGCGCTCAACGCTGCCGCAGCCGACTTCACGCCCGTGCAAGCGCCTGTGCTCATCGTCAGCAATCCACCATATTTCAAAAACGGCGCTCTGTCTCCGGCTCAAGAACGAAGGCAAGCACGCCATGCCGGCGACTTCGGACCTCGCGCCGTCATAGAAATTGCCGCCGGGCTGCTCCCTGCCGAGGGTTCGCTGGCCATGATTACGCCGGCCGACGACGAGGACGAGTTGCTCTTCCACGCCGAGTTGCACCACCTGCAATTGTGGCGTCTTTGCCGGGTGTCTACGGTCGAAGGACGACGGCCGTCGCGGTTGCTGTGGCAATTCATACCCAAAACCGACGCTGAGACACAACACCACAGCAAAACATCACTGCGTCCCGAAATCACACAACTCTCAGTCCGAAAAGCCTGCGGGGAATACACGGCAGAATACGCCGGGCTCACCCGCGACTTCTACCTCAACCTCTGAGGCGCGCGGAGTCAAAGCAGAAACCGAATCTGCCAACCTCACAGCCGCCGTAAACATTATTTCTTTGAGATGCAAATCACAAGGGCAATTGCATATTTTGCATCAAAGAGCGATTTTTTTGTGCATTGGCGGTGAAAATTTTGTCATCACAAGAAAAATGCGTATCTTTGCGTGATTTTGTGACAGCCCGGGCGGGCAGTCAACGTTACCATCTTGCAATATAAACTAAAACTCTATAAACTTTAAATGGCAACACTTGAAAAAATCCGCAGCAAACAGGTGTTCTTGTTTGTGGTCATCATCGGTGCGCTTCTGGCATTCATCCTTGGTGATTTCTTTACCTCAGGCCGTTCGTTCTTCGGCAATCCTACCACAATCGCCAAAGCAGGCGACATCAAAATCGACTATAACGAATATCAGAAGGCTGTAAACGAGGCCTCTCAGGCACAGCAGGCTCAGGGCCGCCACAGCGACAGCGACGAGCTGGCACAGCAGGCTATACAGCAACTCATGTTCGAAGCACTTGTGCAGAAACAGATCGACGAGCTCGGCATCAATGTCACCAATGCCGAAATTTCACGTGCCATGACAGGTGAGAATCCACATCCCGCAGCTCAGCAGTTTATCTACACAGCCGCACAATACATGGGTCTTCCGACAGCCAACGGCGCCACCGTGCTCGACGCAATGAAAAATCCCACCCGCTACAACTTCACCGCCGAGCAGCTCGACATGCTGGCTCAGCAGGTGTTCAACGCACCCACTTTCGCAGCCGCATGGGCACAGCAGGAGAGCAATATCGAGAAGACAATCAGCCAGCAGGCCGTAGGCCGTCTTGTAAGCGGACTCTTCACCGCCAACAATCTCGATGCCAAAGGCATGTACAACGACAACATCGCAGTACGCAACGTGTCGTATGTTTCAGCTCCCCTTTCGTCGGTACCCGACAATGAGGTGGAAGCAACCGACGCCGACATCAAGGCAAAATACAATGAGCAGAAAGGCGCTTACAAGCTCATGGAGCCCACTCGCCTTGTTGACTATGTAGTGGTAGACATCGCTCCCTCTCAGGCCGATTACGCCGCCGCAGAAGATGAAGTCAGCAAAGTATATGAAGGCCTGCTCGCAAGCGATGGTCTTGAAGCTCTGTCGTCTAACGCCAAATTCACCCGCGATATCGTCGCCGCCCCCGTGAGCAAGCTCAAAGAAAATGCCGCAACACGCAACATCGCAGACTCTGCTCTGACAACAGGCAAAGTATTCAGCCTTCCCCGCATCAACAACACCTACACTCTCGCCAAAGTGCTCAACGTAGCGCCCGAGGTCGACGAAGTCGAAATCTCATCCGTTGCCTTCCCCACACGCGCTGCAGCCGACTCAGTGATGTCTCTTATCGCTGCCGGCGCAACAATGGACACCATCATTGCACAGAACCCCGAATACGCTGTGAAACCCACTAAATTCAACCTCGTGGGCAATACGCAGATTTCCGACGACATGAAAAAACTCTTCACCACCAAGCCGGTGGGCGCACCGTTTGTCTACGCCGACACACTGCGCTCGCAGGGAGCCGTGATTTTCAACATCTCGTCGCGTCAGGAGCCTGTCAACACTGCCGAAGTAGCCGTAATCAAATACGTCGTTGACCCCTCCAACAGCACTGTCACCGATCTGAAGACTAAACTCAACTCATTCCTCGCATCCAACTCCAAGGGCGAAGCATTTACCGCCAACGCCGACTCGCTCTATCGCCTCCAGCACGCCGAAATCACCCCGTCGTCGGCTCACATCGGCAATCTTCCCGAATCGCGCACAGCCGTAAAATGGGCCATGAACGCAAAGAAGAATCAAGTATCGAAAGTGTTTGAAGGCCGCGACTACTATCTGGTGGTTGCCCTCAAAGACATCTACGAGGACTATCGTCCCTATACCGACCCCAACCTCAACGAGACCCTCAAACAACAGGTAATCGCCGACAAAAAAGCAGCCAAACTCATCGAAAAATACAACGGTAAAGCCAAAGACCTCAACGGCTACGCACAACTCATGAACACAACCGTACAGAACGACTCTACCGCCGCTTTCGCATCGCCCCGCTTCGGCAATCTCGGTTTCGGCGAGTCGAAAGTGCAGGGTGCGGCTGCCGCTGCCAAAGTGGGACAGCTTTACGGTCCCGTGCAGGGCAACAATTCGGTCGTTTATCTCGTGGTTAACGGTGAAAACGTGCAGGGACGTCCGTTCGACGCCAAACAAGACGGTGCTCAGTTCATGCAGATGTTCGGTATCAACAACTTCTTCATGCTTCTGCTCGGCGACAACGAGATTGAGAACCGCAGTCTGGAATTCATCGCCGACAAATGATATAACCCGCGTTTCGGCAGCCTTTGCGGCACTTCATTGCCGACACGCAAAAAGATAAAACAATCTACTCCGATAGGGATGCACCGGTGTGCATCCCTATTCATTAAGTATCACATAATCAATCCGGCCTCACAGTCGGGCAAGGCGCCGCAACCGACCCGTCTGAGGCATCCCACCCGGTAGAATCGCTCAATATGTCATTTTTCCACACCACAGAGTTTTATGTAATTTTGGCAGTGATAGCCGCGGCAATAGTGGCACTTGCCGCTCGTCCGCAAAACCGCGGAGCCGTAAAAGAGACGCTGCTTCCGGGCGAACTGCTTCCCCGTACGGCAGCCGACACCGGCGACGGTCCGTCGGTAACTTTCACTTGCACCGACAGCGGAAGGGTGATAGCTGTGCGACGGGGGTTGCGCGATGTCACCGTGAGCGGAACGGTAAGCATAGCCATGACCGTAAAGGGCTACGACATCCGCATAGAGGAACGTCTGTCGCCGGGGAGCGCCTACAACGACCCGGCGGCCACGGCAATGTTCACCATCGACAATCTCGCTCCGTCGGAATACTATCACATCCACTACAACAGCCCGGCTACCGGACTTTTCGCCGTATTCACCTTCCACACACGCCCTTCGGTCAAGGCTACGCATCCGCTGCATCAGTAGCGAACCTGCTCCGTCAAAGCATAAAAGATGAAAGAAGGAGTTACCAAAGGTCTCTTGGCTCTCAGCCCTGTCGCTGTGTTTCTGTGCCTGTATCTGATAGTGTCTGTTGCGGCGCACGACTTCTACGCAATGCCTCTGACAGTTGCTTTCGTGGCAGCGAGCATCTACGCCATCATCATCACGCGCGGCATTCCGCTCAAAAAGCGCATCGATATTTTCTCCTCCGGCGCCGGCAACTCCAACATCATCCTCATGGTATGGATATTCGTGCTTGCAGGCTCGTTTGCCGCCTCGGCCACCGAATTGGGAAGCATTGATGCTACGGTCACACTGGTCGTTCGATACCTGCCCGACAATCTGCTGCCGGCAGGACTATTCGCAGGAGCCTGTTTCATATCACTGGCCATCGGCACATCAGTGGGAACAATTGTAGCTCTTGTGCCAATGGTAAGCGGAATTGCCGAACTCACCGGAAGCTCGCCGGCTTTCATGGCTGCCATCGTAACCGGAGGAGCTTTTTTCGGCGACAATCTGTCGTTCATCTCCGACACCACCATCGCCGCCACCCGCACTCAGGGATGCAATATGGCCGACAAGTTTCGCGCCAACCTGCGTATCGTGCTTCCGGCCGCTGTGATTGTGTTCGTCGTATACATCGTCTGCGGCCTCAGCCTCAAGCCTGTGGCAATCGAAGACTTGCCTTCGGCCGGATGGGTCAAAATCATCCCTTACATTGTCGTGCTCGCCACCGCTATTGCCGGAGTAAACGTGCAGACAGTGCTCATCACCGGCATTCTTACAACAGGTGTGACAGGCGCTCTCACAGGCGACCTGCCGCCACTGCAATGGGTGAGCGCTATGGGCAAAGGCATGACAGGAATGGGCGAACTCATCATCATCACACTGCTCGCCGGCGGAATGCTCGAAATGATACGCTACAACGGCGGCGTGGATTTCATACTTCACATTCTCAGCCGCGGCATCAGAAACAAGCGTGGCGCAGAGATGTCGATTGCGGCTCTTGTAAGCATTGCCAACGTGTGCACGGCCAACAACACCATCGCCATCATCACAGTAGGACCTTTGGCCGCCGATATTGCCCGACGCTACGGAGTGCCTCCGCGACGCAGCGCGTCGATTATCGACACATTCTCTTGCGTGGTGCAAGGCATGCTGCCCTACGGCGCACAATTGCTAATGGCTGCCACTTTGGCTTCGCTCTCTCCGCTCGACATCATTTCTTATCTCTACTACCCCTTTGCCGTGGCCGTCTGCGCCATTGCCATAATTATGTTACGCACCAAATGACATCCCGAATATGAAACAGATAACCATAATGATTCTCCTCCCCGACCGAGCCCGCGCCGATGTTATGTTTTGCGCCGAACGCGCCTATTATCATTTTGCAACCGACGACACCACCGACGACGGCGACCTGCCCGGTCCGGGCGACTGGATTGAAGAGTTCGGCAACAGTATGCTGGATGCGCTGACTCCGCGCAGCGGAGAGACTCCTCTTTCCGGAAGCACAGCACACGACCCAACACTAAACAGTGACGGCTCGCCGGTCGTGAGAGTACGTGTCTTTGTCGACAATGTAGAGTATAAACTGCAAAGTCCGCTCACCGACGGGGCACTGTCGAGACTCACAAAGATAATTAGCGCCTACGATGAGGCGCTGGGATTCATCTCTCAATTCTGAGCTCCGCGACTGCAGCCGGGACACAATGCCGTCGGAGACATCAAAAGGTGTCTCCGACGCAAGATTGTATTAATAAGTAATTTACCCTTATGCTTCAGGCGTCATAAACCGTGGGGTCAGGGACACCGGCGTCGGCAAACGCCTGCTTGCGCTCCCTGCACGTGCCGCACGTGCCGCAATGATGCTCTCCGCCCTTATAGCAAGAGTAGGTCATGCTGTAGTCCACGTCGTAGAGCTTGCCGTGCTCAACTATCTGAGACTTGGAGAGTAAGGTGTAAGGCGCCCGCAGCTCGATGTGTTCGTAAGTTCCCTCGGCAATGGCCTTCGCCATAGCTTTGATGAATCCGTCGCGGCAATCAGGGTAAATGGCGTGGTCGCCGCTGTGGTTGGCGATCATCACGGCCGACAGTCCGCGGCTCTCGGCAAGTCCGGCTGCGGCAGCAAGCATTATGCCGTTGCGGAAAGGCACGACAGTCGATTTCATGTTATCGAAATCGTAATCGGCGTCGGGCACGGTGTCGCCGCCTTCAAGCAAAGAGGAGTTGAAAAGTTCGCCGATAAAGGGCAATGAAATTTCGACAAGTTCGATACCCAGCTTATGGCAGTGAAAGCGCGCCATCTCGAGTTCGCGGTCATTATGATTCGATCCGTAAGTGAAATTCACGGCGAGTTCGATAGTCGACGCGTATTCATAAAGCATCGTCACAGAGTCCATGCCTCCGGAGAGGACCATTAGAGCATCCTTTTTCATTATACTTATGTGATGAAAGTTATTTAAAATTTTCAAGCATACGCGCCCTGACCAAATCCTGATGCGCCTCGTCGCCGTGGCATGCGAAGGGGTAAATCGAAATACCGCCACGGGGCATGAACTCACCGCGCACTTCGATATAGCAAGGGTCCATCAGCCGTACCAAATCGTTGAGAATTACATTCACCACGTCTTCGTGGAAGTCGCCGTGGTTTCTGAAACTGAACAGATAGAGTTTCAGGCTTTTACTCTCCACCATGCGCCGGCGAGGGATATAATTGATAAAAATTTTACCGAAATCGGGCTGAGATGTAATAGGACACAAAGTCGTGAACTCCGGACAAATGAAACGCACCACGTATTCACGCTCAGGATGCTTGTTCTCGAACGTTTCAAGCAGCGAGGGATCATAATCCTGCGGGTACTTCACACCACGGTTGCCCAAAAGGGTGAGCGATTTTTCTTTTTCTCTTGACATAGGATATACTTTGGCACAAAGTTACAAAAAAAGAGCGGAAAAACCCATTGCGTAAAATAAAAACGCGACAAAAAGGCGAAAATTGGCGCCAAACGTTTCGTAATTCAAAAAAAAGAAGTACCTTTGCACACGGAAATAAAATTTCGACCTCGGGGTGTAGCACAGTTGGTTAGCGCGCCACGTTCGGGACGTGGAGGTCGGAAGTTCGAGTCTTCTCACCCCGACTTAACTACAATAAGTCACATATCCGCTTTCGGAATGACGGCACGTGCCGTTGGCCGCGAGGGATAAAAACACAAAAAACGCCAAATACACTCAGGCGGACGCCCGGATGGCGGAATAGGCAGACGCGATGGTCTCAAACACCATTGGAGCAATCCATCTCGGTTCGAGCCCGAGTCCGGGTACTGAAACGGGGAGTAGAGCAATCTGCTCCCTTTTCTTGTGTCTTCACGCCTCGTAATTCATTGGTTTGCTCATAGATAAGGTCAAGTACTTTGTTGTAAGAATTGGTTCTATATGATTTGCCGTCAAATTCGATTTTTCCATCGAAGATAGAACCAATGAGTTTCAACTTGACCTCGATAGGTGCGTCTCGGATATACTTATCCATATTGTTTATCAGGGATATAGCATAATCCAATTTAGGTTCTATATTACCACGGTTTCCTGTCTCCAGCAATTCTATGCGAGTTTCAAGTTCCTGAGCCTCTTTTTCGTACCGCTCCAAGATACGGGTATAGCGGTCGGAGTGTGTCTTATCCGTAATCATCAAGTCTTCTGCATCCTCAATCTGCTTGTGCTTATCTTTTAATTGCTTTTGAAGTGATTCTATCTCGCTTCTGATTTCTCGCTTTGCTCCACCTTGAACATCTAACAATACAGCCTCGTAAAGTCGTAAAATCGCTTCATTAGGCTTCAGACAACCGACATATCGGGCAAATGCCTCATTTGCGACCTCAGCTCTTACTCGCAAATGTTTTGCATCTTCGCAGCAATTATAATATGTATAATAGCCTCCATTGCCTTTTGACCTCGACCCAGTGAACGCATGACCGCATTTCGGACATACAATAAAGCGCCTAAGGAAGAGGTCGGGATTGATTGCCTTTTCCAACTTTGGTTTTGACCTTTTCTTTCCGTCAAGGACATCTTGCACCTTATAGAATACCTCTTCAGAAATTAATGCTTCATGCTGACCTTGCACCAACTCTTCGGGTTCATCTTTATACGCTGGCACACGGATTTTACCCATATAAAAGGGATTTCGCAACATATCTAAGAAGGTACTCTCAGGTATATGTGGGCAGTATCTTTTACGAGCATAGTTGGCACTTATGACTCCTTTGGATAGTTCGTTAAATGCTGTGCGTATTGGTTTAGCTGCCTCTTCATTTATTACAACATAGCAACGGTGTTTCGACTCTCTTACGTTCTTATAGCCTCTCGGTGCTTTATTGGAACACTTGCCGCTTTTCAATGTGCCTCTTATTCCATCTTTGGTAGCCTTAGATCTCGCAATATTATCACTTTGAGCGATACCTATGTAAGCCCCCAAAAGAACAGGCCATGAAGAGGATTCAAAGTTTAATTCCTCTTCTATAGCATTCGGTTCAACACCCATATCCAATAATTCTCTAACAGCATCGGTAGCCGAGAATAAGTCACGAGAAAATCGATTCCATCTCAAAAATAGAAGCTTTTGAACTTTACCCCGATTCTTACGGATGTACTTCAAAATAGCTTGCATTACTGGCCGCTTCTCAAAGGTCTTGGCACTTTCGTCTTCCTTACAGTCGTGAAATTCGGGAATGTTGATAATGTTATATCCCTTGTAAGTACAATGGGCTTTCAGTCGTTCTTCCTGGACATCGACACTCGTCCCTTGTCGCTGTTCGTCAGTACTGACGCGACAATAGATAATTACGTTTGTTTCATTTGCATTTAAGTTTGATTTCTTCATTTTAATTCATTTTCGTTTCAAATTGTAGTTGCGCCATAGCGTATAAAAAGTCTCGTATGACTTTGATCTCATCTTTTGAATATCTTACATTACTATTCTGATTTAGAATTTTGGAACACTGCTCAATAGTAAGCATTAAGATTGTCTATATCGTCCACTCAACGGTGGTTATTCGCTTTTAAGCCTCCTATGCGTTATGTCGGGCGCATAGGTCTTCTGGGCGGCGGGATATGCTTAGAACCCTAACTTCTGATATTTACTTTCTACATATTTACTTGATATTTAAGAGTTAATAATATTCATTCCAAACATACTCCTACGATTTCAAGGCGCAAAATTGGAATCAGCCAATTTTTGTTAATGCATCAATTTTTTTGCGGTGAGTTTATTGATAGTCTGATAACTTATATTCCATCAGTGTTTATTCTAAGATCTATCCTTTAAATTGTATTCAATGATATTTTTATCATATAATATCATTTCGGCAGCACATTTATAGTGGGGATTACAGACTGTCTTAACATAGGCGACTTCTAACAATCCCCTTTCACCATACTCAGATTTGACGCGACTCTTACACATTAAAGATTGACTATTATATGAGCGGATGAAGTCATTTAAATTGCTTGCTTGGCGTTTTATATTTTTTTCTGTACATTCCAATGATGTAAGATTAAGCTTGCCAATATTTATGTAATATTGAGATTTAGTTCGTCCGACTAATGCTACTCGACCATTTCTCATATCTATCATTACATTGTATCTTTGAGGGTTGGAGCTAATGATGCGTTTAATCATTTCTCTCTTTTCCAATATATTACTGTTCCTATCTATTGTTACCATTTAAATAAATTTCTGTATTCTACGAATAGTATTTACGCTTGTCTTTGTTATTTTGGAGATATTTCGGAGAGAGTAGCCCTTCTTTAACAGACGGATTTCCTCAGCATATTCCTCTTTCATCTGCTCGGAAGTCTTGCGATAGCCAGTCTTACGACCAACAACACCTCCGTGGTTGCGATAGTTATTATAACCGCTTTCCATACGACTACGGATAAGGCCTCTTTCCATACTATTGAACTGAGCAAGTATGCCAAGAACAAGAGTTGCTATCGGATTGATTTCACCATTCGGGAGGAGTGTTTCAAGGCCGTTCTGATGAATATAGAGGCTGATTTTCTTCTCGTTGAATGTTTCGATGATAGAAAGAAAGTCAACGGCACGGCGACTCAGTCGGCTGCACTCGTATATAAGAACCTTATCGACCTTATTAATTTCAACATAGTTCAGTAACTCTGTCATTGCTTGACGTTCCTCTAACTTCTTTGTGCCACTTATCTTTTCGGAGAAAGTTTTTACTACATCATATCCCATGCGGTCGGCATACTGTTTCAATTCCGCGAGTTGACGGTCATAATCCTGCCCTGCTGTTGATACTCGCGCATATATGATTGCTTTCGTCTTTTCCATATTAAATTAATTTTATCTGATTTATATTATCAATTACGGTACCACAAAATTACAGCATATATCATTTGAATCAAAATAATCTTAGCTAGAAAAGGTTAAGCGAAGCAGCTACAAATGATATCTAAAGTTAATTTTGTATCTTTGCACCAAAATTAGAAGTCATGAGTAAGATATTAGCCAACAGAGTCAAGGAGATATGTGCCGACAAAGGCATACAATTGAAGGAATTAGCCGCAATTAGTAGTGGTGCGATAAAAATCTAACCACTGTTATTAAAATATTAGTATTT